>DAHVDE010000100.1 GCA_027313705.1 Actinomycetota bacterium | reverse complement strand
GGCTCGATACTATGTCGCGCTATGGCGGTGTTGTTCAGGAGGATCATCCCGATTCTGTTCGTCAGCGATCTGCGAGCTGAGCGGGATTTTTACCTCCGGCTCGGGTTCAGGGTCACCTACGAGGGCCCTGAGTACCCATATTTCCTCGCGCTCGGGCACGGACCGATCGAGTTCGGCATCGAGTGGCATGAGGGATTTTCTCCGGCCGGGCCTGACCGGGTGCTGACCTGGCAGTTCGGTGTGAGCGACCTGGATGAGGTGAAGAAGCTGTTTGACAATGGCGCAGTGCCCTACCGTGAGGAATTGATGACCCCGAGCCGGGACTGGCAATACCGGGTCCTGCACGCCAGGACACCGAACGGGTACCACTTGCTGCTTGAGGAGGGCAGCTCTTAGGCAGGCGCGTACCGCAGCGGCGCGGCACCGGCTGGGGGCTTGGTCACAGCGGCGAGACTCACCAGGGAGCCGGACTCATGGGTACCAGCACCGAGCCCGTTTATCTGCGCGTGCTTGAGGACTTGCGCTCAAGGATCCGCTCGGGCTCCCTTGAGCCAGGGGCACGGGTTCCTTCAAGGAACGCGATCATCACGAACTACGGCGTCGGCGAGACCGCCGCCAAGCACGCGCTCGCCGCGCTGATGGCGGAAGGACTGATCGAGGCCAGGCCTGGTTCAGGCTGCTATGTGCGTAAGGTGCCCGCGGCCGGCTTTCTTGAGCATGACCGGCCGCAGTTTCCCGGCTCGCCCTTCGGGCTGGCGCAGACTGCCGTCCTGGCTGATGGCGAGCATGGACAGGTCGTGGCCAGGCGGCTCGGATGGGAGCATCGTACCGAGCAAGTGCAGGCGCCGCCTGGCGTCAGGAAGCGCCTCAGGCTTGGCAACGGCGCAATGGCGACCATGACCAGGTACACGCTGACCTCCGATAGCGAGCCGGTGCAACTCGCGGTCAGTTACGAGCCCTCGGAACTGACCGCGGGCACCCAGGTCGCGCTGCCAGAGCAGGGACCGCTGGCCGGCCGCGGCGTGATCGAGCGCATGCGCTCGATCGGCGTCCACGTCAGCGAGGTCAGCGAAGAGGTGTCCTTCCGTCCTTGCGACCGCGAGGAAGCCGCCGCGCTCGCGATGCTGCCTGGCGGCGCCGTGCTCGTCGTCAACCGGGTACACCAGGCTGGCGACCGTGCCGTCGAGTTCACCGAGATCCTGGTTCCCGCCGACAGGTACCGCCTCAGGTACCGGTTCTCGGTAGCCGGTTAGCGGTCGCCGGCTTACTGTGGCGTTATGTCAGATAACGTAGGCTCTCAGGTAGTTCGGGTGGCTGCTTGCCAGCTTGAGTTGCGGGTCGGGGAGCTTGACGCCAACCGGGCGGCTGCGGCCGGCGCCGTCGCCGAGGCGGTCGGCCGGGGAGCAAGGATCGTGGTGCTGCCTGAGCTGACGCCGTCTGGATATGTGTTTGCCGACGCCGCCGAGGCCAGGTCGCTTGGCGAGTCTGCTGACGGGCCGACGGCGCGGCAATGGACCTCGCTCGCCGCCGAGCATGACATCGTGATCATCGGCGGCTTCGCCGAGCTGACGCGGGACGGGACGCTGCGCAACAGCGCCATGCTCGCCGACAGGCACGGGGTGCGCGCGGTCTACCGCAAGGTGCATCTGTGGGACGCCGAGGCCGACTTCTTCTTGCCAGGCGATCAGCCACCGCCCGTCGTAGATACGGAACTGGGCCGTATCGCAATGATGATCTGCTACGACGTCGAGTTCCCCGAGTGGGTCAGGCTCCCTGCCCTGGCAGGCGCCGAGTTGCTTGCCGTGCCAACCAACTGGCCAGCCGAGACCCGGCCGGCCGGAGAGCGGCCCATGGTGACGGTCAACGTCCAGGTGGCAGCCTTCGCGAACCGCATGTTCGTTGCCGCCGCCTGCCGGTGCGGCACCGAGCGCGGGGTGCCATGGACGGGCGGGAGCGTGATCGCCGGGCCGGCCGGCTATCCGCTTGCCGGGCCCGCCAGCGTGGATGGCGGCGCGGACGGCGCCGGCCAGGCGGCCGAAGAGATCCTGCTCGCCGATTGCGACCTGAGCCAGGCGCGTGACAAGGCCACCGGCCCGCGCAACGACGCGCACGCGGACCGCAGGCCTGGCCTGTACTCGGGCGCCGTCCGCTAGTGCTTGCGTGCCATGGTGAGGCCGTCGCCGATCGGCAGCAGCACGAGCTCGACGCGAGAGTCAGCGGCCGCGTGCTCGTTGAACCGCCTGATGCCCTCGACGCTCGCGCTCTGTTCTGCCTGGTCGATGACCTTGCCGTGGGAGAGTGTGTTGTCGGCGAGCAGCACGCCGCCCGGCCGCATTAGCGGCACGATGAGGTCCCAGTAGGTGACGTAGCCGGCCTTGTCCGCATCGATGAACGCGAAGTCGAAGCTGGTGTCAGCCGGCAGGGCAGCGAGCGTCTGCGCGGCAGGGGCGAGGCGCAGCTCGATCCGGTCCGCGAGGCCTGCCCTTTGCCAGTAAGTTCGCGCGACCGTCGTGAACTCTTCGCTAACGTCACAGCAGAGCAGCCTGCCGTCGGTGCCGAGGCCCCTGGCAACGCAGATGGCGGAGTATCCGGTGAACGTTCCGACCTCTAGTGCCCGCCTGGCGCCGGTAACCTGCGCCAGCAAGCGCATGAAAGTACCTTGTTCAGGGCCGATCTGCATGCCGGCGTCCGCGCCGAAAAGCCGCAGCGTCTCCTGCGCCAGGTCGAGCAGAAGCTGGTCTGGTGGTGAACTGTGCGCTACCACGTACTCGTGCAGCGCTTCGCTAAGCTGTTCGCTTCTCCTGGTCACGATCCAGATCCTATTGAGCGGCCGGCACTATCTAGCCGGCCGGCGGGTTTAATCTTCCTTGTATGGCCCCGCACCGACAGAGCCCGCTGAGCTTCATCCCTAGCCCGCCGATCAACGGGTTCCACCTTGGCCCTGTGTTCATTCACTTCTACGGGCTCATGTACGTCATCGGCATCACGCTTGCCGTGATCATCGCCCAGCGCCGGATCAAGAAGCTGGGCGGCGATCCTTCGCTGATCGGTGACATCGCCTTGTGGGCTGTCCCGGCCGGCATCATCGGCGGCCGGATCTACTTCGACATCACGACTCCCATGGACATCCCGCATGTCTGGTACGGGCCGTTCGCGATCTGGACCGGCGGGCTCGGCATCTGGGGCGGTGTCGCGCTTGGCGGCCTGGTCGGCGCCTGGCGGATCCGGCGGGCAGGAGGCAAGGTGTCGCTCTACGCCGAGGCGATCGCGCCCGCGCTGCTCGTCGCCCAGGCCATCGGCCGGATCGGGAACTACTTCAACAAGGAACTGTTCGGCGCGCCGACCAAGCTTCCCTGGGGCCTGATTATCCCTTACGCCTACCGGCCGCCCGGCTATCACCAGTTCCGCACCTTCGACCCCACCTTCCTCTACGAACTGATCTGGGACCTGGCCCTGGCTGCCTTCCTCGTCTGGCTAGGCAATCACCGGTCGATCAAGCCGCCGGGCACGTTCGCGCTCTACGTAGCCGGCTACTCGGGATTCCGCATCTACGAGGAGTCGGTGCGAATCGACAGTTCCGAGTACTTCTTCGGGTTCCGGCTGAACCTGTACGTCGCGATCGTGCTGACGATCTTCGGCTTGGTCTGGTTCGTGCTGGCACAAAGGAACGGGCGCACCGTCGAGGAAGTGGCGGCCGCCAGCCGGAGCGGGAGCCTTCGGGTAGCCGGCGCCGGGGAGATACCAGAAGGCGCGGGTGAAGGCGGGAACGCGACCGACGAGGAGGCTGCGCAGGGCGACGACGGCGCGGACGTGCAGTCCGACGGCGCGGTCGCTGGCGAGCGAAATTAGGGTCGACACCGCCGCCTTGCCTACGGCAGCATAGCTGCCTTATGACCTCAGAACCTGAGCGCGCCGGCCAAGAAGGTGCCGGGCGCCGGTCGGTCCTCGCCAAGATGACCGCCGCGCTGGCGCCCGACCTCGCGCCGATCAGGCATTCGCGTGCCTACCGGCTGCTGTACGCGGGTCAGTCGGCCAATCAGGTCGCGCTGATGATCTGTTTCGTCGCCTTGCCCTACCAGGCCTATGAGATCAGCCGGTCTTCGCTCGTCGTCGGCCTGCTCAGCTTCACCGAAGTTGTCCCCGTGCTGCTTTCCGGCCTGATCGGCGGCGCCCTGGCCGACGCGGTCGAGCGGCGCAAGCTCATCGTCGTCACGCAGGTCGCCTCGGCGCTCAGCCTTGCCGGGCTGACCGCCAACGCGCTGACGGTGCGGCAGCTTTGGCTGGTCTTCCTTTTCGCGGCGCTGCTCACCGGCTCCAACGGCATCGCGCGGCCGTCGGTTGAAGTGCTGGTGCCGAAGCTGGTGCCCCGCGACGACCTGCCAGGTGCGGCGGCGCTTGCTGCCCTGCTCGGCACCGTAGCGAATACGGCCGGGCCGCTGATCGGCGGCGGACTGCTCACCGGCGGGCTGCCGCTTGCCTACGGTGCCGCCGCCGCGGTCTGCGTTGTTGCGCTTGTGCCGTTCGCGCGGATGCCCGTGCAGGCACCGGAGCCTGACGCGGACCGGCCAAGCCTGCGCGGCATGACAGCGGGCTTGCGGTACGCCAGGGGAAGGCCCGACCTGCTCGGCACTTACCTGATCGACATCGGTGCCATGCTCTTCGGCGCCCCTTACGCCGTGTTCCCGCAGCTCGCGGCCGGCCTCGGCGGGCCTGCCGTGCTCGGTCTGCTGTTCGCGGCGCCTGGGTTCGGCTCGCTTGCGGTAAGCCTGACGAGTTCGTGGACCAGGCACGTACGCCACCACGGGCGCGGCATCGCGATCGCGGTGTGCGGCTGGGGGATGGCCATCGCCGCCTTCGGCCTCGCGCCCGACCTGCCGCTCGCCGTGCTTGCGCTGGCCGTCGCGGGCGGCGCGGACTCGGTCAGCGGGCTGTTCAGGATGACGATGTGGAACCAGTCGATCCCGGCGCGGGTGCGCGGCCGGATGGCCGGCCTGGAGATGATCAGCTACTCGACCGGCGAGCCGATCGGAAACCTCGAGGCGGGCGCCGTCGCCACGCTCACCGGCTCGGTCCCGGTCGCGGTAGTCTCCGGCGGACTGCTCGCCATCGCCGGAGCGGCCGTCGTCTCACTTGCCCTGCCCGCCCTCTGGCGGTACGACGCGGGCGCCCCCCTGGCCGCAGGTCAGGCTGACAGGACGGGGACCTGGCCTGGCGCAGGCGCCGAGGCCGATCCGGCGGTCCTGGCCTGCCACCACTGCTGGCCAGACTCTGGCAGCAGGTAGATCGGATCGTAATACTCGAACTCGCGGCTCAGCGCGAGTTCGTCGCCCGCGTCGACGGCGGTGCGGTAGTTCTTTGTCCAGTACGAGATGCCGAGTTCGGTGTCGTACCTGGATACCTGGTGCACCCAGCGCTTGCCGACGTAAGGCACGTCGCAGAGGAGTCGCGGGGTGGCGAAGCCTGGCAGGTAGCCCATGATCTGGTGTTGCAGCTGCTGAGCCTCGAACAGGCCGAGACGCCAGTGCTCGGCGTTCGGGATCATGTCGCACAGGTAGAAGTAGTACGGCATGATCTTGGCCTCGTCGAGCAGGGCGAAGCAGAGGTCGAGCAAAGCCTCCGCGCTGTTGTTGACGCCGCGAAGCAGCACGCCCTGATTGCGCACGTCCCTGATGCCGGTCGCCAGCATGGCCTTGGCGGCCTTGGCCACGAGGGGGGTCACGGACTGGGCGGCGTTGACGTGGGTGTGTATGGCCAGCGAGATGTCCCGCTCGCGTGCCGTCACGGCCAGGCGCTCCATCCCTGCCCTGACCTCGTCAGTCAGCCAGTACTGCGGCAGGCCCATCAGTGCCTTGCTGGCCAGCCTGATATCGCGGATGGAGTCGATCGTCATCAGGTCCGCGACGAACGCCTCGAGCCTTGGCCACGGCAGGTTCGCCACGTCGCCGCCCGAGACCACGACGTCACGCACGCCAGGATTGGCCCGCAGGTAGCCGATCATCGCAGCGAGGCGATCGTCGCGGGCCATGCTGAACTTGAGCTTGTCGACGACCGGAGTCGGGTTGCCGACCAGGTCCATCCTGGTGCAGTGGCCGCAGTACTGCGGACAGGTCGGCAGCACCTCGGCGAGCACCTTGGTCGGGTACCTGTGGGTGAGGCCCTCGACGGCCCACATTTCCGCCTCGTGCAAGGAGTCGCGCGAGGAATACGGGTGCGAAGGCCAGTCCGCCCGGCGATCGCTGAATACCGGCAGCATGTAGCGCCGCACCGGGTCGGCGTAAAGCGCGTCGGTGAACGCCCGGTCCTCGGGTGGGAGCCCTGGCACCATCGTGTTGAGCATCTGGGGCGGCACCAGCATCGACATCGTGGCCAGCTCGGCCTGGTCGCGCTCGAGGTCGGCGTAGAACGCCTCGGCCACGTGCGAGCCGAGCACGGTGCGGAGCTGGCGGAGGTTCTTGACGCAGTGGGCGCGCTGCCACTGTGCTGATTCCCACTCGGCCTCGGTGACGTCCGTCCAGCCGGGGAACCGGCGCCAGTCGGGTTCGACCAGTTCAGCGCGCCGGTACACATAGGGCTGCTCGATCATCGCCACACCGCCTCCACCTTCAGCCAACGGACGTAAAACCGAACGATAGCCTGCCAGGCAAGCTTGCAACGCAAGAAGCTGTTGTCGGTATAGTTCGATTCAGGAAATTCTACTGCGCTGCTGATGTCGGCGAAAGCTTCGCGCCAGGCGCGCGGAAGGGACTCTTGGTTGACTGCATTGGCCCGGCCAGAAGGCTCCGCACTCGGGCTGCACCGGGTGATCGAGCCGCGCGGCGTCCTGCCGCAGGCGGCGTGGCGGCTGAACGCGGATCCTGCGATCTGGCCGGACGAAGTACGGGTTGCCGTTGAGCGGCTTAACCTGGACGCTGCCTCGTTCCGGCAGCTTCGCATGTCGGCCGAAGGCAATACCGACGCGATCAGGGCTCAGGTCCTTCGCATCGTGGCCGAGCGCGGCAAGATGCAGAACCCGGTGACCGGCTCGGGCGGCATGCTTACCGGCGTCGTCAGCGAGGTCGGCCCCCAGTCGCGGCTCGGGCTGAAGCCGGGGGACCGGATCGCGACCCTGGTCTCGCTGAGCCTCACCCCGCTGGCGATCACGGACGGGCTTGCTGGCTGGAATGGGGCTGGCGAACAGGTGCCATGCCAGGGACATGCGATCTTGTTCGGGCGCTCGATCGCGGCGGTGCTGCCCGATGACCTGCCGGTGCCACTGTCGCTCGCGGTGATGGACGTGTGCGGGGCGCCGGCGCTGACGCACCGGGTGGTCGCCGAGGCCGCACGGGTGTCGGCGAGCCCTGTCGTGGCCGTGCTCGGCGCCGCAGGCAAGAGCGGGTCGTTGTCGGCGGCGGCGGCACGGCAGGCGGGCGCGGGACTTGTGATCGGGCTTGTGCCGCACGAGGGCGAGGCTGCGCTACTTCGGCAGGCGGGCCTGGCGGACCAGGTCGTCATCGCCGACGCCACAGACCCGGTGGCTACCGCCGCGGCGGTGCGAGCGGCCGGAGGGCCGGCTGACGTCACGGTTGTGTGCGTTGACGTGCCCGGATGTGAGGGGGGCGCGATACTGGCCACCGCCGATCGCGGTACCGTGATCTTCTTTTCCATGGCCACCTCGTTCACGGCGGCGGCGCTCGGCGCCGAGGGCGTGGCGGCGGACGTGACGATGCTGGTGGGCAATGGTTACTCGGCTGGTCATGCCGAACTGGCCCTGGACGTGCTGCGGTCCGAACCCGGCGTGCGGCACATCTTCGACGCGAGAACGCGGGGAGAGTAAGTATGGAAGCTAAGCCGAGAGAGCCTAAGCTCACGATCGACCCGAGCGTCGTCGCCGGGGCCAGGCGGCTGGCGGCGCAGGCCGGCCAGCCGATCGTGGAGATGGCCAAGGCACACACGACCGTCTCCGTCGAACGGGCGGTGCTGCGGCTGGCAGGCCTGGCCGGAGCGGACGCAGCTGGCATGCCGATGGTAAATCACGTGGTCGATGCGGTGCGGTCGCAGACCGGGCTCGATTACGGTGTCGCGCTGCCTGTCTGGGACGCGCTGCTGGCCGGCGGCTACGCGAGCCTGTCAGAGCTGGCGGCCGCGACCGCGGCCGGCGGGGTCGCTTTCCGGCTGCCTGAAGGGCAGGACGCGGCCCTGGCGCGGGTGATGGCAAGCAAGGCGGTCGGCGGCGGCTTCGCGAAGATCGCCGGGAACCGGGCGACCAGGGAGCGGCTCATCGAGCAGACGGCCGAGCCGCGCAAGCCCTGGATCTACCTGATCGTGGCCACCGGCGACATCTACGAGGACATCCCGCAGGCGCAGGCCGCCGCCAGGGAAGGCGCCGACGTGGTGGCCGTGATCAGGTCGACCGGGCAGTCGCTGCTCGACTACGTGCCGGAGGGGGCGACCAGGGAAGGGTTCGCCGGCACTTACGCCACGCAAGAGAACTTCAGGCTGATGCGCGCGGCGCTCGACGAGACTTCACGCGAGCTCGGCAGGTACGTCCGGCTGACCAACTACGCGTCGGGACTCTGCATGCCGGAAATCGCCTCGCTTGCCGGGCTCGAACGGCTCGACATGATGCTCAACGACTCGATGTACGGCATCATCTTCAGGGACATCAACCCCAGGCGCACGCTGATCGACCAGCGCTTCTCCCGGCAGATCCACGCGAAGGCCGGGATCATCATCAACACGGGCGAGGACAACTACCTGACCACCGCCGATCCGGTCGAGGGCGCGCACACGGTAATCGTGTCGCAACTGCTCAACGAGTTCTTCGGCAGGGAAGCCGGACTGGCCGACTGGCAGCTCGGGCTCGGGCACGCCTTCGAGATCGGGCCGCAGGTGCCGGATCAGTTCCTGCTCGAACTTGCCCACGCCCAGCTCGTGCGCGAGCTCTTCCCGTATGCGCCGCTTAAGTACATGCCGCCGACCAAGCACATGACCGGCAACATCTTCGCCGGGTACCTGCTCGACGCCTTCTTCAACCTGGCTGCGGTCATGACCGGTCAGGAGATCCTGCTGATCGGCATGATGACAGAGGGCATCCACACGCCGTTCCTTTCCGACCGTGACCTGGCGCTGGAAAACGCCCGCTACGTGAAGAACGCCGCCGGGCGGCTTGGCGAGAGCTTCAGGCCCGAGCCTGGCGGTTTCATCGACCGGCGGGCCAACCAGGTACTCGACGAGTCGGTCGGGCTGTTGCGCAGGATCGGTCAGGAAGGGCTGCTTAACGCCATCGCCGACGGCACGTTCGGCATCACCAGACGGCCGGCTGACGGCGGGCGCGGCCTTGACGGCGTCATCGCCAAGGCCGACGGGTATTTCAACCCGGCCAGCGAGTTCCTCGAGCCCGCCGAGGCGGCTGACCTGGATCGGGCAGACCTGGTCGCGAGCCAGCAGGGAGCAGCGCTATGACCGCGCAGATCGTCAGGCCGTACGGTGACACCACGGGAGACGGCCGGATCCAGGTGTCCTTCACCCTGCCAGTGCCGTTTCGAACCCGCGACGAGCAGGCGCGGGCGGAGGGCGCAGCACTCCAGCTAGCCGGCAAGATGGGTCTTGACCCGGCGATGGTGGTGCATGCCAAGGGCATGGGGCCGGACTTCACGTTCTTCATCGTCTACGGCCGGGTCAGCCACCTCGTCGACCTGTCAGAGGTCAAGGTGGCCAAGCGGGAGTTCGAGTTGCTCTCCCCGGCCGAGATCAATCTCCAGATCAGGTCCTCGCTCGGACGCAAGCTTGTCGTGGTCGGCGCCACGATCGGGACTGACGCGCACACGGTCGGCATCGACGCGATACTCAATGTCAAGGGTCACGCCGGGGAGAAGGGCCTTGAGTACTACCGGGAGATCAAGGTGGTCAACCTGGGCTCTCAGGTAGAGATCCCTAACCTGGTGGCGCGGGCGTTCGCGGAGCAGGCAGACGCGGTTCTGGTCAGCCAGGTTGTCACCCAACGGGACGCGCACCTGAAAAACACCTCGGAACTGGCCGCGGCGTTCCGCGAGGCCGGACCTGACCGGCCGCTGCTCGTCATCGGCGGACCGAGGTTCGATCCGGCGATGACGAGCGAGCTCGGCGTCGACAAGATCTTCGGTCGCGGTACCACGCCGAGAGACGTGGCCAGTTACCTGGTCCACGCTATTGCCCCGGCGCGGGCGGGAACCGCGGCATGAGCGGCGGCGAGGATCCAAGGCTCGGCCTCGCGGTGCGGCATCGCAGGTACGTGCCATACAGTCATGCGCATTACGGCGGGAATCTCCTCGACGGCGCTTACGTGCTCGGGCTGTTCGGCGACGTGGCGACCGAGCTCTGCATCCGGTCAGATTCTGACGAAGGACTGTTCGCCGCCTACTCGCGCGTGCAGTTCCTTGCGCCGGTGCGAGCCGGTGACGTGATCGAGGTGACGGCGACGATCACCAGGGTCGGGCGGCGCAGTCGCGAGGTGGAGTTCGAGGCGCGGGTGCTCTGCCGTGCCGAGCCCGGGCGCGGGCCTTCCGCCGCCGCGGTGCTGCCTGAGCCGGTCGTCGCGGTCACCGCGACAGGTACCGTGGTCGTGCCGTCGGCCGGCTAGCGCCCGCCAGGGCTCAGATGCCCGGTCGGCTACGGAGGCGTACCGGCCAGGGAGCGCGCAGCGACTATGGTGCGGACCCGGCTCAGGTCTTCCCGCAGTTCCGCCTCCGCTCCTGGCCAGTTGCCGTCCCGCTCGATGATGACCGCGAGCGGTGACGACCTGGACAGCAGGTGATCAAGCAGTTCGAAAACCTCGCCGTGCACGGCACGAGAGTGGCTGTCGACCCACTCGCCGTGCACGAGGATGCCGCCCGCGAGGTGGACGTAACCGATCCGGTCTGCGGGGAGCGCGTCGACGAACGCCACCGGGTCGACGGCACGGTTACGCGAGTTGATCCAGATGTTCGTGAGGTCGAGCAGGCAATCCCACTGGTCGCTCGCCTCGAGCAGCCGGAGGATGAACTCCTCGGGCGTGTACCGCGAGCCTGAGATCAACGTCCTCACGGCCAGGTTCTCCAGGCAGGGCCGCCTGCCGGTGAGGCCGGTGATCGCCGCGATGTTGGCCTTGGCCGCGGCGAGAAGCTCATCGTCGAACAGGTTAGGCGCCAGATGGCCGAGCGGGCGTCCCTGAGCGCAGGTGAAGGCCAGGTGGTCGCTGTAAGCGATGGCGCCGGTGGCGTCGGCGAGCCGCCTGATCTGCGCCAGGTAACCGGGATCTGGCCCGTGCACGGAGGCGGCGTTGCCGCACAGGCCGTGAATGATCACCGGAATGTCCTGCAGGCGGCGCAACTCCCAGGCGCGGCTGAAGCCCGTCGTGCCGAAATAGCGGTCGGCGATCAGTTCCGTGCAGTCGACGGCGGGATCGCGGCCGCGGAACAGGCCGTCAAGTTCGGGACGATAGGCGACGCCGATGTAGGTCATGCCCCAGCTCCCTTGATCACGCCGAGAGCGACGAGCTTGCCCAGCCTGGAGCGGCCTGGCTCGCCGAGTCCGGCAGCGGTTACCGCTCCCGTGCGCAGTCCGATGAGTTTCACGGTGCGAGCGCTCTCGTCGTCGATGCGCCTGACCACGACCTCGCCATCGGCTGGCCGCTGGAAGCACAGCAGGTTCGCCTGGTCAGGGCGGAGCCTGGCACGCATCTCGGCCGGGCTTCCCGCCCGCACCGTGCGGACGTCGAAGGTGAAGCGCTCGACGGCCGCGCCCGGGCAAAGGCGGAGCGGGCGGCGCGGGTCGATACGGCGCGGGTCGAGCGGCACCTCGTCGGGTTCTGGCCGCAGCGGCCACTCGGTGCCAGATACCAGCAGCCGCAGGCGCTCGAGGCGCACGACATCGACGATGACGCCCTTATCCTGACGCTCGTCAGGCAGCAGGCTGACCGCCGCCACCAGGTAGTCGGCGAAACCGAGCGCGTCGAGCGCGGCCGACGCCGCCGGCGCCCGGCTCTCCAGGTAGTCCCCGGCGAGTTTGCCTGCCTCGCTCGCGAGCACCGACCAGGTCACCGGCATTGCCGCCCTGAGCCCGCGTTCGCGTTTGCGCACGAATCCCGGCGTGAGCGCGGCGAGATCGCCCGCCATTGCCGCCAGTGCGGCGGCTTCCTGCGCGGACAGGTCAAAATGAGCGGTGAACTCCGCTGCGGACCGCAGTACCAGTTCCCTGGCCGCGTGGCTGGTCAGCACGGCACCCATGGCCGCCTCGAGATCAGTGCGCACCGCAAACCTGCCTAAGCTTCCGCCGTCATCGGACCGCGTTTTCCCGGTAATTTACCGCCAGGTGCCGCGACTGGATACGGTCAGCCAGGTTAAGACCGCCCTGGCCGGGTGCCCGCTGGCGGTATCTGCGCTATAGCAGTGCGGGCACGCTGCGGACCAGGGTGTATGCGGCGACCGCAGCGAGCAGTACCGTGAACCAGGTGGTGAGCCTTGGCGCGCTCACTTTGGAGGCGATGCGGTTGCCCGCCAGCGCCCCGGCGAGCGCGGCTACGGTGAATACCCCGAGCAGCGGCCAGTCAAGGCTGATGCCGCCGCCGAGCCTGGCCGCCAGGGCGGCGGCGCTGTTGACTGAGATGACCAGCAGGGAAGTGCCTACCGCGGCGGGCATCTCGAAGCCGAGCGTGAGCACCAGTGCGGGAACGATGACGAACCCGCCGCCGACTCCGAAGAACCCGGTCAGCAGGCCGACGCCGGTTGCCGCGAGCGCGATCTTGATGGCGCGGCGGGCCAGCGTGGCGCTGATCCGCGAGTCGCGGGCACCGGCGGCTGGCCGCGGGTTCACCTCGGCTGGTGCCTGGCGGTGGAGAGTCAGCGCTCGTGCCTGGCCGGCTGACGCCGCAGGAGAGACCTGGTCATTTCGGCCAGCGGCCGCGGCGCCGTGCAGGCTCACCGTGGCTGGCACTGGTTCAGGCTCGCTTGCCGGGCGGCGGCGGCGCAGCATGGCCACCACGACCACCAGCATCAAGATCGCGAACAAGGTGAGCAGGAGTCCGGGACTTATATTGGCCGCGAGCCTGGTACCCGCGTAGGATCCGGCCACGCCGAGCACGCCGAAGGTGATGCCCTGGGCAACCCTGACCCGGCCAGCCCGCCAGTGCGCGACCGTGCCGGCCAGGGCCGTGATTCCCACGATGAGCAGTGATCCGGTCGTGGCGGCATGCGGCTGCTGGTGCAGCAGGTAGACAAGCGCGGGAACGGTCAGGATCGAACCGCCGCCGCCCAGGGCGCCGAGCGAGAGACCGATCAGCAGCCCAGCGGGGATGGCGAGCGCGAGAAGCACGAGGCAGCTCCTGTAGAGATACCCTGGGGGGTATTGTCGGGACATGGTTGCGGTAAGGTATGGGGGCATGCTCGCCGTCACCTGGGCGGCGGCCGGGTCGCCGTCCGGCTAGTCGGCAGGCTACGCCGGGCGGGTGGCGCGTACCAGGGTGTCGATCGCCACCTGCTCGCCCTCGGGAGTCTGTACCTGCCGCAGTGCCTGTTCCGCGTGGCGGATGTCGAGTCCGCCTAGTTCCGCGGTGACCAGCGAAGGAGAGTAGAGCCAGTCAGGGTCCTGCGGGCCGCCGTGGCCCTTGGTGATGTTGTCGCGATCATGGCCGACGATCAGGAGCGTGCCGCCAGGCGCTACCGCTTTCGCCGCGGTGCGGAAGACCTGGCTCAGGCTGGTGTGCGGCAGGTGGAGATAGGCGATAAGCACCAGATCATATGCACCAGCGGCGGGCACATAGCCGAGCAGGTCGGCGTGCACCCAGTCCACTGTGACCCCGCGTTCCGCCGCGAGCCTGGCAGCGCGGGCAAGGCCGGCCGCGGCGAAATCCACGCCGGTTACCTGCCAGCCGCGTTCGGCCAGCCAGATCGCATTTCTTCCCTCGCCGGTAGCCAGGTCGATCGCCCGGCCAGGCGGCAGGGCCGCAAGTTCCTCGGCGACGAACCGGTTCGGGCCCGCGCCCCAGACCAGTTCAGGTCCCGAGTATCGCTGATTCCAGGCCGCCTGGTCTGTGGTCTTCATGGTGCCCTCCGTTGGCAGTCTCAAGCGGATGCCTCGCCGAGTTCGGCGAGGGCGGCCGACAGCCTGCGGCCCACCTCGGCGGCCACCTGCCCGAGTTCGGCGCGACCGGTCAGGGTCACCATGACCTGCGGGTTGAGTGCCTCGACGACCGTGCCCGCCTCGGTCGAGCGCACGACGACATTGCAGGGCAGCAGCACCCCGATGCCTCGATCGACGTCCAGGGCCTGATGCGCGAACGGCGGGTTGCAGGCACCGAGGATGAGGTAATCCTCCATGACGTGTCCCAGTTTGGCCCGCATCGTGGCGGTGACGTCTATTTCGGTGAGCACCCCGAAGCCCTGGTCGGCGAGGGCGGCGCGGACACGGGCGACGGTGTCGGCGAACGGGGTATCAACCATGATGTGACTCGCGTAATCCACCGGCTAGCCTCCTGCTCTTGCCTGGTGAGCCTGTTTCGTCATCCACTATACCCCCATGGGTATAACAGGCCGATGCAGGGGCACCGCCGTGACGGGTACGCAGGTTTGCGCGCGGGAGCGCCTGAGGCTAGATTAGAGGCAAGGCAATATACCCCCTCGGGTATTTGAGGAGTACGTATGAGCACCACGGCAGGATCAGGCGTCGAAGTACTCGCGATCGACACGCAGGCGCTCGGTGACCGCAGCTACCTGGCCCACGACGGCGAGGTAGCCCTGGTCGTCGACCCGCAGCGGGACATCGACCGGGTGCTGGCGCTGGCCGCCGCGCGCGGCGTGCGGATCACTCACGTGTTCGAGACGCACCTGCACAACGACTACGTCACCGGCGGCCTGGCCCTGGCCATGGCGACTGGTGCGGCTTACCACGTCAGCGCGGCCGACCAGGTGGCCTTTGACCGGGTTCCGGTAAGTGACGGTGATGTCATCGACGTCAGCAAGGTAATGAGCGTGCGAGTGCTCGCTACCCCAGGCCACACCTTCACGCACCTGTCCTACGTGCTCGAAGCCGGGGGAGAGGTGCACGCCGTGTTCAGCGGCGGGTCCTTGCTCTACGGGTCGACGGGAAGGCCAGACCTGCTCGGTGCCGGGCACGCTGACGAACTGGCACGTGCGCAGTACGGCTCGGCGCGCCGGCTGGCAGCGGAGTTGCCCGCTGACACGGGCATCTACCCGACGCACGGGTTCGGCAGCTTCTGCTCGGCTACTCAGACCGAGGGCACGTTCTCTACCATCGGCCGCGAGCGCCTGGTCAACCCGGTGCTGATGCTGGACGAGGATGGCTATGTCGCGGCGACGCTGGCTGGCCTGGACGCATACCCGGCTTACTACGCGCACATGGGTCCGGCTAACGCGGCGGGCCCCGGTGACCCTGACTTGTCGCCGCCGCGCCGGGCCGATGCCGATGAACTGCGGAAGCGCATCGAGGCTGGGGAGTGGATTGTCGACCTGCGCGCCCGCAGGGCCTTCGCTGCCGGGCACCTGGCCGGGACGCTGAGCTTCGACCTGGACGGCAGCTTCGCTACGTACCTGGGCTGGCTCATTCCGTGGGACACGCCGCTCACCTTGCTTGGCCAGACCCCCGAGCAGGTGGCCGAGGCTCAGCGGGAACTGGTGCGGATCGGCATCGAGCGCCCGCAGGCAGCCGCTGACGGCGGTCCTGACTCCTGGGCGGCCGGCCAGGCATTGCGCAGCTTCCCTGTGGCCGACTTCGCAACGCTGGCCGCGGTCCGCCACCACCGCCCAGTCGTCATACTTGACGTACGGCGGAATTCAGAGTGGACGCAGGGGCATATCGACGGTGCCGTGCATGTCCCGCTGCACGACCTGCCCGGGCACATCGGCGGACTGCCAGGTGGCGAGATCTGGGTGCACTGCCAGGGCGGATACCGGGCGTCTGTTGCCGCGTCCTTCCTCGATGCGAAGGACAGGGTCGTCGTGGCCGTGGACGACGACTTCGACCGCGCCGCCGGCGCAGGCCTTCCCGTCGTGGCCGGGCCGTAAGGCGGAGACCGCAGGCGGAGACGGCGGGCGGACACTAATTCAAGCCGGAACGCACCGGCTGAGGCTGACGGTACTCAGTCAGCGAAGGCAATATTGCCGGTATCGCTCTCGCTGCCGTCCGGCCTGATGAGGTAGCCGCCGTAATCGGCGAGCGCGGCTATGAAGGAGAGCGCGTCATCCCCGCCCGCCGCGAGAGCGGTAGCGAGGGCGTCCGCGATCGCAAGGCTCGGACCGGTAACCGTAGCGGACGCGGCCAGGCTGGCCGGCTGCCCGGTGAACGGGTTAATCAGGTGCGAGCCGCGCTCATAGCTGCCAGAAGTCGCGATCGCGGCGCTGACCTCAACGATCGCGGCGAGCGCGTCTGCGCGCCAGGGATGGCGGATGCCGACGCGCCAGGCCTCGCCGGGTCCGGGCGAGCCGAAAACGGCGATGTCGCCGCCGCCGTTCATCATGGCGGCATCGGCACCGGCCGAGCGCAGCACGGCCAGGCCTTGCTCCACTGCCCAGCCCTTCACCAGGCCGGTAGGGTCGACGCCGCCTGGGACCGACCATGGGTCGAACCAGCCGCCCGACGCCTTGCGCACTTCTTCGCAAAGCTCAAGCACTCCGGCTACCTCGGCAGGCAGTTCGGCTTCCGTGGCCATCCCGCTCCGCAGGCGGCTGACCGGGCTCTGCGGTTTCCAGGTACTGAACGTGGCATCCGCCTGATGGAGAACAGCGCACGCCGAGGCGATCGCATGCATGGCCGAATCGGCGGACAACCTCCCGGGAACCACCGCGAACGACACGACCGTGCCCATAACGTGCTCGGCGTGCCTGATGAACGGCGCGGACTCGACCATGCTCAGGCTACTTCACGTTCAGCTTGTCCAGGGCCGCCTGCACCGACATGGCGTACGCGCGGCTGGTGTAGGAGGCGCCGCTCACGCCGTTGATATTGGCGGTCTGGCCGGACAGGACTTCTGAGCGGAGAGTAGGTATGATCTGCGCCGCGAGCTGCTGTGAATACTGGTCGGCTGTCTGGATGTAAGGCACGGTCACGTCGGTGATCTTCGACCCGTTTACCGTGATCTTGACGGCTAGCTCTCCGTAACCGTACTGCTCGGTCGTGCCGGTGGCGGTCCGCACCCCGGCCGGAGGCGCCTGCTGCCCGTTACTGCCTGTCTGGGTTGTCGCGTGGCTGGCGTGACCTGCTGAACCAGACAGCGCGGCCGAAGTGGCCGGCTTGGTGTGGAAGCTGAGTATGCCGACCAGTCCGGCCACCGTGCCGGCGAAAACGAACCAGGGCGCGTGCTTCATCGAAAGGTCGTCCTTCCTGTCCTTGGTTTCACAGCGCGAACGCCTCGTGGTGAATGCACTCATCTGGAACCCTGAGGTTCTTGGCCATGGCGACCAGCTCGGTCACGAATCCTTCGGGACCGCACACGAACAGGTCGCGCTTGTGCAGGTCAGGAACCAGCCTGAGTAGCAGGCGCTCGTCTAGCCTCACCCGGTCCCTGCTGCCCACGAGCTCGTGCAGCCTGCCGCGCCTTTGCTTGACAAGCTCGCCTATCTCATCGCGAAGCACCAGATCTTCCTCCCTGGTGGCCCGGAGTATGACCACTGGCGCGCTGGCCCTCGGCAGGTCCTCTAGCAGCGACCTCAGTGCCGTCACGCCGATGCCGCCCGCGACGAGCAGCGCGCGAGGCTGGCGTTGCGCGTGCTTGGTGAACGCGCCGTACGGTCCCTCGACCGCGACCGGCGTGCCCGGCTTGAGCCTGGCAAGCGCGGCGGAGTGGTCACCGACGCGCTTGACGGTCAGTCGCAGGTAAGGAGCCCTGGGCAGTGCGGAAATCGAGTAAGGGTGGGCCTGCCACCACATGTTCCTGGTCAGGAACCGCCAGCAGAAGAACTGGCCGCCAGATACTGCCAGCCGGTCGAGGTCGCGGCCGCCGATGATGATGGACGCGACATCCGGGCCTTCCTTGCGAACCTCGACCACGTGCAGCCGATGGCGGAAGCTGCGCACGACCGGCAGTCCGAACCGGTAGCAGATCACCAGGCCAGCGGTGCCAAGCCAGGCAGCCGACCAGAGCACCTGGGTCAGCGGATGGCCAACGAAAGACGGCCCGAGCGCGATGACGTGGGCGAAGGACAGTGCCAGCGCCAGGTACATGTAAAGGTGGATCAGCCACCAGGTCTCCCGGCGCAGCCGACGCCTGACGGCTCGGACTGAGACGATGCCAATCAGGCACATCAGGCCAAGTGCGATCGTGGCCAGCAGCATGTAGGGGTACTGAGTGACCAGCACGCCGACCTGGTGCCAGATGCCGCTCCTGGCCGCCTGCGCGTAACCGACGGTGATGAACAGGGCGTGGGCGATGAGCAAGCTGAGCGGCCACGGGGCGATGCTGCGGTGCCAGCGCAGCAGGCCGTCTTGGCCAAGCACTCGCTCGACGAAAGGTATGCGGCTGACCAGCAGCACCATGACAAGGGCCAGGTAAGTCCCTGCCAGGCCGGTCAGGTTGCCCGCGAAGATAGCGGCGCCGCCTGCCGCGCTGAACTGGCTGGCGGTCTCGGCAGTGAAGGTCTGAGCGACGGTCGCGCCAAGTCCCACGCCGACGACCACGAGGGCCGCTTTTACCAGCGCTGGCCTCGGTGGCGCTGGCTCTGTCCTCGCCGCATGACGGGTTTTTCTTGTTTCGCTGGGCGAGCGTGACGTACGGCCGTAATCTTCAAGGCGGGTCGCTCGCTGCTCGTTAACGGCCATCGACGTGACTCTGCTTGCCTGATCCAGAACACTTAGCCAAGGGTTGTCACTCCGCATCTGACGTTCATGCCACCGAAGGTATCCGGCAGGTTATGAAGTTCCCGTTAAGATCGTTGACCTGCGCAGCCACGATCGCGCCTCGATCACGCTGGCAGGTGCCCGCTCCTGACCAGAACCGCAAGCCCGGCGGCGTCGCCCGCCTTCGTCATCGCCGCTTCCGCCCGCCGCTGCCCCATCACGTACCTGTTGAGAAAGTCGGTGGTGACTTCCGCCACAATCGGCTCAGGCTCACCGTGGCCCTCATAGGGCGGCAGGTGACCGGCGCCGAATAGGTCCAGGTAGAAGCGTTGCCCAGCCGTGTCACTCCGGTACATGGCCAGGCTGTCGGCCGGAAGGTTGATGGTGTCAGCGTCACCTTGCACGAACAAGATGGGCGGCGTCCCGTGCGGGAAGTACGATCCCCCGAGCGGCGGCCATTCCGCCCCGGACAGAACCATCACCGCCCGGAGGTGGCGGTCGATGCAGCAGGTGTCCGCCGCTAGCGCGACGACGGTGTCACCGCCATCTGAATGCCCGGCAACCGCGATCTCGTCCCGGTCGATCAAGCCGGAAAGCACGCCCCGCTTGCGGCCGCTGATCGCGAGGAGCCTGCCGATGACGTACCGGAGATCACCTGGCTGATACACTAGGTCGTTCTCGTCCGGGATGCTCGGATCGCAGCCGGTGTGCGGAAAATCGACGGCGGCGACGATATAGCCAGCGCTCGCCCAGGTGCCAAGCAGCGAGTCATAGCTGTCTTCGCACTGCAGGAACCCTGGTGCGAAGACGACAAGCGGCAGCAGCCCGCGCGCCGCCTGCCCGTACCAGGCGGCCTTATTCTTGAGCAGCGGATAGCGCACGACGACCGGGAGCACGCGAGGTCCGGTCAGTTGGTCATGTACCCGGTCGGTGAAGGTGAGGCGGAGGCGAGCGACCGAGTAGCTGTCGATGGTGCCGACCCGAGGACGCCGGCGCACGGCAGGCCGCCTGGCGCCCGACCGGCGCAGGGCGGTCGGCGTGGTCCGTGCGCCCGCTGACCCGGCCAGGTGCGGCTTCGGGTTCGTGGCGGCTGAGCTTGTGAGGACTACCTGGGCAGCGAGTCCGGCAGCCAGGCCGGCGGCTAGCCCGGCCGTCAGGCACGCGATGGCCAGAACGCGCCCCCTGCGCCGCTGCCTGCGTGCTCGCCCGTGGCGGCCGCCGCGGGCGATCGCCGTCATTTCAGTGCTCTTGCTCACACCTTCAGGCTACCCGCAGTGACGGAATGGCAATGTGAACACGTGCGCAAGAGAATGGAGTCGGCGCTGCGCCGCCAGCCTAGGCGGACACGGCGGTCCCCGTGACGCCGCCGTGCTTAATGAAACCTTCATGAAGAACGAATTCTTAACCAGAACTGAAAGATTTCGATGAGTCTGCGCAGTGATCTGCGGATAGCTTCAAGGCATGAAATCAAGCAACGCCCGAGAGCTTCGCGCCAGCCGGACTAACGGTACCGGCAGGCATTCACTTGCCAGGTTCGCGACAGAAAACGCCGTCCGCCGTCAGCGCCGCGTCTGGTCGGGCCGGGTAGCCAGCTGGGACCAGCACGGCTCGGCCGGGCTTGGCAGGGTGACAGCCGCCGTGCTGGAGACGGCCGACGCCATCAGATGGAGCAAGGACGCCGTCGCCCTCGACCTGGGCTGCGGTACCGGGCAACTGAGCCTGCCGCTCGCGACGCGGGGTCTTAATGTCCTCGCCATTGATGTCAGTCCTGCCATGGTCCAGCAGCTAGAGTCGCAGGCACGGCAGCAGGGCCTCACTAATGTCGAAGGTCTGGCCATGCCGGTCGAGCAGCTTACGCTGCCACCGGCGAGCGTCGATCTGATCGTCACGAGCTACGCACTGCACCATCTGCGCGACGCCGACAAAGCCGGCCTGGTGACGACGGCCTTCGCCTGGCTGAAGCCAGGGGGGCGGCTCATCATCGCCGACATGATGTTCGGCCGCGGTGCGTCAAGCAGGGACCGGGCGATTATCAAGTCCAAGGTCTCGGCACTGGCCGCGAAGGGCCCGGCCGGCTGGTGGCGGATCGCGAAGAACATTTCGCGCTACCTGCTGCGCGTCCAAGAGCGCCCGGTCTCGATGGACGCATGGACGGGGATGCTCGAGCGCAGCGGTTTCACCGACATCACCGCTACTACGATCGTCGCCGAGGCTGGACTGGTCACAGGTCGTCGGCCCGGACCCCAGGTGCCCTGCTGAGTACTGTCACTGCCTGGTCTCGTGGCGACGGCGAGTGCCGGCGCCACGAGACACAGAAAAGCGCACCGCCGAGTGGCGAGTCGTCGATTCGCCACTGGCCGCCGGTTGAACGCACGATCGAGTCGGCAATCGCCAGGCCAAGACCGGCGCCGCCGCCTTGCTGCGTCGCCCGGTGGAATCGGTCGAAAAGCTGCGGCCGTTCATCGAACGGAATCCCTGGGCCGCTGTCCTCGACGGTCAGGCTGACCTTGCCGCCATGCGCCATGACGCTGATCCGCACCTGCCCGCCTGGTCCTGCGTAGCGGCAGGCGTTGTCCACCAGGACCCCGGCTAGGCGGTCCATCCACTCGGGTGGCCCGCTGATCCAGGCGGTGTCGTGGCCAGCGGCCGGGACCGAGACGGCCAGCGACTGCTCCCGCGCGATCGTGCGGAAGCGCAGCGCGCATTGTTCTGCGATAGTAGACAGGTCTATAGGTTCAGAGCCGGGCGGCGGAGGTTCTGAGTCGAATCTCGCCAGCCAGAGCATGTCCTCCACGATGCGGCGCAGCCTGCGGCTTTCCCCCTGAATGCGAGTCAGCGCGTCACGGTACTCGGCGGCGCTTCTTCGCGCGCTGAGCGCGATGTCGGTCTCGGCGCTGATAACGCTCAGCGGCGTGCGCAGCTCATGGGAGGCATCCGCCGTGAACTCAAGCTGCCTGCGCCGCGACTGCTCAACAGGGGATAGCGCACGCAGGCCGATGATCAGCGCGCCGGCGAACATGGCAAGCAGCAGCACCGGGGCAGCCAGCAGTTCGCCGCCGCCGAGCAGGCCCTCGATGTGGTCCTGCTCGGCAAAGCTCTGGCCGGCGATCAGCCAGGAATGACCCTCGCGGATGGTATCGAGGCGAAACGGGCTCTCTTCGAACTGGATCGTGATCGGACGCCCGTTCGCCGGGACGCTGCCAGGCGGCAGCGGCGGCGTGTCAGGGGTGAGCGGTGCCGCGCCTCGTCCCTTGCTCCGGCGCCATAGGAACACGGGAGCCTCGTCGGCGTCTTCCGCGCCGCTGATCGTCAGCGGCGCACCATCGATCACGTCAGACAGCCGCTCTTGCAGGCGACTGTCCACCAGCGCGGCGAACCTGCCCGCCACGGCCTGGTCAAGCACCGTGACGCAGCCCGCGTACACGACGCCGATCAGCAGGGTCGCGTACAGGGCTACCCTCGCCGCGTGCCCTGCCTGCGAGCGCCGTCGCCGCGAGCCAGGGGTGCCGCGGCCGATCCTCACCCGGCCACCAGCCGGTAGCCGTGCCCGCGCACGGTCTCGATCCGTACCGCGGCGCCGGCGAGCTTGGATCGCAGCCTGGCCAGGTGCACGTCAATGGTGTTCGAGCCAAGTGCGCTTGCGTCGTCCTCCCAGACGTTCATGGCGATCGACTGCCGCTTCACAACGGCAGGTGACCGCCGCATGAGGGTCTCGAGAATGCCAAGCTCGGTGCCGGTCAGCGAGAGCCGTTGCGTGCCGACTAGCAGTTCGCGGGTCGCGGGATCGAAGGTCACGTTACCGACCATCAGCCGGGGTGATTGCGGTGTCCTTGGCCTGCGCTGCAGCGCGCGGACTCTGGCCAGCAGCTCGGCGAAGTCAAATGGTTTCACCAGATAGTCGTCCGCGCCCTGGTCAAGCCCGGTGATACGGTCGGCGAGCGCGTCGCGGGCCGTGAGCAGCAAGACGGCTGTCGGCGTGTTTCCCCTGCGCATGCGCTGAAGCACCTCGAGGCCAGATATCCCTGGCATGCGCCAGTCGAGCACCGCGACCTCGTAGTCACAGCTGCGCAGGTACTGCAGCGCGGTTTCGCCGTCTGGTACCGCATCCACCGCGTAGCCACTCTCCTGCAGGCCTCTTGCTAGAGTGTCGCGAAGCACGGCATCATCCTCGACGACCAGCACTCGCATTACCGACTCATCCCCTTCACCCGCGCCGGCCATGGCGCCGTACCTGCCAGGCTCACCCAGGGCAGCCTGAAGGCCAGACTAAGGCCTGTCCAGATCAGCCGGGCGGTGCGCATGCCAGCCATGGCCATTACCGATTTGCCATGAGCAGCCAGGGTGATGGCACCGAGGGTAAGCGTGGCCAGGTTCGGGCCGCCGGCGATCTTAGGTAGTTCTGAACGGTTCCTGAACTGGATCTTCGATACGACTTGGGCAGGCTGAGTGTGGCGGCTAACCGGTGCGCGCCACGACGCGGCCGGCAAGGGCTTAGGCTGCATGCCACGCCCAGCGTCGTTTCGCCAATAGCCCGCAAAACGACAAGGAGGTCGCGTGGCCCGACCGGCAATAGCAGGGCAGCGGACGTACACACCGCAGGCAAGCCCGCCGCGCAGGCAGCCGCCGCCAGGACCGCCGCCCAGGCAGCCGCGGCCAGGACCGCGGCCCGCGCAGCGCCGACTGCCCGTCCTGCGCATGGCGGTTGCCGCAGTGACGATCTTCGGGCTCATCACCGGCTGGTCTCTCGGGCACTCGCTGACCACGCCAGGTGGCGGTTCTGCGCTCGCGCGGGTCGCTGAATGGGCTCGTTCCCACGGCATGGGCCCGCTGGTCACGTTCGGGGAGTGGCTGCAGTACAACCCGCCGAAGGTAGGCGGCAGGCCGCCGGTCTCCTTCAACAAACTGGGCGGCACGACGGTGCACGTCACGAAGTCGCGCAAGAAGCACCATGCTGGCCTGCTGCCGATTATCCCTGCCAATCTAGGATCGCCGGCCGGCCGGCCGCTGCCAGGAGAAGGCGTCTGGAGGGCAGTAGTCAGCGTCAAGGGCATACCTGCGGTCTTTAAAACGTACGTCAGGCAGAGCCGCATCTATTCCTCCTACTACGTAGGGATCGTCTCCATGGACCAGCGGCTGGTCAAGTTTGACCTGCGCCCTGGCTCTGAGGACCCTGGCCCTGGCAACTGGGGCGTTCCGATGGAAGTGCCTCCTGGCGCGCGAAGAGGCCTGGTAGCCACGTTCAACAGCGGATTCAAGATCGCCTCGGCTGAGGGCGGCTTCTACCTCAACGGCCACTATGACGGCAGCCTAGTGAAGGGCGCGGCGTCCGAGGTCTTCTACCGCAACGGCAGGCTGGCGATCGGATCCTGGGGATACGGCGGCCTGCAGCTCGGGCCGCAGGTAGCGGCGGTGCGACAGAACCTGAAGCTGATCCTCGTGAACGGCAAGATCCCGGCGTCGGTTGACCAGAACGTGCTGTCCAACTGGGGCGCGACGCTTGGCGGCAGCTACTACGTCTGGCGCTCGGGCATCGGCATTACCAAGGACGGCCGGATCATTTACGTCTACGGACCCGCCCTGGATGTCAAGACCCTGGCGAGTGTGCTGCAACGGGCCGGCGTGGTCACCGGGATGGAGCTTGACATCAACCCGTACTGGATGTCGTTCATGTATTACTTGTCCAAGGGCAATCCAAGTGACCCGACACCCGTCAACCTGCTGCCCGGTCAGATGCAGCCGGCGAATCGCTACTACTCCACCTCGAGCCGCGACTTCACGGCGGCCTTCGCCCGATGACGACCACGCCGTCGGCCGCCAGGCAGACGGCCGGGCAGGCTGGCCTCGCGCAGCGGGCCGCCAGCCCGGCCAGAAGGCTGGCGGCTGTCGTCCAGAGCACGCGGCCGAAGCAGTGGCCCAAGAACCTGCTGGTGTTCGCGGCTCCGCTGGCCGGCGGCACCTTCGGCCGCGCTGGCGGATTGTGGCTGGCGCTCGTGGCCGCGGCCGCGTTCATCGCCGCTTCCTCGGCCGTCTACCTGGTGAACGATGTCCTGGACTTCGATAGGGACAGGCAGCACCCGGTCAAGCGGAACCGCCCGATAGCGTCGGGCGTGCTGCCAAGAGCCAATGCCATCGCGATCGCGGTGATACTCGGGCTCGGCTCGGTGGCAGCGGGCCTGCTGGCCGGAGCGCCCTGGCTAGCCGCGATCGTCGCGGCGTACCTGGCCATCTCTTTCTGGTACTCGGCCGGCCTGAAGCATCTCCCCGTGCTCGAACTCGGCGCGGTGGCCTCAGGATTCCTGCTGCGGGTACTAGGCGGAGCGGTCGCCACGCACGTGCGGCCATCCGGGTGGTTCTTGCTCGTCTGCGGCCTTGGCGCGCTCATGGTGGCGATCGCCAAGCGGAGCATCGAGATGGCCAGCCTCGGCCGGTGCGCGGCCGCCCACCGGCCGGCGATGCGTTACTACACGATCGCCGCGCTCAGGCGCGCCCAGATTGCCGCATCCGTGATCATGGTGATCTGCTACCTGCTCTGGGCCGGGGGAGAGCCTAGTTCCGCGGCCCGGCCTTGGCACCTGGCCAGCGTGCTCGCCCTCGCTGCAGCGCTTGGTCGGTTCGGCTGGCTGGCCGCCAGCGGTACGGCCAAGCCAGTCGAGGACCTAATCGCTCGTGACCTGGTGATGATCGGCTTCGAGGTGGCATGGCTTGCGCTCTTCGCCGTCGGCTTGTACGAGGCGACACGTTAGCGTGGCAGATGCGTTCTGGCCTCATGATCCAAAGGCGCGGCACCGTCGGCCGCACCGTCGGCGTGGTGCGGGACGACGATGTCTGCGGCCTCGTCTTTGGTGATGCCTGGATAGAGCATCTTGACCAGGACGATGGCGATGCCGCCGCCGATGACCTGGGCGCCGATGAAGGCCGGGGCCGAGGCGGGCGCGATGCCCGCGAAGGTGTTCGAGAACATCCGGCCGACAGTGATCGCGGGATTGGCGAAGCTGGTGGAAGAGGTAAAGAAATACGCCGCCCCGATGTAGGCGCCGACGGCGGCTGGGGCCGAGTGCGACCGGCCAGACCGGGCCAGGGCCATGATCACCAAGATCAGGCCGAGAGTCGCGATGACCTCGGCGAGGAAATGCGGCACGCTAGCGCGGTCCTTGACCGAGACACTGACTGCGGCGAGCCCGAACATGAGGTTGGCGACGACCGCGCCGGTGACGCAGCCTGCCACCTGGGCCGGCAGGTACGCGGCAGCGTCCCGCCAGCGCAGGCCGCCGAAAGCGGCATCCGCGAAGGATACGACCGGGTTGAAATGAGCGCCGGAGACCGGGCCGAACATCAAGATGATCGCGTATAGTCCGGCGGCGGTAGCGGCAGCGTTCTCGAGCAACTCCAGTCCGGTATCGCCCGGTGACAGCCGGACCGCGGCGATGCCTGAGCCGATCACCGCGGCGGTGAGGAACGCGCTTCCCGCGTACTCCGCGGCCAGTCGCCGCCACAACACGATCTGGCTCACGCCGGAGCGCTCCTTAGGTCCGCTAGCTCGGTCCTGTCGCCTTGGCCTCATCGGCGATTCATCGACGGATGTCGATTCAGTGGACAGCTTGCCAGTTCGCGCCTGAAGTCGTCAACATAGGGAAATGTCGACTCGCGATACGCCAGGCGGTCGGGCCGGGATCGGCGTGATCGCTTCCGCCGACTGTGCCAGGCCGCCGCTGACCGGCCAGCCGATCAGCGAGGCGGCTGCGGCCGGACCGGCCAGGGTATTCAAGGCCCTCGGCGACCCGGTACGGTTCCGCCTGGTGTCCCTGATCGGCGCCAGGCAGGGCGGCGAGGTCTGCGTATGTGACCTGACCAGCGCCTTCGACCTCACTCAGCCGACGATCAGCCATCACCTTAAGATCCTGCGTGAGTCCGGGCTCATCGAAAGCGAACGGCGCGGCACATGGGTCTATTACCGCCTGGTGCCAGGCGCGCTCGACCGGGCCGCCGCGCTGCTCGCCGTTCCCAGGGTCTGATGGCCATGCCAGGCCCTGGCTGCCGGCCCGGTTTCAGAAGGTCTGGCTGTCCTGAAGCACTGCGTAGTATTCCCACCGTTCCCCGTCAGGCGTGCCCTGCACCCAGAACTTGTCCTGCTTTGCGTAGCAGCAGGTAGTGCCACGTTCCTCGACCGAGGCAAGGCCGACCTCGGCCAGGCGGTCCTGCTCGGCTTCTACCGCGCTCGTGTCGGCGACCTCGACGCCGAGGTGGTTCAGGCTGCCGCCAGCCGCCGGGTCCTCGATCAGCACGAGCTTGAGCGGCGGATCGGCGATGACGAAGTTTGCGTAGCCGGGCCGCACTTTCGCTGGCTCGGTGCCGAAGAGCTTGCCGTAGAAGCCGATCGAGGCCTCCAGGTCGCTGACGTTGATGGCTAGCTGAAGGCGGCCGGTCATCATGATCCCCTCAATATTGATGGTTGTCGATATCTTACGGTGTCGAGGCTGTCAAAGATATCGACATCTGTCAATATAGATGAGTGTCCGGTGCCGTGCCGGAGTCAGTGCGCCGTCCAGCCTCAGCGCCGCTTATCGGGCAAGCTCAGGTCTCGGACTGGCTGCGGTGCCCGGCGATGTCCCCGGCGCAGGCGGGTAGGCAACTACTGTGCCCGCAGGCTGTGGTCTAATCGCCGTCGGCACCGCGATTCACCGGGAGGACAGCCAATGGCCCGCCACGACGAATACCGTCGCTCCGGGGTTGACTATGACGTGCTCGACGAAGTGAAACGGGAGGCAATTGCGCTGGCTGCCGCGACCGCCCCGCTGCTTGAGGCTGCGGGCGGACGGGAGTTTGCCCGCTCACGCGGGTCTTCCGCCTTCGTGTTCGAGATCAACGGCGCTACCTATGCGATGGTCGTCGAGGGACTGGGGACGAAATCGGCCATCGCGGCCGAATATCAGGCGGCAACCGGGGTAAGCAGGTTCGCCGACATCGCGCAAGACGCGGTGGCGGCGATAGTGAACGACGTGATCTCGGTCGGCGCGCTCCCTGTGGTGGTGACCGCTTACTTCGCGACCGGCGACTCGGCCTGGTTCAGCAGCAGGGAACGAGCGCTTGACCTGCTGAACGGCTGGCGGGCGGCCTGCGAGCAGGCAGGCGCTGTCTGGGGCGGCGGCGAGTCACCGACGCTGCCAGGCGTAGTGATGCCTGAGGCGATCGAGCTAGGCGGAAGCTCGCTTGGCGTGGTGCCGGCCGGCCATCAGCCGGTATTCGGGGACCGCATCGCGCCTGGCGACGTGATCGTGCTGCTGGCGAGCAGCGGGCTGCACGCTAACGGCGCCTCGCTGGCCAGGCGGGTCGCCGCCGGGCTGCCAGAAGGGCTTACCACCAGGTTGCGAAGCGGCAGGTTCCTTGGTGACGCGCTGCTAGATCCGAGCAGGATCTATGTCTCCTTCGTGCGGGAGCTACTGGCAGCGGGCGTAGTGCCTTCCTTCCTCAACGGCATTACCGGGCATGGGTTCTTGAAGATAATGCGAACTGACCTCGACGTTCGGTATGAGATCACGGCCCTGCCCGAGATTCCCGAGGTGCTCGGCTTCCTGGCTGACCGGCTCGGCATGGCCCCCGCCGAGGCGTACAGCACCGTGAACATGGGGGCCGGGTACGTGGTCATCACGCGGCCAGATGACGTCGGCGCGGTGCTGCGGGTCGCGCGCGACACCGGCCATGGTGCGCTTGTCGCTGGCCGGGTCGCGCCTGGCAGGCGGGCGGTGGCGATCGAGCCGCTTGGAATCGAGTACGCGGGCGGCGACTATCAGCTCAGCTGACCCGCACCGGCGGAGTTAGCCTGGCCGCCGGCCCGCGCTGGCAGGGAAATCTCGCCGCGCGACAGGGCGGCTAGCGTGTCGACGAGCAGCGCGCGCTCAACGATCCTGACCTTGGCTTCCAGCGAAGCGGCGTCATCGCCAGGATCTACCGTGACCTCGCGCCGGGCGAGAACAGGTCCTTCGTCATAGTTCTCCGTGACCAGGTGCACCGTGGCGCCGCTGACTCTCTCGCCTGCCTTGATAACTGCCTCGTGCACGGCGCGCCCGTACATGCCCTGACCGCCGTGCCCTGGGAGCAGGGCAGGGTGCACGTTGATCACCCGGTGGTCGTAGGTGGTCAGCGTCTGCGGGCCGATCTTGCGCATGTAGCCAGCCAGCAGCACGACGCCGGCCCCGCGGGCCGCAAGTTCGTCCCTGATCGCCTCGTCGAGCAGACGCGGTTCCTGGTGGGTCTGGCGGCTCAGATGCCGCCTGGGCAAGCCCGCTGCCTCGGCCCGCCTGAGCACTTCGGCATCGCTGTTGTTCGAGATCACCACGCTGATCCGGCCGCTGATCCTGCCGTCGCGGCAGGCGTCTATGACCGCTTGCGCGGTGGTGCCGGCGTGCGAGGTGAGGATGCCGATGGAGATCACTGTGCTTGATCATATTCGGCAGCCTGCCAGCAGGCGCGCCGCGCCGGCCACTGCCCTTCGCGCCAGGGGCGTTAAGAGGAGTCCTCGGTGCGAAGGGCACAGGCAGGACTCCGCTTAACCAGCGACTGGCCAGCGGCTAGCTGGACCCGCCCTGGGGGTAGCCAGGCTGGGGGTAGCCAGGCTGCGGGTTGTCCGGCTGCTGGCCGTATCCAGGCTGCGGGTAACCGGGCTGCGCTTGCGGGTAGCCGGGCTGCTGGCCGTATCCGGCCTGCGGGTTGCCTGGTTGTGATTGCGGGTAGGCCGGCTGCTGGCCGTAACCCGCTTGCGGTTGATAGCTCTGCTGCGGATAAGCCTGCTGGTATCCGGGCTGCTGGTAGCCGATCGCGGCGGGCGCGGCGATCGGTAGCGGAGTGCCGGGCGCCGGGCTTCCGAACTGTGTCCAGATCTTGTTCATCTCAGACTGGTAATACAGCGTCCCGGTACCGAAAAGGAACATCCACATCAGCAGCCCTACGACCGGGTTGCACGTCGGCGGCAGGCCGGCTGCCCGCTGAGACTGGGCTATTCGCTGGCCGGTGTTGTAGATGGAGATGAAGGGCGGAACGATGATGAAGCCGCCGAACATCAGAGTGCAGACGGCGCCGCCCGGATTCACCTCGGCACCGAGATCCTTGGTTTCCTTGTTGATGTTGTAGTACCACACCAGGACATATATGCCGAAGGTGACAATCCCGAGCAGCCACACGCTCACCGGGCTCCTGAGCTTCCCTGCGAGGCCTGTCACGGGCGAAGGTGCCGACATAGCCCTCCCCTTTCCGATCTTCGCCGTTGTGAGAGATAAAAGTTAACTTACTCTGCCGAAAATATCGACAGCCTGTTATCGGGTCATGCTAGCGGCAAAACTCGCAGGTGGCACTGCCCGTAATCCAGCGTGATCGGTCACAAAGCCGGCCGCACTTGGTGCCTGGGTTGCCGTCGGCCGCTCCGGTCGCTGGCGGCTGAACCGACGTTGCCACCGTGGGTATGTACCAGGGCAGTACTACGGTTGGGGAGGCCGGCGGCCGGCCTCCCGGCACGGGCATGAATCGCGGAACTCAGGTGGAGATCATCGGGTGCGGACTGACTATGGCGCGATCCGGGCAGAGAACACTGCCAGGTACGGCTGGGACACTGCGGTGCTTGAGTTGCTCGGCCAGTTGTACGCCGACCGGACGCACTTCATCTTCGAGCTGATACAGAACGCGGAAGACGCGGGTGCCACGGAGCTGAGTTTCGATCTTGCCGCCGACCATCTCCTGGTGCGGCACGATGGCAGGCCATTCACCACTGCCGATGTCAGAGGCGTCTGCGGGGTGAGTGAGGGCACCAAGTCCGCCGACCTCACCCAGATCGGCAGGTTCGGTATCGGTTTCAAGTCGGTCTACGCCTACACGAACTCCCCGTCCGTGCGCAGCGGGCAAGAACATTTTACGATCCGCAAATATGTCCAGCCCTGGTCCGCCGGCCCGCCGGCCAAGCCGGCCGACCGGATGACGACGCTTACCTTTCCTTTCGACCGCGCAGAGGTGAGTGCCAAGATCGCCTTCGATGAGATCTCGGTCGCTCTCGGCGAACTGACGGCCGAGATTCTCCTTTTTCTTCGCCATATCAGGCGTATCAGCATCGGGCCAGGCTCTCAGGACGGGACGGTACTCAAGCGAGTGCCAGGACCGCAGTCTGGTGCACGCCGGCTAGTCGAGCTTGTCACCGACCGGGCTGGACGACGGGACTGCGCTCAGTGGGTCATCTGGTCCAGATCGCTTGACCAGCTAGGCGAGGCCGCGCTGGCAGTAGAAATCGCGTTCCTGGCCGGTAAACAGGCTGACCGCAGCGGCCTGGCGCGGGTTGAGCGCTCACCGCTCGTGGTCTTTTTTCCTACCGAGAAGGAAACGTTCCTCGGCTTCTTGCTGCAAGGGCCGTTCCGTACCACGCCGGCCAGGGATAACGTGCCTGCGCACGACGAGTGGAACCAGGCCCTGGTGCGCGAGACCGCTCAGCTGCTCAGGGAGGTCATGACCGGGCTACGTGAGGAGCGACTGCTGACGGCGGGTGTGCTGCAAGCGCTGCCGCTCGATCCGGCCAGGTTCCCGAGGGACAGCATGTTCCGCCCGCTATTCGATGCGGTGCGGGACACGATCACGAAGGACCGGATGATCCCCGATGACGCCGGCGGATACCTGGCGCCCGCGCAGGTCTGGCTGCCGGCCTCGGCCGGGCTCAGGGAGTTGCTTGCCCCTGAGCAGCTTGGCTGGCTCGGCCGCGCAGCAGACCGCCAGGCCTTCGCCGCCGGCGAGATCAGCCCAGAAGAGACACCACTGCTCTGGCGCTACCTGCGCGACGAGGCCGGCGCACGTGAAGTCACGCCAAGTACGCTGATCGGCGCGCTGACCGGAGAGTTCCTTGCCCTTCAGCCCGATGACTGGATCTGCCGCTTTTATCAGTTTCTTTATCAGCATTCCTCGCTTTGGCAAGGACCTGAGAGCCCAGTCACGGGCAAGCCGATCATCAGGCTCAGCGACGGCAGCCAGGCACTGCCGTTCAACGGCGCCGGGCGGCCAGCCGCCTACCTGCCAGGACCGGTCACGACCCAGTTGCCAACCGTCAAGCCAGGCATCGCCGGCCATCAGGAGGCGCACCGGTTCCTCGCCGCGCTTGGCTTCGCGGAAGCAGACGTGGTGGCCGAGGTTATCGATCACGTGCTGCCCAGATACGCCGGTGCCGGCGCGGACACGCTTGACCTGGCACAGCATGAAGCGGATCTGGAACTCGCCGCCCGCGCGCTTGACCAGGCGGCTCACGCCGAGCATGAGCTGCTAGTCGGGCAACTGGCCAGGACGACGTTCCTGATCGGCGAGAACGCGGCTACCGGACAGGTGCGGCTGATGTGCCCGGCCGACCTCTATCAGCGGACCGCGGGACTCGAACTGTACTTCGCCGGGAATCCGGCCGCGTGGTTCGCGGCTGACCGCTACGGGCCATGGCGAGCGCAGTTGCGCGGCATGGGCGTCAGCCAGGAGGTCAGGCTGATGGCCCGTCCGGCTGACCAACTTGGTTACGTCGTGATCGCCGATGAGTTCGCCAGGCATGAACGCGGGCTGGCCGGCTTTGACCCCGCCGCCAGCCTTGACGGCCTGGAGTTCGCGCTCGACCATCCGAGCGCTGCCCGCTCTGAGTTCGTCTGGAATTTCTTGCTGCTGCCGAACAGCGCTCTGATCGCCGGAATCGTAGAGCGGTCGCCGCGGCCGGGGTTCGCGGATGCGAGCAGGGAAAGATCGGTGTCGCTGCTCGGCAAGGCCGCGATGGCCGCTGCATGGCTGCCGGCGCCTGACGGCACCTTCGCCAGGCCGGCCGACACCGACCTCGCCGATCTGCCGGTCACCTTCGCGAGCGACGAGGGCCTGGCGCGGGCACTCGGCATGACGCGAACGGCCGTTGACGAGGCGAACAGCCAGCTTGGGTTCCCTCCCGACTTCCTCAGGCGGCTGGCCGGCCAGGCAGACCTAGTCGAGCTGGTCGAACGTGAACTCATCAGGCGAGAGGCAAGCGGCGGGCCGCCTGGCCCGCCGCTTCCGCTCCTTTGAGGCAGCCTGGCCGGCTGGCCGGCCGTTCTCAGAATCTTGGGCCGTACCTGATCGGCACGACGACCGTCTTCGCCACGTGGTCACCTACCCGCTGGCGGTGCCTGGAGGCGAGGATCGTGATAAGGCCCACCAGGCCAAAGAACAGCGTGTCGACGATCAGGAAGACACCGCGGGCGAAGAGTTGCAGCATGCTGGCCTTCTGACCGTTCTTGCCGATCACGTGGATGCGCAGGAGTTGCATCCCGAACGTCTGGCCGCGGTGGGCATAAGGTATGACCACCCAGTACACGAAGTACGCGGCCAATGAGATCACGGTCGCGACGAACCAGCCCCAGCTATGCAGCGTCCCTGAACTCCGGTCGAATAGCCAGTAGGCCAGGGCGGGGATGATTCCTGCCAGCGCGTAGTCGATGATGTACTGCACGATTCTGCGGCCGGTGACCCTGGTCTCAGTCTCAGGTACCACGGGCAGCCTGCCGTACGTCGGCTCGCCGTACGCGGGCCGGCCGTATGGCGTCTGCGGGTAAGAAGACTCCTCGTAGCGCGGCTCTTTGCGGGCGGCAGGAACGTCTGGTCCGACAGTTCCCTGCCGGTTTGCCTGCTGGCGGTCCGCGTCGTCGCCAGGCATATTGCTCATCTGACCCCCCGATTTGAATCGCGGCCGGTTATAAACGAACATTTCCCCTGAACCCCGTTAATCGCCGTGCTAAGCGCCGCCGCCGCCGCTGGCGTCGATCATGCCCCGGTGATGCCCGGATCTGTATTCAGTAACCCGCGTCCCGGCTATATCTCAGGTAAACCCCTGACTGGGAATTAGCTCCTGCTGCCTGTCATACGTAGGCCGTGACGAACTCGCTGACATGTTCGCCTATCTGATCAGGCTGGCCGACGTGCTTGCCGTGGACCTCGAGCGCGCGTTCACCGAGAAGATGGTCATGAACGCGGTTAAGTACCCGGTGGCGGCGGCGCGAGGCAGCGCGGCCAGGTACTCGGGCCGCCGGCCTGGCTCACCAGGCGGATAGCCAGGTTCGGCATGAACCTGGGCGTAAGCTTCCGGCATGACCGCGGAGGCTGAGGCTGTGACCACTGGAGTGCGGCCGGTTCAGGGCGGCGGTGCGGGCAATGGCCTCGGACTGGTGGTCGGTACGGTGCCCGCGACGCCGCTCCAGTTCTCTGTAGGCCTGGCACCAGGCCAGTACGCGCAGCTAGACGACGTGGTGGTGACGCAGCGGGCCATGCCGGGACCTGAGCATGGCGTCGTGCGGATCGCCGGGGTAGTCACCAACGTGGAGGCGACGCACGAGGGTGCCAGGTTCCCTTCCGACGTCTTCCTGATCGAGCAGGGCGCGCTGCCCGCCGAGATCTGCGAGGTCGCCGAGGTGACGGTCACCAGGGTAGAGCCGGAGATGTACGTGCCGCCGCTGCCAGGCGCGGTGGTGACCAGGGCAGTCGGCGAAGCCCGCGACTCGGCCCTTTACTTCGATGAAATGGGCAGCTCGAAAGTGCCTGTCGGGTTCGGCAGGGACGGGCAGCCGGTCTTCGTCAACTTCGAGTTCATCGACGGCACCAGGGGCGCGCACGTTTCTATTTCCGGAGTGTCGGGCATCGCAACGAAGACCTCGTTCGCGATGTTCCTGTTGCATTCGATCACGACCTGCGGTGTCCTGGCAGGTGAGGCGCACAACACCAAGGCGCTCGTGTTCAGCGTCAAGGGCGAGGACCTGCTGTTCCTCGACTATGCGAACAGCAGGCTGACCTCCGCTCAGGCGGCCAGGTACGCCGCGCTCGGCCTCCCGGCCGCGCCGTTCGGCAATGTCCGCGTCTTCGCGCCGCCTCGCCGCGGCGATCCGTCTGGCACCCCCGACGTGCACGCGAGGGACCGGGCGGTGAGCCCGTTCTACTGGACGCTGGCGGAATTCTGCGAGCAGGAACTGCTGCCGTTCGCGTTCGTCGACACCGAGGACGAGCGCGCCCAGTACACGATGCTGATTGCCCAGGTAGCGGCCAGGCTGCGGCGCGACGTGCGTCCGGTGGGCGGCGAGGGCGCGATCAAGATCGCGGGGGTGGACCCCGCCAGCGACAAGATCCTTCGCACCTTCGATGACCTGGTGCGGCTGCTCGAAGCCGAGCTCGGCGATGAGAGCACCCGCGGTACCTGGGTGGCCGGGAGCACGGGCACAGGCAGCGTGAATGCCCTGCTCAGAAGGCTCCGCTCGGCGGTCGCCCCGCTTGGCGCGGTAGTTCGCGGCGACCTGGCCCATAAGGGCGAGCGCTCGATCTCGACTTCGCGAGCCCAGATGACCGTCGTTGACCTGCACAACCTGCCTGACCGCGCTCAGCGTTTCGTGGTCGGCGTCACGCTGCGCACCGAGTTCGCCCGCAAGGAAAGGCAGGGCACTGCCCGGCCGCTGATGTTCGTCATGCTGGACGAGCTCAACAAGTACGCGCCACGCGAAGGCGACAGCCCGATCAAGCAGATCCTGCTCGACCTGGCTGAGCGCGGCCGCTCGCTCGGCGTCATCCTGATCGGCGCTCAGCAGACCGCAAGCGAGGTAGAGCGCCGCATCCTGGCGAACTGCGCGATCAGGGTGGCAGGCAGGCTCGATGCCGCGGAGGCGCAGCGCCCCGAGTACGGCTACCTGCCGCCCGCTCAGCGGCAGCGCGCGACCCTGGCCAAACCTGGCACCATGTTCATCGCCCAGCCAGACATCCCCGTGCCGCTGGCTATCGACTTTCCGTTTCCAGCCTGGGCGACCCGGCCGAGCGAGAAAGGGGAATGGGCCGGGCATGACGAGGGGCCGTCCCGTCCGGCCGATCCCTTCGCCACCATCCCTGGCGCCGCCGACGACCCGCCGCCCTTCTAGCGGCACCGCTCAGCGGGTACCGGTTCCCTGGTGTCGTAAATATGAAGATCGGCAGTGGTAATCCCAGGAGCGGCGGAACGGATCCCAGGAGCGCAGGTTCCTCATCCCGGCGATAAAGTCGATGAATACATAAGAAAATTCACCAGCCGCCGGATCAGGTTCTGGCCAAGGACACGCGCGATGCTGGTGTTCATTGGCGCCACCAATCCAGGGAATTTCGGCCGCAATCTGCTAGCCCAGGGCCGTCGACCCGGCTGCGCTCGCTACCGCCAACCGGCATGCCCTGTCCGTGCTGACCAGAGACTTCGCTGCGGCGGGAAGGCCGTGAACGTGGCATTCATAGCGTTGATCGCCGTCCTCGTCCTTTACGCGGTGCTGGAAGGCTGACCGGCGCCCTGCTCGCGCCCTGGTGGCCAGGTTGCGAGCGCAGGCGTTGCGCGGTCCGCCCGCGGCTGTCAGAGGGGAGCGGAAGAATGGGGGCAACCTGAGCGAGGAGCCCCAGCGCATGAAGATCCTGCACACGAGCGACTGGCACGTCGGCAAGGTGCTCAAAGGCCGGGACCGTTACGACGAGCATGCGGCGGTGCTCGGCAGCATCGTGGCGACGGCGAGGGATGAGGACGTGGATCTCGTGCTCGTGGCCGGAGACCTGTTCGAGACGTCGGCGCCGACGTCTCAGTCGCAGGGGCTGGTGATGCGGACGCTGCTCGCGCTGGCGGAAGATGGCAGGCAGGTCGCGGTCATCGCAGGCAACCATGACAACGCCGGCCTGGTCGACGCGGTTTACCGGCCGGTACTCGGCCAGCTCGGGATGCACGTACTCGGCCTGCCCAAGCGGCCAGACGCGGGCGGGGTAGTCGCGATCCGCACGAGAGCGGGGGAGGAGGCGCGGGTCGCGGCACTGCCCTTCGTGTCGCACCGGTTCGCGGTACGGGCGGCCGAGATCGTGATGCACGAGTTCTCCGAGCACTCGATGGACTACGCCAGGCAGTTCGGTCAGATCGTCAGGCTGCTCACGGCGGGCTTCGCGACCGGAGCGGACGATGCGGTCAATATCGTGATGGCTCACGCGACGCTGCTCGGAGGCCGGCGCGGTGGCGGCGAGCGCGAGGTGCAGACCAGCCTGGACTACGAACTGCCGGCCAGCATCTTCCCGGCGAGCGCGCACTACGTGGCACTCGGGCACCTGCACCGCCAGCAGGAGATCGCCGGGCCTTGCCCGATCTTCTACTCTGGTGCTCCGCTCCCCGTCGACTTCGGCGAGGAAAACAACGAGCCCTCCGTCTTGATCGTCGCGGCCGCACCGGGAATCAGGGCCGACCCGCGGTCAGTGCCGGTAACCGGCGCCCGCAGGCTGAAAACCTTGCGCGGGACGCTTGACCAGGTGGTCGAGGAAGGCGAGCTGGCCGGGGATGCCTATCTTCGGGTGGTGCTCGCCGAGTCCGCGCGTGCCGGGCTCGGCGACGAGGTAAGGGAAAAGCTGCCGAACACGCTCGAGGTGCTGCTCGACGACGCGCACAGGATCAGGCCTGGCGCCCGTTCGGCTGGTGACGGGCGAAGCCGGTCTGGCCGCAGCCCCGCGCAGTTGTTCGGTGACTTCCTGAGCCAGGAAGGGGTTGACGATCCCAGGGTGACAGCCATGTTCTCCGAGTTGCTCGACGAGGTCACCTCCGGTGCGGAAGGTGGTGCGTGATGCGGCCGCTGCGGTTGCTGCTCGACGGGTTCGGCTCTTACCGCGAGCCTGCGGAAGCCGATTTCACCGGGGTTGACTTCTTCGCGCTTGTCGGGCCGACCGGTTCGGGGAAGAGCACGGTAATCGACGGGCTGTGCTTCGCGCTTTACGGTACGGTGCCACGCTGGGGCAAGGAGAACGTGATCGCCCAGGCGCTCGCTCCTGCGGCGAACGCCTGCCGGGTTGCGCTGGTGTTCGATGCGGCGGGCAAGCGATATGCCGCTGTGCGCGCCCTGGCGCGCAACGCGCGCGGGCAGGTGCACACCAAGGAGGCGCGGCTTGAGCTGCTTTCGCCGGACGTTGCCGCGGACGCGCCGCTGACTGAACTGCTCGCGGCCAGCGTCGGCCAGCTAGCTGAAGGGCCAGATCAGGTCAAGGCCGCCATACAAGGCATCCTCGGGCTTACCTACGAGCACTTCACCCAGTCCGTGCTGCTTCCCCAGGGCAGGTTCTCCGAGTTCCTGCACGCCAAGGCGGCCGACCGGCAGGACTTGCTGGTCGAATTGCTGGCTTTCGGTGTTTATAACACGGTCGGCCAGAAGGCACGCGAGCGCGCAAAACTGGCCGGTGAGCTGTCCCAGCGGGCCAGGGAAAGCGCGGCCCGCCTGCCCGGTGCGACGCACGAGGCGCAGGATGCGGCGGCGGCCAGGCTCGAGGCGCTCGGCGAGCTGACCGGCGAGGTAACCGAGCGGCTCGCGTCGCTTTCTGAGCTTTCCGCCCGTGCCGCCGACAAGGAAGCCGCGGTCCAGGCGATCAAGACGGAGGCCAGCCAGCTTGCGCGAGTAAGTCCGCCTGCCGACGTCTTCGGGCTGGCCAGCCGGATCGCCGCAGCCGACCAGGCACTCGCCACCGCACGGGCGCAGCGGGACAGTCGCGACCAGTCCGAGCTTGAGGCAGGGCAGGCCCGCGATGCTCTGCCAGGCAAATCCGGCCTTGAGCGACTGCGTGAGGCCTGGGACCAGCGGCGTGAGCTAGCTTCGGTGCGGAAGAAGAAGGAAGTCGCCCTGACCATTGCGCAGACGGAAGTTACCGCGGCGGAGAAAGGCCTGGCCGAGGCCGAGAACAACCTTGAGCGGGTTCGCGGCGCCTATGCCGGCGCCGAGCGGCAGCACGCCGCCGTAGCGGTCGCGCAGGACTTGCAAGTTGGTGAAGCCTGCCCGGTGTGCCTGCGGCCAGTGACCGAACTGCCTCATCACCAGGTCCCGGCGGACCTGGCCGAGGCGAAAGCTGCGGTCGAGCAGGCGGTGAAGGCAGCCAGGCAGGCTCGCCCTGACCGCGATCGGGCCGTGAAGGCCGCCGCCGCAGCAGCCGCTGAAGTTCAGTCAGTAGATCTGCAGCTAGGCCGGCTGGCTGACCTGCTCGCCGGTGCTGCGCCAGAACCCGAGGTCAGGGAACTGCTGGCGGCGATCGACATGGCCGACGAGCGGCTGGCAAGGGCAGGGACCACCGCCCGCGCGGCGCGTTCGGGCGTCGCCGCCGCCGAGCGGAAGCGAGCTGAGCTGGAGGCCGAGGAGAAAAACGCCTGGGCCGCCATCAGGCGGGTGCGCGATGGCGTGATCCAGCTCAGTGCCCCCGGCATCGAAGGGAGCGACCTGGCGGCCGCGTGGCGGGCACTGACCGAGTGGGCGAAGGGCGAGCACGAGGCGAGGAGCGGCCGGCTGGCCAGCGCCGGCTCGGCGGCGCAGGCCGCACGAGCCCTGGTCGGATCGGCGGAGCGCGAGCTGAGAGAACTGCTTGCCTCGCACGGGATCGCCGTGACCGACATGGCCAGGGTCGAGGCCGAGGTCGCCACGCACAAGGAGCGGGCGGCGCACCAGCTTGCCGCCATCATGGAGAACCGCGAGCGCGCCGCCGAGCTTGAGGCGGTGGCGCGCAAGCACGGCGAGGAAGAACAAGTCGCCGCCATGCTCGGCAGGCTGCTCAGGGCGACGTCCTTCGAGCGGTGGTTGTGCGGCGAGGCACTCGACTCGCTGGTCGCGGAGGCTTCGCAGACCCTGATGGAGCTTTCAGGCGGGCAGTACCAGCTAGACAGGGACGACCGTAACGACCTGGTCGTGATCGATTTCCAGGACGCCGGGGCCAGGCGCCCGGTGCACACGCTGTCGGGAGGCGAGACCTTCCAGGCCTCACTGGCCCTCGCACTCGCGCTGTCGCGGCAGGTGATCGGGCTGTCAGCCGGGATGAGGGATCTCAACTCCATGTTCCTCGACGAGGGCTTCGGCACGCTCGACGACAATACGCTCGAGGTCGTCGGGTCGACTCTCGAGCGGCTGTCAAGCGAGTCTGACCGGATGATCGGGATCATCACCCACGTGCCTGCACTAGCCGCGCGCGCGCCAGTCAGGTACGTCGTGTCGAGGGCGGGAACTACGTCGACGTTGCGCAGGGAAGGCGTCACATGACGGTCAGCGCTCCCGCGCCTGCCCTTACCTTCACGGTGGACCCGTGGGACCCCGGATACGGCCAGGCGTTCGCCGACGAGCAAGACGAGCAGGGAGCCGGCCTTGGCCAGTCGACCGCGGAGCTGAACCTGGACTTGGAGATGCCATCGGCGCAGTGGCAGCCGCTCGACCCTGATCCGGCGACCGTCGTTCCCTCGACCATTTTGTTCCTCGACGGCGTGCGCCGGATCGACGCGAGGATCTGGGTGCACGGCACGGGCCAGCAGCCGGTCGCCGGAATCGCAGCCTCGCTCGCCGCCGGGCTCGTCGTCTGCGACGGCGCGGCCCGGGTAGCCGAGGTGGCGGTCGAGCGCGCACTGTTTACCGCTGCGGGCGACGCCGGAGACCTGGTTACCCGCGGCGGGCGTTACGTGGCGCGGCCAGCAGAGGGCGCAGGCCTGGACAAGCTTTCGCTGGCGATGCAGCAGCGCCTGGCCTTTGCCGAAGTTCAGCTGGCCGTTGCCTTCCGTGGCGAGCACCAGGTCGGCGATGACCTGCTTGTCGTCGACGGCCCGCTGCGCGGGCGCACGCACCTGGAACGCACGGTCGGCTATATCAAGACGCACCACACCTCGTACCTGCCGGCGGAGCAGGCTGCCGTGGCAGGGGCGCTGCGCCCGGGCCAGCGGACGCCGGCGTTCACGATGGGCACGTCCTGGGAGCGCAACTCGTGGTACCTGCAACTGCCTGGCACAGACGGGGTGCCTTGGTCAGGCGTGGTACGGCTTGAGTGCTCGGCCGACCTCGACCGCAAGGACGTCACCAGGCTGGCCGACCTGACCGCGCTCATGCTGCCCTCGTTCGCGAGCGCGCCGCATAAGGATCCGAGGGCACCGCAGAACCTGGTGCCTATCGGCGGGCTTGAGCGGCAGCTCAAACACCGGCTCGGAGATGAGCGGCTGCTTTACCGCGCGCTACGAGCGGCAGCTATCGGGGCCTTATCGTGGCGAATTCTCAGACTGCCCCGGCTAAATGGTCAGGCAGTCGTGGCCGGGCGAGGCGGCGGCTATCAGACAGCGGACGTCCAGCGCGGCAAGGTCACCGCGGTGAACTCGACTTCCATCACGCTGAAGAGTTCCGATGGCCAAGGGCGGCCTGGCCTTCTTCTGGCGGCCCCCGGCCGCGCCGCCAGGCGGATAGTCGCGCTAAGGTGACCGACGAGTGACCGACGAGTGACCGACGAGGACGCTGTCAGGCAGGCCAGCGGGTACCTGCGCAACGCCATCCGCGGCGGACGTTACACCTGCGCGCGGTGCGCGATCCCCGCCGACCGGTATGAGTACTGCCTGGCCTGCCAGCGTTCCAGCGCCAGGACCGACCTGGCCGATGCCGTGGCGATGCTCACCTACGCGGTGGCCGGCCAGCCCTCGGGCGAGCTGCTGCACGGATACAAGGCGGCCGAACCCGATACCGGGCACCGGGCTGCCGTCGGGCAACTGGTCAGGCTCGCTTTGTCGCTGCACGCCGACTGCCCTGGCGAACTCGCTGGTTCCGCCGTCTCGCACTGGGCCGCGGTGCCCTCGCTGCCACGCAAGCAAGGCGAGCATGCATTACACGAAATCGTGAAACGGGTTGCCCCTGGCGGTGAGGTAGTTCTGACGGCCGCGCAGAAAGTGCGCCGGCCCCGCGCGATCTGCGCGGACCACTTCGAGGCGGAGGCGGTCTTGCCCGCCGGCGGCCATGTGCTGTTACTTGACGACACCTGGACGACAGGTGGCCATGCGCAGTCCGCTGCCCTGGCGCTCAAGAAGGCCGGTGCCGGCCGGGTATCGCTGCTGGTAGTGGCTCGCTGGATCAAACCGGACTTCTTCGACAACGAGTGGTTCCTGCGCAAGATTGCCGCCAGGCCCTACGACCCGGCGATCTGTCCCTGGACCGGCAGCCATTGCCCGCCACCATCCAGGCAAAGCTCGCTGGCTTCGTCCGGGTAGCGCTGCACAGCCGGTCCTCGTCAGCGGCAGCGAGTTTGCCAAGCAGCGCGGGCAGGTGTCGTTGACCTCGGTCAGATCGGTCTCGCTCGCCTCGCGGGCTGGCCTGGCGTGGCAGGACCGCGAGCTCACCAGGCAGGCTCGTCATGGCGGCGCGGGCCGGCCGTGACGTAGCGAACAGGACCGCCATCGGCGGGGACGACCGCGATCTGCCGCACGCCGCGGACACTTCGCACGAAGGCGATGAGCGACCCGTCGGGCGACCAGCCCGGCTCGCTGTCTTGCTGGCATGGCCTCGAACAGGTCGTAAGCCGCCGTGTTCCCGAGCCGTTCAGGTTGCTGATGAACAGCGCGTTCTGCCCGCTCTGGCCGTACACGAGCTGGCGACCGTCGGGCGACCAGGCCGGCTGATACTGGCCGGGTCCGGTGACCGGGGTGAACCAGGTATAGGAAGCTCCGGCGATGTTCATGATCGCGATTCTGCTCACGCTGTAAGCGATGCTCGTTACCGCCAGGTCCTTTCCGTTCGGCGACCA
>DAHVDE010000091.1 GCA_027313705.1 Actinomycetota bacterium | reverse complement strand
CCCCCCCCCCCCCCCCCCCCCCCCCCCCCCCCCCCCCCCCCCCCCCCCCCCCCCCCCCCCCCCCCCCCCCCCCCCCCCTTTTTCCCACAACGCCGCAACGTGCGCGCCATAACCCCCACAACGCCACAACGCGCGCCCCGCCACCGCGCCACAACCCCCACAACCCCCACAACGCCGCAACGTGCGCGCTCGCCGGGGGACGCGGCTGGCGTTGGCTGACGGCGCTTGCCGATACGCTCGGCTGCATGGGTGACTCAGAGCACGCGGACTGGGCGGTGCCTTGCGCGGCTGGGCCCGTGCAGGCGCGGGTGCGGCTTCCAGGGTCTAAGTCCATGACAAACCGGGCGCTGGTGCTAGCCGCACTGGCGGACAGCGAAACCGAGATTGCTCGACCGCTTGAGGCCAGGGATACCCGGCTGATGGCGGACGGGTTGCGGGCACTGGGGTGCGAGATTACCGAGGGCGGGCAATCCTGGCGAGTCCGCCCGAGTCCGCTAGCCGCTGCCGGCCCAGGCGATGTCAGCGTCGAGGTTGGCAACGCGGGCACCGTGTTGCGGTTCTTGCCTCCGGTCGCCGCGCTGACCAGGCTGAACGTCGCCTTTCTCGGCGACAGCCGGATCCGCGAGCGGCCGGTAGGGCCGTTGCTCGGGGCACTTGCCGAGCTTGGGGCCAAGGTCAGCGGCGATGGGGCGGTGCCTTTCACCATCCG
>DAHVDE010000090.1 GCA_027313705.1 Actinomycetota bacterium | reverse complement strand
CGGCCAGGGCTCGGTCCGCGGTGGTGCTGTCACCTTGGACGCCTCGTCATCTTCGCAGCTCATTTCCGGGCTCCTGCTCGCCGCGCCGGCCTTCACCACGGGTGCAGAAATCCGGCATTCCGGACCGCCGGTGCCGTCGCTGCCGCACATTGAGATGACGGTGCGGATGCTCCGCGCCTTCGGCGTGGAAGCCTCAAGCGAGGGTGCTGATGGTGTTTTCATGCCGGTCTGGAGAATTTTTCCTGGACCGATTTCCGCGCACCGGATCTTCGTGGAGCCTGATCTGTCCAATGCGGTGCCTTTCCTTGCCGCTGCGGTGGCGACAGGAGGCGAGGTGACGGTCGCTGACTGGCCGACCGACAGCCTGCAGCCGGCCGGGCGGATCGTTGACGTGCTCGAGGCGATGGGCGCCGACGTAGCGCACACGGCAGCGGGCCTGCGAGTGCGCGGTACCGGGCGGATCAGCGGCATCGGGGCCGACCTGAGCGCGATCGGCGAGCTTACCCCGGTGCTCACCGCACTCGCCGCGCTGGCCAGTTCGCCGTCCGAGTTCCGCGGAATCGGGCATCTGAGGCGGCATGAGACGGACCGGCTGGCGGCACTGGCCGGCGAGATCGGCAAGCTCGGCGGTGATGTGACAGAACTGGACGACGGGCTGGCGATCAGGCCGAGGCCGTTGCGGGCACGGGGGGTGGTGTTCGATAGCCACGACGATCATCGCCTGGTGATGGCGGCCGCTGTGCTCGGGCTGGTGACTGACGGACTTAAGGTGCATAACGCCGCAACAGTCGGCAAGACTTTTCCTGGATTCAGCGAATACTGGACTGACGCCTTGGTGTCGTCGGTGTGAGCTCCTCGTGAGCACCCCGGGCAGGCCGTCGAGGCATGCGGAACTCGACGAGGACGACGTCCGGGTCAGGGCCGGGCGCGGCTCAAGGCCGCGTACCAGGCGACGGCCAGCCCACGAAGAGGCACACCGTGCATTCGTGGCCGGGGTCGACAGGGGCAGGTACCGCACCGTGCTCGACGACCGGCTCGTGACCGCGATGAAGGCACGCGAACTTGGCCGGGGCAACATCGTGGTCGGCGATACGGTCAGCCTGACCGGCGATGTGAGCGGTGCGCAAGGAACGCTGGCGCGGGTCATCAGGGTGGAACCCAGGCACACGGTACTGCGGCGGTCAGCCGACGACACCGATCCCGTCGAGCGCGTGATCGTCGCCAACGCGGATCAGTTGCTCATCGTGACGGCGCTGGCCGATCCTGTGCCCAGACTCCGGCTGATCGACAGGTTTCTCGTGGCCGCCTACGATGCCGAGATCGAGCCCGTGCTTTGCCTGACCAAGGCCGACCTGGCGCCCGACGGCGCGCTCGACTCGATTCTCGCGGTCTACGAGCCACTCGGGCTGCGGTACATGGTGCTCGGGCGGCCGCTCACCGCCGCGGCGCTCACGACGCTGCGCGAGTTGCTCACCGGCCGGGTCAGCGTGCTGGTCGGCCAGTCCGGGGTCGGCAAGTCGACGCTGGTCAACCTCCTTATTCCTGACGCTGACCGCAGGGTCGGGGCGGTGAGCCCGGTCACCGGCCGTGGCCGGCATACCTCGTCCTCGGTGGTGGCCCTGCCGTTGCCTTCGCCCGGCGGCTGGATCATCGATACACCCGGGCTGCGCAGCTTCGGTCTCGGCCATATGTCAGCAGAAACCATCGTGGCGGCGTTCGAGGACCTGGCCGAGCGCGCGAGCGACTGCCCGGCCGGGTGCGGTCATCTCGGACCGGATTGCGTGCTCGGCCAGGCTGTCACGGCGAGCGGGGCAGCGCGGCTTGACTCCCTTCGGCGGTTGCTGCGGAGCATCGAGGGATCAGACCACGGCAGCATGAGCGACAGCATGCAAGACGACGGCGCTGACGGGCGCGGTGCTAGGCGATCCCAGTCGTAGTCACTGTGCGCCGTTAGCGATAGCGTTTGGCGCCATGGCGGGTTTCGATGACGACCTGCGGTTCGCCCATGTCCTGGCCGACGCCGCGGATGACATCACCATGCGCCGATTCCGCGCACTTGACCTGAGCGTTCAGGCGAAGCCTGACCTGACTCCGGTCACGGACGCCGATCTGGCCACCGAGGAGTCGCTGCGCAACGTGCTGCGACGCGCGAGGCCGAGGGACGCACTGCTCGGGGAGGAATTCGGCCAGACGGCAGGCACGAATTCGCGCTGCTGGGTGCTCGATCCGATCGACGGCACGAAGAATTTCGTGCGCGGTGTGCCCGTGTGGGCGACCCTGGTCGCGCTGATGGCTGACTCACAGGTAGTAGTAGGTGTCGTGTCGGCGCCTGCGCTCGGGCGACGGTGGTGGGCGGCGGCGGGAAGCGGCGCCTGGACCGGGCGCTCGCTCACCAAGGCGACGGCCTGCCGGGTATCTGACGTCGCCAGGATGTCTGACGCCTCGCTCTCCTACTCAGATCTCGCGGACTGGGGCGCCGGGCTTGACTCGTTCATCGGGCTCGCCAAGTCAGTGTGGCGTAGCCGAGCCTACGGCGACTTCTGGTCGCATGTGCTGGTCGCCGAAGGGGCTGTGGATATCTCGGCAGAGCCCGAGGTGTCCTTGTGGGATCTGGCGGCGTTGCAGATCATCGTTACCGAGGCTGGCGGCATGTTCACCGATCTTTCCGGTAATCGAAAACCAGACGGCGGGAGCGTGCTCTGCAGCAACAATTTGCTCCACGCTGAGGCACTTGAACTGCTCAGGGCACGTTCCGCGGGCTGATCTTGGCAGTGCACGGCTTGAACTCCGCCGTCTGATGTCAGATGCTGGTAGCTCGGCACATGTTCACAAGCTCAGGTGCCCGCACCGGGCACCTGCCGGGAAGGCGAGCTGACCATGCTGGTGAAGGACGGGATGAGCCAGGTCGTGCTCAGCGTCGGACCTGCTCACACATTGCGCCAGGCAGCACGAATGATGGCCGTTCAGCGAGTGGGTGCGGCCGTCGTGTACGACACCGACCGGTCAGGCATCGGCATCCTCACTGAGCGCGACATCCTCAACGCCGTGGGCGCCAACCGCAACCCTGACACCGAACTCGTGTGCGATCATCGCACCACTGACGTCGTGTTCGCCTCGCCAGACTGGTCGCTTGAACGGGCTGCGGAAACGATGGTATCGGGCGGGTTCAGGCACCTCATCGTGGTCGAGGGCGGCGAGGTTACCGGACTGCTTTCCATGCGGGACATCGTGCGCTGCTTGGCGCCGAGGCCAGCGCCACCTGACGGCGGGCCGCTCGCCGAGCCTGCCGTGGTCACGGCCGGATCTCACGCTGGCGAGCCGTCACCAGGCGCGCGAACCGGCGCAGGGACCAGCCAAGGCCGACCCTGGTAACCGGGCCGATCAGCGCGACCGCGAGCAGCTTACCTAGCGCATGGGGCAGCGGAATCTCGACCCGCTCGGTCCAGCGGAACTCCGCCTGGGTCGCAGTGCGCGGCACGACCTCGAACAGGCCCGTGCCGCGTACTACCTTGCCCTCATGGGCGACAACGCAGCGGTTAGGCGGATCCCAGTGGGTGATCAGCATCGGATCGGTGAAACTGACCGGGCCGAAGCCGGTGCGGCCGACAACCCTGGCTCCGGCACCATGCCCGCCTTCTGACTTCGTGGCCAAGACCCAGCGCTCCTGCTGAGCCCAGTCGACGGCAAGATCCCACACTCGCTCTTGCTCAGCCGCGACGAGCACTCCGGCACTGACCGTGAGCTGAGTAGTCATGTACCTACGCTAGCGAAGCGCGCCTGACCGGGCCCAGCCGAGGCGGCGAGAAAGCGTCAAATACGACGCTCATACTCCGCTTAGTCAAGGGCCAGTGCCGCAGGGGGGCGGCATGGCACGCCGCGCCGCACAGGTAGGCCCGCGCGCCGGCGCACGGGATCTTATGGAACCCATGGTCGCATCTGGACACGTTCTGACCCTGGACACCTTATGACCTTGGACCTACCATTGACTGTATGGTCAGTCAGTCTTTTGCTCAGCCCGCTGCATCCTCCGCCGCTGCTAGCATCGCTCCCCTTGATCAAGCCGCCCTCGCCGAGACACTGCGCCCGTTCGGGCAAAGCCGCATGCTCCCGCGTCCCGCGTACGTAGATCAGGCCGTCTTCGAGTGGGAGCAGCGGCATTTCTTCGGCGGTGGCTGGTTGTGCCTCGGCCGTAGTGACCAGGTACCCGGCACGGGTGACCAGCGCGCGGAAGGGACTGGCGCGGGGAGCGTATTGCTGACCAGGGACGACGACGGGGTGCTGCACGCATTCGCAAACACCTGCAGGCACCGCGGCCACGAACTGCTCCCCTGCGGTGTCTCTGCCAGCCAGGCCGTCGTCATCTGCCCTTACCACGGCTGGACCTTCGGCCTGGACGGCCACCTCAGGGCCGCCGCAGGCTTCAAGAACCGCACGGGCTTCAATGCGAGCCAGTGGGGTCTGCTCGAGCTTCCGGCCGCCGAGTGGCATGGCCTGATCTTCGTGGACGGCTCGGGCCAGGCGCCGCCGCTCAGCGAGTCGCTTGGCACGCTCGACACGCTCATGGCGCCTTACGAAATGAGCAGGCTGGTCGTCGCGGGGACGCACGAGTACGACGCGGCGGCGAACTGGAAGATCCTCACGGAGAACTACCACGAGTGCTACCACTGCCCGTCGATCCACCCTGAACTGTGCAAGGTCAGCCCGCCCAAGAGCGGCGAGAACTATGATCTGCCAGGCACCTGGGTCGGCGGCACCATGGACCTGCGCGACGGCATGGTCACCATGTCACTGGACGGCACGAGCGACGGCATGCCGCTGCGCGGCCTCGACGCGACCGGCTTGCGGACCGTGATCTACGTGAACGTGTTCCCCAACATCCTGATCAGCTTGCACCCGGACTACGTCATGGTGCACAGGTTGCTGCCGATCGCCGCCGACAGGACCAGGATCGAGTGCAGCTGGGCCTTCGCACCTGAGGCAGTGCAGCGGCCAGGCTTCGACCCGAGCTACGCGATTGACTTCTGGGACCTGACCAACCGGCAAGACTGGACCGCTTGCGAGTCCGTACAGCGTGGCCTGGCGTCGCCGCATGCGGTAGCCGGCCCGCTCTCTTCGCAAGAGGACGCGGTCTACCAGTACGTCACCATGGTGGCCCGCGGTTACCTTGGCCAGCGAATCTGGAACAAGGGGTCGGCCGCCTACGTCATGGCCGGCTAGCCGGGGCGGCCTCAGGAAACCGGCTCGAGCATGACCACAGGGATCTGCCTGGTCGTCTTCCGCTCGTAATCGGCGAAGCCAGGCACGTTCTCCTTGTGCGCGGCCCAGATCCGGTCTCGCTCCTCGCCCTCGGCAACGCGGGCGAGTAGCTCGCGGGTCTGCGTCCCCACCTCCACCGTCACCTTCGGGTTGGCGAGCAGATTGTGATACCAGTCGGGGTTGGCCGGCGCGCCCGCCTTGGACGCGAACACCACGAGCGCGTCGCCCTCTGGCCGGTACATCAGCGGGTTGACGCGCTCGATGCCGGTCTTCGCGCCTCTGGTGTGCAAGAGCAGCAGGGGAGCGCCCTCGAACGGACCGCCGACCTTGCCGCCGTTCGCGCGGAACTCCTCGATGATCCCCGAGTTCCAGTCAGCCATGTTTTTCTCTCCAGACTTTCCGCTAGATTCCGCGACACCACTTTAGGCATTAGCCGGGCCAGTGCCTGACATAGCGGCACTGGGCAGCGGTCTCGACCGCATGCCGATCGTAGTGCTCCCTGACGAAGCTGACGGCTTCGCAGGCCGACACGCCGTCAAGGATGGCAAGGCACGCCAGCGCGGTACCGGTTCGGCCATGGCCGCCCGCGCAGGCGACTTCGACGCGCTCGTCTCCCGCTCGCCGCCAGGCCTGCGCAAGGCTAAGCCGCATGTCGTCGTCGTCGTCAGGAAGCCCGAAGTCCGGCCACCGCAACCAACTGGACTCCCATGGCACCTCAGGCGGTTGCCGGCCGAGCAGGTAGATGCCGAGATGCGGGAGAGGACCTTCAGGCAAAGGCCGGCTCAGTGCCCGGCCGCGCACCAGCACGCCGGATGGCAGCCTGAGCACGCCGGGCGCGGCCGGATCCCATAGCTCACTCATACCTGTATTACAGCGCCAGGTACGGACGCAACAGGTCAGCAGGCGGTGCCCTGGCGGGCCAGTAGCATGGATGGGGATGGAGTACCTGGCGTTGCATGACGGCATGCTGCTGCCGGTCACCACGGCCGGCGAGGCTCTGGTGCCCTGCGGGGAGCCGTTCCGTGAGCGTCCTGATCCGAGAAGCCGGTCAGGAGTTCCAGAAGGTCTGGTGACGGCCGACCGGATACCGAACGGCTGCATCTGCTCCTGGTCATATACGCAGGGCAAGTTGACACTCAAGTACTCAAATACGTCCTGTCCGGTACTGCGCGACCACCGCCCGGCAGGTCGGCAGGATACCTGCGAGCAGGGCGTCAGCCACGACGTAACCTCAGCTTGGACATCAGTGCGCGAGCGTCGGAGGCAAGCATGAGCGAAGCTGACGTCATAGTGGTCGGGGCCGGACTTGCCGGGCTGAGCGCGGCGCGGACGATAGCCGCCGCCGGACGGTCTGTCGTCGTGCTCGAGGCCAGGGACAGGGTCGGCGGCCGGATCGTGAATCACGATCTCGGCGACGGCAAGGTGGTCGAGATGGGCGGCCAGTGGGCTGGCCCTGGCCAGGACCGGATACTCGCGCTGGCCGCCGAGTGTGGCATCGACACGTTTCCCACCTATGACACCGGCAAGAAGGTGCTGTATTTCGGCGGAAAGCGCGGCACTTACTCGGGCAGCATCCCGAAGATCAGCCCGGTCGTGCTCTTCGACATCGGCCAGGCCCAGGCCAGATTCGAGTCGCTCGCCAAGAAGGTGCCAACTGACGCGCCATGGAAGGCAGCGCGGGCGCGGCACTGGGACGGCCAGACTTTCGGCGCCTGGATCAGGAGAAACACCGCTACGGCTGGCGCCGCGACGCTGCTCGCGCTCGGCACGGAAGCCGTCTTCGCCGCAGAGCCCGACGAGCTTTCGCTGCTGCACGTGCTGTTTTACTCGCATTCTGGCGGCTCGTTCCAGCGCCTCATCGACACCACGGGCGGAGCGCAGCAGGACCGTTTCGTCGGCGGTTCCGCCCTGATCGCGGAAAAGCTGGCCGGCCAACTCGGCCAGGAGGTCATCAGGTTGTCCGCGCCGGTCACCAAGATCAATTTCACTGGCCGCCAGCTAGCAGCCACCACGCCGGCGGGGCAGTTCGAGGCGGAGAAGATCATCGTGACCGTGCCGCCGCTGCTCGCCGGAAGAATCGAGTACGAGCCAGCCCTGCCCTCCTGGCGTGAACAGCTGACCCACCGGGCCCCGATGGGCGCGGTGATCAAGTGCCAGGTGATCTACCACGAGCCGTTCTGGCGGGAAGCTGGCCTTTCTGGCCAGGCCACCAGCGACGGTGCAGGCTCACGCGTGGTCTTCGACAACACCCCGCCTGACGGCTCACCTGGCGTCTTGCTCGCCTTCTGTGAAGGCGACGAGGCCCGCAGGCTGGGCAGGCAGCCAGCACAGGTGCGCCGCGAGGAGGTCATCGCGTCCCTGGTCAGGTACTTCGGGCCGAAAGCGGCCAGCACGGCCGGCTACGCGGAACTGGACTGGCAGCGGGAACCTTGGAGCCTTGGCTGTTACGGCACTTTGTTCGGCCCGAGCGTGTGGACGAGGTACGGGCAGGCACTCACGACGCCGGTCGGCCCGATCCACTGGGCGGGAACGGAAACGTCCCCGGTCTGGTGCGGCTACATGGACGGCGCCGTCCGGTCGGGCGAGCGTGCCGCAGGTGCCGTGCTCACCGAGCTAGGCGGGTAGCCGACCCGCGCTGCTCCCCTATTCAGTCAGCTAACACGCGGGGCGCTTGACCCGTCGCGGGGCAGACTGTGGCTACCAGGGCCAGGGTACTTGGGGGAGGCGGAAGAGCGAGATGGCCGTGCTGACCGGCAATCTCGGCCTCGCGTTGCTCGGCGGCTCGGCCGTGCTGCTCGCCGCGATCATCGCCGCGCGGGTGGCGCACGGTATCGGCCTGCCGAGCCTGCTGATGTTTCTCGGCCTCGGGGTGGCGCTCGGCGAGGCCGGGCTCGGCGTGCGATTCGACAGCGCGGACGTGGCGCAGGCGCTCGGCCTGAGCGCCCTGGTCTTGATCCTGGCCGAGGGCGGGCTGACCACCAGCCTGGCACACGCACGGCGGGCAGCCCCGGCCGCGCTGAGCCTGGCCACCGCCGGCGTGGCCGTGAGCGTCGGCGTCGTCGCGGCGGCGGCGCACTGGCTGCTTGTCCTTGACTGGCGTGACGCCTTGCTGCTCGGCGCAGTGCTGGCGCCTACCGATTCGGCGGCGGTGTTCGCCGTGCTACGCAAGCTGCCCTTGCCGCCGGAGCTTTCAGTGACCCTCGAGGCCGAGTCTGGTCTCAACGATCCCTCTGCCGTGCTCGTCGTTACCCTGCTGAGCGGGACTGGCCTGATCTGGCACGGCCCGGCGCCATTGGTGGTAATCGGCGAGATTGGCTACCAGCTCGCTGCCGGGGCCGCGATCGGGCTGGCCGCTGGACTGCTCGGCGCGGTTGCCCTGCGCCGGGCGGCGTTGCCTGCTTCCGGCCTTTACCCGCTTGCCATCCTGGCGCTGATCGTCGCCAGCTACGGCGCCGCATCGCTGGCCCACGCCAGCGGATTCCTCGCCGTGTACTTGTCGGCTCTCGTGCTCGGCAACGCCAGGCTGCCGCACGGTCCAGCTACCAGAGGCTTCGCCGAGGGAGTGGCCTGGCTTGCCCAGATCGGCCTGTTCGTGATGCTCGGGCTGCTCGTCTCGCCCGCCCGCCTGCCGGCGCAGACTCTGCCCGCCCTGGTGATCGGGCTGGTCCTGATGATCGTGGCCAGGCCGCTTGCGGTCATCGCGTCGACGACGCCGCTGCGGGTGCCCTGGCGCCGGCAAGCCTTCCTGTCCTGGGCCGGACTCCGCGGCGCGGTCCCGATCGTGCTGGCCACCATCCCGCTGAGCGCACGGGCGCCTGGGGCTGCCGTGCTATTCGACATCGTGTTCATCGTGGTCGCGATGACCACGATGCTCCAGGGCCCGACGCTTCCCTGGGCCGCTCGCCGCACTGGCGTGATCGCGCCGGCCGAACCGCTCGACATCGGCGTCGAGGCCGCACCGCTCGAGGCCTTGCACGCCGACCTGCTGCAGGCGCAGATCCCGCCGCAGTCCAGGCTGCACGGGGTGGAGATCTTCGAGCTCCGGCTGCCAGCCGAGGCCAACCTCGCGCTAATCGTGCGCGGCGGAAGGGGATTTGTTCCTGATCAGACGACCAGGCTCCAGGCCGGTGACCGGCTCCTCATCGTGGCCGCGGCGTCGGTGCGCGAGCAGACCGAGCGCCGGCTGCGCGCGGTCAGCCGGGCAGGGAAGCTGGCGGGCTGGCTGGGCGAGTACGGCCGATGACCTGATGCTAGCCGATGACCGGGTGCCAGCCGGGCGGAGGATCTTCGCCGACCCGGCCGTCGACGACCTCGCGGATCAGGTCCGCGTGCCCGGTGTGCCTGCCATATTCCTCGATCAGGTCGCACACAAGCCGACGCAGGCTGACGTGGCCACCGCCCGGTCCGCAGGCATGTACAAGCTGGTCAAGTCCGCCCTCGGCCAGGGCTGCGGCGAGCGTCGCGCGTGACCGTGCGACGGTGGTGTCCCAGATGGCGTAGAGCTGCCACGGCGAGTCGGCCGCTGCGGAATTGATCTCCCAGTCGGGATCGGCTGCCCAGTCTGCGGTGTCCCATGGCGCGCTATGCGGCGCGCCGCTCAGCTTGGTGGTGAAGATGTGATCCTCGGCGCAGGCGAGGTGTTTCAGCAGGCCGCCAAGGGTCAGCGAAGAGGCGCCGATGCGGGTGCTCAGCCCGGCCCCGTCCAGGTCGTCGGCCTTCCAGCGGAAGGTTGCGCGCAGCCGTTCGAGCGCGCCGACAAGTTGCTCGGCCTCAGTGCCGGCCGGCGGGGGTTCCCACCAGCAGTCGTCGTTGGTCATGAGATCACCGTAAAGGTAATTGCGGACGTTCTATGACCGGAATTAACTAAGCGCCTGCAGTGCTGCCGAAGATAACTACGCCAGATAATGGGAGGATGAGCGAGGAATTGCCTGATGCGTCCGCTTGGACGCTTGACCGCAAACTTGCCTACCTCAATCACGGAGGGTTCGGAGCAGCCCCCGCCGAAGTGCAGGCCGAGCAGCAGAGGTGGCGGGCTGCCATGGAGCGCAACCCGGCGGGCTTCCTGGTCCGCCAACTGCCTGACCTGCTCAGCGACGTGCGCGGCCAGGTCGCCGAGTTCTTCGGTGCCGATGCCGGCGGCCTGGTCTTCACCGACAACGCGACCACGGGAACCCAGACCGTCATCGCGCAGGCCACGCTCGGGCCAGGCGATGAGGTACTGGTCACAGACCACTGCTACCCGGCCGTGCTTGCCCAGTTGCGCCTCGCCGCCGAAGCGGCGGGGGCAACGCTGCGGGTCATGCAGGTACCGATTCCGGCCGGCGACAGCGTCGCCGTAGCCGAAGCCGTACTGGCCGGGCTTTCCGGCCAGACCAGGCTTGTGGTCGTCGATCACATCGCCTCATGCAGCGGGCTGGTTTTCCCGGTGCGCGAGATCGCCGCCGAGTGCCGCAGGCAGGGCGTCCCCTTGCTAGTCGACGGAGCGCACGCTGCCGGGCAAGTGCCAGTGAACCTGGGCTCGCTCGGTGCCGATTTCTGGGTCGGCAACCTGCACAAGTGGCTGTGCGCGCCTAAGGCTTCCGCCGTGCTCTACGCCGCGCCGCAGTGGCGTGGCACGTTGCGCCCGCTGGTGGCCTCACACGGCGTCTTCGCCGGCTACCTGCCAGCGTTCGACTGGACGGGCACGCGTGATCCAAGCGCGATCCTGGCAGTGCCAGCCGCGCTCAGCTTCTTCAGGCGTCCGGGATGGGACGCGGTGTGGCAGCACAACAACGAACTTGCCCGGCGGGGAGCAGAGCTTGTGGCGGGGCAGCTTGGGACGGCGCAGCCGGGGACGGCCACCCCGGACGCTGGCTGGCTTGCGGCGGCGATGCGGCTGGTCAGGCTGCCAGATCCGGTCGAAGAGACTGTCGCGAGGGCACTCGAGTCGCGTCTGTTCTCCGAGTTCGGCGTGGTCGTGCCGGTCACCTTTCACCGCGGCTGGCAATGGCTGCGCCTGTCAGCCCAGCTGTACAACACGATTGGCGACTACGAAAGGCTCGCCAGCGCGCTCACCAAGCTTGGCCTGGCCGCGAGGCGCGGCGCTTGACCCTGCGGCTCATGCTCGACAAGCAGGTCAGCGCCGAGCAACTGCGCGGGATGCTGCGATTGCGGCACGCGGAACTGCGAACCTGAACTGACCGGTCCCGTCATCAAGCCACGCCACCTTGCCGGTGAACGCCGAACCTGGCGAAACGGACAGCCTGCAGGTAACGGACGGCCTGCAGGTAATTGACCTGCCCGGCCGGGCTACCGGAGCCGATCAGGAGCAGACAGAATTAAGGTGGCTGCCGCCGGGGGTTCGTGAGATAGTCGAGCCAGAAGTAAGCGAGACTGAGGAAAGGAGGTGCGGGCAAGATGTCGAGTTCTGTTTCCGCGCCTCCGGCCGTGTCCTGATCGGGCTGTCCTGATCGGCTGGTCGCTGGCGCCCGTAGGCAACGGAGTACGCCATGACTTCAGCGATTTACAATCTCACTTTCGACTGCGTGGACGCCGGCGCCGTAGCCGGCTTCTGGTCTGGCCTTACTGGCTGGGTGCTTCGCCAGCAGGACGAGCGGCCTGGCCGGGAGGAGTACAGCGTCGGACCGGCCGTCGAAGGCGGCGTGCGGCTCTATTTCGTGACCGTCCCAGAACCCAAGGCTGCCAAGAACCGGCTCCACCTTGACGTGAAACCTCAGGGCACCCAGCAACAGGAGATCGACCGCCTGGTGCAACTCGGCGCCACGGTCGTTCTCGACCAGCCCGCAGACGCGGGCTGGGTGGTCATGGCAGATCTCGAGGGCAACGAGTTCTGCGTCGAACCAGGAGCTTCGGCCAGTTAGCTATCCCGGCGAAGCCGGGATAGCTAACAGAAGGACGGCATCGATCCCGGCTTCGCTGCCCGAGGCTTACCCGCTAAATTGCCACCACCGGGCCGCGGATTTCACGAAGGGCAGCGATGACCGAACTGCTACTTGACTCGCTTGCGCGCCGAATGCGCGCCATGCACTCCCTGTATTACCAGGCCGTCGCCACGATGACGCTCGACCACGTCAACCACTACGAGCGCCGGGGCGTACTGCCGATCTCGTTTTCCTTGTTTCACTACACCAACATGGAAGACGCCAGCTTCATGGTCTTGTCCGGCCAGCCGCCGATCTGGAATGACGCCTGGCAGGATCGGGTGTGCATGGCGATCCCTGACCATGGCAAGGAGCGCACGGTCGAGGAGATGGAGCACCAGCGGATCGGCGACTATGCCGCGTTCGCCAGCTACCAGCGCGAGGTCTTCGACCGGACCGAAGCCCACCTCGACGCAATCGACCCTGCCGCCCTTACCAGGGTAGTCGTCGGCAGGCCGCTGCCTCCCGTCGTGGCCAGCACCTACAGCGCACGAGTCGCCGGGCCGGAAGGGATCACCGTGCTCGACGGCTTCGAGTGCTGGCTCTACCAGCACGGACTGCGTCACATGGGAGAAATAGAGCTGGCTAGAGGCCTTGTCGGCCTAGGCGGAATGACCTCGTAACTGGCATAGCCGAGGAACTGAGCCGCGGCGAGCGGCCAAACTGGACAAAGGCAATTGCCAGCGACCTCGCGATCCCTGCCGCGGCCGAACTGCCTGCGCTCGTAGCCGACCTGCTCGACGCGCTGTGTTCGCCCGATCGTCCGAACTACCCGCCACGGCGGCGGCAAGCTGGCTCGGACTATCCCGCGCTACTTTGAGTCAGGCAAGCCAGGGCCGGTGCCGCCGCCGACCTGGGATGAGATGGCCGATACCCCAGGCGTACCTCGCGACCGCGAGGCCCGGTCAACGCTCGATGTGGTCCTGGAATTGCGCCGAGACCGGATGTCTACAGTGCGCCAGGTCATCGAGCACTTGACGGACACCTCGCTCGACGAGCACACGGAACCGGTCGAAGGACCTGGCTGGCGCTATGCCGAGCGGGACCTGGATGCACGTGCGGAAAATCAGCCCGCGCGCGACGCTGACAGGTAATCTCGCGATCTCCTGAGGCTCTGCGGTGCTGTGCGCCTGAGTTGTCAGTTCCCGTGCTGGTGACCCGGCCGGTGCTCGGCGGGCTGGTGCTCGGCGGGCTGGCCGGTGCGCTCGGCGTGGAATTCGCGGAAGGCCGCGAAGGCACGGGCGCCGTAGACGGTCGCTGGGCCGCCGTTCATCAGGAAGGTGACGCCGATCGCCTCGGCGGCTTCAGCTGGGCTGGCACCTTGCGCGACGGCTCCGTGCGCGTGCGCGGAGATGCAGCCGTCGCATTCCTTGCTGACGGCGATTGCCAGCGCGATCAGTTCCTTGGTCTTGGCGTCGAGCGCGCCTGGTGCCATCGCGGCATCGTGCAACTGACGGTAGCCGGCGTACACCTGCGGGATCGCGTGCCGCAACTCGCGGCCTGGCAGCCTTAGTTCCTCGCGGACAGTCTTGCCGTAGCTCATCGCCAGGCACCTTTCTCGGCTCGGCCGACGTCACGGGGCCCCGGTCAGCGTTGGCTCGCCCCCGGAGCGCTACTTGCCGAACAGCGAATGCGTTATCGAGATTACGCCTGTGCCAGAGACCACGACGAGCAGGGTTGGCTCGCTGCCGCAGCGGGCCGCCATGCAGTCAGGTCACCGGCTCGTTTTCGTTCACCACGATCAGATCGCATCTCCTGACGAGCGTCTCGGGCAGCGGGCCTCCCGGCTAACCCCGCTGACCTCGACGCCGGCTTCCCTTAGCTCCCGCAGCGCCCTGTTGCCTTCCTCGTCATCACCTAGGGCGGCGGGCCGCAGATTAGCGCGTGCATCGCCGCCCGCCGCCGATGCCGGCCATTGCGGCAGATATGGTGAGCTGTGGCAGACGCAGATCATCTCCGTGACGGGCAGGAGTCGTTACAGTGACCTTTTCTGGAGGCGAGCAGGTGCATCCGGTCATTGACACCACAAAGGCACACTCGGCTCGTGTCTACGACTATTACCTCGGAGGAAAGGACAACTACGGGCCCGACCGGGAGACCGGGGAAAGGGCCATGCGCAGCTGGCGTGCGGTGCGCACCGCCGTACAGGAGAACCGCGCGTTCCTCGGCCGCGCGGTACGGTACCTGGCCAGCGAGGCAGGCATCCGCCAGTTCCTCGACATAGGCACCGGGCTGCCGAGCGCCAACAACGTGCATGAGGTCGCCCAGGCGGCGGCGCCTGAAAGCCACGTCGTCTACGTGGACAACGACCCGATAGTGCTCGCCCATGCCCGCGCGCTGCTGGCAAGCGCGCCGGAGGGCCGTACCGCCTACATCCAGGCCGACCTGCGTCAGCCCGAGCAGATCCTGGCCAGCGAGGCAGTGCACGAGACACTCGACCTGACCAAGCCGGTCGCGCTGATGCTGGTGGCGATCCTGCACTTCGTGGTTGACGCCGACGATCCGGCGGGGATCGTCGCTACCTTGCTCGAGGCCCTGCCATCGGGCAGCTACCTGGTCGCCTCGCACGTGACACCCGAGCATGACCCGGCCGGTGTCGGCGGACTCGTGCGAAGCTACCAGCAAGGCGGCATTCCTGCCCAGGTCAGGACGGCGGCCGACTTCACGGAACTGGCCTTTCGAGGGCTCGAGCTAGTCGATCCAGGGGTAGTCCTCGTATCGGAGTGGCGCAGGCCAGCAGGACCATTCCCTTCGCCTGAAGAGGTCAACTGGTACGGCGGCATCGGCCGCAAACCCTGACCTAGCCGAAATCCAGCGGCTGCGCGGTCAGCGCGCCAGGCCGAGGCGCTCCCAGTCCGCGACTAGCACTACCGCCAGCCGGCGCAGGGCGAACTGCCAGCTAAGCGGCGCGTCGCGCCAGTCGAACCGCCCGGTGGCCAGCCGGGTAGCCGCCGTGACATCGTCGGGCACCACGACGAGTCCGCGCGCGGCGGGCAAGTATCTCGACAGGCGCCCGATGTCCAGCTTGGCGCCCTTCGCCGGCATCCGGTTCACTACCACCGTGATCGGCCTGCCCCACTGGTGCAGCAACTCGGTCGATTCTGCGACGAGGCTGGCGGTGGCGGGCTGGGCATCGGTGAGGAGCACAACCTGATCCGCCGCCGCGATCGCGGCGGAAAGCGCCGGGTCTTGCAGGCCGGTGCCGCAGTCGAGCAGGATCAAGCTGAAGAAATCCTTGAGCCTGGTGATGACGCGCCGGTACGCCGCTTCGTCGAGCCCGGCCATTCGCTCGGGCTCGGTCGGCGCGGGCACCACGAGCAGGCCGTGCACGGCTCGGCCGAGCAGCGAGTCAAGACCGGTCAGGGACAGCTCGTCATCGTCTAGTACTAGCCTGGCCAGGTCGTCGACATACCAGGTCTGCTCAGGCGCCAGCACCCGCCCGAGCGAGCCGAAGTCAGGATTGGTGTCCACCGCCACGATCGGATCCCGCCGCAGCAACGAGAACAGCGTGCCGAGCAGCGCCGTCACCGTCGTCTTGCCTACGCCGCCCTTAGGCGACACCACCGCGATCGTGGCGCAGTGCAGCAGCCTCGGCCCGGTGATCCTGGCGTCGAGCCTGCTCAGGTTGTCAAGGTCGCGCCAGGTGGCCCTGGCCCGCTCAAGCCGCGAGGGCGCGGCCTGGATCGTCAGGTCGGCTGGGCGGTACCTCTGCGATCCGTGCCCGCCGTCGCCGGCCCGCTCGCGAGCAGCGGCTGTTTCCTGCCCGGCCGCCTCGCCGCGGCCGGCCTCATCGCGGTCGGCCCCGCTCTGGCCGGCTTCCTTCAGGCCAGGCTCGTCCTGGCCAGCAGGCTCCCAGCCGACTGCCACGCTGCCTTCTGGCTGCTCATGCAAGAAGGCCTGGCCAGCCGCCCTCAGCCTGGCGGCCTTGCTGATCAGGGGCGGCAATACCGCTTCGGCTCGGTCAAGCGGGTTAAGGCTATCGTCAGGCGGCGGGCCGGCCACCACGACGCGCGGCAGGTGCCTTGACACCGCTCCGCTGTCGCGGAGCATGCCGACTCCGGCCTTTACCTCGGTCTCGCGGCCGGCAGATTCCGCCCGGCCATTGGGCTGACCTCGGCGAAGCTGAATCGTCGAACCTGACCTGATAGCGCTGTCGGCCAAGGTGCCCTCCGGCGAGATCGGACTTCCCGCCGGGTCGGTCAGATGCCACCCGTCGGCGGCCTGACGCGCCGAAGTGAGGTGCAGCCCGGCCATGGCAAGCAGGTCTGGCAGGAAGGCCGAGACCGGGGAATCCGCTGGCAAGTCGATTTCGTGCTGGCCAAGCGGGCTGATCACGGTGACGCGCACGAGTTGGTGCTTGGCTGATTCCATTGAAGTGTTGTCGCCCTTCGCGGGTTACGAGTGGCCGTGTGACTTGGCCGGTTTGGTCGGCTTGCGGGTCTGATGCGGCTTGGCGGTCGGCGATGCGGCAGGCACCGCGATTCGCGCGTCGGTTGCGACCAGGCTGACTTCGCCTCTGGCGGCGTAGCTGGTGAGCTCGGGCGCCATCGAGACCGGCACGATGACGGTGGCGGCCACGTCCCCCGAGGTTCCTGGCGGCTGCAAGTCCCATACCGTGGTGCTGAGCAGCGAGACAGGGCTAAGCGTGACCCCTTGTGAGTTGACTGGCAACAGCACGACGAGCACCTGCTGGCCTATCGCGAGGCCGCCGGCCGGAAGCTGCCCGGCCTTGAGGTCCAGGCCTACCAGTGCCTGCGAGGATGTCGGCCGCCCGCCCGCTGGCGAAAGCAGCGAACTGGCGATGAAGGTACCTTCGGGCAGCGCCTGCCTGGTGACCCGGCCGAGTTGGCCAAGGACCGCGGCCGGGCTCAGGTAGCCCGCCGGCACGGCGGAGGCTTGCACGGTTACCACCTTGACGTCGGCGGCGGTCAGCTTCGCGCCCGCAGGCAGCGGCACGGCGGTCACCGCGATCTGGACAGCCGGCGGCGGCGCCGGCGCGGTCACGTACCGGCCAAGCACGTAGCTGCCGCCGGCCACCAGCAACGCCATGACGAGCGCGGCGACCCGCCAGGGCGTGATCACCCGTCGCCTGCCGTCCGGCGAGGCGGTCACCAGCGCGTCGATCCCCTGCCGTTCTGTCCTGATACCTGGGGTCGCGGCACCGAACCGGCCATCTCGCGAACGCCGGTCACCTGGTTGCCCGTTGCGCGGCCCGTCGCCCTGACGGCCGTCAATCCCCGTCGTCTCGCTCATCTGACTCTGCTCCCTGCCCCGGCTCTGCTCCCTGGCGCGTTACTTGCCGGAAAATGACCATGTCGCCATCGACCACCCCGCTGTCGGCCAGCGGAACGTCGACGTCGAGCCGCGCCCTGGTGCCGCGGTGCACGCCCGGCCTCGGCGGCGCGTGATGTGCCGCAGTCCCTCCGCCTGGCCCTACGCCGAGCACGCCGCTGAGCGACATGAGCAACTCGGCCGGCGTCGCGTCGGAGCGCACGCCGACGTCTACCTGGCCGCCGGGACCCGATGCCGTGATCAAGATCACCCTGGCGGCGGTCATAGCCGCACCTCCGCTGCGGGCTCGGCGTCAGGCAGGTCCACGCAGCACTGAACAAGGGCTGGCCTGGCTCGTCCGCTGACGAGCATGCCCCGGCCAGGCGGCCACTGACGCGCCGAGACCCCGCCGTACAGTGGTCCTTCTTCAGGCGAACCGCGCAGTATCAGCGCTGTGCCTGAGATTTCGCGAAGCCGCTGGCCGAACTGCTCGTATGAGGTTCGCTGGCTGCCGGCGACCCGCCGGGTTAGCAGGACGCTCAGGCCGATGTCCGCGCCCTGAGCCAGCAAGTCGGTCAGCCCGGTCAGCGGGCCGCCCGTCGCAGAAAGCAGCAGGTCATAGTCGTCGACAATCAGGTAATAGGCAGGACCTGACCACCACCGGCCCCGTTTCAGCTCGGCCACGCCCGCCTGAGGCGGCGCGACTCTCGGCCTCAGCTCGCCGGCCAGGCACTCGGCAAGGTTCTCAGCACCGCTAGCGGTCGCCGCGTAACCGGCTACCAGCGGGCCATCTGCCGCATCGAGCAGCCCCCTCGCCGGATCGATGATCATCAAGGCGACCTTGTTGTCGGCGGGACCGCCCGGGCTGCCTTGCTCGCGCAGGTAGCCGATGATCCGCCTGAGCAGCGTCGTGCGGCCAGAGCCGCTGTCGCCGTACACGAGCAGGTGGCTGCCCGCGCCGGTCAGGTCAAGTTCGGCCGGCCTGCTGCGGAACTCGCCCACGCCGAGGACGAACTTGCCGTCCGGGGCCGGCGGTTCCGAGCCTGCGGCGCTGGCCAGCCCGGCGATGTCGGTGCTGCGAACACGCAGAGGAAGCGGCGTGATGGCCGGCGCGCGGCGCCCGCCAGCCGATTCCGTGAGCACCGCGACCGCCTCGGCGATGTCACCGGGCGCGGGCTCGGCCGCCAGGGAGGGCAGCGCGGCCTGGAACAGGTGCCCGTCTTTGGTCAGGCCGCGTCCTGGAAGGTCAGCGGGCACCGCCATGGCGGCCTGCCTGCCAGCCAGTGAGTCCGCCGGATCAGCCAGGCGAAGCTCCCATCTCGTGCCCAGCGCGTCAAGCAACTGCGGCCTGACATCCAGCCACCTGTTCGCCGACAGCAGCACGTGCAATCCGAATGGCAAGCCGGCCGTGGCGAGCTCGATGAGCTCGGGTTCGAGGTCAGGCGCCGACTGCCTGAGCTGGCCCACGTTATCGACGACGAGGAATACGTCGGGCCACGATCCGGTCACGGCGGGTTCCCTGCCTGCCCTCGCCTGCCTGGCCGCCGCGCGCTCGTCGAGCAGCGCGCGCAGTTCGCGCAGCAGGCGCGCAGTGGCCTCGGTCTCGCCGCGGCCGATCACCGCGCCGACGTGCGGAAGCGCGCTCAGCTCGAACAGGGCGCCGCCGCCTAGGTCAAGACAGTAAAACTGACGAGCCTGCGGACCCGCCGACGCCGCGAGCGCCAGCACCAGGCTCTGGAGCAGCGTCGACTTGCCCGTGCGGGGCGCGCCTGCTATCCCCAGATTTCCGCCGAATCCCGCTGCGCGGTAGAGCACCGCCTGATTGGCCTGCCGCTCCGGCCAGTCGGCCAGGCCGACAGCTACCTCTCCGGCAAGCATCTCTCCGGCAAGCTGGCTGTCGCGCGACCCGAGCCAGCCGGCCAGCCCGCCCAGGGTGATGGCGGCGGGCAGCGGCGCGGTCCAGATCTGGCGGGCACGGCTTCCGGCGGCGCGCGCCGCCTCGTCGGCCAGCGCGACCAGAACCTGCAAGTCGTCAGAACGGGATCTGAGCGGCTGCGCCTGGTTGTCTGCGGCCGCGGCCCCGGCCAGGCTGAGCGGGCGGAGTATGGAGTTGCCCTGGCCGCAATCGGCCGCGGTGGACTCAGCGAACTGGAGCGCCGGCCGCGCGGAACCGCAGATGGCCGCCTTGAACTTAGCCTGCTCGCGATCCACCCGCAGGTAGCCAAGGCCAGGCAGCGAAGGCAACTCGAAAGCGTCGGCGGTGGAAAGGACCGCGCGCGACTCTTCGGCGGTGAACGTGCGCAGGCACAGCCGGTATCTCAGGTGCGGTTCGAGGCCGCGGATCCGGCCCTCGTCCAGGCGCTGAGTCGCCAGCAGCAAGTGCACCCCGAGCGATCGGCCGAGCCTGGCCAGGGTCAGGAAGGTGTCAAGGAAGTCCGGCTTCGCGGCGAGCAGTTCGCCGAACTCATCGACGATGATCACCAGGTAGGGCATGGGCTCGAGCGGAGCGCCATGCGCGCGAGCCGCCTGATAGCCGGCGATGGACCCGAGGTTGCCTGCCAGCCGCAGTTGCTCCTGACGTCGCGCCAGTTCGCCGGCCAGCGCCAGCCGCATCCGGTCGACCAGGCTCAGGTCATCCGCGAGGTTGGTCACCAGGCCGGCGACATGCGGCAAGCCGGCCAGATCGGCGAACGCGGCACCGCCTTTGAAGTCGATGAGCAGCAGATTGACAAGAGCCGGGTCATGCCTGGCGGCCAGCGCGGCGGTCAGAGACCTGAGCAGCTCGCTCTTGCCTGAGCCGGTCGCGCCGACAAGCATCCCGTGCGGGCCCATGCCGCCGGCGGCCGCTTCCTTGAAGTCGAGCAGCAGCGGGGCGCCGTTGTCCTTGCGCCCGATCCTGACGGCGAGGAAGTCAGGCGGAAGGCCGCCTGCCAGCGCGTCCAGCCTCAGCCAGCCACCGCCCAGGTCGAGTTGCTCGGCCTCGTCGGCCCCGAGCAGTTCGACCAGCCGCACCTGATCCGCCAGGTCCGCTCCCGTCTCGCCAGCCCGCAAGCCGAGCGGCGCGAGCGTGCGCGCAAGCGCGGTGGCGATGCCGAGGTCAATGCCGTCTGGCACGACGTCAGCGGCGACCATTCCCCCTGGCCCGGCGGCCACGTACCTGACCGTTCCCGGCGTCGTCCAGTCAACGCGAGCACCGCAGCTCGCGGGAACGTCGGCGTGGTCGCGGACAAGCACGATCACGGTCATGGCTATCCGCGCGGCCACTCCGAGCACGGCGTCAAGCGAAGCCGGCCCCGCGCCAGGCTGGTAGCCGTCCACGACGACTACGACGTGCGCGCTCGCCTCGGCCGGGCCGCGCTCGCCCAATCCGCCGAGGTCCTGGCGGGCCGACAGTCCGCCTGCCGCCTCTAGCCTGCGACGCAGACTGTCAATCCGGCGTTGCGCGAGCGCCTCGAATTGCGCGGCGAACGCTACCTGGTCGGCGGTCACCGCCCGGCTGACCCGGCCAAGGCCCTCGCCGGCTTCCGGATCCCTGGTGTGCGGCAGCCACTTGAGCCAGCCCCAGGTGCGTATGGCCGACAGCGGTACCAGGCCCATGATCCGCAGTTCGGCGGGCGGGTGAAAGGTAGCCAGGCTGGCCAGCCAGGAACCGACCAGCGCACGCGACCGCTCAGCGTCACCGACAACGGCGACGCAGCCCGCGGCCGCGAGCGGTATCGTCACCGGCGCGGCGGCGAGCGTCGCCGTTTCTGTCATCACCCGCTCGGCCTCTTCGGCCAGTTCGGGATCCGCTTCTGCCAGCGGGCCCTCGTCCCTGACCAGCCGCACGGGGCGGTGCGCGGGTACCCGGCCCCGGCCAAGGCGCACAGCGGCGAAGTCCTCGTCACCTGGCCGCCGCTCCCACAGGCCCTCGCCCCTGGCGGCGATCGTGACAAGCGCCTCCGGGTCAGGAAAGCACGCCTGCGCGGCGTCGCGCTGAGCGAGCGCCGCAGCCAGCGCGGCCGACCGCACCAGGGCCAGGTGCGCTCGATAGCGCTGCTTGGTGCGAGTCCAGCGCCTCGCCCCCGCCCGGCGCTGGCTGACGCTGGCCGCGAGCCCGCCACCAACCATGGCGAGCACCATGCCGCCGATCACGACGAGGTAGACAAGCGAATGGATGACAAAGGCAAGCCCGACCATGGCCAGGCTGCCGAGCATGGGCAGCAGCGAGGTCAGCCTGCCGGTTCCGCCGTCAGGCGGTGCCGGCGGAGCGGTCAGGTCGATCGGCGCCTCAGGCGGCGGGTGCGGCCAGGACCGCTCAGGCCGGTGCACGCGAAAGGCGTCCTGGCGGTCAGGCGACGGACTACCGCTGGTGATCAGTTCTCCGGCCACCTGCCTTCTCCGCCTCCGGCCGCCCAGCGGCCAGTCAATCGCGCTAAGCCGACGCTACTTCTCGACAACGTCGATAGCACTCAATCATGACCTTTACTCTTGAAATAGTAATATAATTCTCTTATGGTAATGTACGGATTTTGGAATATTGTGTAAGCTCATTGTACTATTGAGTCTTGAATGGACGGTGCCTAAATCGGGCAGGAGGAGCAATGGCAGGCCTAATCAGAGTGACCCCCGAGCAGCTCGCGGGCGTATCTGCGCAGCTCACGGGCGGAGCGGGCTCGATCGAAGCGACGCTGTCCCAGCTCGCGTCCCAGGTCGCACCGCTCGGCTCGGACTGGGCAGGCGTCGGCCAGGCCAGATTCCTGGCGCTGTGGCAGCAATGGCAGACCTCGTCCAGGCAGCTGCACCAGGCCCTTTCCGATATCAGCATCCTGATGCGCCAGGCCTCGGTCGCTTACGAGACCAACGACGCCCAGGTGGGCGCCAGCTTCGGCTGATATACCGCAGGCGGTGACCGGAACCTGGCCGGGAGCCGGCTGATCAAGGGCAGCACCCGCCCTTCTTACGGGCGCCTGGCCAGGGTCATGCAGGCACTGGCCGGGCGCTGCTTCAGTTCCCGGCCAGCGGCTTAGGTAAAGCACAGAGTCCTTCACCTGCCCATTTCCGCGCCGGTCGCGGCGAAGGTGACAGAAAGATGCCAGGCAATCGGCGTCTATGACACCGCCAAGACGTCCGCGACGTCAGTTCCGCTAATAGCGGCCACCGATGGCAAGATTTCTGATCTCACGCTTCGCCAGATGTGATCATAGAATCTATCCTTGCTACACACACTCGCCATATAGGGCGATGGGGTGTGAAGGGACGTGGGGGTCGTGGGCGACGTGCACTGGAATATGGGCTTTTGCGGCGAACGCGAGCGGGAACTCCTCCGGATGCCGCGATGGCGCCTGACCCTGGCGACGGCCGTCGCGGCCATGCTCGGGATTGCCGGGCTGCTCACGCTGGCGTCGGCCGGGCCAGTCGCGCGAGCGGCGCAGTCGAGCGCGGCGGGGTCGGCAGCGCCGGCTGCGGGCCTTGCCAACGTTGCCGTGCTCGACGTAGTGATGCTGGTCGACGAGTCGGGCAGCGAGACCCCTGCGAAGGTTGCCGACGAGAAGCAGACCGTCGCCACGATCGTGCAGTCCATGCTCAACCCGCGCAGCCGGGTCACGGTCGTGGGATTCGGCGGGGTGAACCACGTCGCGCCGCACCAGACCCCGGTTGACATCGCCTGCGTGCCGACGATAGCCAGCGGCCAGCAGAACCTGAGCTATCTCGCCTCTTGCGTGAACAGCCTGCACCGCAGGACCGAGGCGGAAGGCGACGACACCGACTACGCCGCCGCGCTAGGCCAGGCAATGAGCTACCTCAGCCCGGACAGCACGGCAACCCCGCCGTCACCTCCCGGCGCGATCAAGATCATCTTGATGATGACCGACGGCGCGGTCGATGTGCACCGCAACACGCAGCAGTACGGCGTCAACTGGCAAGAGGGCGAGAAAGTCGCGATCGACAGCCAGCTTGCCCTGGCGCGAAAGGACGGCGTGCAGGTATGGCCGCTCGGTTTCGGCACCGACATCGGCACAGGCCTCACCGAGCCGCAGGCCCTGTCCTACCTGAACAACATCGCCGCGGGCGGCGCGCCGGCCGTGTGCGACAAGCAGCACGTGGTCAACCAGCCCCACGCGACCTGGGTGAACAATCCAGGGAACGCGATCAGTGCGCTCAAAGAACTCTATGCCGATGCCGCTTGCCTCGGCACGAGCGGCAGTTCCACAGCGGTCTCAGGCGGCGGCAGCGCGACGCTTTCCGTGATCATTCCCCAGATCGCCAGTTCCGCGGCGATCAGCGTCGACCGGGTGAATCCCAACATCACGGTCGGGTTCACGATGCCGAACGGCCAGCCGTGGACCGACGCCTCGGCGATCAGCGGCCAGGACAACTCCCCCGTCGTCGTGCTGCACCTGCCCGACATCACCGGTCCTGACGTCGGGCCTTGGAAGATCAAGCTGACCGCGCCGTCCGGCCTGGCCAGCCAGCTAGTGAGCGCGACCGCGTTCTGGCAAGGCGCGGTGCGCGCGGTGATCACCGCGAACCCGCCGAGCGCGAAACTCGGACAGCCGATCAGCGTGGAACTCGACGTGCTCGGACCTTCTGGTCCCATCACCGATCAGTCGGCCCTTCAGAACCTGCAGGCCGGCGTCACCGTGACCGGGGACGGCCTGCCGGGGACGAGCACGATCAAGGTGCGGCCGGCCTCGAACCCTGGCGAGTTCACCGGAACGTTCAGGGCGCCCGATCAGGCAGGCACGCTGACCTTCACCGGCGCGGCGTCAGGTTACGGCCTGTTCTCGACCGACGTGCCTACCTACGTGGCGGTCGGCACGGCTAACCCGAACTTCACCGCCACCGCCGAGTTCCCTGTCATCAGCACGGTGCAGATCGGCAGCGCGATCAACGGGCAGCTCATCTTCACCAACAAGACCGGCTCGGCCAAGCAGGTCCGCGTGCTGCTGAGCACCAGCGGCGCGACCGCGTCCATCACAAGTCCGGCCGGCCCGGTCAGCGCACCGTCAGGTAACCCGCCGAACGTCCCGTTCACCATTGAGGTCAGCAAGCATTCACCCGCCGGCGTCGCCTGGTTCAGAGTCGAGGTCGTTGACGCGGCAAACCCGAGGCTGGTCTACAACGAGGCACGACTCGAAGTCATGGTGACCAAGCCGCCGACGTTCTTCCAGAAGTACTTCTGGGAAATCATCGGCCTGATCGTACTCATCGCCTTGGTCATCGCCGCCATTGCCTGGCGGCGCGCGGTGATCCGCGCCAGGAAGGACGTGCGCGGCCTGGTCGCGATGCTGCGCCGCGAAGGCCAGGAGCTTTGCCGGCCGCTGCCGGCACAGAGCGCGTGGTCAGACACCTTCAGCTTCATCATCAAAGACGAAGACGAGCAGACACCGCGACTGGACTACGTGCAGCCCGGCTTCTCTGTCTACCAGGTCAGGCGGTCAAGCGCCGGCGAGGTCAAGCTGATGACCCCGACACGCGCCCAGCCCTACGACGTCGTGCTCGGCGGGCCTGGAGAAGTCATCAACCAGAACGGCCTGGAACTGGCCATCCGCGACACCCGCCGCGGGAAGGCAGGCGGCGTTCCTGGCAGCAGGCGCACGCCGCAGCCGGCCGCGTCCACGACAGGGACATCTGGTTCGCCCATGGGAAGCACCATTCCTTCCGGTGCGACGGCCGAGGAGAAGGACCCGTGGCTGTAACCGGACCCGAACCAGATACGTTTAGCTGCCCAAAGTGAATATGGGGGAGATATGAGTATGCAGCTTTACCAGCCGGTGCTTTTTATCGGACTTGGCGGCACTGGCTGCGATATCGGTGCCGAATTCGAACGACGGCTGCGCGAGGAAATCTGCGGGCCGGACGGCAACGAATTCCGCAAGCTGCGCGCCAAGGAGGGCATGCTCCCCTACCAGCTGCCCAGCTGCATCCAGTTCGTGTATGCGGACATGAACAAGGTCGAGCTTGACCGGCTTCCCAGGCGGGTCGTACCAGGGCCTGAGCACATCCCGGCCGTTACTCAGACGGCGACCTATGTCAGCGAACTCGTGCCAGACGCCGACAGCTACCCCGACCTCGCGGTGCGTCTGCGATTGCAGGAGCGGGCGGTGACCGACAGCTGGCTGCCGCCGGCGACCCAGGACGAGCCGAAGGTCAATCCGCTGCACCGGGGAGCGGGCCAGTACCCGACGATCGGCCGCGCCGCGCTTTTCGGTACCTTCTCCGAAGGTATCGCCCCGGCGATCAGGGACATTCGCCGTGCGATGGGCAGGCTCGCCGGCGCCGGAGAAGACCTGCACGCACTGGGCGGCAAGGAGACCAGGGGCGTAGACGTCTTCGTGGCGTTCTCTGTCGCGGGTGGTACCGGCTCAGGGATCTTCTACGACTACCTGCACCTCATCGCACATACCTTCCAGCAGGGCACGCTGAAGGTGAAGATCTATCCGCTGGTGCTGATGCCATCTGCGTTCGCTGAAGGGCTAGGCGGCGGCCGGGCGGCCGAGCTTAACTCGGGCCGGGCGCTGCTTGACCTGTTCCGCCTCGTCGACCAGCAGAACGGCGCGGACGCCAAGCGGGTGCTCCGCGGTTCGCAGGACCAGGGTCCGGTGAAGGCCGAGGACGTCGCCGTCATCTACCCGGGCAACGAGCGGATCGACATCAAGGCGGGAACCGTGCAGACCGGGTTCCTCTTCTCCATGCCGGCGGGCGCAAGCCGCGAGGATATGCACAGGTCGATCGTGTCGCTGGTGATTTCCCTGGTCGGCACGGAGATATCGGAACAGGACGACCGCAGGGGCGAGCACCTCCAGTCGTTCGCCGACAGCTTCGTCAACCAGGCGACCGGACGCCAGGTGACGGCCGATAACGGCATCGGCAACCGCGGCGTCTCGACCGCGCTCGTCGCCTCGCTGACCGTGCCGATCGACGAGCTGAGCGGGATTGTCGCCTCCCGGCTGCTGCGCCATGCCGTGGAGAGCATCTCGACGCTGAATCCCAGGGTGGAGTCCACCAGGAAAGACATCGAGGACTTCATGACCAGGGCCGCGGTGCACCAGGTGCTGCGACGGCAGGGTATCGACTTCGCCGAGCCACCGCCCGCCAACGGCGCGAAGGCGGTCACCGCTGCCCTGAACGACCGCAGGGAGTCCATGCGGGTCGCCATCGACGCGCTCAGGGGCAAGCTCGGCCATGAGGTACCGAGGATCGTCAGCGGCTTCAACCCTGGTGGCGCCACCAGGGAAATGCTTGCCGCGATGGACATCTTCAAGCTGCAGCGCGTTGGTTTCGGTCACCCCGACCTGACCTCGGAAGTGGACAAGGGCGGTGTCAGCGGACTGCTGCACCGCCGCAGGGCAGCGCCAGAGGCACCACCAGGATTCGGAGTCGCTCCCCCGGTCACTCCCGAGCTCCGCGACAAGCTGATACGCAAGGTGCAGTGGAACGACCCTGAGGTCGTCGCCGCGCGCAACCAGCAGAACGAGTGGTACAAGTGGCAGACAGAAGTTGTCTGGGCGCAGTACTGGGACTCGCATGTCAACCAGTGGCGGGTGCCGCTCGAAGCCACGCAGCGCGACATCGCGGCACTGACCAGGGCGCTCAGTCAGTTCGCTCAGCAGGATATGGATGACTTCACCCGCCGCTCGGCCGACTTGTACGTCAAGCGCGTCGGCGTGTCCTACCTGCTGCCGGCTGGCACGGGACGGATGGAGCAGTTCTACCAGCAGGTCATCAGCCGGGTGCGTGAGCAGATGGCCAGGACCGGGCACATCAAGATCAACTCGACCGAGGCCGACCTCGTGCGGGCCATCGTCGGCACGGACACCTGGCCGACCGTACTCAAGATGAGCATCGAGCAGACACCCGAGCACGCGGTTTCCTACCTGCGCGAAGTGGTGAAGACCGCGATCAAGACCTTCCTGCGGCGGCCGCCACCTGGCGAGCAGCCGATGCTGCCGAGGCTTCATGACCTGCTTATCGAAGCCTCAGGGCACGGGCACCGCGCCAGCGGCGGCGTCGGCGTCTCGCAGGAATACATCGACGAGTTCAACGGCAAGCTGGTGGGGCTGCTTCCCGGCAACTTCATCCCGCAGGGCAGCGGCGACCTCAAGGTGCTGATCAACTACCCGGCCGACTCGACCAACGAGGTCGTCGAGGAGTACCTCAGGAAGACGCTGACGCTGCCGAGAGGCCCGCGGATCACCGAGGAGTTCAGGCACACGCAAACCGAGTCGATCTCGGTAGTACTGTTCCGTACCGGGATGGGCGTGACCGAGGTGGCCGAGGTCCGCGATGTGCTGAGAAGGTGGGCACTGGCACTGGCCAAGCCCAACCCGACGGACCTGCTTCGCTGGCGGCAGCGCACCGGCTACGACTTCGGCTATCTGGCCACGCGCGAGGATCACCGGGTTGTCATCTTGCACCGGCTGCTCGGCGCCCTGTGGAACGGCTACGGACACGTCGAGGGCCAGCAATCATCACCCGACCGGCTCAACCTCAGGCTCGGCGAGGTGACGATGACGCTGCCGCTCACTCCACTCGGCCAGGCATCATCCTGGGGGTCCCTGCTGCGGGCCTACGAACTCTGGGCACTCGACGACAACGACCTGCACCGCCGGTTCTGCGCGCAGCTCATGCAGGAACTGCCCGAGGGCGTCGAGGCCAGGCCGAAGGCACCAGACAAGCTCTACACGCAGATCACCGACCTGCGGGCCGGACAGATCGAACTGCTCGACGAGATGATGAAGGACCTCGGTGACACCCAGCGATCCAGGCACATGCAGATGCGCGGATTCTGGACCACGACGCTTCCTAATGCGCTCGACCTTGAGTTCACTGGCGTGCAGGCACCCGTGGCCACGACGCTGCGCAAGCTTGAGCAGCAGGTCGACCCGGGAGCCAGCGGATGACAGTCGAGATCCTGCGGTTGTCCGGCTTGCCGGCCGCCGATGCGGTAGCGGCGGCCGGCAAGATGATCAGCGTCAAGACGGGTCCTCGTGACCTGCGCAATCTGCTCGTGGTTGACGACACGACCCTGCTCGCTGGCCATGGGCCCGTCTACGAGAACCTCGACAACGCCGCCCGGGTCGAGCAAATGCTGTGCGTCGTGGTCGGACCGCTCGCCGGGAACAGCAGGAAGCTGCTGCTTCCAGGGAACCTCGGCGGCACGCAGGGCTCACCGGTGCTGTGGGTCAGCGATCCCGATGGCATCGACTGCCGTATCGCCAGCGCCGCGGTTGCGATCGGGCATGTCCCTGGCAAGGTAAACGGCCTTGACCTGCTGATGGAGATCCTGTCCGACACCGAGACCTTCAAGGCTGTCCATGAGGCACTGATTGAGGTGCCACATCGGGTCGCGAACCCTGGGATGCGGCTTACCGGGCAAGACGACGAGGCCGCCACGTTCACGGCGGCCCTCGTCGTCGCCGTCCGCGCGCTCTGCGGTCAGGGACCAGGCGCGGAAGGCCCGTTCCGCGAGTTGCTTCCCTCGGCCATTCACGGCGCTAGCCTGGCAGAAGGCGGCAAACTGGCCAGTTACCGTGACGAGGTCTTCACCGCCGCGGCAGGCGCGGCGCGGCGCGGCGGCTTCGGCGGCAGGCTCAGGCCAGGCCAAGCCGACCTGCACACCAGCCTCGTCGACGCGGGTGCCGCGCTTGCCGACCTCCGCGAGGAGGTCAGCAAGCTGCTGAGGACCGCGAACACAGTCGGCGAACTGTCCGACAATCAGCGCCAGCAGATACGCAACGCCGGCATCGTGTTCCCGACCGGACCCGGTGCTCCGCAGTCAGCCCGCGCCTCCCTTGCCGTCGCCGAGCAACCACTGATCTACCGAACCGTGGCCAAGGCAATTTCCGGCGGTGACGCGCTTCCGCTTGTGTCCAAGCGGCTCACCCTGACCGAACGGGAACTGAAGCACAACGGCAGCGGCAGCTACCTGCCCGAGGTCGGCAAGTGCTGCCCGGAAGAGCTGATGCAACGTCTCACCAGCCCTCCTGACCGCCGTTCACGCCGTGGTTCACAGGCGCGGCCAGGAGAAGATCTCGTGCAGGCCGCGGACGCGGCCAGGGCGCTAGCGAACCTCGTCGTCACGGTGGCGGGCCGCGAGTGGTCGCCGGTAGTACCTACTCGCACCGAGGCGGGCCGGATCAGGGCCGCGCTGAATGGCACCGCCCGTGCGCTGACCGAATATGCCGACAAGGTGGGGACCAGTAATCACGCGCGCGGATCGCGGGTCGCCCGCCTTGCCGAGATGCTTGCGCCCGTCCTGCGTGACCTGGTGCTTGACGTGGTGGGCAGCGAAGCCTCCCGGCCGAGCGCAACGCCGCTTGAAGCGCTCGAGGCCGCGGGCACCCGCGCGGAAAGTCTCATCGGAACCTGGGTCAGGCGAGTGCAGGAGGACGGCATCTCGTCCCAGGCACCGTTCCCGAGCACTGCGCTGCCCGTCGCCGCCGTCCGAGGCAACCCCGACGACCTGGCCGAGATCAGGGAGACGCTGATCTATCAGCCAGTCGAGGAAATGTGGCAGCTGTGCGGCCCCGATGACCTGAAGAACCTGCTGAACCTCAACCTGCGGCCCGGTGTGGTGAAGTTCGCCTCCAGGCTCAACAAGGAAGCACTCCAGCGGATGCTCTCCGGCAATCCGCCCGCGTGGACCTCGTCGGGATCGAGCGCCGGGTTGCTTCGCCTGGTCCCGCTGCGCCAGGAACACCTCGTCACCGGACATGTCGCCGCCGGTTCCCCCGGCTCGGGGCATTCGCCTGATACGGAGCCGGCGTAATGCCTGAGCAGCTGACCTTCAGGCTGGTCACCGGCGAACAGGTGACACGGGATGTTTCCTTGTACGGTGCCGACGAGCCGGCCAGGAACTTCCTGCTGGCCAGGGACGTGCGCTTCGACGACGGCCTTGAGCTGCGTCAGCACCGGCCGGTCGGCGGTCAGCAGCGACGGGAAGGCTACGAACGGCTCGACAACGAGATCCTGGCCGGGCGCCAGCTGCATGAACTGGCCGACTGGAGCTACCCCGCGCAGGTAGCGAAGTTGTACGGCGACGAGGCGAACTCGGCAGACCCTTTTGCGCTGTTCGAGCCTTATCGTGGTCGCCCGCTGCGTGACGCGGGCCCCTACCTGGGCGACGAGGAGTTCGACGTGTTCTTGACCGGTTTGCTCACCGGCCTGTGCTGGATCGCGGCAGCCGGCCTCGCCCACCGGATGATCAGCCAGGACACGGTGCTCTGGGATCCAGGACGCGGCGTGCTGATCACGGACTTCAGCCGCAGCACGATCTTCGGGGTTCCGAGGAGCGAGCTCAAGGGCTACGACGGCTGGGTGCCGAGCGAGTTGCGCTCTGGCAGCTGCACAGGCATCGTCGGTCCCCGTGACGACATCTGGGCCGCGGGCCGCCTGATCTTCTTTGTCAGGAACCAAGGGGAAGAGCTCCGCAACCGCAGCCAGTTCGCCGACGTCGACGCGATGTTCCGCGGCATGTTCAACCGGGTGTTCGGCCCGGTGGAAGAACGGCCGACCGCGCGGGAGTTGCTCGAGGATGGCCTGGGGCAACGGGTCAACATACCGAGCGCGACGCGGCGGAGCGACCGGCTGACTGCCGGCCGCGCGAACTTCCTCGATGTGCGGGAACGCAAGCACCCAGGTACCGCGGTGCCGCCCGACTTCAACGCGGACCTCGACTGGATGGGCGGCCACGCCAGCAACCGGGCAACGCCTGTGAACGGCGGGCGTCAAGCAGCCTGGCAGACCACCGTCGACCACACCACCGTCGACCACACCGCCGTCGACCACACCGCCGTCCGCAGTTCGGCCTACCTGCCCGAGCGTGCCGATGACGACATGGATCAGGCGGTCCAGGCGGGCGACTCACCTGCCGGAGGGGCGAGATTCAAGCGGAGGCGCGGTGGCTCATGAGGACCGTCGATCAGATCACTTACCAGGCCCGCACGGGCAGCAGCGGCATGATCTTCGAAACCGCTACCTCCCTGCCCGACCAGGCGGCCAGCGATCTATGGTGGCGTCGTCTCGAACCCTGGCTGCGGGTCGGCAAGCCGGAGTCGCGCGCCTATCTCAATTTCGGAACCGAGGCGGCGTTTATCCGCTGGTACGCAGAACCCATGTCCCACTACGACTGGGAAACCGCCAAGGTACTCGCAGGCGCGGCTGACCTGCTCACCGGCCGGTATGCGCTTGAACTGGTCAACCCCGACCAGTCCGCGCCATTCCAGTCGCAGGCGCAGCTACCTCTCGCCACCACAGAACGAGGCTCGGGGCGCGACGCGATGGAGTCGAGAGCGCGCTCGGCGGACGCCATCGGGCAACTGGTGCCGCTGCTCGCGCACGCACTGCGCGGCGAACGCCGGGTCACGATGCCGTGGACGGGCTCGCTGGTGCCAGAGGCCGTGATGTGGGGATTGCTCAGCATCCTGGACATGATCGGCGACGCTACCCCGGTCTCTTTCCTTACATATATGTCTTCTACCAGGCACGAAGCGGAGACTCCCGGACTCTTCGTAGGTTTTCGGCCTGACCTGGCCGCGGTGGTTCCGCCCGATTCCGGGTTCATCAGGCTCGCCGAGACACTGGCCGCTAAATTCACCGACGATCCGGGTGCGCTGCGGGAACTACTGGTCAGGCAAGGAATGCTCGAGCCAGCAGATCACGCCAGCCGGATCAAGCGCCTGCTTGACCTGCTGCCCGTGCTCGGAGCAGGCGGGGAGACCACTTCGCCCGGGCCGGCCTGGCCCCGGACGGAACCGGGCAGGCGGGTCAGGCGAGAGAAAAGCGGAGAAACCGTCAGGTGCCCGATGTGCCTGCACGAGATCGAGGGCTGGAACTCGCTTGGCTACTGGCGCTGGGATGCCACCTCGGAAAAATATATCGAAGTCACCATTCCGGCCGACCTCAATAGCCTCCAGCTCGAAAAGGCCTTGCACGCCACCAGCGTGAAATGTGATTCAGCGCCGGGTGAGGCGCGCATCGGGCCGCACTATCTGCCTGCCGACTACGGCCACTTCGGCTCGCCAGTTGTCCTGGGTTTCATCGGGTTGACCAAGTCAGGCAAGTCCCATCTGCTCGCATCCATGGTCGGCGCGGTCGCCGAGCGCGAGCTAGCGAAAATCGGCATCTCGAGCAGCCCGCTCGACCTCGCTTTGCACCGGCGTTACCTGGACAACTGGGTGACCCCGCTCATGCAAGGCAAGGTGCTTCCCGGCACCCGTGAAGGCATCGTCGAGTTCGCCGACGCTTTTCTCATCAAAGGAAACGGCGGCACCGAGCGGGTAGTCGCGCTTTTCGATGTAGCCGGCGGCGACCTGGCTAAACTGGATGAGACGACGGATTTCCTGTGGATCGCCGACGGGTTGTTTTTCGTAGTCGACTCCGCCAGGATTACCGGAGAGTGGGTCGATGACGAGACGTTCAGCAACGTGCTCGACGTGGTGCGGAAACGTGCCAGGAGTCAGCCGGTGAGCGCCGCCATCGTGCTGAGCAAGGCTGACCTGCTACGGTTCGAGGAACCGGTCGACCGATGGCTGCGGTCCGCTCAGGTGCTGAAGGGCCGTGAACTCGACGCGACCGAATTCCTCCGCGAAAGCGCCGACGTGTATGCCTATCTGGACGGAAAGAATGCGCTCACGATGGCTGAGCCATTCGAGGTCTGCCAGAAAGCCACCATGCATGTCGCCTCGCCGACCGGCGGCGCCGAGGCCGGTAATGGTGAGGTGTATCCGCGCGGTGTAACGCCTCGCCGGGTGCTGCGCCCCCTGATCGCGATGCTGGCGATGACGGGGGTGCTGACCGGTCCGCAAGCAGAGCAAGTGGGGGTTTGAGGTGACAGAAGCGCAGGACATCATCCATCAGATTGAGTACCGCTGGCACGACCGGCGTGACCTGTCACCGATCGCGAGCACGATGTCGCCCGACTCGCTCAGGGGCTGGGACTCCTGGGTCAGGGCCTGGGTGCGGCACCCCCATGCCGATGGCCTGGGCGAAAGCGTGTGCTATCAGGTCCAGCCGAACGGCAGGGCCGCGATTGCCTGGCGCTATGAGGACAGGCAGACCGCCGAGCGTGCCGATGGCAGCCGAGGGCGGCCGCTGGTATCGCGAGTACTCGCCGGCCAGGTGGACCAGTTGACCCCTGAAGTCGCCATCGCGCTATGCCACACCGGCCTGCCCGGGTGGACTGGACCACCGCCGGGCGCGGTGGCCACGGACGCCGACCTCGCGACCGTGCCTGCCAGCGCCCTGACCAGGCTCGCTCGCGAGCAGGCGCCAGGTCTTGATCAGGCAGCGGCCGCCCAGCAGAATTGCCTGCTCCAGGTCATCGCCGCCGCGCTCGCCGACTCACGCACGCCGATCGCCGTGCACCTGCCTGACGCGGACATACTCAAGCCGCCGGGCAAAGGCCTGCCCTGCCTGCTGCTCTGGGGCCTGTGGCGCACGGTGCGGCCGGTGCTCGGCTCCGGTGGCCGCGGCTGGTCGTTCTCTACTTTCGAGTTGCCACTCGGTGACGTCGACCCGGGCACGATGCCGGAAATCTTGTTCCGCCAGGCTCAGCACACCCCCAGACCGGTCGCCAGGCCGAGAAAGGAGCTCAAGCTCCGCCTTTTCGAGCCGAACCCGCCTGAACGCAGCGAGGTCAAGGAGTACGTCGAACTCGCGGCCTGGCTGCTTGCCGAGTATCACGAAGTCGGCGGAGACGGACTGAGACGGCTCGTCGAGAGCTGGCAAGGCGCAGACAAATCGGCGCAGCCGCGGATCAGCAGAATCTACGAGGAACTGCGTGCCAAGCGATCGCCAGCCACGCCGCCCGGTCCGGTGCAGCCAGGCAAGGCGCTGCTGCCTGACCGCGAATGGCGTGGCCGCTGGGAACCGAAGTCCGAGCCGATGCGGATCGATCCCGTACTGATCGAACCCGTCAGCATCGAGCCCGTACAGGTCGAGCCCGGGCCAGAACCTGTCGAACTTGAACCCGGGCCTTTCGAACCCGAGCCGGCCGATCTCCAGCCGGAATATCGCGAAGAAACCGAAGATGCCTTCGACGACGAGCAGTTCACACCGCATCAGCCAATTCGGTCGCCTTGGCCGCGCTATACGCCAGGCCAGGACCGCATGGTCGATCCCGTCTTCGCGGAGTGGCAGGAATCGGCAGGCAAGCACAGGTCGGCGGATGCTCTGCGGGAGCAAACGGAGCGCTATGCCCATGAGGGGCCAGAACCTGAGCCGGAGAGAAGCCAGCGGCACCAGTCCGCCGGCCGCCGGCTTGCCGTCAGCGTCTTGCTGAAGAACCTGCCTGAAGCCGAGAGCCAGGAACAGTTTCACGAAATAGTGCGCGACATACTCGATGAGCGGAGCCTGCCCGACTACGATGACCGCCGCTTGTCGCGCCGCGAGATTTCAAAGCCTGGCTGGTACTCAAAGATAAGCGCCAGATCGCATCCAGACGCCCTGATAGACATTCTGGCCGGAATCTTTGAGATCGTCATCATTCAAGACCTTGATCTCCCCGAAGTTACCGGCAGGGTCGCTGAATGGGCGGACGAAGCAGAGCCCTTTGTGATTGCCGGCCTACTCGCGGCGGCGAGGCAGTCAGGAGACGACAGTTCATGGAAGATGATGGAGATCATCCAGCAGCGGCTAGCCTATCGCTGGATGCTTGCGAATGATCTAGGTGAATTCTGGTATAATATCACCGCGCCACCTCATGTCAGTGAGCCTAATCGCGGCGGCTGGTTCAATTTTCGCGGGCGCGGTTAGCCTGACCCTGCCGAGTATCCTCGCCGGCATCCTGTCGCCGACGCAGGTGTCGGCTACGCAGGTGTCGGCGACATGGCTGTCGGTATAGAATGTCGTCATGGCGGCAGGCTTCGTCGGACGACGCGAAGAACTGGCGCGACTTGAGCAGTGGTGGGAAGGTCCCGCCGCACGGCCGGCGCTCATCTGGGGACGACGCCGGGTAGGCAAGACTGCCTTGCTGCAGCGATTCGCGCAGGATCGGCGAAGTATCTTCTATACGGGCGGACACCGAACCGGTGCTGGCGAACTCGCGGAATTTTCCCGGCAGGTGTCCATGGCCGTTCCTGACGCTCTGCGAGATCTTTCCGCGCGGCCGTATCAGACCTGGGACGAGGCGTTCGACAACCTCGCCAGGTATGCGGCGACTGAGCCACTGCTAGTGGTGATAGACGAGTTTCCTGAGGTCGCGGCTGCGGTCCCGGACATCGAGGGGATCTTGCGCGCTTTCCTTGACCGCGCCCGCGGCCGGACAGCACTGCGAGTGCTCTTGTGCGGTTCCGCCGTACGGACAATGCAGGCCATTCAGGAGTACCGCGCGCCGCTTTACGGCCGCTTCGACCTGACGATGCAACTCCATCCGTTCCGCCCGCACGAGGCGTCTGAGATGCTGCCTTCGCTGCGTCCCGCCGACCGGGCGGTCGTGTACGGAGTCGTCGGAGGCATGCCGCTCTATCTGTCGTGGTGGGACCAGAACGCCCCGATTCGCGACAACCTGATGCATCTGGCCTGTACGCCTGACGGCAGGATGCTGGTTGAAGGCGACCTTGTGCTGGCAACGGAGGCTGGCCACGGAGAGCACATGGAGGCGGTCCTGCAAGCCATCGCGACGGGACGGACCAGGCACAATGAGATCGCCGACAATACGGGAATCGACCCAACGCGGACGCTGCGCGACCTGACCACGTTGCGGTTGGCCGAGCGGCTGATACCGGTGACGGAGTCAGCGCGGACACGCCGCCGTATCTACCGTATCTCCGACAATTTCCTGGCTTTCTTCCTGGGCGTTCTCTCCCCGTTCCGGGGCGAGATCGATCGCGGTCTGGGTAAGAGCATCATCAACGCCGTCATCGGAGCGATCGACGAGCACATGGGCGGCGCCTGGGAGGAAGCCTTCCGTGACCACCTGCGCCTGCGCGCGGTCGAAGGCGATCTTGGCCGCGACGATGTCGTCGCCGTCGGGTCATGGTGGCGGGACGGAGGTAGCCAGATCGACGCGGTTGCCCTGGCCGGACGCTCCCGCGAGCCCTTCCTCGTCGGCGAGGCCAAGTGGTCAAAGCGCATCAACGCGGCACGCGTCAAGGCCGGCCTCGCGGTGAAGGCTGCCGGCCTGGTACTCGAACCCGAATCCCTGCGATACGCCGTGTGCGGTCGCGAGCAGGTTGAGCACGCCGACCTGGACACACTTGTCGTCACCGCGGCAGAGATCTTCTGTGACTGGCACTGACTATCACCCCGACCGGCCTGCGATCCAGAAATGCCCGGCTACCCACTTCAAGCGCAGCAGCCCGAGCAAGGCTGGATGCGCAGCCAGAAGCGGGCCGAGAGTGCGCCGGACCCGACCCTTGTCCGGCACCGATACTCTTTAGAAACTATTAATGCCAGAAATCTGACACGCAGGTCCTTATCCAAGCCCAGCTGACACGATAGTTGTCATTATCAGGCTGTAGATGTGTAGTGCGCCGAGCTGCTAATAATTGCTACGCTATGAGGCTAACGTTTCCTATAGCACAGCTGCGGTGTCGTCCGCAAATAGCCGGGGGGAGCAGGGCGCTGAGTCATGAAAAGCTATGACCAATACGACATACTCGGCACGCACTGCGGGCGACGACCGCAAGACAACTAGATAAGGCAGCCGATGACAGCTCAAACCGAAACCCCCGCCAATGAGCGGAGCGAACCCGTTGCCCAGCCGAGCGGCTCGTTCGCGAGACTGAGAAGCCTTGGCCCGCCCGGTCAGCGAGCTGCGGAAAGTCTTGACGAGATCTGCTCCATGCTCGAGAAGGCAGGCACGGAGCAGGAAGTGACCAGGCTCAGGCGGATCGACGAGGACGCGGACCAGGTTGACTTCGCCGTGCTTGAGCGCCGCCTCGATCGTGAGCGCACGATCGAGGAATTCACGGCGAAGCGGAGTCGCCGGGTGCACCTGCTGCACGCGGCGCGCAACACCCTGGCCGTGATGCCACTGCTGATTACCTGGCTGGCGCTGGCCTGGGCAAGCATTGAATACAGTAATGAACTCGCGCATTACCCTGGCCAGGTTACTAAGCCATTCCTCCTGCTGTGGCAACAGCACTTCGGCGGCAGTTCTATTCCGACCTTCGCAACCTTCGGAGCAGCAGACTTTGCTTTGCTTAGCGTTGTGTTCGGCTTCACGATATT
>DAHVDE010000084.1 GCA_027313705.1 Actinomycetota bacterium | reverse complement strand
AACCCCCCCAGCCCCAGCCCCCCCAGCCCCCCCAGCCCCGGCCCCCCCAGCCCCAGCCCCAGCCCCAGCCCCCACAACTCCACAACGTGGGCACCCTGACCCCCGCAACGCCGCAGCGTGGGGGTGGGGGCGCGGGGTGGGGGCCTGCGGTGGCGCAGCGTGGGGGTGGGGGCGCGGGGGCGGGGCGGGGGGCCGCAACGCCGCAAGGTGGGGACGCGGGCGTGGCCGAGACGGGATCGGGCGCGGCTCGTCGCGCCGTGGACCAGGCCGGTGTGCCCGCGCTTGGGCTCGGTGCGCCTATCACGCTGCGGGGCGGGACCGCGCCGCGCGAGCGGGCCGCAGCCGACCGCCTGGCTCAATGCGCAGGCGCGGAAGGAGTGGCCGGCCACTCCGGTGCGGTGCCCGCAGCTGAAGTTCTTCGTCCCTGGGCCAGGTCCGCGCCAGCCCTTCCTGCTGCGCGGCCGACTGGCGGAGCCGGCCAGGGAGATCCATGGCCAGGCAGAGCTACCCCGGCCGGCGCCGCACCAGGCCCAGAGCCGCCAGCTTCGTCCGCCGTCGCGGTCCGCCACATCGTCGCACCACTCTACCGAGCTGCTCAGACACCCGCCCGCGTCGAAGTGCGGCCGCTGGCGGGCACTGGCGAGTCTCGCGAGCCGCTGATCCACCGCCAGGCAACAGCACAGGCGGTCCGGCCCGAGCCGTCAGGCGGACCGGGTTCCGCCCCGGTTCCTGCTGGGCCTCTTACCGAGCAGGCCGCTCTATCAGGCCAGCGACCGCCGCAGGCACAGCCTGCAGAAACCGGCTCTGGCGGTCTTGCTAGCCAGGCCGGATCCGGCGGACAGGCAGAGCGCGGCTTCGCGCCGCACGACCTTGCCGATGCACTGCGGCGCAGGCTCGGAGTCGATGTCCGCGATGTCGTGGTCAACAGGGAGCCTGCGGCGGGCGAGCACGCCCGCCGTATCGGCGCCCGCGCGTTCACCAGCGAGGGCGAAGTTACGCTGCCCGCGCAAGCCGGCCCGATCGAGCGCCCGCAGACTCGCGCGCTGCTCGCGCACGAACTGACCCATGCAGCTCAGCAGCGGGCGCTTGGACCGAGTTTGCCGCCAGCCGGCAGCGAGGAAGCGGCCAGGCTCGAGGCCCAGGCGGCGCTCGCCGAGCGTGCCATGCTCGGGTGGGCGCCAGCAGGTCAGGGGTCAGCGGAACCGCCCGCAGGCGCCTGGCCGACCGCGGCCGTGATGACGCCGCCGCTCAGGCACGCGCCACCGCTCGGCGCGGGAGCGTTTCCCGTGGCGCAGCGGCAGGCCGACGAGGTGCCGTCGGTGTCTGCTGGCGGTAACGTCTTCGATCCATTTGCGCTGCTGCCGGGGCAGGCGTCTCGCGAGTCCGGGGATCAGGCCAAGCCTGACGCCAGGCCGGCGCCGGCCCCGCCAGGTCCGGCCGGCGACACCCGCCTCGGGCGAGCGCAGGCCAGGCTGCTCGAACTGGCTGCGCAGCGCCTGCTCGACCTCGATGACTCGGTAGCCATCGGCGAGCTAGCCGATGGAATCTACCCCCGGCTGCGGGCCAGGCTGAAACGGGAACTGCTGGTCGACAGGGAACGGTCAGGATTGCTCAGTGATTACAAATAGGAGTAATTGATGAGTGCGCTCTCGTCGGTGGCTGGTATTACCGGCCAAGTACAGTCGGCGATGAAATCGCTGTCCGTAGGAATGTCGCACCATTACGCCGTGCTTATCGACAATGTGATGTATCACTTTGGTGACTGGTCGCGGGCATCTGGCCTGTCAGTTACCTGGCAGCAGCTTGAGCACAGGGAGGGCGACCAGGGCAATTACGTCGAATATCAGCCCGGCCCGACTAAATACGAGCCCATCACCTTGAGCCGGGCGGCTGGGCCGTATTCAAGGGTCGTGCAGTACTGGCTGGCGCAGACGTCGAAGAATCCAAAGCCGCAAAGCGGCACTATCCAGCTGGTCGACTTCATTGGTACGCCACTTGTGCAGTGGCGGCTGGCCGAATTCTTCCCGGTCGGATGGTCGATCGAGTCGTTTGACGCTTCTGGCGCCAAGCCGGCCGTCGAGACGCTCAAGCTCGCTCATACCGGGTTCCTCGACGACGACCTCTCGATGTTGTCGCCGTTCTGATCATCTCACTCAGCTAGGAGAACACCTTGAGCGGACCAGAGATTTTCTCCGCCGCCCAGATCGCCTTGCCGCAGATGGCCACGCCCGCGGCGCCGGGCTCGATGGTGGAATCGCTGGTGTCCGCCGGACGCAGCCTGGCCTCCGACGTGGCGAAATTCAGGCACCTCGGGCTGGCCATGCGCTTCAAGGTCGTCGCCGATGGCATCAATCTCGGCAAATGGACTTCCTGCGACGGGCTCAAGGTCGAATTCAAGTACGACGCGGTCCGTTCGGGAGGTAATTACAGTGACACGAGCATTCTTCCGACGTTTGTCTCCTTCAGCCCGGTCACGCTGAAGCGTGCTGTTGAGTTTGAATATTCGCAGCGGGTGCTGCTCTGGCTGAGCCAGGTCGCAGTCGAGTGGCAGAACGGCACTGGTATTCCCGATATAGGAACAACGGTGACCATAAGCCTGCTCGACGTCTATCAGAACGAGGAGGCGCCCGCGATGAGCTGGCAGTTGCGCAAGGCATTTCCTGTTGCCTGGTCGGGTCCTTCGCTGAGTGCCAAGAGCACCGAGATCGCCACCGAAACGCTCGTGCTTGAACACGATGGATTCTTGGAGCAGCCGGAATGACCGTCGACCTGAGCAACGCCGGCCGGGCGATGGGCCCGCCGGTACTTGGCGCCTCGCTGCGCAAGGTGCACCCTGGCCCGGCGCCTGGCGAACGGGCCGAGATCGTCTTCACGCTCAATCCAGAGCGCATCACGGTCAGCCACACATACAAGACTGCCGGCGCCACGGGAACGTCACTCGACGAGCAGATCAAGAATCTCGGCTTCATCGAGATCCGCATCGACAAGGTCTATCTCATCGGCGAGTCGACCAAGAGCGACGCGGACACGTTGCTCAAGTGGAGTTGCCCGGCGCCGGCGGCGTCGGCCGAGGCAGGCAAGCAGGAGAACCTTCAGCCGGTCATCTTGGATTTCAGCTGGGGCACCGGGCTCACTTACACGGTGTCGTTGCGGGCGGTGACGATCAATTACACCCGCTTCGCTGGTGATTCGGGCAAGCCGATCAGGGCGGAAGTGCACCTGGACCTCTACGCGGACGTGAACGCCAGCCTGCCAATGACCAATCCGACCTCTGGCGGTCCGCCTGGCCGCCGCTCACACGTGCTCGATGCCAGCGAATGCCTGGCGTCGCTGGCGGCCGCCAGCTACGGCCGCCCTGGTGCCTGGCGGCGGATCGCCCGTGCCAACGGCATTGACGATCCGCTCAGGGTACGGCCGGGCACGCTGCTCTACCTGCCAGAGCCCGGTGAAGGCCCGGTGTCCGACGACGGGGGCCGGCCATGACCGCACCGGTAAATCCTGTCCTCGTCATCTTGCCTCGCGTGCTGCTCGGCCCCCCGCCGGGTACGCCGCTCGACGCCATGCTCTACATGAAGCTCAAGCGGGTCACCGTCGAGACGCATTTGCAGTTGCCGGCGCTGTTCGAGCTCACCTTCGTCGGGGTAAACGGCCAGGATCTGGAGGCGGCGGGCGTTGCGCTCGGCGAGCGGGCGGCGGTCGCGGTCTCGCCCGACCCGGCCAGCCAGGCTAGCCCGGCCACGCTCATTCGCGGCGAGATCACCGCAGTCGAAGGGGTCTACGAGGACTTCACCGGCCTCACCACCGTGCGCGGCTACGACCTCGGTCACCGGCTGCAGCGGGCCAGGCGCACCAGGGCCTTCCTGAATACCACAGACGCCAAGGCGGCAGAGAAGATCGCCGCCGAGGCGGGCCTGGAGATCGGTGAAATCACCCCGTCAGAGGTCATCCACAACCACCTGCCGCAGTACGACCAAAGCGACTGGGAGTTCCTCAAGCAGCGCGCCAGCGAGATCGGGTATGAGTTCTCCCTTTCCTCGGGCGTGTTCTGCTTTCGCAAGGCCTCCTCGGTGGATTCCGCTGGCGGGGAACCGGTCAGCCTGACGCTGCACAAGTCGCTGCGGGCGTTCGCGCCGCGGGTGACCGCGGGTAACCTCACGCCTGACGTCGAGGTACGGGTGTGGGACCCGCTCACCGCCAAGGTGATCTCTGGCCGGGCCGGATCGGCAGCGGGCACCGCCTCGTCGGCCGGGGCGCAGACCTCGGAGGAGATCGCCGGGGTATTCAGCGATCCGGCCGACGGGGCCGATCCTGGCCCGCCGCCAAGCCCGGCGGTCGAAGACCTTGGCCCGCCGCCGAGCGGCACCGCGTTCGTGCGTTACGACCGACCGGTCGCCGAGGGAGCGGCGACGTCCAGCGCGGCCGAGGTGGCGGCTGGCGGCCTGGCCGACCAGTTGGCCAGTACCTTCGCCGAAGCTGAGGGTGACACGGCGGGTAACGCCGCCATCCAGGCGGGCGGCGTGGTCAGCGTGGAGGGCGTACCAAGCCAGTTTCCGCGTACCTGGGTGGTGACGAGAGCGCGTCACCTGTTCGACCTGAGTGAGGGCGGCTACCACACCGAGTTCGCGGCTACCGGCCGCCACGACCGCTCCCTGCTCGGGCTCGCTTCCCTCGGGGCCACTCAGGCGCCGTTGCAGCGCATCCCCGGCGTGGTGTGCGCCGTCGTCACCGACATCAACGACGAGAGCGGTCACGGCCGGGTCAAGGTGACGTTGCCCTGGCTATCGCCTGACTACGTATCTGACTGGTCGCCTGTGATCCAGTTCGGGGCCGGCCCGCGCAGTGGCGGCATGTTCCTGCCCGAGGTCGGTGACCAGGTGCTTGTCGGGTTCGAGTTCGGCGACCCCCGCCGTGCCTACGTGCTTGGCGGGGTTCTCAGCGAGAACTCCAGGTACAGCCTAGGTGGCGAGGCCGTGTCGCCTGACGGCACCGTGGTGCGCCGCGGCTTCGTCTCGGCGTCAGGGAACCTGCTGGCGTTCTACGACCAGATGCCGCCAGGTGAGGGCGAGAAGAAGCCGACGGCATCTTCGATCACGCTCGGCACAGCCGATGCCGCGCTCGGACTCGCGATCGACATCGTCGCGGGCAAGCTGACCATCGCATGCTCGCAGGAAAGCCCGCCTGGCCAGCTCACGATCAAGTGCGGCGACGGCGGTACGGTCAATATCCAGGCCGGGCAGGGCGGAACGATGGTCGTCGACGGCGGCGACAGCCTGACCATCAAGGCGGCCTCGTCCCTGACGATCCAAAGTTCAGGGAGCCTGTCCATTCAGGGCCAAACCATCTCACTCGGCTAGCTGCGGAAAGGAGTTGCGTCATGACCGACTTCATCGGGACCGGATGGACCTTCCCGCTCGGATTCGAGCCCGCCGGTTCCGTGGCGATGACCCGCGGCGAGGAGAAGATCGAACAGGCGATGCGGCTGATCTTGTCGACCTACCCTGGCGAGCGCCCGATGCGCCCGCTCTGGGGCAGTACGTTGCGGGACCACATTTTCGGCGGCACTGGTCAGGCCAATATCGCGGCCATTACCCACGAGGTGCGCAGGGCGCTCGAATACTGGGAACCACGTGCGGCCGTCCATGAGGTACTTGTCTACCCCGACGGTGACCGCCAGGGACTTCTCTATATCGACATCTCCTACCTCGTGCGCGGCACCAACAGTCCGCGGAATCTGGTGTTCCCCTTCTACACGATTCCTGAGCACAGGGAGGACGAGCTCTGAATGCCGCTGCCAGCTCCCGATCTCGATGATCGCCGCTTCCAGGACCTAGTGGACGAGGCCAAGCGGCTGGTGATGCGCCGTTGTCCCGAGTGGACCGATCACAATGTGTCCGATCCAGGGGTCACGCTGATCGAGACCTTCGCGTACCTGACCGACCAGCTGATCTATCGCCTCAACCGGGTTCCTGACCGTCTGCACCTGGCCTTTCTTGACCTAGTCGGCCTGCGGATGCTGCCGCCCACTCCAGCGCGGGCGGAGGTAACGTTCTGGCTGTCGAGCCCGGCGCGGACGGCATTGACGGTCAGCACAGGGACGCAGGTCGGCACGCTGCACACACCGGCCGCCGAGCCGGTTATCTTCGCAACGACCGGCGATCTCGCGGTCGTGCCTTGCTCGCTTGCGCTGGTCAGGTCGCCTGGCGAAGAACCTGGACCGCAAGGAGGTGAGCCTGATCCGGCCGGCGCTTCTGCCGACCGCACCCGTGACCTAGCTGACGGGCGGCCGTTTCCCGCGTTTCGTGCCCGCCCTGTGATCGGCGACTCGCTGCTGCTCGGCCTTAGCGCGCCGGTACCTGGATGCGCGGTCCGCCTTGACTTCAGCGGCACCGTGCGAGGGGTCGGCGTCAACCCGAAGCACCCGCCGCTGTCCTGGGAGGCCTGGGCCGGCGAAAAGTGGGCGGAGTGCGAAGTCGGCCTGGACAGCACCGGAGGGCTGAACACCTCTGGGCGCATCGTCCTGCACGTGCCTGCCGGGCATCAGGCAAGCGTGATCGGTGCCGACCGGGCGGGCTGGATCAGGGCCAGGGTGGTCGAGCCTGAAGAGGGCCAGCCGCCTTACACCGACTCTCCGGTGGTTGACGGACTTACCGCGTGCACCGTCGGCGGCACGGCGCAAGCCATCAACGCAGAACTGGTGCTGACCGAGCAGCTAGGCGAGGCGGAAGGGGTCCCCGGTCAGCAATTCACGCTGCGGCGCAAGCCGGTCCTAGGCGGTTACGGCGCTCCCGTCGTCGAGACGTCGTCCGATGACGGCTGGCAGGAATGGAGCGCGGTCGAGCACTTCGCCGAGAGCGGCCCGTACGATCGCCACTTCTTGCTCGACTCCGTATCCGGGCTGGTGCTTTTCGGGCCTGCGGTCCGTGAGCCTGGCGGCAGCCTCAGGCAGTACGGTCAGGTGCCAGAAAAAGGCGCCGCGGTACGCATTCGCAGCTATGCCACCGGCGGTGGCGCCCGGGGCAACGTCGCCGCCGGCGCGGTTTCGACGCTGAAGTCCTCCGTTCCGTTCGTATCCAGGGTCGAGAACCGGCATCCGGCGCAGGGCGGCGTCGACGGTGAGACTCTCCAGGAAGCGAAACGCCGGGGTCCGCTGCTGATGCGAACTCGGAACCGCGCGGTAACCGCCGAGGATTACGAGGTGCTCGCTCGCGAGGCCGCGCCGGACATCGCCAGGGTGCGCTGCGTGCCCGCAGGCCAGAACGGCTCGGCGACGGGAGCTGTCAGGGTCCTGCTCGTCCCCGCGGCCACGATGGAGGACAGCAAGATCCTCTTCGAGAACCTGGTGCCGCCGAGAGAGACCTTGCGGCGGATCGCCGAGCGGCTTGACGCGGTCAGGCTTGTCGGCTCACGGGTAGTCGTCGAGCCACCGCTCTACCGCGGTGTCACGGTCGTGGCTCGCCTGGTAGCCAGGCCGCGTGTCAGCGCCGAGCGCATCCGCGACGACGCGCTGCGCGAGCTTTACCGTTTCATCAACCCGCTGGCAGGCGGTGGTCCCGATGGTGACGGCTGGCCATTCGGGCGTCCAGTGCAGGCCGGAGAGATCTTCGGCCGGCTGCAGCAGGTGCACGGAGTCGAACTGGTGGAAGACGTCAGGCTGTTCAGCGCCGACCCGGTCACCGGGGTCCGCGGCGCCGAGTCGGCCAGGATCGAGCTCGAGCCGAACAGCCTGGTGTTCTCCTACGAGCACCAGATCAAAGTGGAGTCATCGTGATGCGCGCCGCCGTTCCTGGCCTCCGCACTCCTTATCCGCTCGGCACCTTGATGCCCGCCGTCTACCAGGAAGATCAGGTGACGATGCGATGGACCGCTGGACTCGACGATGTGCTCGCGCCGGTGATCTCCGCCATCGACTGCCTGAGTGCCTACATCGACCCCATGCTCGCTCCTGACGACTTCGTGCTCTGGCTTGCGGGGTGGTTCGGGACGGTGCTCGACGAGAACTGGCCCTCATCCAGGCGGCGTGCCGCCGTGGCAAGCTCGGTTGCCTTGTACCGGCAGGCAGGCACGGTCTCCGGCCTGCGCGCCCTGGTCGAATTGGTCACCGGTGGCGACGTGGAGATCGCCGACAGCGGCGGCGTTGCCTGGTCGCAGGCACCGAACACGCCACCGCCCGGCCGGAACGAGCCGATGGTTGAGATTCGAGTGCGAGCCAGGCCAGGTGCAGCCCAGGTGGCGCTCAAGACGATCGACGAACTGGTCGCGGCGGCGAAGCCCGCGCACGTCGCGCACCGGGTGGAGGAGGTGCCCGAGCATGATCGTCTGCCGTAAGTGCGGATTCCGCAATGCCGACGCGGACACGTTCTGCGGAACCTGCGGAAGCTTCCTTGAGTGGACCGGCGAGAAGCAGCAGGTACCCGCGCCCGCGCCAGAGCCCGCGCCTCATACCGAGGCAGCCGCCGCCGCCGCCGAATCAGGCCCCGAGCCCAAGGTCGGCCTGCTCCAGCGAATGATCGGAGGCGCCAACTCCTTCATCGCCGGCCCGCGCCAGGCGCAGGACAGCACCGCAAGCCCGGCCGCCGGGCCCGGTGCCGCGCCGGCCGCCGGAATGCCAGGTGGTCAGCGGCAACCGCCCGTCCCGCCAGGCCCGTCAGGCCCGTCAGGCCCGCCCGTCCCGCCAGGCCCGCCCGTGCCGCCCGTGCCCAGAGCCGCGCCGCCTCGCCCAGGCCCGCCAGGCCCATCCGTGCCGCCCGTGCCCAGGGCCGCGCCGGCTCGCCCAGGCCCGCCATTGCGCCCGGCTCCGCCAGGTCCGCCATTGCGCCCGGCTCCGCCAGGTCCGGCGCCCCGCCCGGCTCCGCCAGGTCCCGATGATCCGCAGAGTCCGCCAGGTCCCGCTGATCCACCTGCTCGGCCAGGTTCCGCTGGTCCGCCTGCTCCGCCGCCTCCGCCTGGCCGACCTGCCCCGCCTGGCCCGCCACTGCCTCAGGCGCCGCCAGGGCCTCAGGCGCAGCCAGGGCGGGCGGTCAGCCCGCCCCCGCCACGTCAGGCCGCTGCGCTGGTCGCCCCGGTCGTGCCTGGCTCCCGCGCGCCCGAACCTGGCCTCGCGGGCGGCGCGGCTGAACCTTCCGCCTCGCCAGCGGCGGCCAGGGCACCGCAGGTCAAGGAGCAGGCACCGCAGATCGCACGGGCGCGAGCGATCGCGGTCACCAAGACGGCACCCACCAGAAGGCTGCAAGCAGGCGACGCGATCTGCGGTAACTGCGGAGAAGGCAATGCTCCGAGCCGCAAATTCTGCAGCCGTTGCGGTGACTCACTGACCGAAGCCCAGCACGTGGCGACTCCCTGGTGGCATAGGTTCCGGCGCAGCCGCGGTCCGAGAACGGTCAGGCTCGGCACGGAGAAAGGCAAGACGGCCGACGGCGGACACCTCAATGCGCCGCACCTGGATCTGCGGAACCTGGCCGTTCAGGTCTATCGCAAAGGGCGGATCCTGGTGGCCGGCGCGCTGGTGGTGGCGGGCGTTATCTATGGTGTTTACCCGCCATTCCGCACCACGGTCAACTCGATCTTTAGCTCGGAAAAGGCGAAAATCATCGGCATCGTCGACCAGAAATTCGTGCCCGTGCACCCGGTCAAGTGCACGGCGAGCGCACAGGTCTCCGGGCACCCAGGTTCCCTGGCGTGCGACGGTTTCTTCAACAACTACTGGCTCGCGCCGTTCTCCACCTCGCCCGAGCCGACGCTGACCATGACATTCGCCCATCCGGTGACCATCGCCAGGCTGATCTTGCATAACGGCGCCTTTGGCCGGTACGTGCAAGATGGCAGGCCAAGCTCACTGCACCTGGTCTTCTCTAACGACGAATCGTTTACGATCACGCCGCAAGACACCCCGCAGCCGCAGACCTTCACGGTCAAGCATGCAGTGCTGATCAAGCGGATCATCGTTCAGGTCACCGCGATCTATCAGGGTACGAACGGCGCGAACGTCGCTATCAGCCAGATCGAGTTTTTCGGGTTCCAGTTCCCAGGGTGAGGGCCATGGGCGATTTTGTCATGAAGACCGGTGACCTGGTGAAGGTCACCATCCCGCCGCCTGCGGTGGTGCCCGCGCTGCAAGAACCGGTGCCGCTCCAGGGTTCGGCGGGCAGCGTCACGATCAACGGCCTGAGCGTGTGCCTGCAAGGCGACGAACTGCCGCTTGAACTGGCCGAACCGCTCCCCTATACGGCACCGCCCTTCACCGTGCCGGGACTTGGCACGGTGAAACTGACGCTCACGCCCTCGAACCTGACCGTCATCACCAAGAAAGGCAAGCCACTGCTGATCAAGGGCGAGCAGTTCGTCGCCATGTTCACTGTCACCGATCCGGCGATCCAGCCGACCCCGGCCGGCCCGGTCACCGACCCGGTAGCGGAAAAACCGGGGACGGCTCAGTTCATCACCACCAACACGATCGTGCAAGCGAGCTGACCTGGTTTTCCCCTACCGGTCGCGCGGGGCGGAAGTCAGGATGGTCTGGGGTGTTTGTCCCAGCGCCGGACAGTGTCGAACGATCCGCCAGGCACGGGCGAGGTTCGCCCCGCCGGGGTTGCGCTGGCCTGGGGGCCTGAGTCCTGGCTGGCGTTGAGTATGAGCTCGCGAACTGGCGGGGCCAGGTCGGTGATCACTGGCGGCTCGGAAGATGTTATGAGCACTAGCTCGAAATGAGCGCGGGGCGCGATGCCAAGGCCGGCCCAGAGCGGGCTTGTGCTCGAAGGTGAGCCCGCGGGCGCGCATTCGATGACCGACTGCGTTTCGTTGCTGGCGAGCGCGCCTTCCAGGCAGTCGGCGGGGAGCACATTGCGATGAGCGGCCGCGACGAGCAGCGAGCCGAGAGCTTCGTGCTCATCGATAGCCTGATCGGCGGGTTCGGCCGTGCGGTCTGGTGCGGACCAGGCGGTGATCAGGTAAGCGAGGCGGAAGAACGCCGCCGCCACCCGCCTTCCGGTGATCCGGCCGTCGTCGCCGCGCACGTCGGACCAGCCTGCCTGCCCGCCTCGGTCGTCTTGCCTGACACTGTGCAGGAACGCGCTGACGAACAAGGGCTCTGGCGGACGGGTCTGCCATTTCTGGTTCGGGGTTTCGAACCTCAGGCCAACGCCGGGCGGCAGCAGCCCGCGCAGGAAGTTGGCCAGCGAGCGGTCAGCGTCGCGCAGCACGCCTCAATCGTCGGGCAGCATCGCCTTTGCCACCTGCAAGTAACGGCGCGGTATGGCGCCAGATCGGTGCTTTCTTTGCTGCCATTTCAGGCAGGTCGGCCTCGGCTGGCCGTGCCAGGCTGAACTGCGGCCGCCAAGTCGCGGCACCGAAGTGGGGTTTCTCCGGGAGAAGGAGCCTGGTCCGATGGGCGTCGCCGTCACTTTCGCTGATGACAGCGCGGCGGTAGAGGCCGAGCCTGGTTCTCAGGCCTCTTGCTCGGTGCGGATAGAGAACACCGGCGCCGTGGTCGACGGCGTGCTGCTTGACGTGCTCGGCCGCGCGGCGGAGTGGGCCAGCGTGGAGCCCGCAGAAGTCAACCTGCTGCCTGGCGACAGCACGTGGGTTCGCGTCCTGTTCAGCCCGCCGCGCAGTGCCGGACTGGTGCCAGGGGAGGTGCCGTTCGGCCTGCGGGCGATGTCACGGGAAGATCCAGCCGGCTCGCGGATCGAGGAAGGCACGGTCACCGTCGGCGAGTTCAGCGACCTGGACGCCAGCCTCGTGCCGAAGACCGCGACCGGCAGGCGCTCGGCCAGGTACCGCGTGATCGTGGAGAACCGCGGCAACAGGGACGAGCACCTGATGCTCGAGGCATCTGACCCGGACGTCAAGCTGTCGTTCCAGGTCAGGCCAGCGGCCTTCAGCGCGCCTGCGGGCACCGCGACCTTCGTGCGCCTCAAGGCTGTTCCGCGCAAGGCATTCTTCAAAGGACCCAACCGTACGCTGCCCTTCGAAGTCCTGGCCAGGCCGCAGGACCGCGACCCGGTCAAGATCGACGGCGTGATGCTCGAGAAACAGACGCTGCCCGAGTGGCTGCTGCCGGTTCTCGGCATTGCCGTCGCGCTGGCGGCGCTGCTGTTCGCGCTCTGGTTCGCGGTGCTCAGGCCGGTGGTGCACTCGGCCACCACGGCCGCCGCGGCCGCGGGCAAGGCGGCGGGGTCGGCGAAGAAGGCGGCCGGATCGGCGGCCTCCGCGGCCTCGGCCATGCAGGCGGCTAGCTCGGCGTCGGCGGCCGCGGCGAAGTCGCCGCCGAGCGCGCTCAACGTCACGCTCGCCAGCCCGACCATCGTGGCCGCGACCACAGAACTGGCCAGCGTGACCGGCTCGTTCCGCAATAACGCGGCGGGCACACTGCCTTCGCTGATCTGGACCAGCTCTAACCCGAAGGTCGCCACCGTCTCGCAAAGCGGTGTCGTCACCGGAGTGAGCGCAGGCTCCGCGACCATCACGGCCACCAGCGCGATGACCTCGCCCTCGCCCTCGCCTGGTGCCTCGCAGGCGCCCTCGCCCTCGTCAGGACCTGCGCCCTCGCCGGCCGTGGTTCCCCCCGCAGGTACGGCCCCGCCAGGTCATTCAGGCTCGCCTTCGCCTTCCCCGGCCGGCAACGGGCCGAACACGCTGGCAGCAGCCACCGGCTCGGTGGTGTCCGGGTCCGCCACCGTCAACGTGGTCGGGAAGGTGGCCGTCTCGACCGCAGCTCTGCCAGAGGCCGCCATCGGCAAGCCTTACTCAGCGCCGCTAAACGCCGCTGGCGGTACCGGCTCGTTCACTTGGTCGATCACCAAGGGCTCGCTCCCGCCAGGCTTGTCGCTCACGCCGGCGACCGGGCTGGTTACCGGCACTCCGCTCAAGCTCGGTCAGACCACGTTCCAGGCGCACGTCGCCGACGCAGGGCCGCCAGCCCAGTTCGCGACGGGCACGGTGACGCTCAAGGTTGCCACGCCGCTCGTGGTGAGCACGTCCTCGCTGACCGGGGGAATGGTAGGCAGCGCGTACTCGGCATCGCTGGCCGCGAATGGCGGCACGCCGCCTTATACCTGGTCGGTAAGTCCTGGCAGCGGGAACCTGCCGACCGGGCTGAAGCTGGACAGCAAGACTGGCGCGATCACCGGAACGCCGACCATCGGGAGCAGCGCTAACTTCGTCGTCAAGGTCTCAGACTCGGCCTCACCTGGCCAGTCCGCCACCGAGTCGCTCTCGATCGACGTGGTCAGCCCGCTCGCGGTGAGCACGCTGACCCTGCCGACGGCCGTGCTCGACTCGTCCTATTCGCAGAACCTGAGCGCCTTCGGCGGCAGCCAGCCATACACCTGGTCGGTGCTTTCCGGCTCGCTGCCGGCCGGCCTCACGCTCAGCCCGGCCACCGGCATGCTCAGCGGCACGCCGACTTCGACAGGAAGTTCGACGTTCATGATCCAGGTCGCGGGGGCGCAGGCCGGCGTGGCCGCGTCGCGCACCTTCACAGTCGGCGTGGTCAGGTCTTTCGGCGCCACGACCTCGTCCCTGCCGGCCGGCGCGGTCGGTCAGGCCTATTCCGCCGAGCTTACGGCCAGCGGCGGCGTCGCGCCTTACGTGTGGACGCTCCAGGGCACGCTGCCTGCCGGCCTGCGCTTCGCCTCGGACGGCACGATCACCGGCACCCCGAGCACGACTGGAATCTTCCCGTTCACCGTGCAGGGAGTCGATGCGTCTTCGCCGCCGCTTTCCTTCACTGCCACGCTGTCCATCACCGTGACGAGTCCGCTCAAGATCACGGCTGCGTCATCGCTGCCAGAAGCGGTCACCGGTGTCTCCTACACGCAGGCCGTGCAGGTGGCCGGAGGCACCCAGCCCTATAGCTGGTCGATTACCGCAGGTAGCCTGCCGAGCGGCCTGAGCTTGTCCTCGGCCACTGGCGAGATCACCGGAACGGCCGTGGACACAGGTAAGTCCGCGTTCACGGTCTCGGTCCAGGACTCGGGCACTCCGACGGCGTTCACCGCGAGCCTGAGCATGTCGCTTACCGTGGTCGAGCCGCTGAACTTCACCGAGCCCGCCCTGGTCGATGCGGTGCAAGGAGCCAGCTACCTGGCCGTGACACCCAACCACGTGAGCGGAGGTTCTGGTACTTACCGCTGGTCGATCACCAGCGGGGTACTGCCCGCCGGCCTTTCGCTCGACCAGAACACGGGAACGATCAGCGGCACGACGGCGACCTCGGCGGCGCCCGGCGCGCAGAACTTCACCCTCACCATTGCCGACGCCAAGGACCCGGCCATTACCGCGAGCCAGCCGGAGATGGTCTACGTCGTGGCTCCCGTGACCGGGACCGTACCGCCGATCGACGTGCTCGCCGGCCAGTCAGTCAACCAGGACCTGAGCGGCGACTTCAGTGGCGGTCGAGGCGCCTACACCTTCTCAGCGAGCGAGATCGACGGCCTGACGATCGACCAGAGTTCCGGCACAATCTCTGGCACGCCAGACGCGCCTTGCCCGAACCTCACAGTGAACACCTCCACCACGCCGGAGACAGCCGTCTGCGGCAGCACCACTTACTCGACGCCGCTGACGGTCACCGACGCCGACGGGCACTCGATCACGGTCCAGATCACGGTGGTCGCGAGCGTTCCCGCGTTCTACTTCCTGCCGGTGTCCTCGCTGCCCAACGTGCACCTGGATCGCGGATACAACGCCACGGTCACCGCGGGCGGTGCCGCGCCGTCAGGCGGCTACGGGCCAGGCAGCGACGGGCTCGGCGGCGTGGCTTTCTCGACCTCGGCGGTAAGCGGTCCGACCAGCAATAACGGCCTGCCCTGCAACCTGGATAGCTGCAATACCGGAGGGGTGCTTTCCATCAATTCGCAGACCGGGGACATCGGCGGCGAGCTGACCGCGACCCCGGCGCTCGGCAGCACCTGGACCTTCGACGTCACTATCACCGATACCGATCCGATGAACCCGTCCAACGTCATCTCGGTAACCTTCCAGCTTTCGATCGCCCTGAGCTGACCATGAGCCAGCTGAACGTGGAGATCTTGCAGACGGCGGCGTCGCTGGAGAACCTGGCCGTCAGGGCATACGCCTCCGCCGGGCGGCTGGCCGCCGTCAGGGAGGGCCCGGCGGCACTGCGCGCCTTCATGCGGCGGACCCTGGCACAGCACGAAGCGCACGCGAGAGCGTTCAACGCGCAAGCAGTCGAGGCAGGCGGCAAGCCCCAGCATGCCGCTGATCCAAGATTCACCGAAGTGGTCAGTGCCGCCCTGGGCAGGCAGGCCGGGATCGCGCAGGTACTCAGTCTGGCCGAGTCGCTCGAGGACACCCTGGTGCAGACCTGCACCAGGTACGCCAGCCTGACCGGCGAGGCGCTCAGGCCGCTGTTCGTCGCTACCGCTGCCGTCGAGGCTCAGCACCGTGCCTACTTGCTCGCCGTGCTCCAGTTCACCGAGGACGGGCAGTTCTGGCTCGTCGACGGAGGCCAGGCGCTCGGCAAGCTGCCGGCCCAGATCGGCGCCGCCTGCTTGCCTTTCACCTTTTACCCGACGGCCGGTGCCCGCGCCGTAGACGAGGGGGCGGTGCGATGAGCCAGGGGCGGCGCGCGTTCTTGCTAGGTGCCTGCGGCGCGGGTGCCATGCTCGCGGTCGGCGGTTGCGGCGGCGGCGCGGCCGCCCTGGTGCACGAGCGCGCGTCCTTCTATCAGGGTGAGCTGAGGACCGTGGCGCTGGCCGCCGCCATGGAGAACCAGGCCGTCGGCTTTTACCGTGCGCTCATCGCGGCCAGGCACGCCGCCGAGGTACCCGCGCTTGCCCAGCTAGCGCAGACTTGCCTGCACCAGCACGCGGAACACGCGGCGACCTGGAACTCGCTGCTGCGCTCGGCGCGCAAGGCGCCGGTATCGGGTCAGTCGCCTGACGGGTTCTCGCCCGCCTGGCACGCCGCAGTGCTGGCGCCGCCCGGGTCGGCAAGCCCCCGCCGGCTAGCAGAACTTGCCGTCGGCATCGAAGACCGCGCCGCGCGGGCGTACGTGATCGCGGCCGGCCGCCTGACCGGCCAGACCGGGATCGCGATCGCGGCCGGCATCGCACCTGTCGAGGCCATGCACGCCGCTATCTTGCGGCTGATGCTCGGCGAGTACCCAGTTCCGGGCGCAGCCTAGGGACGTCAGCGGGCGATGCGCTGCGGCTACCGGCTGCCGATGATCGCCGGAATAGGGATCGCAGCCGCTGGCCTGGTACTCATGACGATCAGCCCGCCGGTACTAAGTCCTTACGGCTGGCTGGCGGTCGCGGCGGGCGTGGTCGGCGTCGGCCTTGGCATGGTCCTTCCCGCAAGCAACAACGCTACCCTTGCGCGAGCACCAGGCAACACCGCGGCGATGGCCGGGTTGCGCGGCATGTTCCGGCAATCTGGCGGTATCACGAGCATTTCGCTGATCACCGCCGTCGTAGCCAGGAATGCGGTACCCAGGCTAGCGCTGGCGCATTCATTCCTCATTCTTGCGATCGTGCTCGGGTGCTTGATACCCGCCGTTTCCTGGTGCCTGATCACCGCGGTCAATGGTAAAAGTGGCGTGATACCTGCTGGGCTGGCCAGCGCGGCACCGCTTCCTGGCCGGCGGCAGCGACCGCTCATCAACCGGCCGTCGGGCGGGTCTCGCCTGGTGCGCTGGTCAGCGAGCCGGGGCCACGCTCTTCTCGGCATACTCACAGACTTCTAGGCGATCTCTAAAGCATTTGGCAGGAAACTCAGAGCCAATCGGGCAGCGTGCCGCTGATCAAATGCGCCATGCTCGGACACCTGAACCGAACGGAGAGCTAGATGCAAATAATCGGCGCAGGACTGCCTCGCACCGCGACGCTCACTCAGAAGATCGCTCTAGAGATGCTCGGCTATGCCCCCTGCTATCACATGGTGGATGTGCTCAGTGACCTCAGCCGGGTCGCACCGTGGGCGAAGGCGTTCGAAGGCGGCACCAACTGGGACGAGCTTTTTGCCGGCTACCAGGCGACCGTCGACTGGCCAGGCTCGTTCTTCTACCGCGACCTGATCGAGACTTACCCGCAGGCCAAGGTGCTCTTGTCGGTGCGCCCGGCCGACGCATGGGCACGCAGCATGAGTACGACGATCTGGGATGTCGTGTACGGGGACAACCTGGTGCACGACCTCTCCTCTGCTCGTACCCGGGTCGACCCCGGCTGGCGGGACTACATGGAACTCATCACGGCCATGTGGGAGAAGAGCGGGCTGCTCCCCTGCACTGCCGCAGGTGCCGACCTGGACGATCTCGCCCGGGCCTTCGAGCGGTACAACGCGGAGGTCATCGAGACAGTTCCAGCAGGCAGGCTGCTTGTCTGGTCGCCCGCCGACGGCTGGGAGCCGCTGTGCGAGTTCCTCGGCAAGCCGGTGCCGCAGGCCCCGCTGCCTAGGGTGAACGACGCCAGGATGTTCAACGAGCGGATCGTTGACTCGGCTCTGGCCGTTCTCGGTCAGTGGCGAGGCGAGCAGCAGGAACTGGCCGCAACGAGATGAGCTTCCGCACCCTGCGCGATGCCGGGGCGGCACAAGCGGAACCGCGAGCGGCGCAGGCAGCCCAGGCGGCGCAGCCGGTGCAGCCGGTGCAGCCGGTCAAGGCATCGCCTGGCGGCCGCCTTACCTGGCTGCTCGTGGTCTGCTGCGTCGCGCAGTTCATGGTGATCCTCGACCTGACCATCGTGAATGTCGCGCTGCCTTCGATCCAGAGCAGCCTGGGCTTCTCCTCGGTCAACCTGCAATGGGTGGTCGACGCCTACGCGATCGTGTTCGCCGGCTTCCTGATGCTCGGCGGCCGGGCGAGCGACCGCTTCGGCCGCCGCCAGTCGCTGGTCGCGGCGCTCTGCCTGTTCGCGGCGGCCTCGCTGGCCGGCGGTGCCGCTCTCGATCAGCAGATGCTGGTCATCGCCAGGGCGGTTCAGGGCCTGAGCGGCGCGCTGATGGCCGCCGCCTCGCTTGCGGCGATCACCTCGGCTTTCCCGCCAGGACCGGCCAGGCACCGTGCCATCGGCCTGTGGGGAGCGATGAACGGTGCGGGCGGTGCCGCGGGTGCGCTGTTCGGCGGCGTCATCACCCAAGAGGTTGGCTGGCGCTGGGTGCTGCTCATCAACCCGCCGATCGGGATCGCCGCCGCGGTCATCGCCTACTTCGTGATCACCGATCACGGGGAAAGGGACACCGGCAAGAAGTTCGACCTCGGCGGCGCTCTCACTTTGACCATCGGCCAGCTCATCTTGGCGTACGGCTTCGTGAACGGCGGCAACTACGGCTGGCTCTCCCTGCGCGCCGACGGCCCGATCGCGCTCGGGCTGGCCATTCTCGCCTTGTTCACGCTGATCGAGATCAAGTGGGCCACGGCACCGCTGGTGCCGTTCAAGTCGATCACCAAGTCGCTGAAGACGGCCAACAGCATCGTGCTGGCGTTCAGCGCGGCGCTCTTCCCGATGTGGTACGTCAGCTCGCTCTACCTGCAGCAGGTACTCGGCCTGTCTCCGCTCCAGGCGGGCCTGGCATTCTTCCCGATGGCGCTGGTCATCATGCTGGTCGCGCAGCGCGCGGGCAAGCTGGTCGGCCGGTTCGGAGTGCGCGCCGTGCTCGCTGGCGGCCTGCTCATGATGGCGAGCGGCATGCTGCTGCTGGCGCGCATCGGGCCAAGCGGCAGCGCGATCGGGTTCGTGGTCTTCCCTGGCCTCCTGGTCGCGGCGGGGATCGGATTGTCGATCGTGCCCTCGACCATCGCGGCCACTCAGGGTGCCGGGCCAGCTCAGGCGGGGCTGGCGTCCGGCTTGGTGAACACCTCGCGCCAAGTCGGCGGTGCCGTGGGGATCGCGCTGCTTATCTCCATCGCCACCCAGTACACCTCGCACCTGATCGGCGAGAACAAGCCGGTGTCGAGTTCGCTGACCGATGGCTTCAGGCTGGCCTACTTCATCCAGGTAGGTCTCGTGCTGCTGGCCGCGGCGGTGGCGTTCTTTTGGCTGCCCGGACACGGTCAGGCGCAGCCAGTTCAGGCCGGGCGGGCCAAGCCGAGGGCCAGGGCCAAGATCCCCGCGCTTCCGGCCGGAATCCTGGCCGTGGTCGTGGCCTTCTTCGCGGCCGACTACGCGTTCGCCGGCGCGCCGGGCGCCCCGCTCGGCCAGTACTCGCTGCGGAACGCCTACAGCTTCGTGACCGCGCCTGGCTTGCACCCGCCGATCATCGAACCAGACGAGCCGACTGTCACCGGCTCGCTCGAACCCGGCTACATCCTGCTCGGCGACTTCTTCGACCTCGGCAAGGGCGCGATGGAGGGCCAGAGCGGCCCGCTGATACTGAACAACAAGCTGCAGCCGGTCTGGTTCAGGCCGGTGCCTGTCAGCATGGTCGCCTCCAACCTGGAACTGCAGCGGTACCAGGGCCACCAGGCGCTTAGCTGGTGGCAAGGCGTGATCAACAACACCGGTGCCACCTCGAGCGGCGAGTACATAGTCGTCAACCGGCACTATCAGACCGTGGCCACGCTCAAGGGCGCCGATGGCTGGATCTTGACGTTGCACTCCATGGTGATCTCGGGCGACGACGCCTGGGTGACCGCGAACAAGGACGTTCCCGCCAACCTCGGCGACTACGGCGGGGTGGCCGACGGAGCGCTGACCGACTCGGCGGTGCAGGAGTACAACCTGAAGACCGGCAAGCTGCTGCGGAGCTGGGACGCGCTCAAGCACATCCCGCTCGCCGACAGCCATGCCGACCCGCCGGGCAACGGCTTCCCCTGGGACGCCTATCACGTCAACTCGATCAGCCTGAACGGCGACGGCACCATGCTCGTGTCGATGCGCAACACGTGGGCCCTTTACGACATCGACATGGCTACCGGCAAGATCCTCTGGACGCTCGGCGGGAAGCACTCGAGCTTCAAGCTCAGCCCAGGAGCCGGCTTTTCCTGGCAGCACGACGCCACCTTGCTGCCAGATGGAGACGTCACCATCTTCGACGACCATTGCTGCCAGCTAACCGGTGCGGGCACCTATTTGCCTGCCACCGCGCCTTCCCGCGCGCTGGTGCTCAAGCTCGGCCTGGCCAGCCATACCGCAGCCGTGGCCGGGCAGTTCCTGCACGACAGTCCCGACCCCGCCTACATGGGAAGCACGGAAGTGCTGCCTAACGGCAACGTGTTCGTCGGCTGGGGCGAACAGCCATATTTCTCCGAGTACAGCAGATCGGGCAGGCTGCTGCTTGACGGTGTACTGCCAGGCGTGGACCTCAGCTACCGCGCCATCCAGGTACCGCATTTCACCGGCGTCCCGCTGAGCCCGCCGGCCGGGGCCGTGAGGATCAGCGAGGGCACCATGAAGGTGTACGCGAGCTGGAACGGCGATACCGAGGTCAGCAAGTGGCGGGTGCTCGCCGGGCAGGCGGCTGGCCAGCTCAGGCCGGTCGCGACGAAGGCCAAGGCCGGGTTCGAGACCGCGATCACGGTCAGGCCCGGTTATCACGTGTTCGAAGTCCAGGCGCTGAACCGCAAAGGCCGGGTGATCGGCACCTCGAAGCCGTTCAGGTGACAAGGTACCGACCTAAGAACTAGCTAGGAGAGCAATCAAATGGCTCGTGAGGTAACCAGGCGACAGCTACTTGGCGGGGCGGGAACGGCGGCGGCCGGGCTGGCGGGACTGAGCCTGGCCGGATGCTCGGGAAGCTCGGCGGCGGTGCCTGGCGTGACCGTCGTGCCCGACTCGAAGGTCGTGGACGGCTACCGGCACTTCATCACCAGGCCGGACATCCAGCCACCGGTAATCAAGCTGGCCAAGAAGATCGAAGGCTCACAGGCGCACGACATCTTCATGAACGCACCGGTGACGGCGCCAGGCCGGGGCGGTGCCATGATCTTGGACCCGAACGGCAATCTGCTGTGGATGGGACCGGACCTCCCCGGCGCGCACAAGCTGGACTTCAACGTCCAGACCTATCAGGGCAAGCCGGTGCTCACCTGGTGGGAAGGCATCGAGACGCACGGCTGGGGACAGGGCGTGCTCGTCGTCGCCGACACGGCCTACCGCCGGATGCACACGCTGCACGCGGTCGGCAAGGGCGTGAAGTTCGATCATCACGAGTTCGACCTCACCGCCAAGGACACCGCCCTGGCCACGATCTTCTGGCCGCACAACTACGACCTCCGGCCCATCAAGGGACCGAAGGACGGCGTGATGGTCTCAGGCGCCTTCGAGGAACTCGACATCGCGACAGGGAAGGTGCTGTTCAAGTGGGACAGCATCGACCATGGCGTGAAGATCGAGGAGACCTATCAGCCGATGGTCTACCGCGGCAAGCAGTTCGGTATCGCCGGCAACCCGTTTGACTACTTCCACATCAACTCGCTGTGTTACACCAACGACGGCAACATCCTGGTCTCGGCCCGCAACACCTGGTGCATCTACAAGGTTTCCCGCAAGGACGGGCACATCATGTGGCGGATGCACGGCAAGCATTCCGACTTCGAGATGGGCCCAGGCGCTCAGTACTACTGGCAGCACCACGTGCGGCAGATGCCTGACGGCACCATCACCGTGTTCGACAACGGCGCCTCGCCTGCCGAGGAGAAGCAGTCAAGGGCGCTGGTGCTCGATGTGGACGAGAAGAAAATGCGCGTCACGCTTAAGCACGTCTACGTGCATCCCGGTGCGCGAGTGCTCGCGGACGCCATGGGCAGCGCGCAGCTACTGCCCAACGGTCACATGTTCGTCGGCTGGGGAACGACACCCTACTTTTCCGAGTTCTCCGCCGACGGCAAGCTGCTCACGGCGGGCGAGATGACCATCGGCAACCCGTCGTACCGCACTTTCGCCGGCCACTGGACCGGCCGGCCGGTCGGCCGGCCGGCCGTCGTCGTCAAGAAACGGAAGAAGGGCGGCAAGGCCACTGCGTACGTGAGCTGGAACGGTGCCACGGAAGTCGTCGCCTGGCGCGTGCTCGCCGGTCAGAAGGCCACTTCGCTGACCTCGGTCGGCACCGGGCACCGATCGGGCTTCGAGACCGCGATGGCGGTTCAGAACCCCGGCCCCTATTTCGCGGTCGAGGCCCTCGGTTCCAGCGGCCGCCTGCTCGGCACCTCGGCCACGGTCAAGCTCAGCTAGCCGGGCGGCTAGCGCTTTCTAGGAGGCAATTCATGACCGAAGGCTGGTCACGGCGGCAGGTGCTCAGGCATGCCGGGACTGCGGCAGCCGGTATCGCCGGGTTCAGCGCCGCGGGCCTGAGCCTGGCCGGCTGCGGCACATCGTCAGCGGCACAGGCAGCGAGCGACTCTTTCGTCATCAAGGGCGTGCGGCGCTTCCAGTCAAGGCCAGACCTGGCGCCGCCGGTAGTTACGCTCTCGACGACCAAGTCGCCAGCCGATCCCGAGTTCATCCTGCTAGCGACGGCCGCCTCAGGTCCTGGCCAGGGCGGCACGATGATTCTGCGGACCAACGGCGAACTCGTCTGGTTCAAGCCTGACGTCAACTCCAGCAAGATGGACCTGAACGTCCAGGCCTTCCAGGGCAAGCAGGTGCTCACCTGGTGGGAAGGCCGGGTACTCGGGGCCGGTTACGGTGAAGGGGCCGGCCTGATCGCCGACGCCACTTACCAGACCATCCACAAGGTCAACGCGGCCAACGGGCTGATGGCCGACCTGCACGAGCTTAACCTCACCTCGCGGGGGACGGCGCTGATCACCGCGTACCGGCAGCGCGTCGTCGACCTTTCAGCCATCGGCGGCCCGGCGACTGGCTACCTGCTTTCCGGCGTCGCACAGGAAATCGACATCGTCTCAGGCAGGCTGCTCTTTGAGTGGGACAGCTGGGACCATGTGCCGCTCACCGAGTCCATGCAGCCGTTCCGCTACGAGAACAAGGCTTTCGGCGTCAAGTACCGGCCGTTTGACTATTTCCACATCAACTCCGTCGCCGAGGCGCCCGACGGCGACCTGCTGATCTCGGCAAGAAACACCTGGTGCGTCTACAAGGTATCGAAGACGACAGGCAAGATCGCCTGGCGGATGGGCGGCAAGAGGTCCGATTACACGTTCGGTCCAGGCGCGAGGTACTACTGGCAGCACCACGTACGGCCGTTCGGCAACGACAAGATGACCGTCTTCGACAACGGAGCCAACCCGGACGAAGAGAAGCACTCCCGCGCGCTCGTGCTCGGCATCGACAACGACTCAAGGCACGTCACGCTCGCCCGTCAGTACATTCATCCCGGCAAGGTCCTGCTTGCCTACGCCATGGGCAGCGCGCAGCTTCTGCCCGACGGCCGGATGTTCGTTGGCTGGGGCACCCATCCGTACTTCTCCGAGTTCGCGCCCGACGGCAAGCTGCTGCTCGACGGCCAGATCACCAAGGGCGACCCCTCGTATCGGGCGTTCATCGCCAACTGGTCAGGCGAGCCGCTCGAGAGACCGGCAATCTCGGCCCAGTCCACGCAAGGCGGCGGCACCACCGTCTACGCAAGCTGGAACGGGTCGACGAAGCTGGTGTCCTGGACGATTTACGCTGGCAGCAGCTTCAATTCGCTGAAGTCGATCGGCACGGTGCGCCGTACCGACTTCGAGACCGCGGCGACGACCTCGAACAAGGGACCGTTCTTCGCGGTCCAGGCCAACGACGCCGCCGGTCACGCGCTGGCCAGGTCGGTGACCGTGCACGTGACGGCCGCGTCGTCGAAGTTCATCCACGTCGACGGCTCGTGCGGTTCGTCGAACTGCGGCTACTAGGCGAACAACTCGCGGAGGTCGTCGGCGCTCAGCCTTCCGCCGAAGGCGTTACCCTCGTCGAGCACGCTCGCGAACAGGTCGGCCTTCCTGGCTTTGAGCGCCATGACCTTCTCTTCGATGGTGTCGGCGGCGATGAGCCGGTACACCATTACGTTGCGAGTCTGCCCGATCCTGTGGGTTCGGTCCACCGCCTGAGCTTCCGTCGCGGGATTCCACCATGGATCCAGCAGGAAGCAGTAGTCGGCTTCGGTCAGGTTCAGGCCGAAGCCGCCCGCCTTCAAGCTGATCAGGAAGACCGGGGCGTCGCCTTCCTTGAAGCGGCGCAGCTCATCGGCCCGGTTGCGGGTGCTGCCGTCGAGGTAACAGAACTCAATGCCCTCACCGGCGAGCCGGTGCCTCACCTTGGCAAGGAAACCGGTGAACTGGCTGAAGACCAGCGCCCTGTGCCCGCTGCGGCTCAGGTCGCGCAGGTGCTCGACTAGCGCGTCGATCTTGGCCGAAGGCACGTCGTGGTGCGTATCGTCGTCGATCAGCCCGGCGTGCAGGCTGAGCTGGCGCAGCAAGGTCAGCGAGCGGAGGATCGTGAACCGGTTCTCGTCCAGGTTGTCGATGAGGCGGAGCACTTTCTGGCGCTCCCGCTGGAGATGAGTCTGGTAGATCTTCCTGTGCCTTGGATGCAGTTCGACCTCGAGTACCTGTTCTTGCTTGGCCGGCAGGTCGGCGGCGACCTGCTCCTTGGTACGGCGGAGCACGAGCGGCTTGATCCGCCGGCGAAGCTGGGCGAGCAACTCGGCGTGGTCGGTGCCGTGGTTCTCGATGGGGCGGGCGTAATAGTCGCGGAATCGCTGCGGATGCGGGAACAGCCCTGGAGCGGTGATGGAAAGCAGCGACCAGAGTTCCATCAGGCTGTTCTCGAACGGCGTGCCCGTGATGGCTAGCTTGAACGGGGCGGGCAGCCTGCGGGCGCACTGGTAGATCTTCGACTGATGGTTCTTGGTGTTCTGCGCCTCGTCGAGGATGAGTCCTGACCAGGGCATCTTTGCGTAATGATCGAAGTCGATCCGCAGCAGCGTGTACGAGGTGATTACCGCGTCTGCGCCGGCCGCGACCTGGTCAAGCGACTCGCCCCGGCGGGCGAGCGTCTCGGTCAGCGGCACGACCCGCAGGCTCGGCGCGAACCTGGCGCACTCCGATGCCCAGTTGGGTATCACGCTCGTCGGGGCGACGATGAGGAAAGGCGGGTGGTCGGGCTCGGCTTGCCTGGCGTGCGTCAGCAGTGCCAGCGACTGAAGGGTCTTGCCAAGCCCCATGTCGTCGGCGAGGATGCCGCCGAGCTTGTGCTCGAAGCAGAACTTCAGCCAGGAGTATCCCTGGAGCTGATAGGGGCGCAGCGTGGCGAGCAAGGCGGCCGGCGGTTCCGCTGGCCGGACGCTGGTGACCGACAGCAGCCCGCGCACCTGACGTTCCCATTCGTCCGCCTGCCGCTCGACCACGCCTAGCTCGGCAAGCTCGTCCCACAGCCCGGCTTGGAACCTGCTGATCCGCAGCGGGTCGCGGGAAATATCCTGTAGCGCCCGCGCCTCTTCGATGAGCCTGGCCAGGGCCTCAAGCTCAGGTTTCTCCAGCGAGAAGAACGCGCCATCGCCGAGCAGCAGGTAGGGCTGTTTCCTGGCCAGCGCAGTGAAGACGTCGATGAAAGGTACCGGCCTGCCCTCTACCGTGATAGTCACGCCGAGGTCGAACCAGTCGGTCTCCTCGGGAAGCTTGTCGACTGACAGGCTGATCTTGAGCGAGTCGCCGACCTCGCGGTAATCGGCGGGATTGCCGGTTACCTCAATCGCGATGCCTGGCCGGTCGGCTAGCAAAGGCAGTAGCTCGGCGGTGAACCGCAAGGTGTCGATGGCGGTGAGCCTGGTGCGGCGCGGCTGTGTGTGCTCTGCGCCCGCGATCGGCAGCGCGAGCCGCAGGCTGCCGAAGTTGTGCACCTGGGCGTCGAGATCGGCCAGGATCGCAAGCTCGGCGTGCCGGTCACGGAAGAGCTCTTCGCCGCCGGCCGGCGTCGGCGCCACGACCTGCTTCTCGTCGCCGACCTGGTATTCCCAGTCCCAGCTGACCTCGGTCTCGTGATGGTCGTAGTAGCGGGCGCGCACGACCAGCGTCGGGCCCTTGACTGCCGGCGGCGCGAACGAGCCGTCTGAGGAGGTGACCGTCGCGAACTGGCGCAGCCTGAGGTAGTAAGTGTCCCTGAAACCGGGCAGATCTCCCTGCGGCACCTCGAGCCGCCTTCCGGCCAGGGCCATCTTCTGGAGTTCTGGCGGCACCGCGCTGGCCAGCCAGAACCTGGACCGGCTTAGGTCGAAATTGGTCAGGTCAATGCCGCCGAGCTCGGCGTCAGGTCCCCGGTCGAGGTCGGCGCAGACCACGCCGTGACCTTCCCTGCCGATGAACCCGAGCAAGGTGACCGGCGAGCCGGCACCTTCGACCCGCAACTGCGGCCTGATCAGCAGGGGCCCGTCCGCATCGGGCCTGGTGAGGTCGAGACCGAACTCGGCCTGCGCGCACGCGGGCAGATCGCCGAGCTTGTGCGGGTACACCAGGCGCACGCCGATCGAGGTGGCCTCGTCGAGCAGCGGCCAGAGCTGCCTTGACTCGAAGTGCACAAGCTCGATGTTCTTGTCGCCGCCGTGGCTGTAGTAGCTGCCCGCCGACTGGCAGGAGCGGAAGGTGTGGAAGAACTCGCTGAGCAGCCGCAGCTGATCGGCACGGTACTCACGGTCATAACCAAGCGCCTCGAGCCGGTTCCAGGCGAGGTTTCCCGCGATCCAGCCGCCGTTCCTGCCTCTTCGCACCAGCCTGGCGTAGAGCCTGAGCTGCTGAGTGCTCTCGCCCTGGTCCAGGTAGCTGGCATACGAGGTCCTGCTTGGGGTAAAGCAGCTCATCGTGATCTCGATGGCCAGCGCGGTGTCGGCCGTCGCGGCGGACTCGCCTGGCCGCGGCCTCGGCAGTAGTGACTCGATCGACTGCTGCCAGCTAGGCTGCTCAGGTACCCGTGCCACCGCCCGCGCCGCCGGCCGGGCGGACCGCGCCTGGCTGTCCCGCGTCGCCATGACAAGCGCGACCGTGTGCTTGCAGTTGATCGCCATCGGGCAGCTGCACTCACCAGAACTGAACTGGAGCAGCCCGTCTGCGGTCTGATCGAAACTCACCTGCGTTGAGTACATCCGCCCGGCACTGCCACGCACGAACCCGCCGAGCATCGCGGCCCGCTCGTCCCACCAGACCTGGCTGACCGCGCCCTGCCTGGCATAGGCGAGGCCGCGCTCGAAGGTCGTACCGCTCACGGCATACCTGAGAACGGCAAGGTCGACGTCGGGCAATACCACACGCTGCATGCCGCGACGCTACCGGTGACTACCGACACTCGCCGCCTGACATGCCATGCCGCCGGCCTGGGTTGGTTACTTCACGCCGTTTCGCCTAGTCCGCACGCTGTGCCATTGTGGAGGCTGCGCGACTACAGGAAGGACGCAGGTGCGAGTAGCGATCTTTACAGGTTCTTCGGCGGGCCCGCAAAAACACCTGGAAGTCGCAACGACATTCGCTACCGCACTGGCAAGGGCCGGCCTCGGGATCGTCTACGGAGGCGGGAAGGTCGGCCTGATGGGAGTTGTCGCCGATGCCGCCATGGCGGCCGGCGGTGAAGTCATCGGTGTTATACCCAGGCACCTGGTCGACCAGGAGGCCGCCGACCACGGGATTACCAGGCTTGAGATCGTGGCCAGCATGCACGAGCGCAAGGCCAGGATGGCCGCCGTGGCCGACGCCTTCCTGGCGCTGCCTGGCGGTGCGGGCACCATGGAGGAACTATTCGAGGTGTGGACATGGGGGCAGCTCGGTTTGCACGCCAAGCCGGTGGCACTGGTCGACGTCGACGGTTTCTACCGGCCGCTCATCGAGCAGCTGAAGGTCATGTCTGATGCCGGTTACATCAAGCCGAGCTACCTCGGCTCGCTCGGCATAGTTGCCGACGCGGACGAGTTCCTGCGATTCGTGGCCAGCTACCAGCCGCCGCCGGTGCGAAGGCGACGCGGCCAGGGCGAGGACCTGGGCTGAGCATTACTACCGCTGGCCATAGAGCATCTCGAGCGAGACGAGGAGAAGCTTGCCCCGGCGGCCGGCGGCCTCAGCTAGCTGACGCCGAGGCTGCTCTTGGCGGCAGCCTCGAAAACCCGGAAGGGCAGCAGTCGCTTGGCTAGCAGGCCGAGGCGCTCGTCGGCCTTGCCGACCGAGACGCGGCGCGGCGGGTTCTTCGCCGCGAGCACACGCAGTACGACGGCGGCCACGGCCGCCGGGTCGGCGCCGTTCACCTCGTCGCGCTCCATCAGTTCCACGGCCTTGGCCTGGGCGGACGAATAGGCGGTGGTGCCGGTGCTCGCCTGCGCCAGTTTCCTGCTCGCGGTGAAGTCGGTGCGGAAGTTGCCAGGTTGCACCAGGGTGACCCGCACGCCGAACGGTGCCACTTCGTAGCCGAGCGCTTCTGCGAAGCCTTCGAGCGCGAACTTGCTGGCGCTGTAAAACGCCTGGAACGGTATGCCGATCACGCCGCCGATCGAGCTGAGCAGCACGATCTGACCGCCTCGCTGTTCGCGCAGGTGCGGCAGTACCGCCTGGGTGACCCGGACCGCGCCCCAGAAGTTGGTCTCGAACTGCGCCTTGGCCTCGTCGATCGAGGTGTGTTCCACCGCGCCCGCGATGCCCCAGCCCGCCGCGGCGACCAGTGTGTCAAGGCGGCCATGATCCATCGTGACCTGAGCGACCCCGGCAAGTACGGATTCTGGGTCGTCGACGTCCATGACCATGCCCTGCCAGCCCGCCGAGGCCGTTCCTCGCCTGCTGGCGCCGATCACCGTCCAGCCGGCCGAGGCCAGCTGGCCGGCGCATGCCCGGCCGAGGCCCGCCGATGCCCCGGTGACGAGAGCGACCTTGCCTGAATGCGGCGCCACGCCTGGCTGGGATGCCGCGCTTGGCTGGGTTGGTGTCATGCTGGCACGCTACCTGGCCGCGTGGCTGGCGGCGGCATCGAGTGCCTTAGCGGTCAGCCAGCTGCCATGGCTGTAGCGGATCGTGCCGGTCGCGGACGTGATCGCGATCCAGGGAAGGTCCCGGACGCCGTAGCCGTCGGCGACCTGGCCACTGGTGTCGGCGACGACGGGGAAGCCGAGTTTCGCGCCGCCGGCCTGATTCAGCAGCGCGGGCAGCGCCGTCGGGCTGGTCTCGGTCTGTGATTCGTCCACGGCTACCAGGGACGGCCAGCCGCTAGCCGCCGCCTGGCGCTGGTAGGCCGCGAGCAGATCGAGTTCGGCCCGCAGGTCGGAGATCTCGGTGACCCAGCTGGCCAGGAAAACCACCAGGTGCGGTTGCCCAGGGCCGAGCTTGACAGTCCTGGCCTGGCTGGCGCCGCCGATGACGGGCAGCGACACGGACTGCGCTGGTCCGATCGGTTTGGCCAGCTTCATCGATACCAGGCCGTGCGGTGCGGGGTGGCCGGGCAGCAGCCTGGAGATTCCTTCCGCCAGCAGGTCCGCTTGCTGGCCGACGCCCGCATAGGCCATCTGCGTCAGGTAGAGCGTGCGTTCCCTGCCCCGGGCGTCGATCAGGTAAATGGCGGGCTCGTGGTCGATATTGCCGTGCGAGGCGGCCACATAGACGTGGTATGCCTTCCAGACGGCGGCCAGAGCGGCCGGGGTGCCGGTGAGGAAGTCCCACGAGTGCATCACGCGATGCGCTGCCGAGTAGGCGCGGACGTCGGTTACCGCGGTTGCCTGCGGGTTGGCATCGATGCCGAGCAACTGGACGTGCCCGGTGGCTGCCGGGCCGAGCATGCGGACCGCTTGCGCCATGCTGACCGTGGTCAGCGGGCATACGGTGGTGCAGCGCGCGTCGACGAAGGCGAGCACGAGTACCTTGCCGCGGAACTGGCTAAGCGAGACCTTCGCGCCGAACTGGTCGGTTAGCGTGAATTGCGGGGCGACGGTGCCAGGCAGCGGAGTGCCAGGGTCGACATTGGGGTTACGCGCTATCTGGGCGGCCGGTATCTGCCCGCCACTGGCCGCATCTGACCCGGAGGTCCGGCCGATTGCCAGGCCGGCGATGATCGGGACCAGGACGACCGCCACCGCGACAGACACTCCCACCAGGATCGCGAGCCGACTGCGGCGTAGTTTGTCCGGTTTCGCTGGCACGGCGCAATACTACTACCGTGCGTCGTCAGGGGGCATCGGGGAGTTTCCTGTCCGTCTGTATCCGGCCAGGAGAACTCCCCGTCGCGGGCCTGCCCTAGTAGCCGTACCCGCCGCCACCGCCAGGACTCGACGACGAGCCACCAGACGGCGCCGTGCCTGAGACGGCGACCTCGTGCCAGATGCCGCCTGAGACGTTGAGGCCGTTGCCCTTGTTCTGCCCTGGCGCGCTGTCGCCCGTGTAGGTATAGAGCGGGTGCCCGTTGTAGGTGGCCTGCGTCGAGCCGTCCGAGCGGGTGATCGTGGCCAGCGTGCCTGTCACGCCGGTACCCGCCGTCACCGGGCCTTTGAGCGGCGGCCAGATAGTCGCGCAACCGCCGTTGCACTTCGACTTGCTGCTGGTGTCCAGTGCGAACCAGTAAAGCGTGAAGCCCTTGGAGTTGGTCAGCACCTTGACGCCGCCGATCGTCGCCGTCTTCACCGTGCTGGCGGCGGCCGCGCCCGGCGAGGTGTTCTTGCTCCCCGATCCAGGGGCGCTCGAGGTGCCGGAACTTCCGCATCCGGTAATAACCAAGGCGGCCACGGCCAGCCCGGCCGGCAGCAGCCATTTCTTGTTCATCGCGGTTCTCCGTTCCTTGACTGGTTCTTCCAACATGCTGATCACGTAACGTCAGCCAACTAAGTTCAGTGTCCTGATTTACTTCAGTGACACGGCGACCTCGTGCCAGCGGCCGCCGTTCAGGTTCAGGTTGTTGCCGTTCGCCTGGCCAGGCCTGCTGTCGCCGATGTAGGCATAGAGCGGGTGGCCGTCGTATGCGGCCTGCTTCGAGCCGTCGGCGCGGGTGATCGCGGTGATCGCGCCTGTCACGCCGGGCCCGGCCCGCACTGGTGCCTTCACCGGCGGCCAGTAGGAGGCGCACGAGCCATTGCAGACCGACTTGTCCGGGGAGTCATGGGCGAACCAGTACAAGGTGAAGCCCTTCGAATTGGTAAGCACCAGGACGCCGTGAATGCTGGTCGTCTTAAGCTCGGTGCCGGCGCCAGCCTGGATCGCCGCACCGCTGCTCGCCCCCGCGACAGTGAAGCCGGTCACGAGGATCGCGCCGAGCGCGACGACCGCGATCGCCGCGCCAAGTCCTTGCTCGCCTGCCGGTACCCGGTCGTGCAGCCTGCGAACAGCGCCTTTCTCCTCTACCGGCGCGGGCAGCAGCGCGAGTCCGGCAAGCACGGCGAAAGCGGCGATCTCTATGACCGCGGCGACGATTCCAGCGGTGGTGCGTACTTCCCTGAAACCGAACAGTCCCGCCCAGATCGACAGCAGGTACCCGCCGAGGGTGCAGACCGCGAATCCGGCCCCGGCCGCGGCGACGACACGACTGCCGGTAGCCACGACGCCCCCTGCGAGCAGGAACGCCGCGATGACTTGCAGCAGGAAGAGCCCGCCAATGGTCGGAATGGTGTCATAGCCGGTCAGGTACAAGTCGAGGTGAATCCCGGCCGTAGAGGCGAGCAGGCCGGCGCCGGCCAGTCGCAGCACGAGCCGCTCGGTGCCTGGCTGGCCGGTCGAGTGCGAGGAGCTCATACCTGTGGCACGTTCGTCGCCAGGCTCCTGGTTCACCGTGGTCCCACCCCTCGCCGTCAATTACCCTCCGCGATATCTAGCAACGAATAGTAGTTGCCGATACCACTGGCAGGGCGCTGCCCGGCGGGCTGTCTTCGTTTCCCATGCTAACGGCCGGCAATTCGGGCAGGCTTCTCACCTGGGGATACAGAAATCAAACAGTGACAGGACGCCCATCTGTGGCATAGGTTAAGCGGCGCAGCCGATTCATCTATGCCTAAAGGAGGGCTGTATGAGTCTCCTCAGTCGCCCTGTCCGTGCCGGCGCTGTGGCCGTCATGGGACTGGCGATCGCTGGCTACGCCAGCGCCTTTGCCGCGAGCGGTGCAGTTGCGGCACCAAGTGTCGCTACGCCGCATCTAGTGGCGCTGCGCAACAGCGTCAACCCGACCACCGACCACATCACCGGGGCTTACCAGAGCTCTTCGATGTCGGTCGAGGTCGCACTGGCCCCGAGGAACGCTTCCGGGCTCGCGCGCACCCTCAAGGCCATGTACACCAGGCACAGCGGTGCGTACCACAAGTGGCTGCGGACCGGGCAGTTCGACGCCAGGTACGCCCCGGCGAAGGCGAGCCGCGGCGCGGTCATCGGCTACCTCAGGAGTGAGGGCCTCAAGATCGCGAAGTCAGACTCGCCGTTCCTGGTCCGCGCGGTCGGCTCGAGCCGTCAGGTGACGATGGCCTTCCACACCACGCTGAGCAACTTCCGTGACAGTCACGGAGTGCGCTACTTCTCCAACTCCACCGCGATCGAACTGCCCGCAGGAGTGGCTTCGCACGTCTACGGCGTGATCGGCCTCACCAACACGGTGCGCGAGCAGTCTGACATCGTGCGCGCGCCGCACTCGGCTCGCCCGGCGGGCGCTCGCCCGGCGGCGGCAGGCAATCCTCCGGCTTGCGAGACGCCTTACCCGAGCGAGCAGCAGATCGCCAACGCGCTGCTCGGCATCAGCGGCTTCCCGTTCGGCTACGGCGGCAGCCCTGGCTGCAACGGCATGACCCCGAAGCAGGTCAACTCCATCTACAACGCGCCGCACGCCGGCCCGCGCGGCAAGGGCAGGGGTGTCAACATCGCGGTCTTCGAGCTGTCCGCTTACCAGCAGTCAGACATCAGCACCTGGACGCAGCAGTTCTACGGCCCGCGTTACAACGCGCCGCTGGTCAACGTCAACGTGGATGGCGGGCCGCTCAACCCGCAGTGCCCGGCCGGCGACCAGTGCCCGCCGAATTTCAACGGCTACGCGGGCGACATCGAGGTCGACGCCGACATCGAGATGCAGCTTTCTATCTCGCCTGACGTGTCGCACCTGATCGTCTACAACGCGCCTAACGACTTCACCGGGCAGACCGAGCTCGACGAGTACACGGCCATCGCCAACGCCAACCAGGCAGCGTCGGTCAGCTCGAGCTGGGCGGTCTGCGAGAACGACGCGACCACCGGCCTCGTGCAGGCCGAGAACGTCGTCTTCGAGCAGATGGCGATGCAGGGACAGAGCATGTTCGGCGCCGAAGGCGACACCGGTGCCTACTCCTGCATCCGCTCGGACGGCACCACGATCCTGAACGTTCTCGACCCGCCGAGCCAGCCCTGGGTGACCAGCGTCGGCGGCACTTCACTGGAGAACTTCAACCCTGGCGCCAGCCAGCACCCCTCTTACCCGGCCGGGCAGGAGACGATCTGGAACTACCTCGACCTGTGCAACAGCACCGCGACCAACGAGGACGGACTGAGCGGCTTCCAGTGGTGCGCGGGCGACGGCGCAGGCGGTGGCGGCAACAGCCAGTACTGGGGCCGGCCGTTCTACCAGTTCGGCCCTGGCGTGACCAGTTCCTACACCCAGTACGGCAACGGCACCACGGAATGCGCGCTCGCCGCCACAGGCACGCCGTGCCGTGAGGACCCGGATGTCTCGGCCAACGCGGACGAGAACACCCCGTACGCGGAGTACTGCACGGGCAACGCGAACACGCCGTTCAGCATCTGCGGCTCGTTCAGCGGCGGGCAGACCCCGCCCGGCTGGTTCGGCATCGGCGGCACCAGCCTGTCGTCGCCGTTGTGGTCGGGCATTGCCGCCGACCGCGACAGCTTCCAGGGCTACCGAAGCGGAAACCTGAACCCGTTGCTCTACCTGCTTTACAACATCGCGCCGAACTACTACTTCCACGACATCACTGGAGCGGGCGTGCCGGAGAACAGCAACGGCTACTTCCCGACCACCAGTGGTTACGACGAGGCAACCGGTATCGGCACTCCGAACATGGCCGCCCTCATCACCAGAACCTTCTAACCAATCAGGCCAACCGATCAGGCCGCGGGGCCGGGGCGGCGCAGGTAACTGCGCGGCCCCGGCCCCGCTTCCTTCTAGCCGCAGGTTCGGCAGTACCGGGTCGAGCCAGCGCGGCATCCACCAGGCGTGCCTGCCGAGCAGGCCATCTTGACGACGACGGTGAGCGGGCCGTTGGCCCCGACGCCGAAACCTTCCGAGATCAGGTCATAGGCTCGCCTGTTGCTCTGGGACGTGGGGTTGGTGCCGTTGTCCGGCTGGCCAGGTGGATCGAGAACAGCGGTATGGCCAGGACGACGATGACGGCGACACTGAAGATGGCCCACGGCCAGGGATTGCCGCTGACTCGCCTTCCCCACCTGGCGAAGGCGCTTTGCTCGTGTTCGGCTTGCGTCTTCGCGGCGGTCGCCTTGGCCTGCTCCCGAGCGGAGACGCCCGCCTTCGCGGCCTGACGCCTGGCATGCAAGCTGCGCACGGTCTCGCTGACCGCTCCCCACGATCGGGTAGCGCCGGGCGGCGAACGCGCCTAGCCGCTCAAGTAGCAGGTGCACGGCTCATGGTGGCTGGGCAGCGAGCGCGTCAGCTTCACCCGCGCAGGGTGATACGCCGGCCGCCTGTCCGCAGCGTGAGCCGGCCTAAGTCAGCGCATTGTGGGGGTGATGTAGGGGGCACGTCACTGGTCTGGTGCCGCAGGAAAGGACAGCATCGATTTCAGGCAGGTGAAGCAGAACGGAGCCGGCAATGGCATCGCAACGGGCTGACACCCTTCCGGTCAGGCTGAATCCGTTCGTCGGCAGGGAGCGCGAACTGCGGGAAGTGGTCGACGCGCTCGGCTCGTGCCGGCTGCTCACGCTCACAGGTCCAGGAGGGATGGGCAAGACGAGGCTGGCGCTCGCGGCGGCTGACCTGGCCGGCCTGGCTTTCGAAGGCGGAGTGTGCTGGGTGGAACTCGCGTCCGTGGCCGACCCGGCGCAGGTCCCAGCCGCAGTTGCACAGCGGCTGGGAATCACGGAGAGCCAGGATGCCGACGTCGCCGCGATGATTGCCGGGCAGGTGGGCGACCAGCCGACACTCGTCGTGATCGACAATTGCGAGCACCAGACCGCGGCCGTCGCCGGCCTGGCCTGCCAGCTACTTGGCGCCTGCCGGGCACTGACGATCCTTGCGACCAGCCGGGAGGTGCTCGGCGTCGAAGGCGAGCACAACTGGCCGGTGCCGCCGCTCTCGCTGCCAAGGCCGAAGGCCGCGCCGTCGGTCGCCTTGCTGTCCAGTTTCGATGCGGTCAAGCTGTTCGAGCAGCGCGCACGGCTGGTGCGGCCGGTATTCAAGATCGCGGATGACAACGCGGCGGCGGTGGCCGAGGTTTGCAGAAGGCTGGACGGACTGCCGCTTGCCATCGAACTGGCTGCGGCCAGGATGCGCGTGCTTTCGGCCGGCCAGCTCGCCGACCGCCTTGACAACGTCTTCACCGCGCTCGGCGCAGGCGCAAGGACCGCCCCGCCGAGGCACCAGACGCTCAGGGCCACCCTGGACTGGAGTCATGACCTGCTTGACGAGCCAGAGCGGGCGGTGTTCCGCAGGCTTGGCGCTTTCCCGGCCGGCTTCACGCTGGCCGCCGCCGAGCAGGTCGCTGGCTGGGGGGAGATCGCGCCAGGTGACCTGCTCGAGCTGCTTTCCAGGCTGGCGGACAAGTCGCTGATCAGGGTGGACCTGGCCGGAACCGACGCGCGTTACCGGCTGCTAGAGACCATGCGCGAGTACGCGCACGAGCGACTGGTGCAGGCAGGCGAGCATGATCAGGCCGCCCTTGCGCACCTGTCCTACATGATCGACCTGGTCGAGCGCCTGGAGCCGAGGATCGACAGGTGCGAGCCCTGCGCCGGACCAGAGGATTTCGAGCAGGCGCTTGACGCGCTCGACGCCGAATTGCCCAGCCTGCGGGCGGCGTTCGAGTACGCCAGTTCTCGCGGCGACGGCGTGGCCGCGCTGCGGGTAGCGGCGCCGCTTGGCCGGTTCGCTTACCTGCGCGGGCATTACCAGGTAATCAGAGCCTGGCTCGACGATGCGGTGAACGTCGGCACGGACACCATGCCGCGACCCGAGTTGCGGGCCAAGGCACTGCTCGGCAGCGGCAGGCTGGCCTTGCTTCAGTGCGACTATGTGCCCGCGGTGCGCAGGCTGGAAGCCGCCCTGAGGCTCTACACCGAGCTCGACGAGCCGGCCGGGATCTCTGCCGCCCTGCAGGTGCTCGGCAGCGTGGCCCGTGAACAGGGCAGGTACGCGCGCTCGATGGAGCTGAACATGCGGAGCCTGGCAGTCGCGCAGGCCATCGATGACCGGTGGGCGATCGCGAGCGCCAGGAACTACCTCGGTTTCGCGGCATGGCTACAGGCGGACTTCGCCCGGGCCGAGCAGGAGGCGCAGGCGGCACTGGCCATTTTCCGTGCGCTCGGTGACGCAGAGGGGATCGTGTGGTCGCTGATCAGTCTCGGCACCGTCGCCAGGTACCGCGACGCGGGCGACCTGGCGGCCGCTCTGCTTGAGGAAAGCCTGGCCCGTTCTGAGCGGATCGGGTTCTGTGAAGGCATCGCCTGGTCGGTCGAGCAACTTGGCCTGCTGGCGTTCGAGCGCGGCGAGCCGGATGCCGGCCGGCTGCTGCGCGAGAGCCTCGCGCTGCACAGGGAACTGCGCGATCGGTGGCGCGCCTGCAGCCTGGCCGAGGATCTGGCCGCCCTTACCCTGGCTCAGGGGAACGCCGCCGCTGCCGTGTCCTTGCTCGCCGCAGCCGAGCACGCCAGGAAGGTCATCGACACGGTAGTGGCGCCCTGCGAGGCGCCGATGCACGCCGCGACCGCGGCGGGGGCGAGGGCCGCGCTCGGCGACGAGGCGTACAGGTCGGCCTGGCAGCAGGGAATCGTCGGCTCGCTTGACGACCTGCTCGCCGGCCTGGCGGCGCCGGTGCCGCCGCCCGCACCGGTGCCATCGCCGGCTCGCTTGCGTATCAAGGCGCTAGGGACCGGGACCGTCAGCCGGGGCGAGGTCGAGGTGACTGCGGCCGACTGGGGCTACGCCAAGCCGCGGGAACTGTTCTTCCTGCTTGTCGCCTCGCCGCCGCTCACCAGGGAGCAGATCGGGGCGGCGCTCTGGCCCGATCTGGCTCCCAGGCAGCTCGGCAATGCCCTGCACACCGGCCTGCGCGGACTTCGCCGCGCGCTCGGCGACCCCGGCTGGGTGGTGTACTCGGGCGGCAAGTACGCCTTCAACGCTGAACTCGAATCCGACTGTGACCTCATCGCGTTCGAGCGGGCACTGGCGAAGGCCAGTCAGGCCAGGCCGGCGGCGGCCGCGTTGCCGTTGCTCGAGCGAGCTATCGGGGTGTATGGCGGTGACTTCCTGGCGGGGATGGCAACGGGTGTCTGGGCGTTCGCCCGCAGGGAGGAACTGCGCCGCAGGTACGAGTCCGCGCTGCTAGCAGCGAGCCGCCTGCAGGCAGGCGCCGGCCGCCTCGGCCCCGCAGTGACGATGCTGCGCCGCGCGGTCGCGCATGAACCGCTGAACGAGACCGCGCACCGTGAGCTGATGGACTGCTGGGCCAGGCAAGGCGAGACGGCCCGTGCGATCAGCCACTACCACGAGCTGGCCAGGCTGCTCGACGAGCAGCTCGGGGTGCCGCCAGCGGTCCAGACGACCGCGCTCTACCACAAGCTGGTTGGTGCGAGCTAGCGGGCCGGTCACCCCCCCGGCGTTTCCCCCTGAGGCACTAGGGTTCCCACGGTAATCGCCGGGCACCCTGGTCAGCGATGGCAGCAGGTACTGCCGTCCCGGCGTTGACGCCGGCCTAGCGCGAGGAGCCCGACCAATGCATGACCCAATCGCGCCGCCTGCAGCCAGGCAGCCAGCCGAGGTGGTGGACCTGGTGTCCATGGCCATGAGCGACGGCGACCTGGAGGCGGCGCTGGCGCAGTACCGGAGCGGAGCCTTGCTCACGCCCTGGGCCGGCCAGCCCGCAGACCCAGGCGTGAGCACCAGGCGCCTGCTCGACCAGCTCATGGACCTGCGGCTGCCGGTGAGCGTCCTGGTTGCGCAGGTACTCCAAGTAGACGACCTGGCTTTGCTAGTAGTCGAGCGTGAGATACGCGGCCTTGGCCCTGATGGCAGGCGGATCGCGTGTGCTGGTTCAGGCGCCACGGTGGCGCAGCGGATGACCGGGGGCAGGTGGCTGATCGTGACCGAATCATGGCAGCTCAGGGATGTCAGCGGGGGTTAGTAACGTGCGGTCCCAGGGTGCGGCTTAGAAGGACGGCGGCGAAGTGAGCATTGGCCAGGTGCTGATCGCGGCACGACAGCGGGTCGGCCTGACGGTGCGTGAAGTCAGCGAGGACACCCGCATCAGGGAATCGATCATCAGGAGCATCGAGCGAGATGACTTCGCCGGCTGCGGCGGCGACTTCTACGCCCGCGGTCACATCAGGGCCATCGCCCGCGCGGTTGGCGCCGATCCCCGGCCGCTGACCGAGGAGTACGACACCGCTCAGCGCGTCCGCGAGCTGGCCGCGACCAGCACCTTCGCTACCGCCGGTCAGGCCAGGCAGCGAGAACGCCTGGCCGGCGGACACCGGACGGCTGGCGTCAACTGGACGATGGTGCTCACCGTTCTCGTGGTGCTCGCGGTGCGGTGGCCTGCTACTTCTTTGTCTTCGGCGGCCACGGGGCTAAGGCGGTCGGCGGAGTACCTGCCCTCGCCCGGGGGAAGGCGCGCACCGGCCGGCCCTGCCCGGCGGGCCGGACGCTAAGCTTTGCTCCGATAGGTCTTCGGTAACAATTCTTCGGTCATGCGGAGGTGCTTCGATGAGCCTGGCTACCGAAGGGCTCGAGGCCGACCGCGCCGCGTTGCTCGCGATCTTCGCTGGCCTGACCGAAGCCGACTGGCAGGCCAAGAGCGGCTGCGCCGGCTGGACGGTGCAAGATGTCGTCGCGCACATGGGCGCGCTTTTCTGGGTCGTCGTGGACCAGAAGCGACTTCCCAACGTGACCGGACTGCCGACCGAGCAGGCGCAGGAGGTCTACGTCGCCGCGCGCCGCGTGCTCAGCGCCGCCGAGGTGGCCGCCGACTATGAGTCGGTCAGCGCCGCCGCCCTGCCCATCCTGGCCAGCCTGGACGGGCAGACTTTCGAGTTGCCGCTCGGTGACCTGGGCACCTACCAGGCGACCCTCGTTCCCACCGCGTACAACTTCGACCACTTCGTGCACATCAGAATGGACCTCTTCGCGCCGCGTGGCCCGCTCACCGGCCCGCCGCCGCCCGCCGATGACCTGCGCCTGGCTCCGGCGCTCGACTGGATCGCGGCTGCCCTGCCGCAGCAGAGCGCGGACGTCTTCGCTGGCCTGCCAGGCTCGATCATCTTCGACCTGACCGGCCCTGGCGCCAGGCGGATCAACGCTGGCCACGGCGACCCGATCGGCGAGGTCAGCCTGCCCGTGGTCGACTTCGTCGCCGCCATTACCTGCCGGGCATCATGGGACACCGCAAGGATCGGCTCAAGCTCGGCAGACCTGACCCCCGCCCTGCTCAGCCGCCTGAAGGTCTTCTGATCTGTGGTACCAGGCTGGCGTGCCCGAGACGCTGGCGGACGGCCTCGTAGCACGTAATCGCGGCCGAGGTGGCCACGTTGAGTGAGTCGGCGTGGCCGAACATGGGGATGCGCAGGCTGATGTCGGCGCGGGCCAGCCACTCTGGCGGCAGGCCGTGCTTCTCTGATCCGACCGCGATGGCTACCGGCCCGGTGAGGTCGGCCTCGCCGAGCAGTGCGGTCGCGTCCGGGGCGGTGGCGACCAGCGAAAGGCCATGCTCGCCCAGCCAGGTCAGCACCTGCTCAGAGCTACTCGCGGCGACAGGGACGGTGAAGACGGTGCCTTTGCTCGCCCTGATCACGTTCGGGTTGCCCCAGTCGGTCACCGGGTCGGTCGCGATCACCGCGGATAGGCCGGCCGCGTCGGCGGTGCGCAGAATGGCGCCGAGATTGCCTGGCTTCTCGACGCCCTGGCAGACAAGCACCAGCGGAGCGGCGCCGACCCGAGGTGAGGACAAGTCGATCGCGGCAAGGTCGGCTCGCACCGCGGGCACCACGGCCAGCCAGCCATCGGGCGACTCGCGGTAGGCGATCTTCCCGAACGCATCCTCGCTCACGCTGACCACATCGGCGCCGGCCTGCGCTGCCCGGCTGGCCAGCCGATACTGGCTCGGGTCAGTGAGGACAGGGCAGTAGTAGAGCGCCACAGGCCTGACACCAGCCGTGAGCGCCAGGTCAAGTTCCTCGAAGCCCTCGACCAGCGTGATGTTCGCTTCGTCCCTGACCCGGCGGCGGCGCAGCGTGACCAGGTACTTGATCCTCGGGTTGGCGGTGCTTGTGATGTCGGGCGTCGTGGGGCCTGACCCGGCGGCGGGCATGTCGTTATGGTAGGCGACGCGACCCTAACCATCGCCGAGGAGATCATCGACCGCCAGACGCGCAAATAGCTGCGAAGTGCCGCGTCACCTGAGCGCGGCGGCGCGGCACTTCGCAGTGAAGCGGCCTGGGTTACCTGGAGCCGGCGATGCCGACTATGCCTGAGCCCGGGTGGTCGCCGTGCCAGGCGCTGCCGAAGGCGCCGACGTGGCCGCTCGAGGTCGCCAGCCAGTATCCGGTGCCATCGCCGCCGTCGCCGGCGATGCCGACTACCTTGCCGACGTTGTGTGGCATGTTGCCGTACCACGGGGTACCGAAGCCGTAGATCCTGCCGCTCGCGGTGGTGATCCAGTAGCCCTGGCGGTGCGGGTCGGCGGCGATGCCGGTCACGCCCGACAGCCTCTTGTGCCTGAATCTCCTGGCGTCGAAGGCGTACACGTGACCGGTTGAGGTGACGACCCAGTAACCTCCGGTCTGCGGGTCGCTGGCGATGCCCACGACCCGGCCAGACGGGTGGCGCACTGATCCCCTGGACGGCGCGTTGAAGGCGTACACGTGACCGCCGGAGGTGACGACCCAGTAACCGGTGCCCGACTTGTCGGAGGCGATGCCGACGATGTCGCGGCCATGCCTGACCGAGCCGTGCCAGGGCGCGTGGAAGGCCGAGACCGCGCCCTTGGCCGTGACCAGCCAGTACCCGTCGGTCTTGCGGTCGCCGGCGATGGCGACGACCCTGGATGCCAGGTGCTTGCGAGCCAGAGAACCGCGGAACGGCGCGTGCTCGGCGTAGACGTGGCCACTCGAGGTCGCCAGCCAGTAGCCTTGCGGATCGGCGCTGAGCGAGCACAGCGTGCCGGCCAGTGGCCCGGCGATCGGCGTGCCGAGGCCGGTGGCCATGTCATAGCCGGCCTTGACCGGGTAGTGACCGTGACCCCTGCCGGTGTAGTCGTTGTTGTTGAGAGAGCCGCTCACCTTGCCGATGTCGCTGATCACAACCGCCTTGACGTGCGGCGAGGCGGCGTAGTAGATCGCCGGGTTGACCCAGCCGACGGGAGATCCCGAGCACCTGGCGTCGGTCAGCGCGAGCAGGGCGGCCCACAGCGGCGCCGCCGCGCTGGTGCCGCCGATCACCGTGAAATGGCCCATATGGAAGACGACATAGCCGGTCAGCGGGTCGGCGTCGGCCGAGACGTCTGGGACCTCGCGCACGCTCGACTTGATGCCGAACGCCTTCTGCCAGGACGGCTCGCCAAAGAACCTGGACTCGCCGCCGCCGGCGGCGCCCAGGGCATTGAAGCGCTCGTTCCACACCGCTTCGCCTGGGGGCTGGGTCAAGCTGTACAGCGTGGTGCCTCCGACGCCGAGCACGAACGGGTCGCTGGCGGGGAAGTTCACGCTCAGCCGGCTCGCGACGCCATCGTTTTGCAGGCAGGCCTCTGAGCCGTCATCGCCTGAGGATGCCACGATGGTCTGGCCCTGCACGGCAGCCTGCTCGTAGAGCACCGTGACCGCCCTGACCGACCTGAGGTTCTGGTACTTCTCGCACAGGCCGTAGGACTCGGAGATTACCCGCACCTGATCTTGGTCGACGATCGTCCGGTACACGTCGTAAGGCGCGCCGCCACTGTTCGGCGCCTGGTAGACCTCGATGCTCACGCCAGGTGCCAGGCCGGCCACGGTCTCGATGTCCAGCGCGGCCTCGCCCACGCCTGAGCCGTGCCTGCTGAACCGGTCGACCCGGTCGTAACTGACCTTGACGTGGGTGTGATAACACGACTGATAGGCGGCGATATCGGAAGGCAGGTCGGGCTCGCCGAACTCGACGATGCCGACCTTTATGCCACGGCCGAAATCGCGGGCGTGGTATAGGGCGGAGAAGTCGTAAGCATAGGCAAGCTCGTCTGCGGTGTAACCAGAGTCATTCTGGCCAGCGCTGACGGCCCGCGCGCACGGCTGGGGACCTCCGGTCGGCGCTCCGGCCGGCCGCGCAGCCAAGTGCTTGCCCACCGGGGACGCCGGGCTCGGGGTCATGCTGAAGTGCTGCTGCGGCGTGGTGTTGTCCAGGCCGACAATGTCCTCGACGCTGCCCGCGATCGAGGCGGGCAGTTCAGGTGCGCTGGTGTTGGCGAAAGCGACCTGCCCGTCGACGCGGTAGTTCGCCAGGGTGACCCGAAGGGCGCTCTCCACCTGGGCGGCGGTCGCGGTGACCGGAATGCTGAGGCGGTCGGCGGCGACTGCGCCCGGGTGCAGGCCGAGGGTGTGGAGTACGGAAAGCACGTTGCCGACGGTCGCGCTGGTGGCGCCGAAAAGCTTGGCGAACTGGCCCTTGGCCAGGTAACGGTGGTAGAGCACCGAACCGGGGGTGGCTACCTCGGTCGCGTACTGGTCAAGGCCCGCCGCGTTCCGCGGGTATAGCACCACGTCGAAGCTGACCTTGGTGCTGGCAGGGACGGCCCCGATTCTTGCCGCTCCGGCCGGCACCAGCCCGGCCGCGCCAACCGGAGCGGTTGCTGCGGCGGCACTTGCGGTGCCTGCGATCGCCAGGAACGCGGCGACCGTTGTCATGCTGATGACTCCGGCGGTCAGGCCGCGCCCACGCGACCAGCCCGGCCGCGGTACCGACCGGGAATTATGCCCGTCACTCACTGTGCGACTCCCTCCGGCCACCCGGGCAGCCCGAATCGCCGGCCCCGGATGGTGCTTTCGGCTTATCGGCGCACGGTAAGGCACCGTACGCTGCGTTCAATTCGCAGATGGGCCAGATGCCTGCCCAGGCGATGCTCCCCTCGGCAGGGTCCTGCACGCAAGGCGGCGCGGCCGTTTCTCACGACCTTTTAATAGTTTTCCCAGCCAATGCCGGAAACTCGGCTGCGTTGCCAAACGTTCACTTTAGCTCGACTACGTGCCTGCCGCAGGCGAGCCGACACGGTGTTCGAGTCCGGTCACACCCGCCACGGCGCCGGCCGCGGTCACCGACCTCGTCGTCTTCACCAGGATCCGCTGTTTCCAGCTGGCAGCCGCCTCCGGTGCCAGCCGCAGCGAGCTGATCCCTGGATGGTGCCGCTCGAGGTCCCGCCAGAACAGCTTGCCCTGGACGTGCGCCATGCTCCGCAAGGTGGCGTGGTGATGTCAGCCGCCAGCCCGCCCTTGGCCGCCATGATGACGGCGATGCGCCGCAGCGACAGCTGCTCCGGTCAGCCACCGAGCCGACACTTCAGGCCACCAAGCCAGCCTCAAGAAAGATCGAGGCCAGGGTCCCCTGACGGGGAGTATGACGATGGCGAGTAGCTGGACATGCCAGAGCCGGTGCCCAGGAACCGGGCCGGCACGGTCACCGGAAGGCACACCATACTTAACGCCCGGTCTTCCTGCCGATCCACCGGTTTCAAGCATTGCTGATCGCGTGCTTGCTCGGCGGCCGGGCCGTTGCTGAGCGATTCGCGCTGGCGGATGGGTGGATACTTGCCGTCGCCGGGATCGCAGCGGCGATCGTGCTGATAAACACCGCCTCATCCTCGCCAGCACCCCAGTATCAGTTGGCCGCGCTGGCGCTG
>DAHVDE010000082.1 GCA_027313705.1 Actinomycetota bacterium | reverse complement strand
GGAGTTGTGGGGGCTGGGGCTGGGGCTGGGGGGGTTGGGGCTGGGGGGGCCGGGGCTGGGGGGTTGGGCGGGCGGGGGTTGGGGCGGGGGTTGGGGCGGGGGCTGGGGTGGGGGTGGTGAATGGGCGGCCGATGCCTAGGCGGCGACTCTCCGCTAGGCTCGCCCGGCGTTGCACGGCGGCAGGTGCACTTGGTGCACGGGCCGGGGAGGCCGGCGAAGCTGCCTGGCTGGGTGGCGGGATGGCGGCCGAACTCGACCAGGACATGACAGAGCCGCCATTCGGCTTGGCCGTCTCCGAGAAGCCGCCTTCTCCTGGCAGCATCCGGTATGCCTGCACCATGCGCAGCCACGCCGACGACGCGTAAGGAGTCTGGTCAGGTTGCGGCTCGCCAGTGAACTCCTCAGTGGCGCGGACCAGGACCTGGCGCTGGCCAGGTGCGGTGACGACTGCCGGGCGAAGACGCTCACGGGCCGGTGAGTATTCACCTGGACGGGGCTGGGCCGGCCCGGCGCGCTCCTGGCGGCCACCGCGCCCGCTGCCCGCTTGCTGTTCGGCGAGGTCTTTCGCCGTTAGTCTGGCCGGCGCGCGCACCAGGCCGCTGACCTGGCCGGTCAGCCGGGCGGCCGGGCCGGGCGCACGGTCGATCAGTGACCTGGCGCCGGTGATGTCCGGGCGGCGCAGCAAAGAGGCACCGACGAGCACAGGTCTTGGTGACACGGCGAGGCTGAGCGGCGGCAGTGTCCGCCACTCTCCTGCGGGCGCCAAGGTTACTTCCCCGGGCACCTCGAACTTACGGCGGCGCCGCAGCGCCGTCAGTGCCGGCCGTCCCCACCGCATTCTGGCTGATCCTCCGTCCGCGGTCCTGACCTGTAATTTCACTTAATTGCCTGCCGCACCGTCGGTGAGCTGGGTGTTGATCTTGCCGACCTCCGCGATGACCCTGGCCCGCGCGCTGTGCGGCAGGCCGAGGAGCTCCTCAAGCGGCCAGTGGAGGTAGTAGGCGAGGTACACGATCTCTTCCCAGAGCCGGCCGACGGTGCGGGTCAGGATTCCCCCTTGGCATCACCGGCGATGTCCACCACGAACTGATGCCCGCATGACGGGCAGGCGACGTCTGCTTCCGTGTGCCCCTCGGCGTTGATCCGGCGATAGAGGTCTTGAAGAAAGGCCAGGTCAGAGGCGAACAGATTCTCGACGACAAGGGTGTCGACGTTCTGCCTCTGGCCGATCCTGGTAATCGTTTTGGCCAGCAGCAGCACGGTGAGGTACGCCGGATTCTGCGCCACCCTCGGGTCGCCCTGAGTAAGGATCTCGTCTCTGGCGGTAGCGAGGCGCATCACGCCGTCGCGGTGCACCAGGCCTTGCTCGTCGACGTAGCCCCTCGGCAGCACGAACGGGTAAAGGGTCGCCAGCCCGGCCGAGGTCTGCGGCGGGAGCTGGTCGGGCGGAACCGGCACTGGTCCTGGCGCGGCGATCATACCTTTCCGCCTCAGCCAGCCGGCTGCATGAGGATCTGGTCGCAGAACAGCACGACGGTCTCGGTGACGAGTTCCGACGCCCCTGCCTTCATCCCGCTTATCTCGAGCTTCGACGGCCACGCGTTCTCCAGGATGTAGGTGATGATCGGCTGGCCAGATTTCGGCGACTGGGAGGCGGCGAAGAGCTGAAGCGAGCAGGTCTTGCGCGCGGTTGGCTCACCTTGAAGCACGGCCTGATGCCAGGCCCACATGTAGGTTTCCGTGTCCATGCCGCGCTTGAGGGTGACCTGAGGCGGCTTCGTCTTGCCGTACTGCTTGGTGTGCAAGATCCCGTCGGGGCCAGTGGAGATGTACTCGACAGGTTCGACTTCGGTGCTGATGCCTGACAACTCGCTGAACGCGGCAACCTGGATTCCGTCGACCTGGATGACGAAGGTCGACGCCGACATGACGGTCGGATTGCCGCTGGCCACTGCCGCCATGGCGGCACCTTCCTTCCTTGGTTATTCCGGTGGGACTTGCGAGCTAGCCGTCGCCCTGGACGATCTGGTCACAGGCGATCATGATGTCCTCGGTGACGAAACCCTCTCCTGCCCTCGCCCCGGCGATGTTGATCTTGGCGCACCAGGCGGCAAGCAGCGTGTAGGTGAACAGCGGCTTGACATTGGAGATCGAGGGGACGCCGCCGCCGTACATCTCAAGCGTCACGTTCGTGCGCGCGGTCGGCAGGCCGAGCAGTGCCATGTTGTGCCAGTACCAGAGCGCCAGGTTGGTGTCGATGCCGCGCTTGAGCGTGACGGTCGGCGGCTTGGTGAGACCCATCTGCTTGGTGTGGCTGACGTAGCCGGTGCTGTCGACGGATACGTACTGCTCGATGTTGATCTCGCTGTTGATGCCGCCGAGTTCCTGGAAGGCAAGGTTGCTGATGGAAAGTCCTGGCGGCCCGCCGGTGATCTGCAGGGCAGGAGCCGAGATCACGAAGATCGGCGCGGATGCGATCGGGGTGAACTCAAGATTGCTCTGCGTCACGACGACAGCCCTCTCTGCTTGCTCCGAGCACGCCTATTCCTCGAGCGCCGCGCCTTGCGAGTACTGCGAGATGCGGAAGACGACGAACTCGGCCGGCTTGACCGGCGCTATTCCCACGTCGACGGTGAGAATCCCGGCGTCCCTGTTCTCCTCGGGGTTGTTCTCTTCATCGCACTTGACGTAGAAGGCCTCTTCAGGCGTGCGCCCGAAGAGCGCGCCGCTGCGCCAGACCCGGCGCAGGAACATCGTGATCGTCCGCCGCACCGCACCCCACAAGAAGCGGTCGTTGGGTTCGAAGACGACCCAGTTGGTGCCGCTCAGTATCGACTTCTCGACGAAATTGAACAGCCGGCGCACGTTGAGGTACCGCCATTCCGGGTCGCTCGACAGCGTGCGCGCCCCCCAGATCCTGATGCCTTGTCCTGGGAACGACCTGATGCAGTTGACCGCGATCGGATTGAGCTGATCGTGCTCGCCCCTGGTCACGTTGGTCTCCAGGTCGATCACGCCGCGGAGCACCTCGTTAGCCGGCGCCTTGTGCACGCCGCGGGTGTCGTCGTTCCGCGCCCAGACCCCGGCGACATGCCCGCTCGGCGGCACCATGACCGGAGCGCCGCGCACCGGGTCCATGATCTTCACCCAGGGCCAGTAGAGCGCGGCGTACTTCGAGTCATAGCCCGCCGTGTCCATCCGCCAGTCCTGCACCTGCTGAGCGCCGAGCCCAGGCGGGGCGTCGAGTATCGCCACCCGGTCGGCCATCAGCTCGCAATGCGCGATCATCGCCAGTTGCACCGCCTTGACGCCATCCATGTCGATGACGCCATTGAGGTAGGCGGACATCAGGTCGGGCACGGACAGCATCGTGACGTTCTCGATGGCTTCGAGGCCGGCGAAGCCGGTGCGGTCGGCGGTGCTGCCGACATATTGCTGCGGGCTGACCGGCACGGTGACGCCGGCGGGTTCCGCCGGTGCCTGCCCGCCTGCCAGGGTCACCTGACTGCCGCGGGCAGGCTCGAGCACCGCGCCGCCGCGCACCTCCTCGACCTCGATCAGCTTGGACTGCTCTTTGACTGCGGTCACCACGTACCTTGGCCCGCGTTTGGCGGTGAGGTTGTCGATCGTCTCGACCATCTCGCCGCCGCGCTTGACGACCAGCTTGAAGGTTCCCTCCGCGCCGTCACCCGCATCGGCTACCTCGACGGCGATGTCGTTGCCGACCGCTCCAGGTGAGATCGCCCGCACCCGGAGGGCCGGACGGGCACGGTCTCCCCCGGTGGTGAGCTCACCCCTGGCGACCTCGCCGATCCTGTCTGAGTCGCTGGCGTCATCGCCGTTTCCTGCTGGCACCTGGCCGTTGAGGCCCACGCTGACCACATACGCCGCGCCGCCGCCGTTCAGGAAGTACCCGTACACCGCATGCGGCAGGTAAACGCCTTCGGCAAAGCCGCCGAACGCCTTCGTGAACTGGGTCCAGTTCGTGACCAGCGTGGGCTCGTTGACCTGACCGCGCTCGGTGAACCCGACAAACGCGGCGAGGGCGGTGCCAACACCCTCGATCGGCCGCGAACCCGAGGAGACCTCCTCGACATACACGCCTGGAGACAGATACGAGGGCACGCTTCCTCCTCGGTCAGAAGATCTGACGGTCCAAAGATGAGTCGCTCCAAAGATGTGGCTGTGCAGCCAGATCCCTTACGCCCGAGTCTGCGTCTGTCGTCAGGCGTGACCCAGCGCACTCGCGCTCCGAGGAAGGCACGAATTGGTGCTTGATCGCGCAGCCCTGAACCGCACTAACGGCGCCAGATCGGGCAGCTCCTGACCGGCCTCCCGTGGCACGGTGGCGTGAGCGCGCGGGAGGAACGGCACCTGCCATTTACCGGCTGGAACCCTGCGGCGACCTGCTCGGCGCCAGCGGGTGGCCCGCCGCTACGCCGGCGACTCGCCGCCAAGCCGCGCCGCCAGTTGCCTGCGCGAGGAGATGCCGAGCTTGGCGAAGACGCTGGCGAGGTGATATTCGACTGTCTTGGCGCTAACAAACAGGCTGCCAGCGATCTCGGCGTTCGTCAGCCCCGCCGCGGCGAGGTCCGCGATCGCGCGCTCGCGCGGTACCAGGCTGGCGAGCGCGTCGAGACCTGATGAGCCGCTCAACCGCACTCCGCACCGTTCGAGATCGGCCGCGCACCGCTCGGAGAATGGCTGCGCCCCGAGCTCGCCGTATAGCTCGGCGGCCCGCCGCAGCCAGCCGATGGCCGCCCGCCGGTTACGGGCCGACATCAAGAAGCGCCCGTAATCGTGGGCCAGCCTGGCCCGGTGCAGCGGTATGTCGTCCGGGGCAGCGGGAGCGGCAAGTGCGGCGGAAAAGCGCGCTTTCACGCCTTCGCCGTGCGCGGCAGCGTCGAGCCTGCACTCGAGCCAGGCGACGGTCATCGGCTGATGAGCCAGGACATCTGTCCTGCTGATCAGCCGGCCGAGGGCACGACGGGCGGCGGAGAGCTGACCGGCCCCGATGAGCGCCTCCACCTGAAGCGGCCGCCACCACGCCTCGTGCAGCACGCCCTGGCCCTGGCCACGCGGCAACCAGCCGAGCGCGGCGGCCATCCGCTGGTAGTCCCCGCTGACCTGGGCCATCGTGGCGATGGCCAGTGCCGGAAAGGCGGCGAAGTCCGCCGGACCTGACTCGGCCTGCCACCGCCGTGCCGTCTGCACATGATTCGCGGCGGCTGCTGCGCGTCCGGCGACCGCATCCACGCAGGCCGCGAAGCCATGCACAAGAACCCGCGACCTGGCGATGCCGTGCCCGGCCAGGGCCAGCACCGCCTGCGCGACTGCCCGTTCTGACCCCTTCATGTCTCCGAGCAGGTACTGCGCATAACCCAGGTACGCATGCGCGGCAGGTTCAAAAGGGCTAGCCGCGGCCCGGTCCTCGGCACGCAGCATCCTGGCGAGGTCGTCGGTTCCGGCCCGCAACTGGCCGCCGAGCAGCCGCAGGACGCCACGAGCCCAGAGCCTGATGCTCTCGCTGCCGGCCGGCTGGCCGCCACCGTGAGCGTCGATGTCGGCGTCGGGAACGTTCCTGGCCAGCACGCGCAGGGCCAGCAGGGGTCCCCTGGTGCGGGCCCGCGCGTCGGCAGCGAGGTATTCGGCCGTCGAACGGTGGACAGCAGGCAGCCCTGGCACGGCCAGGACCTTGTCCGCTAGCCTGCCCTCTTCGGCCGGCTGGCCGAGGTTGGCCTGAACCATGGCCATGGCAAGCTCGATGCCTGCAGAAACCGCCCGCGCGTCGTCGTCGCCTCGCGCGTCGCGCTCCGCCCGCGCCAGTTCACCTGCATCCGCCAGCAGCGTCCTGGCGTGCGCATACCGGCCAGCGGCCTCGGCGAGCAGGCCGAGCAGGAATGCGCGGGACGCGTTCGGCTGATACCGCATGAGGCAGGACTCAAGGTGACGGTCCCAGTCGACGGCACGCAGCCGCAGGCCCCAGGACGCGGCCCTGGCCAGGTACCGGTCACCCGCGCCAGGATCGGAGGTGCTCGCGGCTGACCAGATGAGCAGCATCCCTGCCTGCTCGTTGTCGCCGGCCAGGTAATAACGCTCAGCCTCCTGCAGGAGCACCGCTGCCAGGGTCGGCGCCGTGGTCAGGTCGGCCGCGACCCGGTGCGCCCAGGCGCGCGTTCCCGTCGCGTAGCCGGCCGCCCTGGCGTGCAGTGCGGTGCGGCGAGCGGCGGGCAGGCTGCGGTAGATCGCGTCGCGATACAGCGGATACCTGATGGCGACGGGCGCGACAGGCTCGGCCGGGAACCACTGGGCAAGTCCGGCATCAAGCAGCGGCTCAAGCGCCTCGAAAGGGTCCGCGATCTTCGCGACGGACCCGACGACCGCGAGCGGCCAGGGCTCGCGAGCCACCGCCATGGCAGCCAGCAGGCACCGGCTCGGCTCGGGAAGCGCGGAAACGACTCGCAGGACACTCATGACCAGCGGGTCGAACAGGCCGAGCAGATCCGCCGGCGGGGTGTGCACCACCGCGGATCCCTGGCCGAGCAGGGAAGAAAGCAGCGCCGGGTGCCCGCCGGTGTAAAGGTGCAAGCGCACGGCGGCCTCGTCGGGCGCCGAAGCGCCGGCCTGGCTGACCAGTTCGCCCGTCTCCGCCACGCTCAGCTCGGCCAGGATCATGCGGCTCACGTTCTTTCCCGCCGACAAACGCTGCCTGAACCGGCCGACGCTCGGCTCGCCCGTCGCCGGCTGCCAGGGAACCCGCAGGCCGAACAGGACGAGCAGGGCGGACCCGCGCATCGCGCGGAGCAGGGCAGAGAACTCGGCGGCGGATTCAGCGTCGATCCGCTGGACGTTGTCGAGCGCGATCGCGACCGGCCCGCCCTCAGCGGCCAGCGCACGGACCGCCGCGAGCAGGCGCCCCGGCGACCGCGCGCTCGGCTCGACGCGCAGCGCCCAGCGCGCGCCGGCCGCCAGCTGATCGCCTGCGCTGCCGAGCGCACAGTCGCCGCGCAGGACCCTGAAGTCACGATGCTGGTCGAGGGCGCGATCCAGCAGCGCGGTCTTCCCCATCCCTGGCCCGCCTTCGACCACGACGACCTGGCGCCGCCCCGATCTGGCCAGGGCGGCCCTGACCGAGATCTCGTGAAGTTCCGCCTTACGGCCAGCGAAGCATGCAGAGGCGGCACGCTCCGTTACCAAGTCGCGGACGATATCTACCAAATCGCTCACGCTAACGGCCGTGAACTGCGGATTTTGCCGACTGGTGATTCACTCATGTAACAGCTAGCACACAAGCAGCCGGGCAGCGCGGCACGACGCGCTGTCATATGAAGCCTTCCCTGATGGCGTACGCCACGGCGTGGGTGCGGTTGCGCAGCTGGTACCTGACCGAGACGTCGTGCAGCGCGCTGGTGACCGTCCGCTTCGAATACGACAGCTCACGGGCGATCTCGTCGGTGGCGAGTCCTTCGGCGGCCAGCCTGAGAATGTCGCGCTCCCTCGCTGACAGCCCGTTGATCGCCAGTCCGCGCGGTGTAAGAACATGCTGTCTCAGCCTGGTGACCTGCTTGAGGAGGCGGGCAAGCACTTCTGGCGGCAGCGCGGCTTCGCCCTTGGCGGCATTCAGCACCGTCTGGGCCAGCCAGGATGCCGACGCCCGCGAGCGCCAGACGATCGAGCCCGCGCCAGCTTCGACGGCGGCCATCAGGTCCTCGTCGCTCAGCGAACTGACGACAAGCACCAGGTGCTCGCATCCTTGGACCCGCAGCCCGCGCATGAGTTGCAGTGCCTGCTCGTCGGCGGTCTCGATGGCCAGGACGGCGACCGCGGGAGGAAGGTCGGGCGGCGTCTCGGTTAAATCGAACTCTGGGCGCCCGCGCAACTGAGCGATGAGGCCGCTACGCGTTATCGGGTCATGTGCATATACAAAAACAGATATGCGTTTATTGGCCATTTAAATTACTTCCCCCCCTCGCCGTTGCCTAAGCTGGCAGCCGAATCGCGCACTGTGCCGTTCTGCTCTGCTTGCGCTTTCCAGCATCCTTAAGGGCCGGCCCCCGCGCCCTCGGGTTCGGCCCTAGCATTTCCCTAGCCGTGCCAGCGGGCCACAATGAACTCCATGACCACGCCAGCCGCCGGGGCGCGCGGCGAATCATTTTCCGGTCTGCGGCCGACAAAACGGCGCTTGTCGCACCTGGCCGCCGCCGCCGCGTTACCAGACGAGGCCGCCTGGCCGCACCTGGTAGCCGCGGCGAGCGGCGCGGATGAGGCACTTGCCGCCGCGCTCGAGGCCGCGGCCGATGACGAGAGCGCGACCGCGCCTGGACGGCCAGGCGCGGACCGGCTGCTGGAGTGGGCCAGCGATCTCAGCGAGGACGCCGTCGCCAGAGAACGGCGGCTGCTCAAGGCAGGCATCGCCAGGGTCTGCGGTGCGACTCCAGGCTCGGCAGGCCTGTGGAACCGCATTGCCGACTGTTCACCTTCCGCGCTGCGCGACTGCGCGCTGGCCGGGCGAGCGGTACTGGAAGGCCGCGACCTGGAGGCCGAGTTTCTGCTGAAACGCGCCTCCCCCGAGGCCGGCCGCGGGGACCTGGTCGCGACTGTGGCGCACGGCCTGCGTGCCGTCCTTAGCCTGTCCTGCGCACGTGGCCAGGCCGCCGCCGAGGCGGCCGCGGCCGGGCTGGCGCTGGCGAGCCAGGGGCGGGGACTTGACCGATGGCTGGTCAGGCTGCTGGCAGCCGGGCAGTGCTATGCGGAAGGACCGGAGGTCGCGCTGCGCACGCTGGCACGGCCGGGCGGCGAGCCTGGCGACCAGGCGACCAGGCTCGCGATCGGCTGCTACCGGGTGCTTGCCGGAGCACTTGGCGAGGCCGCAGGCGGCCTGTCTGAACTGGTCTCGCCGCAGGACGAACTGGTACCTGCCGTGACCCGCTCGCGGGCCAGCCTATGGCTGGCGCTGGCCCGCCACCTGCTCGGCGACTGGCGTGCGGCAGCCGATCTGGCCGGGTCAGCCAGGAAAGTCGCCGACCAGGGTCAGGCCGACGCGCTTCTTGCCATCCTCGCCGCGCACCTGGCGGACTGGCCGGCCGCCAGCGGGCACCTGAGGCATGCCAGTGAACTCGCCGCCGAGTGCGCGGACGGTCAGGTGCTCACCGACCTCGCGCTCGTGACCATCGCGCACGCCAAAGGCACGCTGGCAGCGACTCATCCGGCACTGCCCCGCCTGGCTGAGACCGACCAGGCGGGAGACGCACCGCGCAAGTTTCGCGCTCTCTGGCTGCCGCTGCGCACGGAGGCGCTGATCGGGTCAGGGTCGGTTACCGACGCCACCGCCGCACTGGCGGAACTTGCCGAACTCGCCGAGCAGGTGCCCTATCTGCGGGTCGCTTACCACCGCCTGTCCGGCATCTTCGCCGAGCGGCACCGGGACCAGGAGGCCGCGCTGAGGCATTATGCGGCCGCGGCGGAACTGCCAGCCCCCAGCCTCGTCGTTCCCTTCCAGATCGGGCTGCGCGAGCACTGCCACGGCAGGCTGCTGCGAGAACTCGGCGACCAGGCGAACGGCCGGCGCCTCATCGAGCGCGCGCAGGCTCGTCTCCTGTCGGCCGGGGCCGTCGCCTACGCCAGGCGCTGTGCTGCCGACCTGGCCGGCGCCCCCGGCGATGTCCCTGCCAACGTCCCGGCGGATGGCGGGCATGCCAGGGCCGCCGCCATGCTTACCGAACGCCAGCGCTCCGTCGCCCGCCTGATCGCGGCCGGCCTCACCAACCAGGAGGCGGCGGCCAGGCTCTACATCAGCGTCAAGACCGTCGAATACCACCTGTCCCAGATCTACGGCAAGCTCGGCATCAAATCCAGACGCCAGCTATCCGGTTACCGCCCGTTGCCATAGCCCTGCGGCAGGTCGTACGCAGGCGCCTTGACGAATGTTATGAACGTTCGTTTAATTTGCCTGTGGGCCGGATCGCTGGGGTCGCTGCCGCGCAGACGAAGGAACGACTGCTGCGCGCTGCCGCTGACGCCTTCGCCGAGCGCGGCTACGACGGTACCCGGGTAGCTGACATCGCGGCCGCCGCGGGCGTCAGCAACGGGGCGATGTACGCGCATTTCGGCTCGAAGGCCGAGCTGCTCGTCGCGGCGCTCGCGGTGCACGGGCGGCGCATGCTGGCCGAGATGTTCGCGGCCGATCCCTGCCGGTCGGTCACCGGCCTGCTGCTCATCATCGGGCAGCGGCTGCTTGATCGCCGCGATGCCCGCTGCGCGCTCATCGTCGAGGCCCTGGTCGCCGCTCGCCGGGACGAGGACGTGGCCGGGCCCATGCGCGATTACATGGCCGAAAGAGCCGACTGGCTGGCCGGCCTGATCGAGGTGGCCAAGTCGGACGGCGAACTTGACCAGGAGTTGTCACCGAACGCGCTGGCGCATTTCTGCCTGCTGCTGGCGATGGGCAGCGCGCTGGTAACCCCGGATTTGCACGCGGTCGATGAGCGGGAGTGGGCTGCGCTGCTCAGACGCGTTGTCGCCGGGCTCGGATCGGCCGCCGTCCTGGCCAGAGAAAAGCAACAGACGGGAACAGCGAAGTGAAGGTGCGGATAGATACCGGCAAGTGCCAGGGGCACGGGCGCTGCTACGACCTGGTCCCCGATCTCTTCGGCGAGGATGGCGAGGGTTTCGGGCAGGTACTCGGCAACGGCGTGGTGCCGTCAGGCAGGGAACGCGAAGCTCGCCTCGCGGTCGCCAACTGCCCGGAACGGGCGATCGAACTCGACGAGGAGAGCTGAGATGACCGTCGACGAACGCTTCCCCCGCGGGCTCAAGGAAGACGACTTCGAAGCCGAGGAGGCTGACGGCGTCAGGAGCGAGATCATCACCGGCCCGGTCGACGACTGGGCCACGGATTTCTCGCATCTGGAGCCGCAATGGTCAGCCGACCCATACCCGATCCAGGATGACCTGCGCGAGCGCTGCCCCATCGCGCGCACCGAGCGGTTCGGCGGCGGCTGGCTGCCCACTCGATACGAGGATGTCACCTCGATCGCCTACGACACGGAGCGCTTCTCGTCCCGGTCGATCGTCATGGGCAACTTCCGGCCGCCGAAGAGCGCCGCGCCGATCGGCGGGACACCGCCGATCTCCTCCGATCCGCCTTTCCACCACGACGCGCGCAAGCTCCTGCTGCCCGCCTTCACCAAGACCGCGATCAGCAAGCAGGAGCCGGCCACCCGCGCCTTCTGCCACTCGCTCATCGACGCGTTCGAAGGCGCGGACGTAGTCGACGCCGCCGTCGACTACGCGCAGCACATCCCGATGCGAGTCATCGCGAACATGATGGGCTTTCCTGCCGAGGACGGGCCTAAGTTCCGCGTATTCGTCGAGGATGCGCTAGAGGGCATCAACCGCGAGCCTGAAGAGCGGGTCGAACGCATCGAGAACTTGTTCGACTACCTCGTCGCGCAGGTGCATGACCATCTCGACAACCCGCGTGACGACCTGACGACTTACCTGCTCAACGCCGAGCTTTACGGGGAGAAACTGGAGGCAGCGCACGTCGTCGGCGCGATGGCATTGCTGCTCATCGCCGGCATCGACACGTCATGGAGCGCGATCGGCGCGTCCTTGTGGCACCTGGCGAGGACCCCGGCCGACCGGGAGCGACTGGTCGCCGACCGGAGCCTGCTGCCGACCGCGATGGAGGAATTCCTGCGCGCCTACGCGCCGGTCACGATGGCCAGGCTGGTGAAGGACGACATGCGCTGGCGCGGCGTGGACATGAAGGCCGACGACTGGATCCTGCTTTCTTTCCCTGCCGCCAACCGCGACCCGGCTCAGTTCGACCGGGCGGACGAGGTCGTCATCGACCGCGAGATCAACCGGCACGCCGCCTTCGGCCTGGGCATTCACCGCTGTGTCGGCTCGCATCTGGCCAGGCTCGAGCTCAAGGTGGCGCTGGAGGTCTGGCTGGAGCGGATACCAGAATTCAGCCTGGCCGACCCTGACTCGGTCCTCTGGTCGGCCGGCCAGATCCGCGGCCCGCGCTCACTGCCCATGCGGATCAGGAGCTAACCCGCGACGATGTGCCTGGTTAGGCTCCGGCCTTCTCCCATGCCTCGTCGAGCACCCTGGCGATGGTCTCCGCTGGCTGGGCTCCTGAGATGCCGTAGCGCCGGTCGATTACGAAAAATGGCACGCCGCTCGCGCCGAGGGCCTGCGCCATGGCCTCGTCGGCCGTAACGTCGGCCGCGTAGTCGTCCCCGGCCAGCACCTCGGCCACCTCGCCTGCTTCAAGGCCCACCTCGGCAGCGAGCCTGGTCAGCGACTGGTGATCGAAAATCGAGTCCTGTTCGGTGAAGTAGGCCCTGTGCAGCCGCTCGGCCAGTTCCGGCTGAAGGCCCCTGGCCTTAGCCAGATGCAGCAACCGGTGCGCATCCCTGGTGTTGCCGCTGCGCAGGCCGCTCATGCGGAAGGTCAGCCCGTCCTGCGCGGCTCGCTGCTCCATCTGCCGCTGCGCTTGCTCGGCCTGCTGGTCGCTCATGCCGTACTTGCTGGCCAGCATGCTGACCGTCGGGGTAGTGACCCCTTTCGGCGCGCCGGGGTCGAGTTCGAAGGAACGGTAGACCACTTCCACCTCGGCGCTGTGCGCGAACTCGCCGAGCGCGCGTTCGAAGCGCATCTTGCCCAGATAGCACCAAGGGCAGACCACATCAGACCAGATTTCCACCTGCATGGGCAGGGTAACACTGGCACACGCCGATTCAATCCCTCAGCATCAGGAGGGGACGTGCGGCATATCTTCTGCGGCAGCGAGGTGCGTGTTGTGAAAGAGCAGGTAGGAATCGTCGGCGCCGGCCTGATCGGGCTTGCGGTAGCCAGGCAACTGGCACAGTCAGGCACCGAGGTGATCGTCTGGGAGAAGGAGGCCGCGGTAGCGCGACATCAGTCCGGACACAACTCGGGCGTCGTGCATGCGGGCATCTACTACGCACCAGGCTCGGCCAAGGCCAGGAACTGCCGTCGCGGGGTGGAGCTGCTGCGTGCTTATTGTCGGGATCGTGGTCTTCCCTGGGACGAGCGCGGGAAGCTCGTCGTGGCCAGGAACGAGCAGGAGACCGAACGGCTGCGTGAGCTCGAGCGCCGGTCCCTGGCCAACGGCGTGCCTGGCGTGCGCTGGCTGGACGGACCGGAGATCCGCGCCCTCGAGCCCGACGTGGCCGGCGTCGCCGCGCTGCTTTCGCCCACGACCGCGATAGCTGACTTCCCCGCCGTGGCCCGCGCGTACGCGCAGGACGTTACCGCCTCGGGCGGCCAGGTCCTGCTCGGCTCGGAGGTCAGCGCGATCCGCAGCCAAGGCACCGCGGTGGAAGTGGTGACCAGCGCTGGCACGCACCGGGTATCGCACCTGGTGATCTGTGCCGGGCTTCAGGCCGACCTGGTTGCCCTGGCGGCGGGTGACACCGCCGCACCGGAGATCGTGCCGTTCCGCGGCGAGTACCTTCGGTTGCGCCCGCAGGTACGCGATCGGGTGCGGCGGCTGATCTATCCGGTGCCCGATCCCGCGTACCCGTTCCTTGGCATCCACTTGACGCCGAGGACCGACGGCGAGGTCGACCTCGGCCCCAACGCCGTGCTCGCCCTCGCCAGAGAGGGCTACCGGTGGCGGGATGTCTCCGCCGGGCAGCTGACCAGGCTGGTCAGGTCGGCGGCCTTGCGCCGGCTTGCGAGGCAGCACTGGCGCACTGGCGTGCGCGAAGTCAGGGGGTCGCTGTCCCGCGCCGCGTTTCTCGCCGAGGCCAGGACCTACCTGCCCTGGCTGGAAGCCGCGCATGTTACGAGCGCGCCCGCCGGAGTGCGCGCGCAGGCAGTAGATTCCGACGGATCGCTCGTCGACGACTTTCGCATCCACCGGACCGGCCAGGTCACCGCCGTGCGCAACGCGCCCTCACCTGGGGCGACGGCGTCCCTGGCCATCGCCGAGCAGATCGTCGCCTCGCTTCCGCTCGCTTGATCTCGCAGGTTAGCTCGGCTCGTTACCGGAGAACGCCCGGCGCGAGATGAGGCCGTGCCTGCCGGAGCCGCCCGGACGGTGCAGGTCTTTGGCCCGATGCGGATCATGAGCGGGTGAGTGCCGCTCGGATACTGCCGTGGCCGGCGCCCTAGCGTGCCCGCTGCCTGTGACCTTGGCTTAGGCTCGTAGCCTTGGCTTATGGCACCTATTCCGGCATCGGCCGAGGTTATGAACTTGTCCGCCTATGCCGGGGTACTCGGCAGGTGCCTGGGGCGCGACACGCTAGGCAGGCATTTCCTGGCCCTGCTGCGCGGCGCGCCACCGGAGGAGCGTGATGGCATGCTCGACAGCCAGAGCCGGCTGCTCAAGGCGCACCTGGATCAGATCGCCGCCGTGCTGTCCGCGCTCCCCGAGCCGGCCGCACGCGCCCTCGGCGGAGCTGTTCATGCAGACCATGAAGCCGTGCACGCCGAGGCGACCGACCGCCTGGCTGGCTGGCTGATCGCGACCCTGCGAGCGTGGCCGGAGCCGGCGAGGGAACTGGCCGTGACGACGGCCAGGCTGGTCGAGGACAGCGGCGTGCTGCATCAGGCTGCCAGGCACCAGCGCCCGCTCGGCCGCGGCTTCGAGCCGCTGCTCGACGAGCGGCTGCGGCTGCGCTTCGCGCACCTGCCTGATCGCGCGGACCACCTAGCTGCCCTCAGCAAGCACCTTCAGGTTCTGATGGAGGAGCCAGATCATGGCCTGGCCGAGATCGAGAAGGAACTCGGGCCGGCGCTGACGGCCGAGGAGAAAGCCTGGCTCGACGTCGAGCGGCGCTGTGCCATGTTGCGGTTTGTCAGGCACAAGAAGACGGAGAACGGCCATATCCGCTGGTATCTGCGCAAGGACGAGCGGCAGCGGGTGGTACTCGACCGCTTCGGCGTGCGCGGGCACTGGATCATCTGCGGCGGGGGAACCGACTCCGACCTGGCGAGGCTGGGCACGGCGGCAGAACGGGTGACCGGCGCAGAAGACGGCGTGCTGACGACCGGCTGGCGGCTTGTCACCACCGAGACGGGGACCGAGACGGGGACCGAGACGGGGAGCGCGGCGCGGGGGGCAGCGGCGTCAGCCGGCGTGCCCGTCGATATGAGTTATGCGGTGCCTGGCGCGCTGCTCGCCGAGGCCGACCCGCTCAGGCAGCGGGGCGGGATCAGGCGACATGCTCGTGCGGCGGCCGGCGCGGCCGGCGTGCTTTCTGCCGCTCTCGCTGCCTTGCCAGCCTGGGCCGGCCAGCCAGCTGCGCCGGAGTTCGAACTGCTGGCCAGCGAGGATGGCCTGACGCTGCGGGAACTCGACGGCGACCGCGGCCACGAGCTTGCCAGGGTCGGGCTCGAGCCGAAGACCGATGAGCTGCTCGGCTTCCTCGACGCACTTGACTGCGTCGCTGACCTGTCCCCTCCACGCGCGAGCATCCCCCCGCGCTTCGAGCGCAGTCCCGCTGTCGAGTGGAGCCTCGGGCTGCTGCGCCGCCGCACCGTCGGTGCGCGGACCGTGCGGCTCGTGTACGTGCCTTCCGCCATCCCGCACCAACTCGGCGGCGTTCCGCTGATCGGCCTGGATTTCCTGCGTGACCAGCTTGAGCGGCTAGGCACCCGGGTGCACGTAGTGCTCATGCCTCCGGCCGATTTCGAGCGAAGGCTGGCCGAGTTGCTCGGCGCCGATGTCATCGGCATCGGCGTCTACATTCACAATGGCAGGGAAGTCGCCGAACTGGTCACGCTGCTCAGGTCGCGCGGATACCGGGGAAAAATTGTGCTCGGCGGACCTCAGTTGCGTGACATAGACGGAGTCCAGAGTTCGGTTTGCGGCTGGGATGCCCTGATCAGGGGCGAGGCCGAGGACGCGCTGCCCGCAGTACTCACGGTGCTCGCCGAACTCGACGCGGGCAGGTATGCCGAAGGACTGCGGCTGGCACGCGTGCTTTCCGGGGTGGCGATAAGGCACGGCAGAGCCGTGCTGCTGTGCGACACCGCGGAGCGGCTCAGGGCGGAGACGATCTCCTGCCCGCTGCCATTCGACTGGATGCGCGGCAAGACCGAGCGCAAGCTGCAGATGAACTTCACTCGCGGCTGTCCTTATAAGTGCGTGTTCTGTCCCAACCATCAAGGGCAGCTATACCGCTCTGGCCAGGCGGACGAACTGTGGCGCTTCACCGCCCTGGCCATCGCCGACGATCTTGACCTGCCTGCCGAGGTCGAACTGGCGACCGCCAGGCGGCTGCAGGACTACCTGGGCGTCACCTGCGCCCCGCACTTGCGCGCCGCCCTGTACCTGCTGGTCAGGGCAGGCTGCGAGGCCGGCCGACTGGCTTCGCTGACCGGCATGGAATTCTCAGGCAGCGGTCCGCTGTCCGCCTGGGAGCTCAAGCACGCCTGGCTCACCGGCAAGCTGGCGCTGCTCGCCTCGGGCAAGCTCGTGCCCAAGCAGCCCTTCGTCCTGATCACGTCGGAAGACAACACCCTCGTCAACGGGACGGTCATTCGGGAATACCTACGCAAGCGACTTGAGTCAGGGCTTGACGAGCACATGGTCTTCGACCCCGGGCAGAATACGGTGTGGGATCTTACCGACGCCCGCGGTGACGCCGACGAGGATTACATCGGCCGCCTTGTCCGCCGCAACCCGTTCGCCGTCGCACTCGGCGTCGACGGCACCTCGAACCCGGTTATCAGGCAGAACAATAAGCCTCGCTACACCATAGGGAACGCACTCGCCGTCAACCGCGCCCTGGCCAGGCACGGTGTCGTGGCCACGAACAACTACATCTTGCTGACACCGGAAACCGACCTGCTCGAAGCGGTGGAGGCGTTCGCGCTGTTCTTGCTGCTGCCGTTGCCCTGGCGTGACTACGGTCACTCGGTCAACCTGCGCGTCATCAAGGAGGAAGGGACCCTGGCGCACGACGAAGGGCTGATCTTCGCCCCTGATGACACCGGGTGGGACGAGCCGCTTCGGTTCCGCGAGGTGGCGGACTTGCTTGACCGCTGGTCGCTGACTTCACGTGTGCATGGCGGCGAACTGCGCCGGCTGCTGCGGAAGATCCTGGCAGAAGACAGCGCCGCCGCTTCACTGCTGCCCTTGGTCGTCGAGCGATGGCAGCGCGATTACGACGCGGACAGCGAGTTGCGGGCGATCGGCGAACGGATCGCAGCCGCCGCTCGCCCGCAGGTGCCGCTCGCGCAGACCCTGCGGGCGGTCAGCGAGGACCTGGCCGCCGAACTGGCGGACTCGGTCGCACAGCAGCAGGCGTAGCTCTGAGCGCCTCGACCTGCGCTCAGAGCGTCGTAACTGGTGAGCATCGACCACCGCTCACCCCGGTAGGTAGCCGCCTGCGGCGGATCATCGCCTCGATGTGCGTGATACTCCGAAGAGCCTCGCCACTTGTTCCCCGGTGAGGCCGGAGGCATCCCTCATCCGGCGCACTACCGACAGGGCCAGAAGCCACGGTCGGCTCCAGTTAAGGCGCTAGTCGCTCCAGGTGCTCGCGCCGCCCCGCACGCCCGGACCCCTGCAGGCACGGGCGTGCGGCGTTCAGCAGATCAGATGCTCAGCCGCGCTCGCTGGCGCTTGTTGCATCTGATGCGATACCGCTCACTTTTAGCTGCAGCCGCTGGTGGCTCCGCAGCCTTCGCAGACGTAGCAGCTTCCTGCCGGGCGCATCTTGGTGCCGCAGGTGAAGCAGAGCGGCGCGTCGGCGACCCGGCCGAGCTGGGCTTCGACTAGCTCGGTTGAGCTGTGCGGTCCGTTAGGTGCTTGCCCGCCAGGAGCGGCCGGCGGCGGTGTCTGCGTGGTCACCCGCGAGGACTCACGCGGCGCGGACTGTGCCAGTTCCGCCGTGTCAACCTCGTCGGCGTCGAGCGCGGCGGGATCGCCGCCGTCGAGCTGTGCGATCCGCTCGGCGGCCGACAAGATGCCGAGCTCGGCGCGGGTCTCGTAGGGCAGGTGGTCGAGCGCGAGACGCCTGAACACGTAGTCCATCACCGAGCTTGCCATCCGGATGTCCGGGTCGTCGGTGATCCCGGCCGGCTCGAAGCGCATGTTGGTGAACTTCTCGACCCACTTCTCTAGCGGCACGCCATACTGAAGGCTGATCGAGATCGCCATCGAGAAGGCGTCCATCACGCCGGCCAGGGTCGAACCCTGCTTGCCGAGCTTGAGGAAGACTTCGCCAACGCCGTCGTCCGGGTACTTCGATGCGGTCATGTAACCTTCGGCACCGGCCACGGAGAACCTGGTCACTGTCGCGGGCCGGTGCTTCGGCAGGCGCTTGCGCACCGGCCTGGCCTCGTGCGGCGTCTCCGCGCTAGCCGGCGCGGCTGCCTTCGCGGCCCTGGCGTTGGCGACCGGCTGGCCCACCTTGCAGTTATCGCGATAGATAGCCAGCGCCTTCAGGCCAAGGCGCCAGCCCTCGAAGTAGATCCGCTCGATGTCCTCCACCGTCGCCGATTCAGGCATGTTGACGGTCTTGGAGATCGCGCCAGAGATGAATGGCTGCACGGCCGCCATCATGCGCACGTGACCCATCGGCGCGATCGACCGATCGCCCATCGCGCAGTCGAAAACCGAGTAGTGCTCGGCCCGCAGGCCGGGTGCCCCGATCACGTGACCGTGCTCTGAGATGTACTCGATGATTGCCTCGACCTGCTCGACCTGGTAGCCGAGGGTACGCAGCGCGCGCGGCACGGCGTTGTTGATGATCTGAAGCGAGCCGCCGCCGACGAGCTTCCTGAACTTGATCAGCGCCAGATCGGGCTCGATTCCCGTGGTGTCGCAATCCATCATCAGGCCGATGGTGCCGGTCGGCGCCAGCACGCTGGCCTGTGCGTTGCGCCAGCCGTTCTTCTCACCGATCTTCCCGGCGAGCTGCCACTGCTTCCTGGCCTCGCGCAGAATCGCCGCGCTTTCGCGGCCGGACTCGGCCACGTCGTCGCAGGCCGCAGTGTGCTTGCGGATGATGCGCTTGTGGGCAGCGGCGTTACGTGCGTAGCCGTCATACGGGCCGATCACGCCCGCGAGCTCGGCCGAGCGGCGGTAGGCG
>DAHVDE010000039.1 GCA_027313705.1 Actinomycetota bacterium | reverse complement strand
TAGGCGCTGCGCATGATGTCGCCGTCGGCGTACCAGGTCGGCGGCCGGTACTTCTCGGTGTCGGCGCTCGGGCCGCCCTTGGAGTTGGGCGCGTAGACCGGGTCGGACACGTTCTGCATCCGCATCGCCCCGTCCTTGCTGTAGGAGTGGACCGGGGCGACCGGCGCGTTGACCGGGATCTGCTGGTAGTTCACCCCGAGCCGGGCCCGGTGGGCGTCGGCGTAGGAGAACAGCCGGCCGAGCAGCATCCGGTCCGGGCTCGGGCCGACGCCGGGCACCATGTTGTTGGGCTGGAAGGCGGCCTGCTCGATCTCGGTGTGGTTGTCGGTCGGGTTGCGGTCCAGCGTCATCCGGCCGACCTCGATCAGCGGGTAGTCCGCGTGCGGCCAGACCTTGGTCAGGTCGAACGGGTTGAACCGGTACGTCTTGGCGTCCTCGAACGGCATGACCTGCACCTTCAGCGTCCAGCTTGGGAACTCGCCGCGGCCGATCGCCTCGAACAGGTCCCGTCGGTGGTAGTCGCCGTCCTCGCCCGCCATCTGGTCGGCCTCGGCCTGGGTGACGAACTCGTTGCCCTGGTCGCAGACCCAGTGGTACTTGATCCAGACCTCCGCGCCGCTGGCGTTGATCCAGCTGTAGGTCTGCGACCCGTAGCCGTTCATGTGCCGCCAGGTCCTGGGGATGCCGCGGTCGCCCATCAGCCAGGTCACCTGGTGGGCCGACTCCGGCGACAGCGTCCAGAAGTCCCACTGCATGTTGTTGTCGCGGGTGTGGCTGTCGGCGCGGCGCTTCTGGCTGTGGATGAAGTCCTGAAACTTCTGCGGGTCCCGCACGAAGAACACCGGAGTGTTGTTGCCGACCAGGTCATAGTTGCCTTGATCGGTGTAGAACTTGATCGCGAATCCGCGCGGATCCCTCGCCGTGTCGGCGCTGCCAAGTTCGCCGGCCACAGTCGAGAACCTGATCAGCAGATCCGTAGTGGCGCCTTCGGCGAACATGCCTGCCTTGGTGAACTCGCTCATATCTTGGGTCGCGGTGAAGAACCCGTAAGCTCCGCCTCCCTTGGCGTGCACTACCCGCTCTGGCACGCGCTCCCTGTTGAACTGCGCCATCTTCTGGATCAGGTAGTGATCCTGCAGGAGCAGCGGTCCTTTCTGACCCGCTGACTGCGAGAACTCGTCGCTCGGCGCGGGCGTGCCCGCGTCCGTCGTGGTGTGGTTGCCCTGCTCGGTCATTTGCCCGGTCCTCCCCGCGTGCGGACGTGGCCTGAGCATCAATCGTGTCACAATGCGGTTGTCATGTCACTCTCGGTAGTTGCCTGGTCCGGTTCGCCTGACCAGGGCCTCAGGCGATTTATGCTGGACTCGTCCGCCATACTTGCGTGCATGCCCGTGGAGTACAGCATCAGCCATGCCTGAGCCAGACGACTTCGACCGCCAGCTTCGCGACCTCACCTCAGGACAGGCTGAACCAGCGAGGTTCACCGAACTGTCCGCGGCCGAACGGGCTCGCCGCAAGCCGAGTCCGCCCCCGCCTCCAGCCAAGCTGCCCTGGCGCAAGGCCAGGAAGGCCAGGCAGCTTCGCAGGCCAGTCGGCGACACAGGCGGCAAGCGCGCCGCTGGCGGCGGCAAGCGCAAGCTGTCGGCCGTCGGTTCCTCGCGCCGGCCATCGGCGAGCCGGCGCAAGCAGAGGCTGCTTTCCGCACTGCGGCTGGTCGGCGTCCTGATCGCCTTCCTCGCCTTGCTCTACGGGCTGCACCTGCTCGGACTCGGCCCGCAGTAACCTCAGATGGGGTTTCACGCGGACCGACTTGACGAGCAACTGGCGTTCGTCGGTGAGGCGGGACGCCTCAAAGGGGTGCTCAGGCAGACCAGGCTGGCCGGCCTGGGGCGGCGAGAGAACTCGGCCGAGCATTCCTGGCACCTGGCCATGATGGCGCTCGCCCTCGCCGAGCACGCACCTGAGGGCACCGACATCGGCAAGGTCAGCTCGATGGTGCTGATACATGACCTGGTCGAGATCGATGCTGGCGACCTGTTCCTGTATGCCAGCGAAGACGCGCAACGGCTTCAGGAAGCCGCAGAGGAAGCGGCTGCCGCGCGCATATTCGCGATCCTGCCCGCCGACCAGGCGGCGTCCTTCCGGCGGCTCTGGGATGAGTTCAGCGAGCGGCGCAGCGCGGAAGCACGTTTCGCCCGCGCGCTCGACCGGCTCCAGCCCATGCTCGAGAATCTGGCCGCGGGCGGCGGCACCTGGCAGGCCCACGGCATCACCGCCGATCAGGTGCTCGAGAAGGTCAAGCTGATCGACGAGGGCTCGCCGAGCCTCGGCCAGTACGCACGGGACCTGGCGGCCCGCGCGGTCGCCATCGGCATCCTGCGCCAGGCGCCCGACCCTCGCTAGCAGGAAGCCCCCCGGTCAGGGGAAGAAGATCAGCTTCACGGCGGAAACAATGCCGATGATGACGATGATGATCCGCAGCACCAGCGGCGGCAGTCGCCTGCCTACCCTGGCGCCGACCAGCCCTCCGACGGCCGATCCTGCGGCCAGTACGCCGACGGCCGCCCAGGCCACATGCGCGAAGATCATGAAAACGATGGCGGCCGTCGTGTTCACGATCGTGACAAGCACGTTCTTGCCCGCGTTGATGCGCTGGAGGCTGTCAGCGAAGAACATCCCTAGCAGGCCGACCAGGATCACGCCCTGAGCCGCCCCGAAGTAGCCGCCGTAGACGCCGGTGAGGAACACCCCGGCGAGCAGCACGGGGCTGGCCTTCGCCGGTTTCGCATCGCCGCCGGCACTGGCCTTGCTCCTGCTTGCGACCCAGGCGGACAGGCGCGGCTGCAGCACGACGAGCCCGCATCCCACAACGATCAGGGCGGGCACAACCAGCTTGAAGATCCCGGCAGGCAGGGCGAGCAGGGCGAGCGCGCCGGTGAGAGCTCCGGCGAAGGATGCCACCGCGAGCGGGCTCAGCCTGCCGCGCTGGCCGGTGAGTTCCTTGCGGTACCCGAAAGACGCGGTGACGTTGCCGGGGATCACGCCGATGTTGTTCGAGACATTGGCCACGACCGGCGGATAGCCGAGTGCGAGCAACGTCGGAAAGGTGATCAGGGACCCAGAGCCGACCACGGCGTTGATGGCGCCCGCCGCAACGGCCGCCGCCAGAATCGCCACCGCCGCGAAAAGGCTCACATAATCTGATACTAGGATAAGCGGCCTAGCGCACCGGCACTGCCCTGGCCATCCAGCGAGCGCCGCGCCTTTCAACCATCAGCGGCACCCCGAAACACCGCGACAGGTTGCGCTCGGTGAACACCTCGGTGATCTCGCCGGCCGCGAGCACGGAGCCTGCCCGCATCAGCAATGCATGAGTGAATCCGTCAGGTACCTCCTCGACGTGGTGCGTGACCATTACCAGAACCGGTGACCTCGGGTCACGCACCAGAGCCGCGATGCGGGTCAGCAGGTCTTCCCTTCCGCCAAGGTCAAGCCCGGCCGCTGGCTCGTCAAGCAAGAGCAATTCAGGATCCGCCATCAGGGCACGCGCTATCTGCACCCGTTTGCGTTCTCCTTCAGACAAAGTGCCGAAGCGGCGCCTGATCAGGTGCGCGGAGCCGACGACGTCAAGCAGCTCGACCGCCCGCGCCACGTCGAACGAGTCGAATTCCTCGCTGCTTCGACCGAGCGTGCCGTAGCCCGCGGTCATCACCAGGTCGATGACCTTCTCCTTGCGCGGAACCTGATCGGCCACGGCGGCGCTCGCGATGCCCACCCGGCTGCGCAGTTCCGCTAGGTCGCTTTCATCGAGGTCCGCACTGTCCAGCGGCTCGCCGAGCACGTCGGCCCGGCCTCGCGTCGGCCTGACCAAACCAGAGACGAGCTGAAGCAGGGTTGTCTTGCCCGCGCCGTTCGGGCCGAGCACCACCCATGTCTCGTCGTCATGCACGGTCCAGCTGACGTCCCGCAGCAACATGGACTGATCACGGTCAACGCCCACATCGCGCAGACTGACCACCTGTGCCGACATCAGCCTCCTCCCAGAGCGCGGGCAAACGAGTATCCCGCACCGAACCTACGGCATGTCACGCGCTGAGGTTACGGCTCTTCGCGTGGTGTCCAGGTAGCGACGAGCTCACCCGCGCCGTCCGCAAGTTCCGGCCAGCCACCGGCTATCGTTACGACTGCGATAGCCGATGTCGGGAAATCGACCGGCGTGAAGGTCAGCGCCTTCGCCGCCTCCCCGGCGGCCGGATTGTGGCCGACATACAGCAACGTTCCTACCGATGCCCTGGTATCAGCGAAGATGTTAAGCAGGTCACCGGCATTGGCGTCGTACAGGCGCTCGTCCATGACCACCTCGGGTTCACCAGGCAGCTCTTCGCTGACGTACTGCCAGGTCTGCCTGGCGCGCCTGGCCTTCGAGCAAAGCACCAGATCGGGCACCAGGCCGCAGCCGGCCAGCCACGCGCCCGCCGACTGCGCGTTCCTGCGGCCTCTTGGCCGCAGCGACCTTTCGAAATCAGGCCCGCCTGGCAACTCGCCAGCCTTCGCGTGCCGCATGATGATGAGCTTGTGCCCAGATGCCATGCATCCATCGTCACGCACAGTCTTCCCCGAGCCAAGGCCAACGCGCGTGCGCCCCAGGGGAACGGTCCCCTGGGGCGCACGGCTAAGGAGATTTAAGTGCGCATGGTCAGGCCGTCGGGGTCTTGGACGGCTCCCCCTGCGGCGGCGCGGCCACCTCAGGGGCGGCGTCTGATGGCTCGATGCCGGTCGAGCGACGCTTGGATATCACCACGGAACCGACGACGATCGCCACGGCGCCCACGGCGATGCCCGCTCGCAGGCCCGTGTTGTGCGCCTGCTGTACCACCGCGGTGGCGATCAGCAGCGAGACCAGGTTCATCACCTTGATCAGCGGGTTGATCGCCGGACCCGCCGTGTCCTTGAACGGGTCGCCGACGGTGTCACCGATGACGGTGGCGGCGTGCGCCTCAGAGCCCTTGCCGCCGTGGACACCGTCCTCGACTAGTTTCTTGGCGTTGTCCCAGGCACCGCCCGAGTTGGCCAGGAACACGGCCATGAGCACTCCGGCCGCGATAGCGCCGGCCAGGAACGCGCCGAGCGGCATGTAGCCGAAGCCGAAGCCGACCGCGATTGGCATGAGCACCGCGAGCAGGCCAGGTGTGGCCAGTTCCCGCAGGGAGTCCTTCGTGCAGATGTCTACGACCCGGCCGTACTCAGGCTTCTCGGTGAAGTCCATGATGCCGGGATGCGTCCTGAACTGCTCCCGCACTTCGAACACGACTCGCCCGGCGGCCCGGCCCACCGCCATGATCGCCAGGCCGGAGAAGTAGAACACGACCGACGCGCCGACGATCAGGCCGACCAGTGCGTTCGGATGATCGATTGACAGGCTGAAGGTGTTCGCGGCGCTGCCGAGCGCCTGCGTCACCGTCGTCTTGAACGCGCCGAACAGCGCGGTCGCGGCTAGCACGGCGGTCGCGATCGCGATGCCCTTGGTGATCGCCTTGGTGGTGTTGCCTACCGCGTCCAGCCTGGTGAGGATCTTGGCACCCTCGCCCACTACATCACCGCTCATCTCCGCGATGCCCTGCGCGTTGTCTGACACAGGGCCGAAGGTGTCCATGGAAACGATGACGCCGACCGTGGTCAGCAGGCCGGTGCCGGCCAGGGCGACCGCAAACAACGCGATCGTCGCGTTGCCCGTGCCGAGCAGGAACGCGCCGTAGACGGCACCGCCGATCAGGAGCGCCGAATAGACTGCGGACTCCAGCCCGACCGAGATGCCGGAAAGGATGACGGTCGCCGGGCCGGTGCGGGCCGAGTCGGTGATCTCCTTGACCGGACGGCGGGTGGTTTCAGTGAAGTAGCCAGTGAGCAACTGGATCGCGCTGGCGAGCACCAGTCCGATGATCACCGCGATGATCGCGAACACTCTCGGATCACCGGAGTGATGCAAGATCGCCGGGTCTGAGATGCCCGACAGCTTGCTGAACGACGACGGCAGATACAAGAAGGCGGCGATCACGACAAGCACCAGCGAGAAGATCGCCGCGAGGAAGAAGCCGCGGTTGATGGCGGTCATGCCGCTGCGGTCGCTCTTGCGCGGCGCGACGAAGAAGATGCCCGCAATCGCGGTAAGCACGCCGATCGCCGGGACGATCAGCGGGAAGACCAGACCCTGTGATCCGAAGGCGGCCTTGCCGAGAATCAGGGATGCCACCAAGGTGACCGAGTAGGACTCGAACAGGTCTGCGGCCATTCCGGCGCAGTCGCCCACGTTGTCGCCGACGTTGTCGGCGATCGTCGCCGCGTTGCGCGGGTCGTCCTCAGGGATGCCTTTCTCGACCTTGCCGACGAGGTCAGCGCCTACGTCGGCGGCCTTGGTGAAGATGCCGCCGCCGACTCGCATGAACATGGCGAGCAGGGCGGCACCGAATCCGAAGCCCTCGAGGACGCTCGAAGCGTTCGCCTTGAAGAGCAGCACCACGATCGAGGCGCCGAGCAGGCCGAGGCCCACGGTCATCAGGCCGGCCACGCCACCGGTTCTGAACGCGATCCGCATCGCGTGCCGCTCGCCGTCGTTCTCTCGCGCCGCCGCAGCTACCCTGACGTTGCCCCGCACGGCCAGCCACATGCCGGTGAAGCCAGTGAAGGCCGAGAACAGGGCGCCGACAAGGAAGAACGCCGACCTGCCCCACCTGACGCCCTCACCAGCGCCTGCGGGCACCGGCAGTACCAGCAGCACAAAGAAGATCACGACCACGAAGACGGCGAGAGTGCGGAATTGCCGCTGCAGGTACGCCGCCGCGCCCTCTTGCACGGCCTTGGCGATCTCCTGCATCTTCGCCGTGCCCTGGCCAGCGGCCAGGACTTGCCTGACCAGCCAGGAAGCTACGGCAAGAGCCAGCACCGCGATGACCACTACCACGGCGACCCAGGTCACGTTGGAGCCAGCTACGGTGGCCGCTCCATCCGCGAGAATGGAACTAAGCCTTGTCATCTATCCTCCGACATACGATTATGGAAATATAGTGCACATTATGCATATCAGCACGATCGGCATATCGCGCACATAGTGTTACATCGCCCCAAGTGGGACGTCATCACGGGCAGTGGGCGGGAGTCTACGCATTCATGGGTGACCACGCTCAAGCGGGTCCTGAACTGAGGACGCCCGAAACCCGATCGTGACGAAACGGTAACTCAACTGTGCCGCGTTGATCCACCTGCCGTCAGCGAACCAGACACCGGCCAGCTCATTTTCACGCTCGTGCCCGCCGGCGTCTCGCTAATCCGCACGTCATCAGCCAGGCCGGCGATCACCGCGAGCGAGAAGCCGGCCGGGGCACCCGTTCCCTCGCCTGCCATCGCGCCCCTGGCTTGCCCAGGCGCTGTGCTCGCGTTGATGACCTCGATCTCGAACCTGTCGTCCTGCCCGGTCAGCGCGATCCGCACCGGCTCGGAGGGGCAGTGCTGCCGATGCGCCTCGACCGCACGCGAGCAGGCCTCGCCGACAGCCAGCCGCACCTCATCAAGCAGCGTCTCTGGAACACCGCTGCGCCTCGCGACCGCCGTTGCGACCAGCCTGGCGGTACGCACATGCGCTGGCAGCGGGGTGAAGGTGACTTCGACCGTTGGCATCTCGCCACACCTGCCCGGCAGCCCGGCGGCTACTTCTCTGACTTCCTGTTGGTGATCGCCTCGTCCACCGTGTCGTGAATGCCGAAGACCTTGGTGAGACCGGTGATGCGGAAGATCTTCAAAATCCGCTCCTGAGTGCAGACCAGGTCGAGCGATCCGTCGTGCGCACGCACCCGCTTGAGGCCGCCGACAAGGACTCCCAGGCCGGTAGAGTCGAGGAACTCCACCTTTTCCATGTTCACGACGATCTGGTAGTTGCCTACATTTACCAGTTCAATCAGCAGCTCACGCAGCCGAGGAGCGGTGTACACATCGATCTCGCCTTCGACGTCGACGATCTCGATGCCGTCCTTGCTGTAGTGATCGAGCTTCAGGTCCACAGATTCCTCCAGCGCCATGCATCCATTATCCCAGCGGCCACCCGAGCACATCTCCTCCGGCGGCGCCAGACTCGATGCCCCGTCGCGCATTCAACCATGCCCAGACTCATGTCTATACCAGATCACGGTTCGTAGTACCCGGCTGCCGATGACAAACTTCATAGACGATGGCTGATCTGGACTACTCCGCTGCTACCTATGAGCCAGGGTATTCCGCCGACCTGGTTCGCGGGCTTGGCACCGAGCGGATTCTTGAGTTCGGCGCGGCTTCCGGGCGCCTTACCCATGTCGAACGGCTGCCTGCCAGGCCAGGGCGGCAGGCGCCCTGGCCCCGATGGGTGCCAGCCGAGCTGGTGACCGCGTTCGCCGGAGCGGGGGTCGAGCGCCCGTGGGAGCATCAGGCCGCCGCCGCCGATCTCGCCCACCAAGGAAGCAGCGTCATCATGGCTACCGGGACGGCCTCTGGCAAGTCGGTCGGCTACCTCATGCCGGCCCTGACAGCGATCAGCACGGGCGCGACCGCACTCTACCTGTCGCCTACCAGGGCGCTGGCCGCCGACCAGCTTGCCCTGGTGCGGGGACTCGGAACCGGCTTCAGCCAGGCGGTTCGTGCCGCCGTCATCGACTCAGACACGCCTTTCCCTGACCGGGCCAAGGCCCGCAAGAATGTCACCTACCTGCTGACCACGCCAGACATGCTGCACTTCGGCCTGCTGCCGCAGCATCAGCGCTGGAGCGGATTTTTCCGCAGGCTGCAGTACGTAATCGTGGACGAATGCCACGGATACCGCGGAGTTTTCGGTTCGCACGTTGCCCAGGTGCTGCGCAGGCTGCGCCGGGTAACGGCGTTCCATCGAGGTGGCCGCGCCGATCTGCGGTTCATTCTCGCCTCGGCGACGATAAGTGAGCCAGGCCGCTGCGCGGAGTTGCTCACCGGAGTGCTGGCGGAAGAAATTACCGCTGATGCCGCGCCTCGCGGGCCGATGACGTTCGGATTGTGGGAGCCGCCGCTGACCGCGGCGCGGGGCGAGCGCGGCGCGCCCGTGCGCCGCAGCGCCATCGCGGAGACCGCGTCGCTGCTGGCCGAACTGGTGCGCGACGGCACGCCTGCGCTGGCATTCATCAGGTCGCGGCGCGGCGTGGAAGCCGCCGCGGCGGCCGCCAAGGCACAGCTCGCGCAGGCGGGCGCGGCCGGCCTGGCGGATAAGGTCGCCGCCTATCGTTCCGGATACCTGCCAGAAGAGCGCAGGGAACTCGAGCGCGCGCTGCGGTGCGGCGCGGTCACGGCGCTCGCCGCGACCCCGGCGCTCGAGCTCGGCATCAACGTTAGCGGGCTCGACGCCGTGCTGATCGCCGGATGGCCGGGCACGAGGGCTGGCCTTTGGCAGCAGGCGGGCAGGGCTGGCCGCGCCGGGCGCGATTGCCTGGCCATCCTGATCGCCAGGGACGACCCGCTCGACACCTACCTGGTACATCATCCGCAGGCACTGCTGCACCGCCCGGTCGAGGCGACCGTGCTCGATCCAGCTAACCCCTATGTGCTCGGCCCGCATCTGCTCGCCGCAGCCGCCGAGTTGCCGCTGAGCGACAAGGACCTGGCCTTGTTCGGCCCGGCGGCCGGCGGCATGATCGCCGGCCTCGTCAGCGACGGCACGCTTCGGGACCGGGCTGGCCGCTGGCATCTGGCCGGCCTGCGCCGGGCACCGCTGACCGGACTGCGCGGCACCGGCGGTCGGCCGGTGCGGATTGTCGAGGAGTCGACCGGGCGACTGGTCGGCACGGTCGACGAGCCTTCCGCGCACCTGCTCGCCCACGCCGGCGCCGTCTACCACCATCAAGGGGAGATCTACCTGGTCAGCTCGCTAGACCTGGCCGACAGCGTGGCGCTTGTCCGCGCCGGCGATCCCGGTTACGTGACGTCGGCGCGCGAACTTACCGACCTTGAGATCATCGCCGAGCACCGCGAGGTCGAGCTGGCAGGCGCGACCGCGCACTTCGGCGACGTGGTGGTGCGCCGCCGGGTCGTCGCATTCCTGCGCAGGAGCCAGGAAACCGGTCAGCCACTTGGCGAGTTCCCGCTTGACCTGCCAGGCAAGACGCTGCATACCAGAGCCGTCTGGTGGACGCTCGAGCCGCGAACGCGGGCCAGCCTGGCCGCGGCGGGAGTGGACCTGGCCGGCGCCGCACATGCCGCCGAGCACGCCGCGATCGGGCTGCTGCCGCTCGTCGCGGCCTGCGACCGCTGGGACGTCGGCGGGGTCTCCGCTGAACAGCACCCGCAAACCGGCCGGCTGACGATTTTCATCTATGACGGCCACGATGGCGGCGCGGGTTTCGCGGAGCGAGGATTCCTGGCCGCCGGGCAGTGGCTCAGATCCACGATGCACGCCATCGCTGACTGCGAGTGTTCGACCGGATGCCCCTCGTGCATTCAGTCACCGAAATGCGGCAATGGCAACGAGCCGCTGTCCAAATCCGGTTCGGTCGCCTTGCTGGCGCACTTGCTGCCGCGAGCGCAAGAAGAACAAGGTTTGCCCAGGTCAGAAAAGGGGGCGACCCCCGCCGGGGGGGAGAGCGGGGGTCGCCGTACGGCCCGGCTCCGGGGGGACAGAGCGGTTCCGTAACTCAGGAAATCCTACGTGCAGTGGGTCAAAGTTACTAGTCAAAGTTACCAGTCGGTCATGCGATGCCAGATTGGATTTCAAGAAGGTCCCCTATGCTCGGCTGCCATGGACACTGCTGCGGATGCGCGGACGCGGGGCACGGCCGCCTTCTTTGACCTAGATAAGACCCTAATCTCTAGGTCGAGCACCCTGGCCTTTGTGCCATCCTTCTACCGGCACGGCCTCATCAATGGCATGCAGGCAGCGCGCGGAGCACTGGCTCAGCTGGTCTTCCGCCTCGGCGGCGCCGACCACAGGCAGATGGAGCGGATCAAGGAGCAAGTCGCCAAGCTGTGCTGCGGCTGGCCGGTGGAACGCGTCACCGAGATAGTGACCGCGCATCTGGCCGACACGATCGGCCCGATCGTCTACGCGGAAGCGAGGCGGCTGCTCGACTCGCATCTCGCCGAGGGACGCGATGTGATCATCGTGTCCACCTCTGGTCAGGAGATGGTCGGGCCGATCGGCGCGATGCTCGGCGCATCGGAGATCATCGCTACCCGGATGCGGCACGCGGACGGGCACTACACCGGCGAGCTCGAGTTCTACGCCTACGGCGAGGCCAAGGCCAGCCGGATCAGGGAACTGTCGCAGGAGCGCGGCTACCGGCTCGATGACTGCTACGCCTACAGCGACTCAGTGACCGATCTGCCGATGCTCGAGACCGTGGGACACCCGCACGCGGTCAACCCCGACAGGCAACTGCGGAAGATAGCGGCCGAGCGCGGCTGGCCGGTGCTTGCTTTCGCGCTCTGAGCACGGGCGGCTCGCTGCCTGCACGCCGCCAGCTCACGCCTTCCAGCCGGTATGCGGGCCTTTGGGCCGTCCCTCCGGCAGGTAATGGGAGGCAAGCGAATAACAGCCTCGCCGATACGCCAGACTGGTTAGTGATCTGTTGGTGATAAGCGAGGAGGGAGGAAGCTCATGACCGGTCCTGCGGCACCTCGTCAGGAGGACACCGTGCAGGCGTCGCTCGGCGATCTGGTCGCTCTCGCCGTCAGCGACATAACTCAGCTCGTGAAGTTCGAAGTCGACCTGGCCAAGCTCGAGCTCAAGGCCGATGCCCGCCGGCTGGGTATCGGCGGCGTGCTGCTCGGCATCGCGGCCTTCGTCGCCTGCCTGGTCCTGATGCTGTTGTGCTTCGCGTTCGCCTACGGCCTTCAGGCGCTCGGCATCTGGCTGTGGGCCGCGTTCTTGATCGTGGCAGGCACCTGCGTGTTGCTCGCCGCCTTGACCGTGGCCATCGGCGTATTGAAGTTCCGCGGCCTGTCAGGCCTGCGGAAGACGCGCAGCACCGTCTCCGGCGACCTGGCCATGATGAGGCGTGACGGCAGCGGAGACGGCGGGTCGCCAGCACGCCGCGCTGAGCGCGGCACCGGACAAGGTGCCGTCACGGCGACCGGGCATGCTCAGGCGGAGTAGCAGGTGAACGCGCAGAGCGAGGCGTCGATCTACCTTGACGGCCCTTGGTCGCACCGCTCGGTGAGCGCTAACGGCACCCGTTTCCACATCGCCGAGAACGGAGACGGGCCCCTGGTACTGCTGCTGCACGGCTTCCCCGAGTTCTGGTGGACCTGGCGCAGGCAGCTAACCACGCTCGCGGCGGCCGGTTTCCGCGCCGCCGCTGTGGACTTGCGCGGCTACGGCGGCAGCGACAAGCCGCCGCGGGGATATGACCTCATTACCGCCGCATCGGACGCGGCGGGGCTGATCAGGTCGCTCGGCGAGGCTAACGCGATCGTGGTCGGTCATGACTGGGGCGGGATCATCGCGTTCACGATGGCGGCCTACTTCCCCAAGGTGGTGCGCAGGCTCGGGGTTGTCTCTGCCGCCCACCCGAGGAGACTCAGGTCAGTGCTCACCGACCCGCTCGGGCAGGGCCGCTCCAGCGGGTACGCGTTCGGCTTCCAGCTTCCCTTGCTGCCTGAGCGCCAGTTGCTTCGCCACCACGCTGAGCGCGTTGGCGAGATCTTGTCGGCCTGGTCCGCCCCTGGCTGGCCTGACCAGGCGACCGAGAGCACTTACCGTGCGGCAATGCGCATCCCCGCCGTCGCCCACTCGGCGCTTGAGTACCACAGGTGGCTGCTGAGGTCGCGGCTGCGCCCTGATGGAGTGCGCTACATGCGGGCGATGCGCAGCCCTGTGCAGGCACCGACCTTGCAGATCCACGGCTCGCTCGATACCTGCATCAGGCCGAAGACCGCCCGCGGCTCCGGCGGTTTCGTCGACGCGCCGTACCGCTGGCGCCTGATCGACGGCGCCGGGCACTTTCCGCATGAGGAAATGCCTGACCGCTTCGACCTTGAGCTCCGTTCCTGGCTGGCTGACCCGGAACCTGAGCGTTGACGCCGGCGCAACGAGATCGTGACCAGGCCGGGCGGCCAAGGAACGCCAGGCCAAGAGACGGCCTCGGCCGGCCGCTTGACCGGGCCGCGGCCGGCCAGCCGACGACGCCTGACGACCTTGACCTGACCGCGCCACAATCGCTTGATCTCGCCCAGCGCCTGATCGACGACGGCCGCCCTTTCCACGCCCATGAGGTGCTCGAGTCGAGCTGGAAGTCCGCTCCAGCCGCGGAACGCGGCTTGTGGCGTGGCCTGGCCCAGATCGCCGTCGGACTTACCCACGCCAGGCGCGGCAACGCTGCGGGCGCAATATCCCTGCTCAGGCGCGGTGCCGATGCCGTCGAGGGACACCGGGGCGGCGCACCCGCAGGCCTCGACCCGGCACTTGCCGCAGCCAGAGCACGCAAGCTCGCGGCGCGCATCGAGTCATCAGGACTCGATGCGCTCTTTGCGGAGGAATTCCGCCTGACCCTGGCAGACCGGCGGTTACTGACAGGATTCGGTAGAGACGGCTGAGTAGCGCTGCTGTCCGCGACGGAGGTCGGACAAGATCTCGCTGCCCGTCAGGGCATAGCCGGTGTCTTTCAGCGATACAGCAGCGGCGAAGACCATGCCGTAGATCTGCCCGTTCGGCGCGATGAGCGGACCACCGGAGTTACCAGGACGAACGAGAGCGCGGATCGGGTAGATGCTCCTGGTGACCTGAGTGCTGTCATAGATGTCTGGCCCGGTGGCCAGTTCTGAGCGCCCCACCCGAGCGGGCACCGCGGTGAACGCGGAGTCGAGCGGATAGCCGGCCACCACTGCCTGGCCACCGAACGGGGCCGAGGTGACTACGTGCAGAGCGGGGAGGCCAAGGCCGGGCACGTAAAGCACGGCAATGTCACGCGAAGGGTCAAAGAGCACCACCTTCGCAGGGAACTGCGCGCCGGTCCTGGTGAAAACGTCGGGGCCCGGCCGTACGCCGGCCACTACATGGGCATTGGTGACCACATGCTGGGGGCCGATGACGAAGCCCGAGCCTTCGATCTGCCTTGAGCACGACGGTGCGATCCCTTCGACCTTGACGACGCTGTTCCTGTCGGCTGCCAGTCCCGCCGACCGCAGCACGGCCAGGTCGGGTTTGGGGACGTTCAGCGCCGTTTCCGCTCCGAGCGCGCCGAAGACCTGGACGTAGGGTTCCGTGCTCAGCACGCGTTGCAGGGCGGCGAACTCTGGCCTCACGCCAGCAGGGATGAGCCGGTCCACTCCCTTTAGCAGCGCCGAGTTGTTGACCTGGTACTGGAGCGCGGGAAAGAGCGGTGCATAGGCGACTAGCGAGCCAATCATCCAGGCAAGCAGCAAGATCGCGACCACGTTGACGATGGCGCCGCCGATGGAGTCGATGACCGTTGACGAGCGATGCCGCACCTTTGACCGCAGCGCCACGCCGAGCGCCGATGTGATGAGCATGCCGACGACGGCGACGGCGAAAATGACGACAATAGCGAGCACCGCGCGCATGCTCTGGTTTTTCGTGATCGCGGTAGCGATGCCCGGGGCGCAGTAGACGCCGATCGCGGCGCCGGCCGCGAAGCCGAAGAAACTCATCACGCCGATGATGAAGCCCTGCCGGTATCCAGCCACGGCGAAGGCGGCAGCCAGCGCGATCAGGATCAGGTCAAGCAAGTCACCGGACACAGCAGCTAAAGGTATCCGTCCCTGACGCCCCGGCGGACCGTTAGCTCGCCTGGATCGGGAGGTCGACGCCAGTCAGCCGTTCGCTTTCCGCCAGGTCAACGACACGACCAGTATCCCACGGCAATTCCCAGCCGCCCAGTCCCAGCAGTGCGCCGATCAGGTAAGCGGTGAAACCCCAGATGAGCATCGTGCTCGCGCGGAAAGCCTGGCCGGCAAGCCCGCTCGGATACCTGATCATCAGCCGGTTAGCCGGATCGGCGAGTTCGCTTACCTTAACCCTGGCCACAGCGGCCACCTCAGCCGGGTCGCCCGGCGCGACCGGCCCAGGCTCACGCCACCAGGCCAGCACCGGAGAAACCTGGAAACCGGTTCGCGAGATGTACAGGTCGGGCAGGACGCCGACTATGTCGACCCCGCCGGGCACCACGCCAGTCTCCTCGGCCGCCTCGCGCAGCGCCGCGCCGACCGGCCCGTCATCGCCGTCGTCGATCACGCCGCCAGGGAAGGCCGGCTGCCCCGCGTGCCTGCGCAGGGACCGGCTGCGCTGCACCAAGAGCAGGTCAGGCACTCCGTCCTCGGTGACGCCGAACAGAATCAGGATCGCCGAGCGCCTCCCGCCGCCGGGCGGCGGCTGAAGCTCGGCAGGCACCGTCATCCGCGCTGACACGTCCGCCAGCTCGGCTAGCCAGGCAGGCACCGGCCCGGCGCCGGCCTTACCGGCAGCGGTCATGAGAACGGGCCGGGCTTGACCAGGCGGGCGGCGACATCGGGATCGGTCGGGCCCTCCCCGTAAGCGGGGCAGAGCGCCGCCAGGCTGCATGCACCGCAGGCAGGCTTGCGCGAGTGACAGACCCGGCGGCCGTGCCAGATCAGCCGGTGCGAGAGCGCGGTCCACTCCGAGCGCTGGATCAACTCACCGACCTCCTGCTCCACCTTTTCCGGATCATCTGAGCTGGTCCAGCAAAAGCGCCTCGCCAGCCGGCCGAAATGGGTGTCGACCGTGATACCAGGAACGCCGAACGCGTTGCCGAGCACCACGTTGGCCGTTTTCCTGCCGACTCCCGGCAGCTTGACCAGGTCTTGGAGCCTGGCGGGCACCTCACCGCCGTGCCGCTCGCATAGCGCCTGGCCGAGGCCGATGATGCTGGTGGTCTTGGCGCGGAAGAATCCGGTCGACAAGATGATTTTCTCGACTTCTTCCCTGTCCGCACCGGCATAGTCGGCGGCAGTGCGGTACCTCGCGAAGAGCACAGGGGTTACCTGGTTCACCCGCTTGTCTGTGCACTGAGCCGACAGGATCGTCGCGACAAGCAACTCAAGCGGAGAGGTGAAGTCAAGCTCGCAATGCGCGTCCGGGTAGAGCTCGGCGAGCGCCCGGTTGATCCGGCGGGCGCGCCTGACCAGCGCGGTACGGGAGACGGTGACGGCCACGAACCAAGCCTACGGTCAGCCAGCGACATGTCGGCCAGGCAACCCGTTTCCTATGACTTCGTTAACTACGACTGCCACGTTAGGTAAAGTCTCCCATATTTTGCCGGGATTTCACCGCGCGGCCCCGACCACGCCCTGGCGGGCGATAGGCTGCGACAGCATGGCTCCGATGGTTAGGCAGGTTCGCCTGGAGGCTGCCGAGGACCCCCTGAGGCCCGGTTTTGGCCGCCCGTCCTCCGGGCACCGCCGCTATCGGTAGATGCAGCAGGAACACAAGATCATCATTCGCGCCGAACCACAGCGACCACACAACAGTGACACGGGCGCTGCGGCCTTCGAGTGCAAGCCAGTCAGGATCAGGACAACCGTACATGCGAATGCCTCAGCCAGCGAGCGGACCTGTCGCCTCAGGTGCGGCAGCTCCTGATACCTCCGGCGGCGATGTCGCCGCGACTGGAAGTACCCCGGCGGGAACCGGCGCTGCTTCAGCCGGCGCCATGCCTGCCGACTCCCTGTCCGCCGACTCCCTGGCAGCGGGCCCGCAGCCAGCCGACGCGGCCCCGGCAGGCATGCTGAAGGGAAGTACCCCAGGCAGGCAGTGGATCCTGGCTGCCATGACCGCCATGGTCGGCGGGACACTGAGGCGAAACTGGATCGCTTCGCTGCTCGTGGCCGGCGGCATCGTGATGCGGGTGATCACGGAGTACGCCTATCATCCGGCGATCTTGTACATCGACACGCTCAAGTACCTGTACGACGCCTGGCCGGGTTCCGATCCGATCTTGTACAAAGTGCCGCTGAAGATGATCCTGTCGCTCGGCGGCACGCTGGGTACCGTCGAGTTCATCCAGCACGTCATCGGCATCTTGATGGCGATCACGATTTACGCGCTGATCGTGCGTCGTGGCGGCGCCCGCTGGCTGGGCGCTATCGCCATGGCGCCCGTGCTCTTCGACGGCTACCAGCTACAGGCCGAAGCCATGATCATGCCAGACATCTGGTTCGAGGCCCTGATCGTGGCCGGCCTCGCGGTCATGCTCTGGAGGCCCCGTCCGACACTCCAGATGCTGGTACTCGGCTCGCTGCTGCTCGGCGGTTCGGTGGGACTGCGGCAGGTCGGCGAGATCTTCATCGGGCCGATCCTCGTTCTTGTCCTGGTTCTGGGCGGCGGCTTCATCAAGGTGCTGACCAACGTGACCGCCGTGGTCGTCGCCTTCGTGCTGGCGATCGCGCTCTACATGGGCGCCTCCAAGGTACTGACCGGGCACTTCCGCATCTCAGAGTCCTCAAGCAGCCTGACCTACGGCCGGCTGGCTTCCGTGGTCGATTGCGCCACGCTGAACGTGCCCGCGCAGGCACGGCTGCTCTGCCCGACCAAACTGGAGCAGGCAAAGGGGCCTGACTGGCTTGAGCACGCGCTCAACGGCCCGCTGCGCAGCCTGTCCAGGAAGCTGCCGCCCGCACTGGCGGCTGACCCGTCGGTCAGGGCCAAGATCGTCTCCGAGTTCAATCACGCGGTGGAGCTACAGCAGCCGTTCCGCGTGGTCAAGGCGGTGCTCCGCGACTCGATCAAGCTGTTCGCCGTGTTCAGGAAGACCGACGTTGGCGACACGCCGATCTGGCGGTGGCAGTTCCACGGCTATTTCCCTACCTTCAGCCAGTACGTCACCACTGCATACTCCCCGGCTCTGCACCGCGAGGCGATCTTCATCAAGCTTCCAGAGAAGCGGGCCAAGCCGCTCGCCGCTTCTTACGGCGGCGCACCGCAGGTGAACGTGACGCTGGCCAAGTTCCTCCGCGCCTACCAGCTCAACGGCGGTTACGCCCCAGGACCGTTCCTGGCACTCTGCACGCTGCTCGGCCTGGCCGGTTCCCTGCTGTTGTTCTGGCGCCGCAGGCTCACGGAAGCTGGCGGGCACCTCGCCATAGCCTGCCTGGCGTTCTTCGTCACCGGAGTCGCGGTGATCGGTATGTCCGACGTGTTCGAGTTCAGCTGGCGCTACCAGCTGCCTGCGCTGGTCACCCTGCCAGTAGCTGGAGCTCTCGGAGCCGCAGTCGTCATGGACGCGGTCAGGAAGCGCCGCACGCCGCAAGCCACGCAGCCGGTCAAGGATCGAGCACCGAAGCTGGCCGCGCCTGCGCAGTGACTTGCCCGGCTAGACTCCTGCGGGCGGCCACCACGCACTGGGTGGCCGCTGCGCTGTTCGCTGTCGGCTTGGCGCTGCGGGTGGCGACTGCGCTGAGCTACCGACCGGCCCTTTTCTATATCGACACGATCAGGTATCTGTACAACTCTGGCGGCAACGACCCGGTCGGCTACCGGCTGCCGCTCAAAGGCATTCTCTGGGTCGGTAACTTCGACCTCGTGGCAGCAGTCCAGCATCTGCTTGGCCTCGCGATGGCTGTCGCGATCTACGCGACGCTTGTCCGCCGTGGCACACCACGCTGGCTGGCCGCGCTCGCGACCGCGCCTGTGCTGCTTGACGCCTACCAGCTCCAGATGGAGCAGATGGTCCTGCCCGACGTCTGGTTCGAGGCCTTGATCGTGGCCGGCATCACCGTCTTGCTGTGGAAACCCGGCCTCCCTGCGCTCAGGTACGCGGGCGCGGCCGGGCTCGTCCTCGGTATTTCCGCCACCTTCAGGCAGGTCGGCGAGGTCTTCGTGGTGCCTGGCCTGCTTTACCTGATCGTGGCATCTCGGGGCTGGCGCGCCACACTCACGCGCGCGGGCACGTTCGGTGCCGCCTTCGCGGTGCCCATCTTGGTGTACATGACCGGCTCACAGGTTCTCGTCGGCCACTTCTATCTCTCACACTCAGGTGTCACTACCACCTACGGCCGGATGGCCTGGTCGGCGGACTGCGCGAAACTCACGCTGCCACCAGTCGAGCGCGGCCTGTGCCCGACCCCCGCACAACGGGCCAACGGGCCAGACTGGCTCGAGCACTCTCCTGACTCACCGATCAGGAAGTACTACGAAGGGCCGCTGAGCGCCCGGGCGTCGGCGCTGGTCGCCAGCTTCAACGACGCCGTACTTCGCCAGCAGCCAGGGCGCGTGCTTGCCAGCTACGCAGCTGATGTCATCAAGCTTTTCTCGATCGGCAAAATTACCTTTCCCGGAGATACGCCAGTGTCTCGGTGGCAATTCCAGACCCGGTACCCGTATCTGTCGCCGCACGCGACCCCCGCTCAGGTGCTCCCTGCGATCGCCAGCTATGGCGGCGGGCGCCCGGCGATCTGGCGGCCGGGAGCGGAGTTCTTGCGCAGGTATCAGCTGGGCGGTGGCTACACTCCCGGACTTTTGCTGGCGTTTTGCGCGCTGGCCGGGCTGGCGGGCGCTGTGATTGCCGTCATCGGACGCTCCCGTCCGGCCGGTGTCCGCCCTTCACCTCTCGCACTCGCCTGCCTGCTGATCTTCTGCTGCGGCGCGGCTGTCTTGCTGATGTCAGACGTGTTCGAGTTCAGCTGGCGTTATCAGTTGCCCGCGCTGGTGACCTTGCCGCCCGCTGCGGCAGCCGGCCTGGCGGAAATCGCCAGGCGTGCCAGGACCGGCCGGACCGGCGAACCTGGCACGCTACCGCAGGCCAGCGAAGAGGTCAGTCTCGGGCACTGACGCCTGAGCTTTGCTAAAGACCCTGATGAAAGTCTCCTGCCCGAAGACCTCCTCTCCTACTTCCGGCGGGATCTTCGTGAACCAGGAGTCGGCGATCTGACTGGCGTGGGTGAGCAAGGCGGCACGCTTGCGGTCGAGCACGGGCCTGATGTCGATCGTGGTGGTGATCCGCGCTTCCTGCTCCTGCATCGCCCGCGCCTCTTCCTCCGTGATCTCCCACTCAGGCACTTCACCGCCTGCGGCCCTGATCGCATCCGCGATCTTCTGCCAGCCACTTCGGCGCATAGCGCTCATGTAGTACTTCACCGGGATTCCGCTCACTTCAGCCGCGCTGACAGAGGCGTCCAGCGCGGCGCGGGCCGCGTGCACGTGATCGGGGTGCTGGTAGGCGCCGTCTGGGTCGTAGCCGATCACGACGGCCGGCCGGTACTTCTCGATCAGGGCGCCGATCCGGCTGGTCACCTGATCGAGCGGCACATTACAGAAGGCATCGGGGTTCTTGTGGTAGTCCCAGTCCGGCATGCCAGAGTCGTGGTAACCAAGCAACTCCAGGTCACTGACCCCGAGATGCTTACAGGACTCTCGCAGTTCTGCCAGCCTGGTCTGGGCCACGTCAGAGGTGTCATGACCATCCTCGCCTGGCTTGACTCCGGACGGGCCATCGCCGAACTCGCCGTTAGTACAGGTGACCACGACCGTCCTGATGCCCTCTTCTGAGTACTTCGCCAGCACGCCTCCGGTGCTCGATGCCTCGTCGTCCGGGTGGGCGTGCACGGCCATCAGCGTGAGAAGTTCCGTCATGCCTGCAATCTACCTGGCGCCTGCGACAGTCTCGATGCGCTAACCCGCGCGGCGGCGGACCAGGCGGCGCGGAGTCCAGCCGATGCCGAGCGTGCCCTGCGCGGCCTCGCGGTCATGCGTGCCGCCGCCCTGACCACGAAGTATCTCGGCGATCCCGACCGCGATCAGCGCTCCGATGGCGGGGCCGGCCAGGTATGCCCACCAGGATGTCCAGTCACCGAGCACAAGTGCGGGGCCGAGCGACCTGGCCGGGTTCATCGAGGCGCCGCTCACTCCCGCGCCGATGAGGCCGGCCAGCGCGATGTAGCCGCCGACCGCTATCGCCGCAAGCGACCCGATCTGCTGCGCGCCTGATGCCGTGCCGAGGATCACGCTGACCAGCCCGATCGTCAGGACCGCCTCCCAGCCCATGGCCACTGCCGCCGAGATGCCATGTCCTGGCAGGGTGAGCCCGGCAGAACCTTGCTTGCCGAGCAATGCGACAAGCACGAGCATGGCGATCGCTGCTCCGGCGAACTGGGCGACGATATACATGGGCACCCGGCGGGCGGGGAAGTCACCCCTCAGCATGAATGCCACCGTGACGACCGGATTCAGGTGGGCACCTGACACCGTGCCCATGAACAAGATGATCGCGAGCACCATCAGGCCGGGCGCCACCGCAAGCACCGCCGAGGGCAATTCCTTGCCACCGATCCTGGCGCTGGCAAGCGGCCCGCCTGCGGCGACGAACACCAGCAGGAAGGTGCCGAACAATTCGGCAAACAAACGACGCCATTCATAGGAGTCGTCGCTGAAGTCGAACTGCTTTACCAGGGCATTTGGCCGGCCGAGCGTCCGAAGGACGGTGAGTTCAGGCGTTTGCCCTGGCACTTCGCCGCTCATTGACGCTACCTCCTTGCCCTTCGGCCCGGCCAGCCGGCCAGCCTGCCTGGCTAGCGTAGTCCGCGTGGCCATTCTCGCCAGCCAGCGACGGCCCGGCCAGTTCCTGCCCGCACCGCAAGTGGCATGATGCGGGGCTATGACTGACGCGGATCGCTGGCAGAACTGGCTTGACCTCGCCTTCATCGACGAGGCGGTGGCCAGCCTGCGTCCCGATTACGCCGCGCTGATTATCGTCGCCGCCAACCTGCGGCCAGGCCCGAGCGACGCGGCCACGGACTCGCTGCTCAGCGAGGCGGAGACCACGGCAAAGGCAGCGCTCGCGGCGACCGCCGACCTGCCGCAGGTCGCGGACTGGCGGCAGGCATATCAGGCCTTCGGCGCGAAGCCGAAGCGGACCAGGCCGAGCGTCGAAGCCCTGCTCAGGCGGGTCGACACCGGGTTGCCGAGGATCGACAGGCTCACCGATATCTACAACGCGGTCTCGGTCAGGCACCTGCTGCCTGCCGGCGGCGAAGATCTCGATGCGTACGAAGGCCAGTTGCGGCTGACCCGCGCGGCCGGCGACGAGCCCTTTGACACCGCCAAGGACGGTGAGCTTGTCATTGATCATCCCGAGCCCGGCGAGGTGATCTGGCGAGATGACGCGGGCGTGACCTGCCGGTGCTGGAACTGGCGGCAGTGCAGGAGAACCAGAATCACCTATGCCACGACGAGCGCGGTCTTCATTCTCGACGGCCTCGCCTCCCTGGGGAGGGACGGGCTTGCCGGCGCAGGCGACGAACTGGCCGGGCACCTGACGACGCTGCATGAGGGCGCGACCCTGATCAGCCGCATGGTCGCCGCGCGGCCCTAGCCGCACAGCTCTGCGTCGCACCATTAGCGCACATTGCGCCGGTAAACGTGCCGCGCACTGACGTACTTAAATATCCGTCACCCTACCGATGTCTCTGCCTGCAAGTTTCAGCAGTATTTGTACTGCAAGCGCTGGCAAGATCGACAGTCGAAGTTTTGGCGGGGTCTGCCAGGCACTGGCCGCGCAGGGAGACCTGCGCTCTCGCAGACGGCTGAAGCCAGCCCGGCAAGGAACTCAGATGGAAACGATGGCGCCGATCCGTCCGGCACTGCTCCGCCCACGCCGCATCTCGCTTCCTTCGCGACCTGCGGCGGTGGCCGAGGCTAGAAGTCAGGTCAAAGCGTACATTTACGCCTGGGATGTGCCGGTCGATCCGCCCGTTGCCGCGTTGCTCACCAGCGAACTGGTGACCAATGCCATCAGGTACGAGACCAGCGAATCCGTGACGATGGTACTCACCTGTCCGTGGGGCCAGCTGCGCGTCGAGGTGCACGACACCTCGTCTTCCATGCCGGTCCCGATCGAGGCAGCCGCCGATGCCGAAGCCGGGCGTGGCCTGATGCTGGTGACCTGCCTGTCGAGTGACTGGGGCTGGTACCGCACCTCAGCGGGCAAGGCGGTTTACTTCACGCTGGAATTCCACCCGGATCTCTAGACCCGTTCACCTGGAAGTTCTCGTGCGCAGGGCGGCCTCGCGAGCGATGTCGGTCCTTGAATGGACGTCGAGCTTCTTGAGTATGTGGGAGACATGAGTACCGACGGTTCGCGGAGACAAGAACAACTTGGCGGCGATCTCCGGGTTAGACATGCCCCCCTCGACCAGCGCGGCAACCTTAGCCTCGGTCGGCGTGAGGCTGTCCCAGCCGCTGCTCGCCTGGCGGTGCTTGGACTGGGGCCCGCGCCTGATGCCGTGCGCGCGAAACGCGGCCTGCAGCCGCGCGACGTCGGTCGTCGCTCCAAGCGAGGCATAGATCTCGAGCGCACGAGTGAAGGCGGCCCGTGCCTGATCGCGATCGTCGGCGGCGAGGAAGTCGCCGGCGGCGGCTTCCAGCGCCTTTGCCCGCAGTAGCGGGCGGCCGGCCTTGTCATACCGTTCAGCGGAGTCGAGCAGCCATTTCGGATCATGATCGAGCAGGCCCTGGCAGAAGAGCGCGTTGGCCTGCCGGTGCGGTATGTCCGATCCTGCGGCCAGATCGCGGGCGTGACCAGTCAGCGTCTGGGCGGCGCTCAGGTCACCGGTCTTCATGGCGAGGCGAACCGCGTCCGCGAGCAGGTCCTCGATCTCGTCGAGGTCCTCGGTGATGTCGGCGAACCCGGCGGTAAGCACCGCAAGCGCCTCGGACGGAGAATCGGCTTGCTCGCGGTCCAGGCTTCGTGCCAGAGCCAGCGGGCCGATTACCCGGTTTCCGATGGTCTTCGCGAGTGGCTGGGCGGCGGCGAGCCGGTCGCGCGCCATCGCGATCTCGCCGCGATGAAAGCCGATCACTGCCGCTATGCCCCGGTCGCAGCAGGCTACCGCAGGCTCCTTGAGGTCGTCGTGCAGCACTTCGACCTCGATCATGGCCTCGTCCCACTGGCCGGTATCGAACAGCAACTGGCCAAGCGCGCTGTGCGCCTGGACCCGTCGGATTACGGTGCCAACCTGATCGGACAGGTGCTGTGCCTGCCTGGCGGCAGCGAAGGCTTCCTGATGACGATCCAGGTTACCGAGCGCTATGGCCTTGTTGATCTGGAGCAGCAACCGCAAGTCGGTGAGCCCTGGCTCGGATCGCGTGACAGAAAGCGCACGGTCGAAGAGCGGAAGCGCATCGGCCATCTGCGCCTGAACGGCGGTGACAATGGTCAGCACGTGCAACGCCCAGCCCATCGCCCAGTTGTCTCCGCTCTCGGAGGCAACGGCCAGGGCTGTGCTGGCGAGCTGGCCGGCCCTTTCTACCTCGCCGAGGTAACTGTAGGTACGCGCGCCGAGTACCAGCAGCCTGGCCCGATGCCGGGCCGAGATGCCAGGCGATTCGAGCGCACGGTTCAAGATCGCCAGCGACTCAGCGGACTGCCCGGCTTGAATCCGGCATTGCGCGAGCGTCCAGTGCAGGTCGACGAGCAGGTCAGGGTCGTCGGCGTAGACCAGCGCGAGATTGGCGACTTCCTCGGCCCCGGCCGCATCGCCGACACGGTAAAGCACGTCGGCGAGCCTGCCCACCAGGTCGTGGTACTCGGCCGAGCCGAGCGTGCAGTTCGCCACCGCCTGGCGCAGCAATTCGGCCGCGACCTGAGGCGCCTGGCCGATTAGCAAGTCAGCGGTTCGCGTCAGCCAGCCAAATATCCACTCGTCCATCGGCTCGGCCGGGGAACCGGTTCCGCGAACGGCCCAGAGCAACTGCCTGGCCACCCGGTCCGGCGGCGCCCCGGCCTCGGCGAGCGCACGTCCGGCTGCCCGGTGCCAGGCCGCCCGAACCGGCAAGGGTATCTCGGCGTAGAGCGCTTCCCTGATCATCGGATGCCTGAACCCGAGGCCGATGCCGGACTCGGCAAGCACGCCTGCGGCGCACGCCTCGTCGACGGCAGGCAGCAGGTCGGTGACGGCCCGGCCGAGGACGATCGCCAGGTCGGACACGGCGAAGTCGACCCCGAGCAGCGCCGCCGCGCGCAGTACCTCGCGGACAGGGCCAGACACGAATCCGAGGCGGTCGGCGATGGCGGCCGACAGGGAACTCGGTGCCGGACCCTTGGTCAGCCTGGCCGCCCCGGTCTCGGTGAGCACCAGTCTCGCGCTGCGAGCGAGCGCCGCCACCAGCTCGGTCACGTACAGCGGATTGCCCGCCGCGCCGTCGGCCAGCCTGAGCAAAGCATCGTCCGGCCTGCCGCCGGCGAGCGCGGCCACGAGCTCGGCGACCGCCTTGCTGGTCAGCCCGGTAAGTCGCAGGCGCGCGTCGCTGCCGACCGCACGCCGCAACGCGAGCAGGTCATCGCGCTGCGGGACCGGCCGCATCATGCCGACGAGCAGCAGCGGCATCTGCCGCACCGATCTAGCTAGCCGCCCCCATAGCGTGACGCTCGCCTGGTCAGCCCACTGCAGATCGTCGATGACCAGCGCGGTCGGCTTGGACCCGCATTCCTCGGCGACCAGAGCGAGTAGCTGCTCAGCGAGGGCAGCCGAGGTGTCCATGCTCCGGTCGGCGGCGACCTCGCCGCGCAGCAGGCTGAGCATCGAGTTGCGCCGCGGGTTGGCCGATGGCTCTCTTATCCGCAGCGCCTCGAGCATCGGCAGTAGCGGCAGCGCTTGCCCGAGTTCGTCGCCAGAACCCCAGAACACCTGGAGACCGGCCGGCACTTTGCTGGCCAGCGCGGCCCGAACCAGCGTGGACTTGCCGACGCCGGGTTCGCCCTCGATCAGCACGCTAGCGCCCCGGCCCGCAGCTACCTCTGCGAGGAGCCCGGTCAGCTTAGCTAGCTCACGGTCACGGCCGACGAGCGCACCGGCCAGGGTCACGGTGGGCACAGAGCGAACTTTACTACTAGAACATTAAGGAAACAAGCGCAGTTTTCGGATAAAGTTACCGGCAGAGCATGGTCGACGTGCTGATAGCGTACCACCCGGCTACCTTCCGTGACTGAGGTGAAAGTTTCATCGCATATTGCGGCACACGGTTCTCTCGATTTTTCCCTGCACGAGTAAGCGCATATTCCTTGCTACGGATCATCGATACTTCATTCGCGGATTTCAGTGTCCAGAAAAGTCTAATAATTCTCCACCTTGACGCATGGAATTACCCAGGGCCGGGAAATACCTACGCATGACCTTATAAGCCTTGCAGGTCCATGGGGCCAGCGACCTGAGCTCTGACCTGCGGAATCGCCTTGGAGGAAACATGCGTATCGGGCGATCTGTCATCCTTCCCGCACTCCTAGCTCTCGGCTTGGCCGGATCGGTCGTGGCCGGCGTAGCAATGGCCGCGCCAACAGCCCACCCAGTCAGCGTCCACGCGCGCGCGGACGCGCCATCATCCAATCCCACGATGTTCTATCACGGCTGAGCAAACGTGACGTGAGACGCTTACCAGCCGCTTCTGGTCGCCGTCCGCTGACGGCGACCTAACCAGGACTAACCGTTAACGGCACCGCCAGCTTGTACATCAGCGACAGATCCGACCGTAACTGATGCACGCCCGCCCGATACGTCGCCCCTCGCTGCCACCATCCGATCACGCTCTTGACACCCTCATCGCTCGCTGATCCAGCGTCAGCCGATGAGCAGTGCCACCTGAGGCGATCGGGAAGGCAGTCCTGGGGCGGCGTTGTCATTTCCCGACCCCAGGGCATGGCACCGCGGCCGGCGAGCCTGGTTGCGCTTAGGTCCGTGGTGAGGTGCAATGAAATTCTTAGTGGAATATTCTTTATGACGGCGGTAGGACCGGCCTTCAGGCAGGACTGGCTCAGCGGGTAACGAGGAGGAACGCCGATGACGACGCCAGGAAGTCCTACCGTGCGGCGCCGTCGGCTGGCGGCCGAACTGCGAGCTATCAGGGAGACCACCGGCAAGAGCGGCGACGTAGTCGCGGCGGCGCTGAAATGGTCACCGTCCAAGATCAGCAGGTATGAGCTGGCCAGGACCGGCCTGAAGCTACGCGACGTGGAAAGACTGCTCGACTACTACGAGGTGACCGGGGAACGCCGCTCGCTGCTCGTCACGCTTGCCAGGGATGCCGCGCAAAAAGGCTGGTGGGAAGAATACGCGGATTTCCTGTCTCCGGACTACCAGCAGTTCATCGGTCTTGAGCACGAAGCCAGCTCTATCGACATATGGCACGTAGAAGTAGTATCCGGTCTTTTACAAACAGAAGCTTATGCCCGGCACATAATAAGTAGCTACAACCAGGTCGAGCCTATCGCTCCTGGCATGATAGAACGACTGGTCAAGGTTCGCATGCAGCGGCAGCAGGTGCTCACCAGAGAACCTGAGCTTCAGCTGTCCGTGGTACTGGATGAGTCCATACTCAGGCGCCGGATCGGTACACCTGCGGTGATGTATGAGCAGCTCCAGCGCTTGGCTATGGAGTCCGACCGGCCGAACGTCACGCTGCGTATCCTGCCGCTTGACTCGCAGCATACCGTCATCGGAGAGTCGTTCGTCATTTTCCGATTCGGGCCTGACAACAACGCCATTCTGCAGGATGTGGTGAGCGCCGAGCACTTGAGGAGTGATTTCTCGGTCGAGGGAGAGCGAGAGACCTATCTGCATCGAATCGCATTTCAAATGCTCGTCAACGCTTCTCTTGACCCGGCTTCGTCGAGAGACCTCATGCTCAAAACCGCTCAGGAGTACTGGGCGGACCCTCAGCGAGTGCACTAACTAGCTGGTAGAGTACCATCGCGTTTTCGCAGATTTTCCCCATTAAACCACACGACATTCAGCGAGGTATGGACGTGAGCACACTTACGCCCGATGGCCGCGAGGGCAGGCCAGGTCTGCATTCGCGGTGGATCAAGAGTTCCCTCAGTTTCGCTAACAGCAACTGCGTCGAGGTAGCCGGCCTCCCCGGCGGCCATGTCGGCGTTCGGGACAGTAAGGACACGGAGGGCCCGGTTCTCCGCTTCACTCCCGACGAATGGCAAGCGTTCCTCGGAGGCGTGCGGAACGGCGAATTCGATGGCTTCTGTGCATAAGACGGTCTTATCAGGCTATTCGGGCGAAGGCTCCTCTGGACTACTCGGGGCCTTCGCCCTTAATCGCTGTCTGCGGACTGGCCCGGCCACCCTTCTCATTGCCGCTCTCACGGTCACGCGCTTCCCGCACGCCGATCTGGCTGATCCCGTCCTCCGTCCGCTTACTGCCAGTCAGCCTAGCCAAGCAGAACGCCAGGAAGTCGGGATGAACCCTGAATCACCCCTGAGATATGTCAGCTTGACCGGAGATCGGTTCAAGGAACTCGAGCCGGTTCCCATTCGGGTCCTGGCTGTAAAAGCGTCGCATCCCCGGAAATTCATCATCGAAGCTCACCGGATAGCCGGCCTTACGCAGCCGATCCGCCCAGGCGCCCAGGCCGGCTACGAGAAGGCCGGGATGCGCTTTGCGCGCGGGCCGGAAGTCCTGCTCGACTCCCAGATGGAGTTCGATGCCGTGACCTTTGAACCAGCATCCGCCGCGCGCCGCCAGGCTGGACGGCTTTCGCAGTTCCTCGAAACCGAGTACGCCGCCATAGAACTCCCTGAGCGCTGGCTCGCTGCCTGGCGGACAAGCTAGCTGAACATGATGAATCAACTGCTTCTCCTTCCAATTTATCTTGACATGAAGATAACACTCACCGAACCTGTCCCGCTAGCCCGCAGGCCGGGTTAGCCATTGCCGAAAGGGGCGACTCATGGCGGTAATCAAGCCTCGCGCGGTGGGCGCTGGATGCGCCTTCGCAGCGCTAGCCCTCGCCGCGGTGCCGGCGTCGGCTCAGGCCGCGAGCGAGGGCAGTGGCCAGCGGCCCGCCGTGACAGCAGCGAAGATTGCCTTGCGGCTAGGCACCACCGTGAAGCGGCCGTATCTGCTCGATGTCACTGAGGTCACCGTTACCCCGGCCGGCAGCCCGTACCTGATTCAGACCAGGCGATCAGGGACGACAAGGTGGTACACGGAGGCGCAGAACCTGGGCGCCTGGGCGCCATTCCCCGGAAAACTCCAGGTCCGGGCGGTTACCGACAATCCGGGTCTGACGACCCAGGCTGTCAGCCCTGCCGTCACGATCACGGTGCAGAACGGCAGGGTACCTGCGTGGGTCAGCGAGCTGAACCGCTACCGTGCGGTCAACGACGCCGCGCCTGTCCCTGAGTACGCGTGGCTAAGCCGGGCCGACGGACTCCATGTGCGCTACATGATCAAGACCGGTGACTACACCCATATCGAGAACCCGCACAGCCGCTGGTACACCAAGGCGGGAGCGCAGGCCGGCGCCGCCTCGGACTTGTTCCTCGGCGAACCCGATCCGATCAACGGCTGGGCCCGCGCGCCCTACCACGCCATGCCCGAACTGAGCAAGTTCGGAACCTTGGCCGGATTCGCTCAGGGCGGCGGGTTCTCGGCCTTGTGGGTCGACCCAATCTGGACGACTGCGACCATCCGCCCGCCTTACTGGCAGTTTCCGGCTAACGGCAAACGTACGTCCCTGCTCACGTACTACGGCGCGGAACTCCCCGATCCGGTCAGCCACTGCCCGCGCCCGGCATCGGGCGGGTACGGTCTGCCCATCATCTATGGCAATCAGAATCAGGTAATCCGCCCGACCGCCACGCTCACCGTCGGCCACACGAGGCTGCCGGCCTGCACTGTCAACGCCGGGCTTTATGGCGCGGCGGTATTCGTGATTCCCCTGCAGCCGCTCGCCCAGCATCGCACCTTTACCGTCACCGTGTACTACAAGCAAAAGCGGCAGTCACGCTGGAGTTTCAGCACCAGGTAAGCCGACCTTACGGCCCGGTTCCGGTTAGATCAGGTCAGTACGGCTGGTTCCCCGCCAGGTTCTGGTGGCAGGCATGCAAGCCGCGGCGCAAACTGACGACCTGCGCGGCCGTGAGTCCGGTCAGCATCCGCGACTCGAGCGCGCGAACCTCGTCCCTGTAGCGGTCAAGCAGGTCCTTGCCGCTGGCGGTCAGGCAGACAACCAGCCGGCGGTGGTCTGCCTCGTCGCGACGGCGCTCGGTCAGGCCGCGTTCGGTCAGCGCGGCCACCATGTCCGCCATGGACTGCGCGGCGACGAAGGACTTGCGGGCTAGCTGTGCGGTGGACAGATCCGGATGGCGCTCTAGCACGGTAAGCGCGGTGTACTGCAGCGCGGTGAGCCCGATCGGGCGGAAGATGTCGTCGAGCCTTGACCTCACGGCCAGTTCCACTTGCTTGACCAGGTACATCAGCATCGGCTCGGGATGCTGATCACCAGCGGAGCCTGGTTCGCGGTGATCTTCCTTAGTGCCTGGCATGGCTGTGAGGTTACCGTCAGCGAGCCGCTGGCAAGCTACCAGCTTGTAGTGGCCCGCGGGAGCCTGAACCAGGGACCCGGCTTCACGTGCGCGAGCCGGATCCCTGGCTGACCGGCTAGAACCGGTCCAGGCGGTGCGAGCGGACGACGCCAGTCAGCGGGCCAGGGTAGTAGTCAGCGAACCTGGCTGGTCCGAGGTTGAGACTGGCCGCGACCTGGTTCAGGCTGGCTGGATCGGCCACGTCTCCCCAGTGACCGACGGTGACGCGCTGGCTGATCGCCATGACGCCGGCGACGAGTTCCGCCGGGCTGAAATTGCAGTGCCCCACGCTCGCGACGAAGTCCTGCCGGAGCAGGTAGCCGCTGCCCGCCTCGCGTACCTGCCTCGCGTAGTAGTTCTCCTGCTGCACTGGGACAAGCTGATCGCTGATCGTGTGCAGGTCCAGTTCTGGCACGGCCAGCCGGCCGGAAGGAACCGAGGTCCGTTCCAGTGAGCGCACGGCGGCCGGGTCGGCGGTGATGTTGGCGTTGCCGGTCAGCGTCGCCAGGTCGGTACGCAGGCGCAGACCAGAGGAGCGATACAGGGCGGTCACTTCGCGCCGGTACGGTGACCGGCGAAGCAGGGCACGGAAGTTCAGGCCCTTCGTCCAGGTCGCGCTTCCGCCAGCGGCCTGATCGATATACGGCCTGGCGAACTCGATGAAGTCGAGCGCGGTGAACGCACCCGCGAACTCGACCTGATATTGCGCCGCCTCCTGGGCAGCGGGATCGCCTGCCGGTGCCGGGCTGCTCATGCCTGCCGACCACGGCGGCACGTTCAAGAACGCCATGGCAAGGGCGAGCCTGGCACGCCCGGCCGCGGTCTGCTGTGCCTGCGCGGCCGCCTGCCCGAGCAGGCCCGCCGTGGCAAGCGCCTGGCCGGCGTTAGCGAAGCGGACAAGCTGCACCTGCTGGCCAGGCAGCAGCAACTGGGCGAGCGCGTACTCGCCCGCTAGCTGGTAGTTGTTCAGGTTGATTCCGCCAGCGACGATGCCGCAGGTAGTCAGGGCACCGTTGATCAGGCCAGCCCCGTCCTGCGCCTCGAGCGCGCTGATCAGCCCGCCCATCGAAGTGCCGAAAGCTAGCACCTGCCTGGGCTTGCCAGGCAGCACGGTCGACTCAACCGCCCGCAAGGTAGCGAACTGGTCTTGAACCGCGTTATCGAGCGCCCAGAGCGAGCCATTCGGGTCGTAAGACGAGCCGGCCAGCGCGTAGCCTCTGGCCAGCAGTGCGGCCTGGGTGGTCGGATCGGGCGCATCGGCCGCGGTCAAGTCCCCGAATCCGTGGCTGTACAGGAGGACGATGCCGTTCCACTGCGCCGGCATGTCAGCGATCCATGTCGTGCCGTCGGCAAGCGTGCCGGTGAACTGGCTGTCGGCCGGCGCAGCGACCGCGACCGTGGCACCGCTTACCGTGAGCGCGGCGGCGGCGAGTATCGACGTGCCTATCAGTGCTCTCAGTCTTCTCACGTGCTCTCCTTCCGATGGAGTGGCCAGCGCGGACCGGCGAGCAGGCAAACCACGCCGAGGACCGCGGCGACGGCGAAACGCCCGGTTTCACGAACGGTCCGACTAGCGTGAATCGTGCCACAGCGACTCAATGATGTACAGGTTTCCTGTTGATTGCCGCCACATCCCAGGTGGCGAACCGCCCCAGGCACGCAAGCAGGAACGAAGGACACGCGGGATTCCCGGCGAAAACTTGCCGCTACCGCAGGCGGCGGACGGCCTTGCCGAGGATGAGGGCGGAGGGGATGAAGCCCCAGTGCCGGGAATCGCGGCTGTGCGGGCTGTCGCCGAGCACGACGATCGAGCGCGGTGGCACCACGGGCGCCCCGTCGACGGCCTGTCTTACCTCCTCGGGCACGGGCTCGCCAGGCACCGCCGCGACTCGCTTCACGACCCACAGCTTCTGGCCAGCCCCGGTCAGCCACATCGGCCGGCTGCCATTCAACGGGAGCCCGGGCTCAAGGAAGATAACCAGGCTCCCGGTCCGCAGCGAGCGCGCCAGACAGCGCCTGGCCAGCAGCCGGTCCCCGTCTGCCAGGGTCGGCGCCATGCTCTGGCCGTGCACGGTGACCACGGCGAACCACCACCTGAGGGCGCTGACCAGCAACGCTAGCGCTCCGGCCGTGCCTGCCGCCGGGATCAGCCAGGTCAGGGCACGGCCGGGAGGTCCGGGCTTAGCGATCACTGTGCGCTGGCCGTCAGCTCGTCTGAAATCACATTTCCGTCGCGCAGCTCGATCACCCGCTGGCACCGCACCGCGACGACCGGGTCGTGCGTGGCGATCAGAAGCGTCAGCCCGCGAGCGGCATGCAACGTGAAGAGCAGATCGAGCACGCCGGTCCCGGTCGCAGAGTCCAGGTTGCCGGTCGGCTCGTCGGCGAGCAGCATGCGCGGCTGGCCGATCAGAGCGCGAGCGATGGCGACCCGCTGCTGCTGCCCGCCGGAAAGCTTGGAAGGAAGGTCATGCTCGCGCCCGCTCAGGTCCACCGCATCAAGCAATTGCACCGCGCGTTCCCGCTTGTCGTAGGCGGTGCGGAACGGGAGCACGGGCGCGATCACGTTGTCGCAGGCGGTCAAGGCGGGCAGCAGGTGGAACCGCTGGAACACGAACCCGATACCACGCCGGTAAGCGGCGCGCTGACCGTCATTGAGCTTGCCTAGATCCTGGCCGTCGACGTTGACTTCACCACTGTCAGCGCGGTCCATCGCCCCGATGAGGTGAAGTAACGTGGACTTGCCCGACCCAGACCGTCCCGTGACCGCCAGCGTCTGCCCGGCAGGAACTTCCAGACTGACACCGTCGAGCGCGGGCACCCTTACACCCGCGCCCGACTGGTAGATCTTGGTGATGCCGGTAAGCCGGACGGCACTCCCGACTTCCGGACGCTGATCGCCGCCAGCCGCGCCATCCAAAATCGCACTCGTTCTGGTCACCGCATTCCTCTCCCTCGCCGACCATCGGCAGCCGGCTGCTTACCGAATACTTTCACGCGGCTAGTTGCCCTGACTACGAGAAGAATCGGCGAGGTGGCTGAAAACGGCGCTCTTTCACCGGATCAGGACCTGGCGGTCAGGCTTAGCACCTACCCGTATACCAGCTGCCGCAGACCTCCTTGCCGAAGCAGCTGTAATGGCAGCTTCGGTGCAGCCACAGGCAGCTGCCCTCGATCATGTCGCAGTAGCTGCTGCACCACGGGCTCGACGGAACGCAGGCGGCGGCACTGGTGTGCGGCAGCAAGCTCTCGACGCGCTCGGCGAGCAGGGTGGAAAGTGTACCCATTGGTTCCTCCATGCTTGACATTCACGGACGAAACCATGCTCGCGCTCCCGGCTACCGCCATGCTTCCACGCGGCTTCCTTGCCGTCGCGTTGCCCTCACTCGTCGGCGGCCAGCACGGCCGCGATAGGCCGCCTCGTAGTTACCGTGAGAACGATGAGGCAGGCGAGTACTGAGACCAGCACCCCACCGAGGATCGCCCCTGCCACGCCTTCGATCACGCCGCTGGTGATACCGAACGCGGTGCCGGCGGCGGCCAGCCCGGCCACCCCGCCTGCCGTCGATCCCGCAGCGGCGGTCAGCAGTGCCTCGTATCCGAGCAGCCGCCCGATCTGACGCCTGCTCCACCCGGACGCGGCAAGCGCGGCCAACTCGGCCGACCTTTCCCGCAGGTTCAAGTACGTCACGTCGGCCAGACCCGCCGCCGACAAGGCAACGGTGAGCGCGGCGGAGATCAGGTCGGTGGTCCTCGTGGTGGCGGTAACTAGGCCAGCTAGCTCGCTGTCCCCGATTGACGTACTGAATGACGCGTGAGCCGCCAAGAGGACCGCAAGCCCGGCCACCCCCAAGGCGAGTCCCGCCCCGGCGAGCACGCATCTTCCGGGTACTCTGGCCAGACCCGTGACGGCCAGCGCGGCCATGTTCCTGATCCGGCGCCCGCCGCGGCGTGGCGCCCAGACCGCTCCGGCGAACGCGTCGGTCGGCTGGGCGCGAGCAGCGAGTCCGGCTGGGACCAGCCCGGCGAGCAGTGCCAGGATGAGCGCCACTGGCAACTCGATCAGCGACCGCGTGAGCGGGACCTTCAATCCGAGCAACACGATGAGGACCGCCGACACCCCGGCCCCGACAATCCCGGCGATCAGCCCGAGCAGCGCCACCTCGCCGAGTGTGAACGCGAATACCTGTCCCCGGCCCCACCCGACCGCGCGCAGGGTCCCGATCTCGGCGCTGCGGCCACGCACGCTGGCCAGCGAGGCCGCGCCGAGGAAGAACCCGCACACGAGCAGGATCAGAACGAACAGGGCCAGCGACTCGCGGTCAGCCTGATTCAGCACGACGAGCGCGACCGCCGTCTGCGTCCAGTACTCGTCAAGTGCAAGCGCCGGGCGGCCGAACTTGCCCTGCGGCAAGTCGACCGTCACCAGGTGCGGCGACGCCCCGGCCGTGACGACCACCTCGAGTCCGGTCGCGGCACGGATCTCGGCCGCGACCGCGCCGATCTTGTCCAGCCGCTCCCTGACACTGCCGCGCAGCCCGGACACGCGTACTCTGATGGACCCGATCGGCGCAGCCGCCTCGGCCGTCGTCCCGGTGAACACCCCAGGGTTCTCCAGAGCCGCCGCGCCTTCAAGCGTCGTGTACAGCAACGGCGGCATCTGCGCGTATCCCGCCATGTTGCCGTCTGGGAGCAGCGGCTGCCCCCCCAGCAGCCTGCGGCTGGCGGGGTCAGCGCCGGTCAGCGCCGGCGCACGGTAGCTGGCGAGGGGCGAGCCAGGACCGGCGCCAGAGAACCCGCCGAGCTTCGCCGGGTCAAACTCGCCGACAGCCCTGATGAGCACGTAACCACCGGACCCGTGGGTCGCGGCCTGATACTCGGTCAGCGGCCGGAATCCGGTGTCCTGCGCGGCCTGCGGTGCGGTCACGTACTGCTGGCCTGAGGTGCTCGCCGACCAGACGGAAACGGGATTGCTTACCGTCTTGAGCCCGAGTGCGCCACCCGGGCCGGTCCGGTAGCGCACCGGCCCGGCAGTCCAGTACTGCCCGACCGACTGGGCCTGGGAGATGAGCGGCCCGTTGAGCGGAGCCTTCAGCTGTTCGAGCAGATCGGCCCATGCCTGGGCACCGGTGAGCGTCACCTTCTGCACGACGGTGCGCGGGTCGGCGGCCAAGCTCCTGGCGATCTGCTCCTGCTTGCCCGACCTGACCTGCGGTACCGCACTCGCCGGGAGCGAACTGACCGTCACCTGGTCGCTGTCGCCGTCAAACGAGAGCGAACTGCCGATGACCGGCACCACGAGCCCGTTGCCTGCCGTACCGTACCTGGCCGGGCGCTCGCTTTCGCCGAGGTACCGGCCAGAGCTAACAGCCTTGCCCAGTCCGGTCAGCTCGTTCTCCGCCCTGGGATCGATGCCGGCCACGAGCACGGGGAACGACCACTGGACGTAGCCCTGGACCTGGCCGGCTCCCTGCCCGGTCCGCGAGTAGCAACTGCCATTTTGCAGTCCGAAGTCACGGGCGAAGGGCGAGGGCAACTGGGCGCCCGCGCCGTTCGACGACGGGCAGATAATGACCGACTTGCCGTCCGGCAGGTGCTCAAGCGGGCCGGTGACGTTGCCGTGCTCGGACGGCAGCGCCTGCAGCAGCGGCGTCACCTGGTCCGGCGTCACGTAGACATAGCCCTCGGCGTAGGAGGGGAAAGATGACAGCCCGTTATCGGCCGTGTAATGCGAGGTCACGACGAGCACCCTGGCGCCGGAAGTGCCAGCGGCGGCAGGGGAAAGCGTCACGGGCACCGATGCGGTTTCGAGCACGTATCCGACAATCTCCAGCGGGGCGGCAACGCCCACCCCTGGCAGGACCGCGATCTTCCGGTACTGCGCCAGGGTGATTCCGCTGGTGTTCGCGGATAGATAATTGACCTGTACTAAATGCTCGGTCGTGGTAGACCGCACCGATCCCCTGGGCACGACAAGCAGATCGTAGGCACCGCGCCAGTTCGCGCCTACCACACCCTTAATCCGGGCGGACGCGGCGTCGACGCTCGCGGTGAGCAGCGAGAACGCGACGGCGGCGACCAGCAGCCCGGCCCCGAGCGCCAGCGCACGGCCACGCGAGAACCGGACGTTCTGCCACACCAGACCGATCACCTGTCTACCTCCGCGCCAGGAACCGTCACCCCATTCGCAATACGTATATCACCCGCGTCGCGGTAGCCAGTAGCTTGCAGCCGAAACAGACGGGCATAATGCTGATCCGCAGTCATCAGCTCAGTGTGCGTTCCGCATTCAGCGACGACACCGTTACCGATCACGACGATCTGATCGGCATTCCTTACCGAAGCCAGCCGGTGGGAGATTAGCACCGAAGTCGTGCCGCCCGCACTGATACCGTCGAGCACGCCGTTCATCGCGTATTCGGCCTCGGGGTCAAGGCTCGACATCGGCTCGTCAACGAGGAACAGGTCCCTGTCGGTCCGCATCAGCGCCCTGGCCAGGGCGAGCCGCTGCCGCTGGCCGCCGGACAGAAGGACGCCAGGGCGCAACGGGCCTGTTGCCGTCTTCTTGGGCACCTGCCGGAAGATCCGTGACAGCAGGGTGTCGTATCCGTCAGGCAGCCTGGCGATATCCGCTGCCGAGCCGGACAATTCGGCGGCCCGCCTGATCAGGTCGAAGTCTTCGATCGCTGGCAAGTCGCCGAGGCCGATGTTCTCTCGCGCGGTCAGGTCGTAGCTGATGAAGTCCTGGAAGACGGCCGCGATCCGCGCCCTTAGCGAGTCGGGGTCAAGATCACGCAGATCGATTCCGTCCCAGCGAATGGACCCGCTGATGGGGTCATAGAGACGGCAGAGCAGCTTCACCAGCGTCGTCTTGCCCGCCCCGTTGAGGCCGACGATGGCGGTGCGGCGGCCGGCCGGGATGAACATGCTGAGCCCGCTCAGCGCCCACGGGTGAGATTCATCGTAACGGAACCACACGTCGTCCACGGTGATGCCATCCCGCAGCGGCGGCACTGGCCGGGTGCCGACCGGCAGGTCCGGTTCAGCGTGAATCACCTCGGTATAGGCGGTGAACAAGGAAACAGACTGGGCGATGGCTCCGCCGGAAGAGGCGATCTGGCCCATCGCTCCTTGCAGGCCGAGCGCGGCGAGGACGAACAAGCTCACGTCGCCTACTGGCAGGCGGTGCGCACTGATCTCCGCCACGATCCAGACCAGGCCGCCGGCGATGACCGTGGCGCTCAGCGCAGCAAGCCCTGACTCGATGATCAGCAGCCGCCGGCCGAGCTGCCGCTCGGCGGAATTGGCGGCCCGCAATTCAGCCAGCATCCGGCCGCGCAGGAAGGTCCCTAGCCCGAACAGCCGAACTTCCTTGGCCGCGACAGGATCGGACATAAGCGAGGCGAACGAATTCTGGCGACGGGCCCTGGCACTGTTCTCTACTCTGAGCTGTGCCTGGCTGCTGGCGTTCATCAGGTCGGCGGCGATCGCCAGCGACTGGATGGCCACGACTAAGACGGACAGGACGGGGTTCATCAGCACGAGCGTAACGGCGAAGCCAACCGCCGTAATGCCAGCCTGGATGATCCCGAGGAACGAGGAGATGAGACTGCTCGCCGTGACCTGGGCAAGCTGGCTGACCAGTTGCAGCTTGTCGGCGAAGGCCGGGGACTCGAACCGGCTGATTCCCGGCCACGACGCCACCGCCTGGTACGCACGGTCGGTGACGACCACGCCGGCCGCCCGGCGCAACTGGGATTGAACGTACTGCTGCAGTTGCGGCACGACGGCGGCAGCGATGCCGCCCGCGCCAAGCGCGATCACCAGCCAGAGCACACCGCCGGTGTCAATGCCGCTCGGCCGTCCTGAGCCGGCCAGCGTGTCGAGCACATCGCGCTGCAGCCACGCCGTAGCCGGGCTGACCAGCCCGGACAGGACCGATACCGCTGTCATCCCGGCAAGCAGCGCGGGGGATCCGGCCCACACCGCGTCAGCGGCGGCCAGGACCGTCCTGCCTCGCGCGCGCCAGCGGCCCGGTTTCCCCAAAGAGCTATCCCCCGCCATCACCTCGGCACCGGGGCAAGATTCTGCCTGCCGCCCACGATCGCACCGACTCCAGGACCGCTGGCGGCCACTACTCCGTCGGCGTCGAGCAGGTACAAGGCGGGAAAGGCGCCGGCACCGAATGCCGTTGCGAGCGTACCGCCTTGCGCCTCTTGGACGACGTGGGCTTTCCCTGCCAGCTGCTGGGTGAAGCCCTGCGCGTCCGGCGCTCCGACGATCACCGCGACGCCGATGTCCGGTGCTTGCTCGCCGGTCAGGAACATGGCGTAAAGCGGCACCTGCTCCCGGCAGGGCTCGCACGTGACTGAGAAGAAGCCGACCACTGACGGCCTCCCCCGTAGCCGGCCGAGAGTCAGGACCTGACCGTCCACAGTCACGGTCTCGAAGTCAGGCACCTGTGACCCAGGCGCGAGCCACGGCCGTGGCCGCGGCGGTGGCAGCGCCGCGGCCACCTGACGCAGACGGCGGGCCAGCAACAGCACGAGCAGCAGGTTTACCAGGCTGAATACCCCGCTGAACAGAACTAAGGAAAGCATCATCTGACTACCTCGGATTCGCGTGCGCATGCGGACCGACCTGGATGATGGTTGTGGCCCTGGCCGGATGCCACAATGCGGCGATATCGGTGAAGAAGATCACGCAAAGCGCGAACCCGAGGCCAGCGAACGCCGCCATCGCAAGCGCCGCAGACGGACCGGCGGAAGCGCCTGAAGCTGAGCAGGCGGTCCCGGCCAAGGCGACCGTTATCAGCAGGACGTTCCTGGCAACGTGCACGCGGCTGAGCGGCTCGGAGGACGACCCGAAGCAATGACAAGGCTCGCGGGATCCACGTCGCAGCGAGACGACCAGACCGTAGGTCAGAATCGCCGCGAGCACCGCGGATACCGCGAGCCCCGCTGTCGCGGTCAACGGAATGATCACTAGCGCTACCACGATGGCCTCGGCGGCGGCGAAAGCTACGAAGGTGCCCTTCATCTGGACTAGCGGCAACGGCAGCCGACCTAGCCAGGACCGGAAAGACAGCAAGGCGTCGCGGCCACGCACCTTGGTGAAGAACGAGGCCGCGAACACTGTCCCTACGGCGAAACGGCAGGATAGCGAAACGTCATACGCCCACGACATGACTCTGCCGGACTTGGCGGGTTACGAGCAGCGGCCGATGTACCAGCTGCCGCAAGTGTGAGTGCGGCCGTAGCAGCTGATGTGGCAGTAGCGGTAAAGCCACAGGCAACTGCCGTCGATATTGTCGCAGTAGGAACTGCAGTAGTGGCTGGGCGCGATGCATCCAGCCGCGCTGGCCTGCGGGAGAAGGCTTTCAACCCGCTCGGCGAGCAATGAAGTCAGGTTGCTCATTGAATCCTCCATGGAGCACTGATCGGCTGTACCTATAGTCACACCAGCCGCTACCAGCGGCCTTCCGCCTGGCTGCTCTTTCGCTAGCTCTGCCGTCCTGATTCTGGCGACTTGAACTACCAGATCGCTACCGTTCGGCTACCTGTCAGCTATTTGGCCGAGTCGAACACTTCCGGGATTGCCGCCAAGCGTGACAAGCTTGCAGACATGACCCAGCCGTGCCGAAATCCGGTCTTCATCTTGACCGCAAGTCGATCAGGTTCCACTTTGCTGCGGTTCATTCTGGACACTCACCCCGAAATCGCCTGTCCGCCAGAGACGATGATCACCGCTGCCTGCGTGCCGCTGCTGCGATCGTGGGACATCCTCGAGCACGCCGGGGAGGGACAGCAGCGGTTAGTGACGGCGCCGCCCGGATTGCCTCCCGAGGCGGCTGAACTCGTGCGCGACACCCTGGACCGGGTGTTCGGCAGGTACCTGGACCGGCGCGGGAAACCCCGCTGGTGCGACAAGTCGCTGGATAGCGTGCTGGCCGCGGAACTGCTCGCTGAGGTGTATCCGGAAGCGAAATTCGTCTGCCTTTACCGGCACTGCATGGACGTGGTCGCTTCGGGGATCGAAGCCTGCCCGTGGGGAGTAAGCCGGTTCGGTTTCGACCCATTTGTGGCTCAACATCCCGGTAACAATGTAGCCGCTATCGCGAACTACTGGGTCGAATGGGCGACAATGCTGCTGGCGTTCGAGCAGTCAAAACCCGACCGCAGTTACCGGCTTCGGTACGAGGACCTGGCCGCAGCTCCCGAGGAGGAAGCCGCCAAGTTACTCGAGTTCCTGGAAGCCGCTCCGATGCCCGGCATCACCTCGGCTTGCTTCGGAGCACCCCACGAGGGCGACGGACCTGGCGACGAGAAGATCTGGTTCACGACAAAGGTCAGCACGGAGACCCTTGGCCGGGGCGTTAAGGTGCCAGGCGACGCGCTCCCCGGCCCGCTTCGCGCGCAGGTGAACGAGGCGCTGGCTAACCTGGGTTACCGTGAGGTCGGCCCGGAATGGAACAACGTACCAGGACCTGTCGACCCTCGCCTGCCCGGCAGCGGGCCGGGAACCGGGCCGACCGTGAAGGCGACTGCTGGGGTGCCGCGCGCGAACCGCAGCCAGGACTGGCACGGATCAACCGTACTGGCGGCGCTCGGTGACCGGATCAGGGAGCATGAGCAGGACCGCCGGCTAGTCAGCGAACTGTGGCCTGCCGTCGGCGGCCGGATAATCATGCTCGTGGTGGCCGATGACGACGGCTTCGATGACCTCACAGTTACCTTTCCGGCCGTCAGTGAGAGCGAGGTGGTTTCGGCAGGTGACTCGCGAACGGACGACGAGGCGGTGGCAACCTTCATCGCCGAGCCACTGGTCTGGCAGGAGTTGCTTGATGGTCACGCCAACATGATCACCGACATCCGGCACGGCCGGCTTCGCTGCATCAACCGTCGCGATACGCACCGGGTACGTTCCGACGAGGTGCACGCGATCGCGTGCCTGCTCGGGCTCGCCCAGGTACCGCTGGCACGGGCCGGGTGACCACCGAGATAAGCAGCCTGCTCGTGCGGGTGTTGTTACTCGGCCCGATCGAGATTCTGGTCGCCGGACACGCCCTTGACCTGAGCGGCAAGTATCAGCGTGCTCTGGTCGCGATCCTGGCCAGCGCACCGGGAAAGCTGATCTCGGCGGAGCGACTCATTGACGGCTTGTGGGGCGATCAGCCACCATCAAGCGCCCGCACCAAGCTGCAAGGCCATGTCTCCGGGCTCAGGAACAAGTTCGGCGGCGTGAATGGCTGGCCGATCCAGACCTGCGACCCAGGTTACCTGCTTGGCGAGGCAGGCCTCAGCACCGACCTGGCCGACTACAGGGAGTTGCGCGAGCAAGCTAGCCAGGCTCTCAGCACCGGCCACTACGCAGAGGCATCAAATCGGCTGGCGGATGCGCTCGGCCTGTGGCGCGGACCCGCATACGCGGGAGCATCCTCAAGCTTCGTGTTAGCGGCCATGTCAGACGCACTCGAACAGGACCGACTGCTCGCGATCGAGCGCAAGGCGATCTGCGATCTGCATCTGCGCAGGTATGACGAGGTGATCGCCGCACTCACCCTGGCGCTCGCCTCCCACCCGCTTCGCGACGGCATGCGCGGCATGCTCATGCTCGCCCAGTACCGCGACGGCTGCCGGGCCGAGGCTCTCCAGGCATACCTCCAGGGTTACCGGCTCAGCCGCGAGCACGTCGGCATCGATCCCTGCCGGGAACTGCAAACCCTGCACCAGTTGATCCTTCGCGACGACCCGATCCTGATGACGCCTGACGCGATGACCATGCTTCCAGGAGCCGCCTCATCCTTCCTGGCCAGCGCTCCCGCAGGGCGGCAGTCATGGCCACCGGAATAGCTGATCGTGTGGCCACCACCGCCGCCGCCGACGACGACGACGACGTACCAAGCCGAGGAACCACCCGGCCAGATTTCGGCGATGCCGTAAACCTGATCGGCGTGTCTGGCGTCTTATCGCTGCGAGCAGTCCCGCGGTAGAGCCTGGCCTTTGGCTTGGAAGGATCAGTCATGATCGGACAACTGCGCAACTCAGGCCGTTCCCCGGTGCCGGACCGGGCTGCGGAGCGAGCACAGCCGACTCGGCGGCGGATGCTGGCACTCCTGGGCAGCACAGCCGCGGTGAGTGGTGCCGCCGTGCTGGTCATAGTGGCGGGCGCGGCAGGTGCTGGAGCGACCCAAGCCGGCCTGGCAGCGACACGCGCGGGCATGCCGAGCCTAGGGCTGCCGGCAGGACAAGCGCTGCGGGCGCCGGCTCAAGCGGACAACCCGATGCTGATGCGGTCCCTGAGCGGGCTGTCGTGTTCAGGCGCGTCGTTCTGCCTGGGGGTGGGGCCACAGTCCGCGAGCGGTGCTGCGTTCAGCCAAATCTGGAACGGCCGGACGTGGCGGACGGTAGGCATGCCGTCAGCGAGGAGGGCGGAGCAGAGCCCGCTCGGAGTGGCCTGCCGCTCCGCCAGGGAATGCGTCGCCGTGGGCGGTGCGGAATATGAATACCAAGCGCAGCTCAGCGATGAGTGGAACGGCAGGTCGTGGAAGATGCTGCCGCTGCCGCACGGCCTGCGCCATTCCACTCTGGCCGCGGTGGCGTGCCCGGCGGCGCACGAGTGCCTGGCGGTCGGCACTCGCAGCACTGCCGCCCTTGGGCCTTACGCGGCCCTGGCGCAGATCTGGAACGGCACCTCATGGACGCTGACCAGGTCGGTAATACCGTTCGGTGCGCCCCTGAGTCACTTCAGCGGCGTGGCGTGCAGCGGGCCGTCGGACTGCATGGCGGTCGGCTCATACTCCACGCAGCCGCACGGGCCGACCTTCACGGCCTTTGCCGAATCGTGGAACGGCCACACATGGACGCTGCTGCCATCCCCAGCTGGTCTCAACGGTTTCAGCTCAGTCGCTTGCCCCGCCGCGAAGGTGTGCGTCGCCGTCGGCTACGGCACGGCGGGTTCGCCTGGTGAGTCCAGCGTCAGCTCGGCGCTGTGGAACGGCAGCTCCTGGACGCCGCTGACCACACCGGTCCCGGCGAAGGACTACTCCTGGTTGTCCGGAATCTCCTGCACGTCGACCGCGAATTGCGTCGCGGTCGGCATGCGAAATGCGCGGACCGGCGGCGTGCTGCTCGCCGAGCGCTGGACCGGCGGCGCAAACTGGCGCCTGGAGTCCGTGCCCGACCCTGGTTCCACGTACGACCTGTCCAGCGTCTCGTGCACCAGCCCTGCCCGGTGCCTGGCGGTTGGCGGCACATCGTACTCCGGAACGCTTCACGATTATGTGAGCTTCGCGGTCGTGTGGAACGGCCGCGACTGGGCCGTGTCGCGGACCGGCAAGGCTGACCAACTCCTGGCCGTTTCCTGCGTTCCCCATGGCGCCTGCCTCGTGACCGGAACATACCTGGACCCGGGCGATGTCATCAGAACCCTCGCCGAGTCGTGGAACGGCTCCCGGATGAAGCTGGTCTCCCCGCACGGACTGAAAGGTGCCCTGACCGCTCTGTCGTGTTCAGGGCCATCCTTCTGCCTGGCGGCGACCGAGTATGGCGCCGCGTCCTGGAACGGCAAGCGCTGGAACTGGACCAGCATCGCCCACACCCCTAGCAACACCAGCATCATCTTTCTGTCCTGCCTCTCGCGTGACTATTGCATGGCGCTCAGCGATGGCTACCAGGCGCAATTCAGCGAAACCTGGAACGGAAAGACCTGGACCAGCGCCTCGCTTAAGGTGCCAGGTGCCGGCGATGCCGCCACCTTCGCCAGCGTGTCCTGCGTCTCGCCAGACTTCTGCCTAGCTGTCGGCAGCTGGTATAACCAGAACTTGGGCAATGGCGGTTACCTGAGCGAGGTGTGGAATGGCAGAACCTGGCGGATCATCCCCGAACGTGGCCTGTCGCCGACCGAGAGCCTCGGCACAGCGGCCTGCCGCAGCAGCACGGACTGCATAGCGGTCGGCGGGCGCGAACTGACCGCAACGAAGACCGCCCTGTTCGGGGCAACCTGGAACGGCCACATCTGGAAGGTCACCAAGATTCCTGGCTCGTATCCTCCTAGCGAAACGCAAGGCGACTTTTCCCCCAGTACTCCCCTGTCCTGCGCCACCGCGACCAGCTGCGTACTGGTCGAAAGCCTCGCACCGCTCACGGTCCCTCCTCTCGTCTACACTGACATCGGCTTGATCTGGAACGGGCGCTCCTGGCGGCGCACCAAACCCGGCGGTCCCCAGGGCATCGCCTCGGTATCTTGCGCCTCGCCCCGCGACTGCGTCGCGACCGGCCTGCCCGGCGTCACCACGCTGGCCAAGCTATGGAACGGCACCACTTGGAAGGTCATCAAGACAATCAACCCCTGAGGCGCGTTATGGGGGTTCGGTTATTCCTGGGTGAGGCAGACGCGGAGGAGTGCGCGGGCGGTGATGGTGGCTGCGGTCCTGGTGAGCAGTGCCAGGAAGGTGTGCGCGCCGTACCTTGCCAGTTCCATCTGAGCGGTGGTCTCGCTGAAGGTGGTCTTGATGCGGTTGCGTCGAAGCCGCGGTCGTTGAACCTCTTGTCGGCCAGCAGGTCACGCGGCGGCGGCCCGGCCTCCGGCAGGTCGTATGTGACGTCGCGCTCGCTGACAACCGCGCTCCGGAGCCAAGCCGCCGCGACGACACCACGCCCGCGTCGGCCGCGCGCGCCATCTCCCGCTGAGCCGACGACACCGATCCCCCGGCCCGCTCGGCAAGCTCCGTCAGCGACCACTCCCGCCCCGGCGACAGCAGCACCAATGTCAACAGCTCAGCCTGCAGCCGCGACCTCAGCAACGGCAGAAGCGGCAGAAGCGGCAGGGCAGGAGCTTGCATAACATGCAATATGCATCCCACGATACGCAAGCACAGCCTGCTTGGCTGACCGCCGCACCATCGTCAGCCGGCCCAAGGAGGTCCGCGAGGCAGGGCGGGAACCGGGACGCGCACGTTCATTTAGGTGCCGCCCGCTGAGGCCAGATTCGACTGCAACCCCGGCTATCCCGTGAGGCCAAACTCTGCGGCCAGGGCCGGGTAATCGCTCCGAATGAGACCAGCGAAATCAGTTCCGGGTCAGGATCCTGCCGAGTCCTGATCATCGCGCTCATCTGGAACCGTCGGCCGGGTGACCGAGATGACACGCAGGAGGCGATCCAGCCCAATGAAGTCATCGGGGTTTGTGGTGAACAACGGCAGTCCCTCAGCCATCGCCGTTGCCGCAATCATCAAGTCGGCCAGCCGCCGCGGCCCAGGCGGACTCGACCAGGACCGGGTGCAGGTGGGCGTTGCCGTGCCTGGGCGTGCCGGAGCGCCGCCGGCCGGCCGATTCGTGGTTGGCCGGGCAGATCCCGGCCCAGGAGGCCAGGTGCACGGCGTCAGGGAAGAACCGGGCATGTCGGTGCCGATTTCGGAGATGATGGCGGCGGCGGCCAGCGGCCCGATTCCCGGGATGGTGGTCAGCAGGTCCCGCTCGGCGCGAAAGGGCGTCATCATCGCCTCGACTTGCTGATCCAGTTCCGCGATCATCGCCTCCAGGCGGGTGATGTGGTCCAGGTGCAGCCTGCACATCAGCGCGTGATGGTCATCGAAGCGCCTTCCAACGCCAGTTCCAGGTCGACGCGCCGCTCCTTGCCCGTGACGGGGTCAACGCCGAAGTACACGCGGACCCAGTACGACCCGCTAGGCAGTAACTCTATGTGACCGTTCTTGGTGGTTGCTATGACACAATGGTACGGAAAGTTTGGCAACCCGGTCCACGACCCGGTCCACGGATCCTGCGGCCAGGGTCGTGATCATGCCTCTGACCTGGAGCCGCCTGTCGGAATCGAACCGACGACCTGTTCATTACGAGTGAACCGCTCTGCCGACTGAGCTAAGGCGGCGTGCCGTCAGAAGACGGCAGCGGAGAGAGTCTACCGGTCCGGGAGCCCTTCGCGCGCCCGGCTATGCATTGCTTCGTACTCTTGCCGCGACCCGCAGACGCTAGCCCGAGGGCAGGCACATCGCTGCCCGGTCTCTGCGACCTTGACGATCACCTCGTCAGCGGGAACGCTGTACCCGACGACGGTCCCGGCACCAGCCGGCGTTTCGACGGCGGCTCCGACCTGGGGCGCCCGGTCCCTGAATTGGGTATAGAGCGGATGCTCATACTTCAGGCAGCACATCAGCCGCCCGCAGGCTCCGGCAATCCGCATCGGGTTGACCGGCAGATCCTGGTCCTTGACCATCTTGATCATGACGGGCTCGAACCCCCGCAAGAAGGTAGCGCAGCATAGATCCCGCCCGCATGAGCCGATCCCGCCTTGAAGCTTGGCTTCTTCCCTTGGCCCGACCTGGCGGAGTTCGACCTTGGCTCGCAACCGGGACGCCAGGTCTTTCACCAGCGAGCGGAAGTCCACCCGGTCGGGGGCACTGAAGTAGACAACGACCAGCCCTGTCGTGAACACATAGTCGGTCGCGATGACTTTCATCGGCAGCCCGTGTGCTCGTACTCGCCGCCTGGCGAGCATTTTGACCTCGGCTCGCTTGGCCCGTACGGCATCGTCCCGAGCGAGGTCGGCCTCGGTCGCGAGCCCGACACATACCGGAAGGCCGCCTATGTCGTCGTCGATCCATTGTGGCGCCCAGATACATTCCGCCACCTCAGGGCCGGTCTCTGTAGGCACCAGTACTTTGTCGCCGACTGCGAGCCGCAGTCGCCCGGGTCTAGATAGTGCAGACGTCCTGACCGCTTGAAGCTGACTGCCATCATCATGCCCACACTTCAGGTTACGGCCAGGTTACGATCACGGACACCACGGCAAGCGGCCTTTCTGCACTGCCGGTCCCGCGCACCATTAACACTGACCGCTGCTCGGGTCGCCACGAGCAGCCCCCACTTAGTCACAACGTAGCTGCCCCAGTCCCCACGTAGTGACATCGCGGGGCCTCGCACGGCACCCGTTGCCCCACGTAGTGACATCGCGGGGCCTCGCCTTGGGGTACCGGGGATACCGGGGTACCGGGGGTGGCCGCCGCGCGAGAGGTCCCTGGCGGCTGGGAACTAAGCGGCGTAACGGCCGGTCAGGGCCAGGGTCAGTTCCTCGACTGCGAGCAACGGCGCGACGCTGGCGGCCAGCCGCTCACGGCAGGTCATGATCGCTTCGATGCGCCGCACCGTAGTCGCCGCTGAGCTAGTGTCGGCGATGGCGCGCAAGTCGTTCTCTCGCCCGGCATTGGCCAGTTCGACGTCGGCGCCGACCTGAAGAGCGAGCACGTCGCGGTAGAACCCGGCCAGGTCAAGCAGGGCCAGGTCAAGCGCGTCGCGCTTGATCCTGGTCGCCCGCGACTTCTGCCTGTCCTCAAGCTCCTTAAGCGCCCCAGCCGCTCCCCTGACCGCCGACGCGACTCCCTTGCCGGTCGATCCTTCACCGAACGCGCGCTTGAGTGCCTCTCGCTCAGGTGCGTCGAGTTCTTCTGCGGTTGCCGTGGCTTCGGCCTCGGCGGCCTTCACGAGCGCGGCCGCGGCGGCGAGTGCCTCGCCGAGGCCGGTAAGCCGGCGCGGGACCGCGAGGACTTCGCGGCGGTGCGCGGCCGTCTCCTGGTCGGTGGCCAGCCGCCTGGCTCGCCCGATGTGCCCGAGCGAGGCCCGCGCCGCGTCGAGCGCTACCTCTTCACCGACCCCTTCGGCCCGCAAGATAGCTGCCACGGCCGCCGTCGGCGGCGTGCGCAACGTGATCAGCCGGCATCGGGACCTGATCGTGGTGGGCAGGTCGGCGGCCGACGGCGCGCAGAGCAGCCAGATTGTGCGGGGCGGCGGCTCCTCGACGGCCTTGAGCAGCGCGTTCGCGGCCTGCTCCGTGGCACGGTCGGCGTCTTCGAACAATACGATCCGCCATCGGCCGAACACCGGTGACGCGGCCGCCTTGAGCACCAGTTCCCTGGTTTGCTTGACCCCGTAGGACAGGCCGTCTGGCCGGATCAGCAGCAGATCGGGATGCGTTCCTGCAGCCACTTGCCGGCATGAAGCACACTCAGCGCATCCCCGCTCCGCGCACAGCAGCGCCGCCGCGAAAGCCCGCGCGGCCACCGAACGGCCCGAACCCGGCGGACCGGTGAACAACCAGGCGTGGGTCAGCCCGGCGGCACCCGCCGCTGTCTTCAGCTGATCGACAACCTGGTCCTGGCCGACCAGTTGCCCGAACACGTCCCTCATTCGCGAATCACCGGGATCGAGCCGGTGACCTCCTCGGCCCGCTCAGGCACCGGGTCAGGAAGCAGTTCCCGCACGGCATTCTGGATCTCCCTGCTGATCTGCGAGCTTTCCATCGTGGCATCGAGCACAAGGTACCGGCCCGGGCTGGCGTGCGCCAGGTCGAGGAACGCGTGCCGCACGCGGTTATGGAACTGCTCGGGCTCGGCCTCGAGCCGGTCGGCTGACCTGGCACGGCGGCCAAGCCCTTCTGACGGTGGCAGGTCGAGAACAATCGTCAGGTCAGGCACCAGGCCGCCGGTAGCGAGGTTATTGACATCTCTTACCGCCGCCAATGGCAGCTGGCGTCCACCTCCCTGGTAGGCGAGCGATGAATCGACGTACCTGTCGGTGACCACGATCGTGCCACGCGCCAGGGCCGGAGCGATCACGGCCGACACGTGCTCAGCCCGGTCAGCGGCGTACATGAGGGCTTCTGCCCAGGGAGACAGGCCGGTGTGAGCCGTGTCAAGCAACAGCGCACGCAGGCGCATGCCAACCTTGGTCGCTCCAGGCTCGTGCGTGGCAAGCACGTCGAATCCGTTCTCGCGCAGCCAGATCGCCAGCAGCCTGGCCTGGGTGGACTTCCCCGAGCCTTCACCGCCTTCGAACGCCAGCAGCAAGCCATGGCCGGCTGGCCGTCCGTCCGGCTGCCCGCGCTGACGATCGGCAGACGGGACGCGCTGGCCGACGGCGCGATCCGGCGGCTCGGGCAGCGGGTTGCCGCGCAACGCGGCGATCAGGTCGGGCAGCAAGGGCACGCCGCGCCGGTCATCCATCTGCCGGTAGGACGTCCAGCCGAGCATGACCGCGACGGCGGCGGCCAGCAAGAGCACGAAGTTGATGCCGACCGACGCGTAATGAATGTGACCGATCTTGACGTCAGGAGAGCCGGAGATCGCGCTGACCAGTGCGGAAAAGCCGGCCGCGAGCAGACCGGAACAAGCGATCACCAAGAACATGACGACACGCAGCGCTGACTGCAAGAACGCGAAAGTCCGGCCTCTGGTGTCGTCGTCGACCTCGCGCCCGATGATCGTGTAACCGGTGACGTAGGCGATGCCGGCGCAGATCCCGAGCACGATGACGAGCACGACGACGACGGGAAGGTTAGGTATCAGCGCGATCAGCGCCAGCGGCAGCCCGGCCACGGCAATCGCCAGTCCGAAGAGCCGCCGCTTGCTGAAGTCGCCAAGCACCCTGACCGCGGGTGACATGCCGACAGCCAAGCCGAGGAAGATAGCCGCGAAGACGAAGCCCCAGCCGGTCGGCCCGCCGTTCAAGGTGCTGCTGACATAGCCATAGCCGAGCCCGACGACCACGCCCGCGGCCGCGAAGGCGCCGAGCAAGCCGATCGTGATGCCGCGAACCATCTGGTTACGCCCGGCGAATCGCCAGCCTTCCCAGATGGATTTCGCCACGGAAGGAACAGAGATCGGCTCGCCGTTCGCCCGTTTTGGAAGGTTATGTAGTGAGTAGACGGCGAGGGCGGAGATCACGAAGGTGGCGACGTTGAAATAGAGCGAAAGCGCGACCTGACCGCTGGCCGCGTTGGCGAAGTAGTGCAAGTGCAGCTTGTCGCCGAGCAGCGTGCTGATCCACTGCAGCACGACGAAAAAAAGCGCCGCGACCGGCGCGGTGCCGTACGTGGTGAGCAGGCTGAGCCCGTTGGCGTCGTTGAGTTTTTCCTTCGGCACCAGGTTGGGGATCGAGGCATCCTTGGCCGGGGTCCAGAACAGCGAGGCGCAGGAAGCCAGGAACTGGGCGACGTACAGCCAGGTCAGTTTCGGAGCGAACCCGACGATGAGGTTGATCGGGATGGTCAGGTAGAGCACGGCCCTGACCACGTCGCCGATGATCATGTTGATCCTGCGATCGAGCCGGTCGGCGACCGCGCCAGCTAGCGGTCCGAAAAGCAGGTATGGCAGCAGCGAGGTGATCCACACACCGCCCACGGCGACGCTTCCCGTCGTCGTGCTGCCGGTCGGCAGTCCGCCGGCGGCGCCCTGGCCGCTTCCGGTCAGTGAGTAGGCGAGCGCGGACAGCGCGAGCAGGCTCAGCCAGTCGCCGAGGCTGGACAACGTAGTTGCGATCCAGATCCGCCTGAATGGCTTGATCGACAGCACGCCGTCGTGGTGCTGCCCCAAAGGGGATCTAAGGCTCATTGTGCAAGGCTACCGACAGTAAGGCCGCTGCGGCGTACGCCTGCGGCAACGGAGCGCTTATGAGTCCCCTGAGCTGGATTTTTTAGTGCGAGCCTGGCCGGTAGAGCGGCTTGCTGACGACTTTGCCTTGGCGGTGCCGGTCTTGGCGGTGCCGGTCTTGGCGCGTGCGGAGCTTGTCGTACGGCGCTTGGCCGCCGGGGCGGCCGCGCGCCGCTCGGCGAGCAGCTCGATCGCGCGTTGCAAGGTGATCGACTCCGGTGCGTCGCCCTTGCGAAGCGAGGCGTTAGTTTCCCCGTCGGTTACGTAGGGACCGAACCTGCCATCTCGCAGCACGATCTGCTTCCCGCTCGCGCTGTCCTCGCCAATCTCGCGCAGCGGCGGTGCCGCGGCCGCCCGTGTGGCCCGGCCGCGCGGCTTGGGCTGTGCGAACAGTTCCCTGGCCTGATCGAGAGTCAGCGTGAAAAGCTGCTCGTCAGACTCAAGCGACCGGCTGTCAGTTCCCCTCTTTACGTACGGGCCGTACCTGCCGTTCTGCACGGTCACGGCCTCACCGTCGAGCTCGCCGACGGTTCGCGGCAAGGTCAGCAGCCGCAGCGCGTCGTCGATGCTGACGCTGTCCAGGTCCATCGCCTTGAGCAGCGAGGCGGTCCTCGGCTTGGCGTTCGACGGCGCGTCCTCGGCGAGCAACTCGGTTACGTAGGGTCCGTACCTGCCCGCCTTCGCCACGACGGTCAGCCCGGTGGCCGGGTCGGTGCCCAGGATCTTGTCCCCGCTCGGCCGGCTGAACAGCTCGTCGGCAAGCTCGACGGTCAGTTCGTCCGGCGCGGTGCCTTCGGGTATGTTGACCCGCTGGCCGTCCTTCTCCAGGTAGGGCCCGTACCTGCCGACCCTGATCACGATGTCGCTCCCGGCGAGCGGGAACGAGCTCACGTCCCTCGCGTCGATGTCGCCAAGGTCGCTGACCAGGTCCTTCAACCCTTCTTCGCCGTCTGTGCCGAAGTAGAACCGGCGCAGCCATGGCACCCGGCCGGCCTGGCCGGCCGCGATCTGGTCGAGCGCGTCTTCCATCCTGGCGGTGAACTCGTAGTCGACCAGGTGCGCGAAGTGCCGCTCGAGCAGCGTGATCACGGCGAACGCGACGAAGGAAGGCACCAGCGCGGTGACCTTCTTGAACACGTAACCCCGGTCGAAGATCGTGCCGATGATCGTGGCGTAGGTGGACGGGCGGCCGATGTCCCTGTCCTCAAGCTCCTTGATCAGCGAGGCCTCAGTGTACCGTGCGGGCGGCCTCGTCGAATGGTCGGCGGCCGCCAGTCGCAGGGCACTAAGCGGGTCAGACTCGGCCAGCGGCGGCAGCCTGCGCTCCCGGTCGTCGCGGTCGGTGCCGTCGGCCTCCTCCACGTCCTCGACGTAGGCCTTCAGGAAGCCGTAGAACGTGATCACCTTGCCTGAAGCACCGAATTCGGCTTCCTCGCCGGTGCTTGACCGGCCGGCGACCCGCACGGAAACCGACTCGCCGATCGCATCTTTCATCTGCGACGCGACAGTGCGCTTCCACACCAGCTCATACAGCCGCAGTTCGTCGCCGGATAGGCCAGAGGCCGCCGGGGTACGGAAGGTGTCTCCCGCTGGCCTGATCGCCTCGTGGGCCTCCTGAGCGCTCTTTACTTTGCTCGAGAACACCCGCGGCTGCTCGGGCACGTATTCGTCGCCGTAAAGCTCCCGTGCCTGGCGCCTGGCGGCATCGATAGCCGTCTGCGACAAGGTAGCCGAGTCAGTCCGCATATAGGTGATATGACCATTCTCGTACAGCCGTTGCGCGACCGACATAGTATATTTTGCCGAAAATCCAAGCTTTCTTGAAGCCTCCTGCTGCAAAGTAGTCGTTCGGAACGGCGCGTAGGGCGAGCGGCGGTAGGGCTTTCGCTCGACCGACTTGACCGAAAACGAGGAATCCCGCAGCCGGTCAGCCAGGCCAGCGGCGGCTGATTCGTCGAGGTGGAGGACTGCGGCGTTCCCACCCGCGCCTGTCTTGAGCTCACCGGTCGGTGCGAAGTCGCGTCCGGTGGCGATCCGCCTGCTATCGAGTGCGACCAGGGTGGCGGTGAAGGAGTTCACCTCGTCATCGCCCGCTGCCTTGGCGGTCCCGAATTCGGCCTCTAGGTCCCAGTAACGGGCTGGCCTGAACGCGATGCGCTCACGCTCCCTGTCGACCACCAGCCTGACCGCGACCGACTGCACCCGGCCGGCCGACAGCTGCGGCATGACCTTCTTCCACAGCACCGGCGAGACCTCGTAGCCGTAAAGCCGGTCGAGCACGCGGCGGGTCTGGTAGGCCTCGACCCGGCCGTTGTCGATGTCGCGCGGGCTCGCCACCGCTGCCGCGATCGCCTCAGGGGTGATCTCGTGGAACACCATCCGCCTGGCCGGGATCTTGGGCTTCAGTTCTTCGACCAGGTGCCAGGCGATGGCCTCGCCCTCGCGGTCCTCGTCAGTGGCGAGCAGCAGTTCGTCGGCGTCCTTGAGCAACTGCTTGAGCTTGCTGACCTGCTGGCGCTTGTCGGCGTTGACCACGTACAAGGGCTCGAAGTCGGCGTCCACGTTGACACCGAGCCTGGCCCAGGGTTCCTTCTTGAGCCGGTCAGGGATATCGGCCGCGCTGCCCGGCATGTCACGGATATGACCGATGCTCGATTCAACGACGTAGCCCTGCCCGAGGTATCCGGCGATCGTGCGCGCCTTAGCCGGCGATTCGACGATGACGAGACGCCGGCCACCGTTCGCCGCGGCGCCGGCTCTTCCCGCAGACGCCTTGCCGCGTCTCGGTGTCGGACTAGTCTTCGCTGTCACTCTTCTTCTCTACCTCACATCTCGCAGACGCCAGGAGGCTACCGCAGCCGGCCGACAGACTCGAAGAGTCCGATCAGATCACTCATCGGAGGCACGGAACACATCTTTGCGGTAGCAGATTCCCCAACGCCGATTGAATCATCGTCGCCGGCGCGCACAATAAGGATGATGGCGGAGTACTCCTACCTCGTACTCAACTTGCCGCGCGGCACGTCGAGGGACCTCGCGCGGCGAATACTCACTGACCACGCCGAGTACGGGGACTGGGAGCTCGCACGGATGCGGCTGTTCGCTGACGGAAGCCGCACCGCGACTTTGCGCCGCAAGATCATCAGGCAGCGGAAGCCGACCGGGCCGGGCAGTGTGCCCGCCTTGGGGCCTTTGCTCTAATGTGACCATGTGTCAGTGGTTCCCGCGCTCGGCACGAATAACGCGTAAATTCCCTGCCGCACGCATTCCTCTAGGAGGATACGCGGACTTGGCACGGTCCGGACCGGACAGGCGGATGAATCCGGCCCGGACCGAGTTCAGGACGCGGCGTGCCTGGGCGCAGGCCGCCGGTGGCTGCGAGACTGCTCTAGTTCATGACGTTCTTCCGGATCCGGAGGTTCCCCGTCGCAGGCCCGCAGGTCTGGTTCGGTGAGCCTGTGCCTGCTACGGTAACCGCTGCCCCCGCCGGCTGACGGGCGAGAGTTGCTCGGCCCCCAGAAACTCTCGTCGGCCTGCGGCTCAAGACGCCTGGCTGGCTGGTCGTCAGGCTCGTCGCTCAGCACCTGGTAAATCATGACGCTGAGCCTCTTCCTGACCTTAGACTGCGCTCGCTTGCCCTGTTCGGTCGGCGTGTCGTCGCCAGTGGCCGCAGCGCCGTCCGCGCTGGGCAGCACTCGCACGAGGTGGGCTAGTTCCGCCGGTTCGGTCACGTCGGCGTAAGGTCGCGAGAACTCCGAGCGAGGCACGGTTGCCTGGCTGGCGTCGCAGGCCGCCGCGGCCGCCGCGGCCGCCGTGATCACCCGCCGCGAAGCAGCCGACCTGGCGCGTTGGTGGCTGGTCCGCGCCAGCCTGACGGTGTGCTGCCAGGTATCGGCAGGGCGCCATGGTGTTCTCAGTTTCAAAGATGAGTTGATGACCGAGAAGGCCAGGCCGGCCACCATCACGCCAAGCGTGAAGCCGTCAAGCGATGCCGGGCCGCTCAGGGGAAGGCGGCCCGGGTTGAGACCCGAGGTAAGCGCGGCGTGGGCCGTCACTTGAAGCGCCCAGGTATCCATCTCTGCTCCTAGCTAGTCCCCCGAAGCCATTTTGTGTCTGTTGTACTACTTTCTGTAATCGACGACGGGCGCGCGTTGGTCAGGGCCGACGTGAGGATTTTTCAGCGGCCGGCCAGGCGTCCGCCCCTCGTTCCGCTTGCGGTGGCCGCGGCTAGCCGCCATCCCGCGTTAGCCGCGGCCACCGGAGCGGAACCCTTCCCGCGGCCGGGCACGAGGATCAAGCAGCCGGCCTGCCAGGCCGGCGCGCAAGGCGCAGCGCCGTCCGGCCACGCCGCACGTGACCAGCCGACGGCCCACCCGGGGCCCTGGAGCTGTTCCGGCAGCACAGCCAACCCTCCTCGTCGGTAATTCCGGCCAGGTACGAGGCTGTCGACCGGGAGCGTAGTGGAAGGGGTTGCGCTCCCACAGTCAGCCCCGCACCAAGCGTGACGATAGCACTACTCATCGTTGGCATATGGGCAAACGGCCAAACGGCGCGGCGCGTCCTGACTAATGCTTAGTGATCATGCTCCGGGCGGCACGCCAGCTCACGTCAGCACAAGTCGATAAAACGGTCAAGCACCTTGGTCCCGAACTCAAGCGCCGCCACCGGCACCCGCTCGTCAACTCCGTGGAACAGCCCGGCGAAGTCGAGTTCGGCAGGAAGCCGCAGCGGGGTGAACCCGAAGCAGCGGATCCCAAGCTCGCTGAAGGCCTTCGCGTCGGTGCCTCCTGACAGGCAGTAAGGAACCACTGTGCCGTCAGGATCGGACTCCAGGAGCGCCATGATCATCGCGTCACGGAGCGCGCCGTCGAAGGTCGTCTGCACGGCCGGCTTGTGGTTGATGAACTCGCGGTGCACGCCAGGACCGAGCAGACGGTCGATCTCGGCGAAGAACTCCTCTTCTGCTCCAGGCAAGAAGCGCCCGTCGAGCTGCGCGGTAGCGGTCTGCGGCACGACATTGACTTTGTAACCCGCGCTCAGCACCGACGGGTTCGCCGTGTTCGTCAGGGTCGCGCCGATCATGCGCGCGATCGGACCGATCTTGCTGAGCACCGCCGCAGAATCTTCAGCGTCAAACGAGATGCCGAGCGCGTCAGCGGCTGCCGCGAGAAACGCTTCAACCGATGGCGTGAGACGCACCGGCCACTCGTGCCGCCCGACCCTCCCGATCGCCTCGGCAAGCTCGGTGACGGCGTTGTCTGGCTGAAGCATCGACCCGTGACCGGCAGTGCCGCGCGCGGTCAGCCGCATCCAGGCGATTCCCTTTTCCGCCGTCTGAAGCAGGTAAAGCCGCCTGCCACCGATTGTGGCACTGAAGCCCCCGACCTCGCCGATCGCCTCAGATACCCCTTCGAAAAGGCCAGGATGCTTGTCGGCCAGCCACTGGGCACCGTAATCTCCGCCCGCCTCCTCATCGGCAAGGAAAGCGAGGACGATGTCGCGAGGCGGCTTGCGGCCCTCGCGCAGGCGCTGCCTGAAGACGGCGAGCATCATCGCGTCCATATCCTTCATGTCGACCGCGCCGCGACCCCACACGCAGCCGTCCTTGATCTCGCCGGAAAGCGGATGCACCTGCCAGTCAGCCGGGTCGGCAGGCACCACATCGAGGTGACCGTGGATCAGAAGCGCCGGCCTTGCCGGGTCCGCGCCTTCAATCCTGGCGACCAGGCTCGTGCGGTTCTTGTCGGACTCAAGCACCATAGGCTCGAGCCCCACCTCCGCTAGCAGTGCCGCCACATGCTCGGCCGCGGCACGCTCACCCGGACCCGCATTGTCGCCGCGGTTGGTACTGTCGATCCTGATCAAATCGCTGGCCAGACCAGCGACCTCTTCCTGCGCTGTCGTCATCACGCCATCGTCCCACTCAGGCGCCAGGTTTGGGGCTCCGGGGACCGGCGAATTCGACCGGCATCGTAGCTTTCGTAGTGATCTGGCGCGGCGGCGCGAAGCAGCCGGGCTAGCCCGGCGCAGCGGCGGCTTGAGCGAGTTCCTGAGAGTCCGAGTTGACCGCACGTCGCACAGTGGTCCCAAGATTTGCTATCGTGATCCGGCTGGGACGGCCAC
>DAHVDE010000030.1 GCA_027313705.1 Actinomycetota bacterium | reverse complement strand
CGACGTTCTGGGCGTGCGAGTCAGGCGTTGCGGTGCCGCCGATCGGGGCGCCGATCGCCAATACGCGGGTGTTCGTGCTTGACCGGTGGCTGTGCCCGGTGCCTGCCGGGGTGGCGGGCGAGTTGTATATCGCGGGTGCGGGGCTGGCGCGGGGGTATGCCGGGCGCCCTGGCCTGACTGCTGGTGTCTTCGTGGCGTGCCCGTTCGGCGGGGCTGAGCGGATGTACCGGACGGGAGACCTGGTCCGGTGGGTGGTGGATGCGGGCGGCCGTGGCCAGCTGGTGTTCGCGGGACGCACCGATGATCAGGTGAAGGTCCGGGGGTTCCGGGTGGAGCCCGGTGAGGTCGAGGTGGTTATCGCCGGGTGCCCTGGTGTTGCGCAGGCCGCCGTCGTGGTCCGTGAGGACAGGGCCGGGGACAAGCGGCTGGCTGCTTACCTGGTCCCGGCCGGCGGCCGGGACGGGGATGGCCGCCTTGCGGGGGCGGTGCGGGAGCATGCGGCGGGGCGGCTGCCCGACTATATGGTGCCGTCGGCGTTCGTGCTGCTGGACGAATTGCCGCTGACGCCGAGCGGCAAGCTGGACCGGGCGGCGCTGCCTGCCCCGGACTACGGGGCGGCCGCGGGTGCCGGGCAGGGTCCGCTGAGCGTGGCTGAGGAGATCGTGTGCGGCCTGTTCGCCGAGATTCTGGGTCTTGACCGGGTGGGACCGCAGGATGACTTCTTTGCTCTGGGCGGGCATTCGCTGCTTGCGGTGCGGCTGGCGAGCCGGGTGCGGTCGGTGCTCGGGGCGGAGGTGCCGGTGCGGGCGCTGTTCGCGGCGCCGACTCCCGCCGCGCTCGCGGCCTGGCTCAGGCACGCGGGTCCGGCGCGGCCGGCGCTGGAACGGCGGAGCCGGCCTGACCGGGTGCCGTTGTCGTTCGCTCAGCAGCGGCTGTGGTTCCTGGCCCAGCTAGAAGGCCCGAATCCGGTGGATAACACGCCGGTGGCGGTGCGGCTGCAAGGCGAGCTTGATGCCAGGGCGCTTGAGGCGGCGCTCGGCGACGTGATCGGCAGGCACGAGGTCTTGCGCACCATCTTCCCCGTCGTGGCAGGCGAGCCATGCCAGCAGGTCATCGAGATCGGCGAGCTCGGCTGGAGCCTGCCGGTGACCGCGGTCGCAGAAGACGAGCTGGCCGGCCTGATCGCGGCGGCGGCGGCACAGCCATTTGACCTGACGGCGGAGGTGCCGGTGCGGGCAAGGCTGCTCGCGGTCGGGCCGGGGATCGGGGTACTTGTCGTGGTGATCCACCATGTCGCGACCGACGGCTGGTCAACAGGGGTGCTCGCCCGCGACATCAGCCTCGCGTACTCGGCGCGGCTCCAGGGCCAGGCACCAGGCTGGGCGCCGCTGCCTGTGCAGTACGCGGACTACGCGATCTGGCAGCGGACGCTGCTAGGCGAAGAAGACGACCCGGCCAGCCTGCTGTCGGCGCAAGTGCGATGGTGGCGGGAAGCGCTGGCCGGATCGCCGCCTGAACTTGCGCTGCCAGCGGACCGCCCGCGGCCGCCCGTACCCAGCCACCGCGGTCACGCCGTGCCGCTTGCCGTCGGCCCGCAGGTGCATGCCAGGCTGGTTGCGCTGGCTCGCGAACTCGGCCTGACGGTCTTCATGGTGGTGCAGGCGGCCCTGGCGGTGCTGCTCTGCAAACTCGGGGCTGGCGCGGACATCCCGGTCGGCACCGGCGTGGCCGGCCGCTCTGACGAGGCACTCGATGATCTGGTCGGGTTCTTCGTCAACACGCTGGTGCTGCGCACCGACGTGTCAGGCGACCCTGAGTTCACGGTCTTGCTCGCCCGGGTCAGGGAGTACTGGCTCGGCGCCCTTGACCACCAGGACGTGCCGTTCGAACATCTGGTTGAGGTGCTGGCACCTGAACGGTCGCTGGCCCGCCATCCGCTGTTCCAGGTTAACCTGACCGTGCAGAACAACGCACCCGCGGTGCTGGCGCTGCCCGGACTGCAGGCCACGGGAATGGCGGCACAGACAGGTACCGTCAGGTTCGACCTGAACATCGGCCTGGGCGAGATGCGGGACACGCAGGGCCAGCCAGGCGGGCTGCACGGCACGCTCATCGCCGCGGCTGACCTGTTCGACCCGGCGACCGCACGGGCGGTAAGCGACTGGTTCGCCCTGGTGCTGACGGCGCTGTCGGCTGATCCTGGCGCCAGGCCGCGGCAGGTGCACCTGCTTGGCGAGGACGAGCGGGCGCAGATCCTGCACGGGTGGAATGACACTGCGGTAACGGTTCCGGCCGGGACGCTGGCTGAGTTGTTCGAGGCACAAGCGACCAGGGTTCCCGATGCGGTGGCGGTGGCCTGTGACGGCGCGGCGGTGAGCTATGCGCAGCTGAACAGCGATGCGAGCAGGCTGGCGCGGGTGCTGGTCGCGGCGGGCGCGGGGCCGGAGTCTGTGGTTGCCGTGGTTCTCGACCGCTCCGCCGCCCTCGTCATGGCACTGCTTGCCGTGCTGAAAGCGGGTGCCGCGTACCTCCCGGTCGACCCTGGATACCCGGCACAGCGGATCACGTTCATGCTGCGCGACGCGCGTCCGGCGGTGATCATCGCCGGCGCGGAGACATCGGAGGACCTGCCGGTACTTGCCGGAGTGCCGGTGCTGGCCACCGGGACCCCGCAGCTCGCCGCGCGGCTGGCAGCGCAGCAAGCAGGCAACCTGGGCGACGGCGACAGGATCGCGGCACTGCGGCCCGAGCATCCCGCGTACGTGATCTATACCTCAGGATCCACCGGCAGGCCCAAGGGCGTGACGGTCACGCATCGAGGTGCAGTGAACTACGTCACGTGGGCGGCGGTGGCGTACCGGGTAGGTGAAGGGCACGGTGCGGTGCCTTTGCATTCGTCGATGGCCTTCGACCTGACCGTGACTAGCGTGCTCGTGCCGCTGACGGCCGGGGCGACGGTGCTCGCCAGCCGGGAGGGCGGCCCTGAAGGGCTGGCTGCCCTGTTGCGGCAGGGCTGGATGTTTAACCTGGTCAAGGTGGTTCCCGCGCACCTGCCGCTGCTGGCCGGGTCGGTACCAGAGCAGATACTGGCCGAAACGCCGCAGCGGCTTGTGGTCGGCGGGGAAGCGCTGAGCGGCGCTGAGGTGCGGGCATGGCTGGACAGGGCGCCTGCCTGCGTGGTGGTCAACGAGTACGGGCCGACCGAGACCGTAGTCGGGTGCTGCACGTTCGAGATCACCGCAGGCCAGAAAGTCCCCTACGCAGTTCCTATCGGTTTCCCTGCGGCCAATACCCGGCTGTTCGTGCTCGACCAGTGGCTGGCTCCGGTGCCGGCCGGCGTGGCCGGTGAGCTGTACGTCGCGGGCGCGCAGTTGGCCCGCGGCTACCTTGGCCGGCCCGCGCTGACCGCGGAGCGGTTCCTGGCGTGCCCGTTCGGCGCCGGTGAGCGGATGTACCGAACCGGCGACCTGGCCAGGTGGACGGTCCAGGGTGAAGGCGAGGCGGCCGCAGGAGCGCTGGTCTTCCTTGGGCGGGCCGATGACCAGGTGAAGATCCGCGGGTTCAGGATCGAGCCCGGCGAGGTCGAGGCCGTGCTGGTGTCGCATCCGCAGGTCGCGCGGGCCGTGGTGGCCGCGCGCGAGGATATCGCCGGTGACAGGCGGCTCGTCGGCTATGTCGTCCCGGCGGGCGATGGCGACGACGAGCTCGCCGCCCGGGTGCGCGAGCATGCGGCGGGCCGGCTGCCTGACTACCTGGTGCCCGTCGCGATCGTGGTGCTCGAGGCACTGCCGCTGACGGTGAACGGGAAGGTGGACAAGGCGGCGCTGCCCGCCCCCGACTACGGCGCGGCCGCCGCGGCCGGGCGGGCACCGCAGACGGCAGCCGAAGAGATCATGTGCGGCCTGTTCGCCGACGTGCTCGGGCTGGACCAGGTCGGGCCTGAGGACGACTTCTTCGAGCTTGGCGGGCACTCCCTGCTCGCGGTGCGGCTGGCGAGCAGGGTCAGGGCAGTGCTCGGGGCCGAAGTTCCGGTGCGGGCACTGTTCGCGGCACCGACGCCTGCCGCGCTCGCGGAGTGGCTCGGGTCAGCGGGCCCGGCCAGGCTGGCGCTCGGCCCGAGGCTGCGGCCCGACCGGGTGCCGCTGTCGTTCGCGCAGCAGCGGTTGTGGTTCATCGCGCAGCTCGAGGGACCGAGCCCCGTCTACAACAACCCGGTAGCGATCCGGCTGGAAGGTGAACTCGACCACGGCGCGATGGAGGCCGCACTGGCCGATGTGATCGGCAGGCACGAGGTACTGCGCACCACCTTCCCTGCGATCGACGGCGAGCCCTGCCAGCAGGCACTCAGCCTGGACGAAGCGGGCTGGACGCTGCCGCTGACCAGCGTGACAGGCGACGGCGAGCTGACGCAGGCCGTCGCGGCGGAGGCCGGAAAGCCGTTTGACCTGACAACGCAGATCCCGGTCAGGGCCAGGCTGCTTGCCGTCGCGGCCGACGTGCATGTGCTTGTCGTGGTGATCCATCATGTCGCGACCGACGGCTGGTCGACGGGCGTGCTGGCCAGGGACCTCAGCGTCGCCTATGCGGCGCGGCTAGCGGGGCAGGCGCCGGGGTGGGCCGCGCTGCCTGTTCAGTACGCGGACTACGCGATGTGGCAGCGGGAACTGCTCGGCGGCGAAGACGACCCGGACAGCCTGCTGTCGGCCCAGGTGGCCTGGTGGCGCGGCGCGCTCGCCGGGGCACCGCCAGAACTCGCGCTGCCCGCTGACCGGCCGCGCCCGCCGGTGCCCGGTCGCCTTGGCCACACGGTACCGCTCGCGGTAACACCCCAGGTGCATGCCAGGCTGGCCGCGCTGGCTCGCGAGCAGGGCGTGACGGTGTTCATGGTGGTGCAGGCCGCTTTGGCGGTGCTGCTGTCGAAGCTGGGTGCGGGCGAGGATATCCCTGTCGGCACGCCGGTCGCCGGCCGTGCCGACGAGGCGCTCGATGACCTGGTCGGGTTCTTCATCAACACCCTGGTGCTGCGCACCGACGTGTCGGGTGACCCTGACTTCACCG
>DAHVDE010000028.1 GCA_027313705.1 Actinomycetota bacterium | reverse complement strand
GGCCAGGTCGACGCCGCCGACCGAGAGGATGGTCTGGGAAACGGTGGGCAGCGCTTCTGGTATGGCTGCGATGGCCAGCGAGATGGCGCTGACGAACAACACGTCCCAGGCCAGGCCGCGCTGCCTGCCGAGCACGAACATCACGATCATGGTCAGGCCCGCCGCCCCCACGATCCACAAAGTGAGCTTGTCAAGCTCTCTGGTCAGCGGCGTTTTCTCCCTGGTCGTGGCGGCCAGCATGACCGAGATCTTGCCGAGTTCGGTGGCCTGCCCGGTGCCGGTGACGATCATCGTGCCGCTTCCGTGCGTCACCGGCGTGTTCATGAACGCCATGTTCGCCTGCTCGCCAGGAGCCAGCCGCTCGCCGGTCATGACGCTGGTTTCCTTTGCCGCGGGAACGCTCTCGCCGGTGAGATCGGACTCGTCGATCTGGAGAGAACTTGCCGAGATGATCCTGCCGTCGGCTGGCACCTGGTCGCCGGCGCTCAGCAGGACCACATCGCCGGTGACGACCTGCTCGGCGGGGATCTCAGACTCGGTGCCGTCGCGGCGCACCCGCGCGGTGGCCTTCATCATCGATTTGAGCGCGTTCATCGCGCTCTCCGCCTTGCCTTCCTGCCGCATCCCTATCACGGCGTTCACTACGGTCAGCACGAGCAGCAAGATGCCGGTGCTCCACTGCCCGATGACCAGGGACACGATGGCCGCGGCGACCAGGATGAGCTGCATGTAGCTGCTGTATTCCTCGAGGAAACGGCGCCAGCCGGGTTTCGGCTTCTCCTCTGGCAGCGCGTTAGGGCCGTGAGCGGCGAGCAGTTCTGCCACACGTGAACCTGACAGCCCGGTGGCTGGATCGACCTGCAGCGCCGCCGTGACCTCGTCCTCCGGCTCCGCGTACCAGGTACGATCCGCCAGCGCCGCCGGCTCAGGCGCACCGGCTCGCACCGTCATGACTGCCTCCGATCAAACTCTCCTGTTGCGGACAGCATCCAGCGGCGCGCCGGGCCGCGCGTCACCCGCCGAGGGTTACCTCGCCGGATACTCGATTGCCTGGGAGCCATGAATCGGGCACGCTGCCGGTGATGGAGATAACCCTGGTAAAAGCGTCAGGTCCTGGCGACCAGGATCGGGTGTGGCTGGCCGATGCGGGGAAAGCCAGGCGGGTGCCTGTCCACGTGGTGCATGACCTGCCGCACCTGGCGGTCGAGTCGGTGTTCGGCATCACCGACGGGCTCTGGTCAGAACTCGCCGCGGGCCTTCACTCCGAGGCAGGCCGAGCGGCGACCGCGCGTGCTCCGAAGCGGCACAAAAGCGGCCGGATCGTTTCGGGCGCGGCGGCCGGCGTGCCGACGAGTCAATGGCTGACCGAGGGCCACCGCCGGGCGAAGACGATCACGAACTGCGTCACCAACCACTGGGGCGACGGCCAGGACACCCCGCAGGGGGTCCGTGACCGCGTGACCGCCAGCCAGGATCCCGTGGCCGCTGCCCTGCTTGACGGCCTGGATGACGCCACTATCGCCCGCGCCATCGACGCGGTCCGCGGCCTGCTGCGCTGCTGGGCGCAGGTACTGCCAGGCGGCACTCTCACGACGTCCTGGCCGCTCGCCGGATCGCACAGGTAGACTCGCCCGGCGGGGCCGTGGCGCTAGCGCCGGTCCTGTCGGGCAGCGCCGGGGCCGCGCCAGTCCGTCCGGCCACGCACAGCCAGCAGCATGGACGTGCCGGTTCTCGGGGCTAACGAACGTGATGGCGGTGCCCGGCCCAGAGCTTCAGGAGAGCTTAAGGCGGGCGGGGCTGCTCAGGTGGTCAGGTCGCGCTGGTACCAGGTGCCTTGCTTGCCGCCGATGTCCTTTGGATCGGCCGGGCCAGCGAGCAGTTGCTGCAACTCCGGCACCGGCCGACCATACCAGGTGGTAACTCCGAGGGCGTCGCGACGCAGCTCTGGGGTCGCTCAGCGCCCTAGCGGGTTATGTCCGGTACGCCGTTTTCATCTGCGCCGATGCAACTGGCGGGAACAGGTGTCCTGGCCGGCACCTGGCTGCCAGGATCCCTGGCATGGGCAAGGCCACCGGGCAGGCTAGTACTGATGAGCAGATCGCTCATGTCATGGCGGCCGAGTATGAATCGCTGAGCCTGGCGTGCTGGTCCGACGCGCGTGGCCGCAGGCCGGTCATCGAGCGCCATGGCCAGGCGGCCGCGTGACTACCATCGCGGCGGAGTCGGTCACCGCCCGTCGGCTGATACTGGTGCCGCTGCGCGTCGAGCACGCCGACGAAATGGCCGCCGTGCTGGCCGACCCGGAGCTGTACTCCTTCACCGGCGGGCCCTCGCCCACCCTCCAGGAGTTGCGCACGCGCTACGAACGCTGGATCGCCGGATCCCCCGACCCCGCCGTGTCCTGGTGCAACTGGGTGATCCAGCTCCGCGGCCCGAGATGCCTGGCAGGCACCGTTCAGGCGACGGTCAGCCTCGCCGGTGAACCGGAAGCCGAGGTCGCCTGGGTGGTCGGGACCCCGTGGCAAGGACAGGGCATCGCCACCGAAGCCGCCAGGGCCATCGTCGCCTGGCTCGGACAGCAATCAATCAGAACCGTCATCGCCCACATCCACCCCAGCCACCAGGCATCTGCCGCTGTCGCGGCTGCCGCCGGGCTCACCCCCACAGGCCAGTTGCAGGACGGGGAAATGAGATGGCGCCTGACCATGACGCCCACATAATCGAACCATAGTTCGCTGGCATTGCTCGCGAAAGGTCCATCTGCCCGCTGTCCCGACTCCAGCACACCAGGCGCGGCAAACGCCTCCCGCGACTGCTCAGCGGCTCACCACGGACAAGCACGGCGAACAGCGGGCTGCCGGACACAACTTCGCTGTCGTGGGCGATGACGGTGATCTGGCAGCGAGCGGGCGCGGCGTGGCGCACGGGTTGCGATTTTAGTAACTTGAAGTGCGGCGAGAATCAAGCCGGCATTAGGCATTAACTCACACTTCTGCTTGTATTCGGGCAGGCCCGCAAACAAGCTGTCGCACGCGATCTAGCACCGCCGTCGCATCGTCGGCGTCATCTGAGCCAATCTGCCTCAGCAACCCGTCGCCCTTGGTGGATGGTGAGAGAACGGCATCTACCACCTTCCCGAGCCGCGAATTCTTCATGTATACGCGAACACCAGCATCTTTGTTCAACGGTACAGGGCCAAGGGTGCCAAGATCGTTTTCTCGAAGCTGATTTGCGATGTCAACCACAACGTTGACGCCCAGCTTCGCCCAACCTGCTGCGTCCCTCAACTGCCATGCCGGGATTATCTTGATGCCACCTTCGGCCTCGATCTCTCGGCGGAGCCGATCGCGTAGCGACGCATGGAGGGGGCCTATACGCGGTGGCCGTGAGCTGGATAATCGGGAGCGAGGATGACGCCTCTTGCGGGCATCACCGGGGTTTGCTCGCCGTGGCGCGTCGCGGTCCGCGCGCCGGGTCGGACCCGAAGGGGCCGCATGCCCGCCGCTTTCGGGCCGCGACGTGGCGGGGAGCGTAGCGAGCCGCCCTTGAAGACCGTAAAGAAAGTTCTCACCGGGAGCCGATCGGCCGGTGCTGCGTCGCTGATCGGCTGGGCCGCACTGGCGGTGGTCATGCGTGCTGGCTGAGGCCCGGTCCTTGTTCTCGGCGGGTTGTGGTGACGACGGTGTGCAGGTGGGTGCGGTACTGGGTGAGGTAGCGCAAGAGCGTTCGTGCGGACAGTTCCGGGTGGACGGCTTTGGCTGACTTGATCAGGAGCTGCTCTGCCTCCCGTAGCACGTCTTCGAGGTCGGTGCTGTTTGTCTCGTCGCCTGGGCTAGCCGGGTTGGCTGGGGTGCTTGGTGCCATGTTCTTCTCCGATGCGGATTCGTCTTCGCTGATCTCGGTTATCGGTGGTGGAGCAGGCTGATGTTCGGCTAACGCGGACGCTACGAACGTGCCGCGTCCTTGGATGCTGACGATCAGGCCGCGTTGGCGGAGGATGGCCGTTGCGTGCCGGGCGGTGATGTAGGAGACGCCGAATTCCTCGGCCAGGTCGCGTTCGCTGCGCAGCTTGATCGTGTAGTAGCCGGTTGCGATGGGTGTAGCGATGGCGTCTGCTACTTGCTGATAGGCGTGCTTGATGCTGGCGCGGGTTATTTCCGTGTCGTCGGTCATCTGAGATCCACGGCTTTCCCGGTCATGCAGCCGGCCAGTCGAGTCGTGCCCAGACCGTCCGGCCTGTGGCGGTGTCGGTGATTCCCCATGTGGTAGCGAAGGCCTGGACGATGTCGAGGCCGTGCGGCCGGTCGGGATCTGCGCCCGGTCGTGTCCAGACTCCGCCGTCGTCGCTGACTTCGATGCGCAGATGGTCATGGGCTCGGACTTCGACGGTGACGGTCAGGACTTTGCCTGGCTTGCGGGAGTCGCTGTGGATCGCGGCGTTGGTCGCCAGCTCGGAGACGCAGATTATGGCCTCGTCGGCGATCGGGCAGTCGTGCAATAAGGCCTCGATGTCGGCCCGGATGTGCCGGATCTGGCTGGCGGTTGCCGGGTAGGTGCGGGTGAATGGCGCGAGTGGCGCTGATGAAGGCGCAGGTGAGCGCACCGGACTTCCCTTCCAGGTGAGGTTCTGGTAACGTTCGGTTAGTCATCTACTCGTGTAGATAAGTTGGATCATGATGATGAGCGGGCAATATTCCTCCGGGCTGCTAGATGAGTTGCACGCCGTCGTGGGCGCGGATGGCGGGCGGCATGGCGGCGTCCAGGGCGTCGGTGACGCGGACGGCATAGGCGGGGTCAGCCAGGGCGCTGACTTCGTCGCGGCTGGCCCAGCGGACCTGGGCGGCCTCGCTGCTCTCCGCTGGCCTGCCTGCTGCCTGGGTGCAGCGGAAGACCAGGGCGACGATGCCGCTGCGCATGTTCTTGTAGACGCCGGTCAGGGCTTGCGGGTCGACTTCGAGGCCGGTCTCTTCGGCTACCTCGCGGCGCAGGCCGGTGAGGATGTCCTCGCCGAGCTCGAGTACTCCGCCGGGCGGCTCCCAGTGCCCGTTATCGGCGCGCTTGATGAGCAGCGCCCGGTCTTGGTCGTCGACCACGACGGCGGCGACGCTCACGGAGTGGCGTGCCGATTCCGTCATGTTTCTGCCTCTCCCGTCGCTACTGTTGCCCCAGCAGATTACACGTATAGACAAGCTGAGGAGTATCTGTGTCCGCAGATCTAGCTGCCGTTCTCGGCACGCTCGATCCCACCAGCGACCGTGCCGTCTTCCGCCAGATCGCCGATCACCTGCGCGACGCGATCGAGAAGGGCCGCCTGGGCGAGAACGAGCAGATCCCGTCTGAGACGCAGCTCGTCGAGCATTACGGCGTGGCCCGGATGACCGTGCGGCACGCTATCCAGGTTCTTCAGTCTGAGGGCCTGGTCCTGGCCGAGCACGGCCGGGGTGTCTTCGTCCGGCCCCGGCCGCCCGTACGGCGGCTCGCCTCCGACCGGTTCGCCCGGCGCAACCGGGAGCTGGGCAAGGCCGCGTTCATCGCCGAGGCCGAGCAGGCCGGGAGCGCGCCGAGCGTGGACAGCATCGTCATCCGTGAGGAACGGCCATCCCGCGACATCTCCAGCAGGCTCGGCACCACGCGCAAGGTGCTGGCCCGGCATCGCCGCTACCTGCTCGATGACCGGCCGGTCGAGACCGCCATCTCTTACATCCCCCTGGATATCGCCCGCGGTACCGCGATCGAGCAGCCGAACACCGGACCTGGCGGCATCTACGCCCGGCTAGAGGAGTCAGGGCACATCCTCGACCACTTTGACGAGGAAGTCCGCGCCCGCATGCCCATGCCGGACGAGACCAAGGCTCTCCGTCTGGCGCCCGGCGTGCCGGTCTTTCACCTGATCCGCACCGCCTACGACACGCAGGGCCGCGCGGTCGAAGTCTGCGACACGATCATGGCGTCCGACGCCTACGTCCTGGCCTATACCCTCCCGGCGCGGTAGCCGCTTGACACTCCGTCTTCTACTCGTCTATACAAGTGATATACTCGTATAGACGAGCATGGAAGGAGGTCTAGACGAGCACCGCGGGGCCAGCAAGAGAAAGGCCTAAGCGGGAGGCAACCCGCCCAGGCCAGACGCGGCTTAGCACCGCAGATTCGCACCCTGATGCTACCGCGCCTTCTCTGGCGTGCCTCCGTCGATCACCTGTGGCCCTGCGCAGGGCCAGACGAGAGGAAACACCATCCATGCGCGCTATTCCCATCCCTGTTGACGTATCGCGGCTGACGTTCGTGGTCGTGACCGATCCCCGTCCGCGCCTGGTGTCCCAGCACACCGGCGAAGTCAAGACCGACCGCAACGGTCAGACCGTCTACCAGACCGGCCTGTCCGCTGCCGACGCCACCGGACGCGTCGAACTGGTCAACGTCAGCGTCTCGGGCGAACCCGCTGTCAAGGTCGGGCAGGTCGTCGTGCCTGCCGGGCTGGTCGGGTTCGCCTGGGAGCAGACCCGCAACGGCGAGACGCGGTGGGGCATCGCCTACCGCGCCGACGCCATCACCCCGGCGACCACGGCCCAGGCCGCCTAACCGGGGCGAATCCGATGTCACATCCCCTTCTAGTCCTGGTGCTGGGTGCCCTGGCCGCTGCGGCGGTCGGGGTGCCCGCCTGGGCACGCTACGCACCTGTCTCCTTCTGGTTCGGGCTCGGCTTCCCGCTCAAGGCCATCCGGGTCCGGCTCACCTGGGCACATGTCACCGCTTCCTGCGGTCTGGCACAGCAGAGGGTCCGGTGGCGGTGGACGCTCGATGCGGTTCCGATCGCGGGCACGCTGAAGCGCAGCAGTGTGGTGCTTGCTCCCGGCCGCCGGATGCGCCGGGTGGCCGTGCCGGATCCGCCTGGCCTGGGATTCATGGGGCCGAACCGGATGGGCTGGTCGGTACGGGTCAAGCTGCGTGACGGCCAGGTCCCGGACAACTACGCCCGTGCGGCCGAGCAGCTCGCGCATGCCTGGCGAGTCCATGCCGTCCGGGTCATCGCCACTGCTCCCGGCCGGGTCTGGCTGCTGGCCACCCGCACCGATCCGCTGACCGATGTCCGGGTCGTGCCGCAGGCCGCCGAGTTGCTGACCGTGCGGGTCGGCATGCTCGAAACCGGGCAGCCGTGGGTGATCGACTTCCGGACGGTGCCGCACTGGCTCAACGCGGGCGCGACCCAGTCCGGCAAGTCCAACCTCGCGAACGCCGTCATTGCCGGCCTGGCACCGCAACCCGTCGCGCTCGCTGGGTTCGATCTCAAAGGTGGCGTCGAGTTCACGCCCTACACTGCACGGCTCTCCGCTCTGGCCACCACGCGGGCCGAGAGCTGCCGGTTGCTCGATGACCTGACCCGGATCGTGACGGCGCGCATGGATCTGTGCCGAGCCTACGGCGCCCGTGACATCTGGCGGCTGCGCGAAGCCCTGCGGCCCGTGCCCGTCGTGGTCCTGGTCGATGAGGTCGCCGAGCTGTTCCTGATCGCTGACAAGACTGAGAAAGATCAAGTGGCTCGGATCGCTACCGGGTTGCTGCGGGTAGCTCAGCTCGGCCGCGCGTTCGGCGTGTACCTCATCATCTGCGGGCAGCGCATCGGCTCCGATCTCGGACCAGGTGTCACCGCCCTGCGTGCCAAGCTCTCGGGGCGCGTCTGCCATCGCGTCAACGATCCCGAAACCGCCACGATGACCCTTGGCGATCTCGACCGGCCGCGCTCGAAGCTGCTCGCGCAATCGCGGCGTCTACTCCAGGTGTCGCGATCGTCGCCGGAGCTGACGGCTCTTGGCATCGCGCCCGGTCGGTTCTGGTTACCGACGCTGAAGCCGAGCACTCCGCCGCTACGTACTCGTACCTGACTCCGGACTGGTCTGTCCTGACCAACGGTCCCGTCCTGGACGAGGACGAAGCCGCATGACCCGTCCTAACGACAGCACGACCGGTCGTCGTCTCGCCCAGCTTGCCGATGCGGCTCCGGTGCTGATCCTGGCTGCGATCGCCGGGGCCGGATCGTTCGTTCACATCCGCGACACCGCCGCACAGCATGGTCAGCACGGGCCGATGTCGTTGGCCATCGCCATATCCGCTTCGTCCGAGTCGGCCGCCATGTCCGCATCCCCGAATCCGCCCTAACCGAGTTCATCGCGGCCGGACTAGTCGAGCCGCTCACAAGAAGGAAGGTAAGGAAGGTCGCCTAATGAAAAAGAGACGCTTCGGCAGAGTACGGAAACTGCCGTCAGGAAGATGGCAGGCACGATACCTAGATCCTGACGGTATCGATCGCCCAGCACCAGAAACGTTCGAGTCGAAGACAGCCGCGGACGTTTGGCTGAGTCTTCAAGAGGCCGAGATCGTCAACGGCGACTGGCTCAATCCCGACGATGGCCTGGTCCTGCTCGCCGATAACGCAGCGACCTGGATCACCGAGCGACCAGGGCTAAGGCCCAAGACTGTCGAGCTATACCGCTACCTGCTGCGCAAGCACCTGAGCTAACGGCTCGGCCCGATGGCCGTCGCCGATATCAAGCCGGGCAACGTGCGGACCTGGCGCAAGGAACTGCTCGACAGCGGAACCAGCGAAGTAACCGCAGCCAAGGCCTACCGCCTGCTTAAGACCATCCTCGGAACGGCGGCCGACGATGGCGCGATCCGGCGCAACCCATGTCGGCTCAAAGGTGCGGGCACCGAGCAATCGGCAGAACGGCGCATGCTCACCGTGCCGCAAGTGTTCGCGCTCGTCGAAGTCCTCGAACCTCGCTACCGCGCGTTCGTCCTGCTCGGCACCTTCGCCAGTCTCCGCTGGGGTGAGCTGTGCGCCTTGCGCCGCTGCGACATCGACCTTGAGACGCGGACGATTCGCGTCGAGCGATCACTAACCGAGTTGCAAAACGGCGCCCTGGCCTTCGGCCCGCCCAAGACCGACGCGGGCAAGCGCACAGTCACCTTCCCCGCGCTGATCCTCCCGGCCCTGCGCTGGCACATCAACTGCTTCGCTCAGGAGGACGACGACGGCCTGATCTTCACCAGCGCTGAAGGCACCGCGATGCGCCGTAGCAACTTCCGGCGCCGAGTCTGGCTACCGGCACTCGATCAAGCCGCGGTACCGATCATCCATTTTCATGATCTGAGGCATACCGGCAACACGCTAACGGCGAACGCTGGGGCCAACCTCCGAGAGCTGATGCTTCGCATGGGCCACACCAGCCCGCGCGCCGCCATGATCTACCTGCACTCCACTGATGCCCGCCAGCGCGAGATAGCCGACGCTCTCGGCGACCTGGCCGCGAGCGAACTGAAGCGGGCCAAGAGCAAGCGATCGGGCACGCAACGGGCACGCCGACGCAACGAAGCCTCATGAGCCGGAAGGAGACGGGCCGC
>DAHVDE010000024.1 GCA_027313705.1 Actinomycetota bacterium | reverse complement strand
TCGACACTTCAAGCAGCGGCTCGTCGGCCGAGACATGTTCACCCTCGCGCTTTAGCCATCGGGTAACAGTGCCTTCTGTGACGCTCTCGCCAAGCTGCGGCATGGATACGGAGACCGACATGGCTTCGGCTGACCCCTTCTGAAGATTTTCTGTGGGTAACGCTGTTGCAGGCTGTCAGGAATGGAAGTGCAGCGGCTTGCCAGCGAGAGCGAGGTGCGCCTCTCCGATGGCTTCTGATTGTGTCGGGTGCGGATGGATCAAGGTGGCCACGTCCGCCGGGTAGGCCTCCCAGTTGTAGATGAGCTGGCCCTCGGCGATCAGCTCACCAGCGCGGGCGCCGACAATATGGATACCCACTACGGGGCCGCCGCCGGCCTGCGCGATCACCTTTGCGCTGCCCTGGGTCTGCAAGATGACGCTCTTGCCGTTTCCGCCGAGGTTGTAGTTGACCTCCTCGACTTCGATGCCGCGCTCGGCCGCCTGCGCCGAGGTGATCCCCACCGAGGCGACCTCAGGATCTGAGTAGGTCACCCTGGGCACGCCGTCGTAGTCGATCGGCTTGGGGTTCAGGCCGGCCAGCCGCTCGGCGACGCCGATACCTTCGGCGAAGCCGACGTGGGCAAGCTGAGGACCAGGGGTGAGGTCGCCAACCGCGGAGATACTAGGGACATTGGTCCGCCATAGCTCGTCCACCAGGACAAATCCGCGTTCCATGGCGACGCCGGCTTCCTCGTAGCCAAGGCCGGCTGACACCGGTCCTCGGCCGACGGCGACGAGCATGAGCTCTGCCTCGATCGTCTTGCCGTTCTCCAGCGTGACGAGCACCCCGTCCTGGGTCTCCTGAATGTCGGTGAACCTGACACCCAGGTGCGAGCCGATGCCCCGGCGGCGGAACGCGCGCTCGAGCAGCTTGGAGCTTGCCTCGTCCTCGGGCGGCAGCAGCCTGGGCAGCATCTCGACGATCGTCACCTCGGCGCCGAAGGAACGCCAGATGCTCGCGAACTCGACGCCGATCACGCCGCCGCCGAGAATCACGGCCGACGCAGGCACGTGGTCGAGCACCAGGGCCTGGTCGCTGGTGATCACCTTCACGCCGTCGATCGACAGGCCAGGCAGGCTGCGCGGCTGCGAGCCGGTGGCCAGCACCACGTGCGCGCCCTCATAGACGTCGTCCCCGACCGCCACCCGGGTGGGCGAGATCAGCCGGCCCTCGCCTGGCACGATCTCTACCTTGCGCCCGGCCAGTAGCCCTTGCAGGCCCTTCCAGAGCCGGTCGACGACCTTGTCTTTGTAGAGGTTGACGCCGGGAACGTCGATGCGGTCGAAGCTGGCGACCACACCGAACTGGCCTGCCTCCTTGGCCAGGTCGGCGACCTCGGCCGCGTGCAGCAGTGCCTTGGTCGGGATGCAGCCGCGATGCAGGCAGGTGCCGCCGACCTTGTCCTTCTCGATCATCACGACCCGGCTGCCAAGTTCCGCGGCGCGCAGGGCGCAGGCGTACCCGCCGCTGCCGCCACCGAGAATTACCAGGTCAAAGGTGTGGATCACCGGATACTCCTCGTCGTCATTCCGAGTGCTTGCGCGCCAGTCATATCAGCCCTTCGGCCACGTCCTGCGCCACCTGGATCAGCGTCCTGGCCGCGCTGCCTGTTCCGCCCTTCGGCGTGTAGCCATAGGCCTCGTTGCTGTTGAACGAAGGTCCCGCAATGTCCAGGTGCGCCCATTTGACGCCCTCGGGCACGAACTCGCGCAGGAAAAGCCCGGCGGTCAGCATCCCGCCATCGCGGTCGGCCGCCACGTTCGCCAGGTCGGCGACCTTGGAGTCGAGCCCGCGGCGCAGTTCCTCTGGCAACGGCATCGGCCACATCGCCTCGCCCGCCTCTCCCGCAGCCCTGACGACGCCTTGGCGCACCGCGTCGTCGTTCGCCATCACCGCGGCGACCCGCTTGCCGAGCGCAACCACCTGGGCGCCGGTCAGCGTTGCCACGTCCACCAGCAGGTCAGGGGAATCTGCCGCCGACCTGGCGATCGCATCGGCAAGCACAAGTCGTCCCTCGGCGTCAGTGTTAAGTACCTCTACCGTGGTGCCGCCGTAGATCGTGATAACGTCCGACGGCCGCTGCGCGTGCCCGCCAGGCATGTTTTCCGCGAGCGGCAGGTAGCCGACCACGTTGACTGCGGGCCGCAGGGCGGCGATGGCCGCGAGCGCGGCGAGCACGGCGGCCGCACCGCTCATGTCGCACTTCATTGTCTCCATGCCCTTGGGATCTTTGAGCGAGAGCCCGCCGGAGTCGAAGGTGATGCCCTTGCCTGCGAAGACCACGTTCTTCTTCGCGTCAGGGTGCCGGTAGGCGAGCCTGACCAGGCGCGGCGGGCGCACCGAGCCCTGTCCCACGCCGCAGATGCCGCCGTAACCGCCTTCGGAGAGCGCCTTCTCGTCGAGCACTTCGACGTCGAGCCCGGCGGCCAGGCCGATTCTTTCCGCCTCGGCGGCAAACGATTCAGGGTACAGATCGGCCGGGCTGGTGTTGACCAGGTCCCGCACCAGGTTGACCGCCGTCGCGACGATCTCGGCCCGGTTTACCGCCTGCGCCGCTCCTTCCGCCGATGTCACCAGTTCAAGCTGGGCGGCGGCGTGGCCGTTAGCGCGGTACCTGGCGAAGGAATAGCTGCCGAGCAGCGCGCCGGCCGCGACCGCCTCCGCTGACGCCGTGTCGCTCGCGGGCAGCGCGAGCGCGATCTTGGTGACGCCGCCGCTGGTCAGTTGCCGCACGGCGGCGCCGGCCGCCCGGCGCAGCGCCTCAACGTCATGTGGTGCCTGGCCAAGGCCCACCGCGGCGACGAGGGGCGTGGCGGCCTGTCCGCTAGAAAGCGTCTTGGTAAGTTCCTCCGCCTTGCCGGTGGCACCGAGCGCGGCGAGAGTCTGCGCCAAGGTGCCGCCAAGCGCCGCGTCAAGGTCGCCCGCGCCATCGGCGAGCACGGGTCCATCCGGGCCTTGGCTGACCGCGATCACGATGGCGTCGGCGCTGACGTCCCTGGCGGGTGAGTTGGTTATCCGAATGGTTGCAGTCACGGGTCTGAGCCTAGTGCCTGCCCGCCAGCCTCATGGAACGGTGGTTACCGAGCGCGGAACCTGCCTGGCGTTAAGAGCGCGCCACGATCGTTGGCCGGTCCTCATCGGGCGAGGTCGACTGGTATTGCCAGGTTGAGTACTCCTGGCGGCCAGGCGCGCATTGGATAACGAAGCGACCTCTCCGCTAACGCTGGTTAGGTGCTCAAGCTGACAGCTGTTACACTCACAACGTTAGCGGAACGTCATCAGAAGGTGAGTGAGCCAGTTGGGCGCTGGTGTTGCCCTGTTCGTCGCGGTATTCCTCGCGTGCGCGGTCGAGGCGGTCGAGGCGACGACGATCGTGCTTGCGGCAGGAACGGCCAGGGACTGGCGTTCGGCCGGCTGGGGAGTGGCTGCGGGTCTTGCGCTGCTCGCGGCGATTACGGCGGCGCTCGGGCCTGCGGTGACCAAGCTGCCGCTACCCGCGCTGCGGCTCTTCGTCGGCGCGCTGCTCCTGGTTTTCGGCCTGCAATGGCTGCGCAAGGCAATCTTGCGTGCCAGCGGATATAAGGGCCTGCATGACGAGGACGCGATCTACCGCAAGCAGCTCGCCGCCGCCGAGTCGGCGCAGGCGCGAAGGCTCGGCATGGTCCCTGACGCCTACGCGTTCACGTTGTCGTTCAAGGGCGTGCTACTCGAAGGTCTCGAGGTCGTGTTCATCGTGCTGACCTTCGGCGGGAACGCCCGCAACGTGCCGCTTGCCGCACTGGCCGCGGTCGTCGCCGTAGTCGCGGTCGCCCTGGTCGGCCTGGCCGTGCGCGCGCCGCTTGCGCGGGTGCCAGAGAACACGATGAAGTTCGTCGTCGGCATCATGCTGACCGCATTCGGCACGTTCTGGGGCGCAGAAGGCGCCGGTGCCAGCTGGCCGGGCTCCGACGCGGCACTGCTGGTGATCGCCCCGGCTATCGCGCTCTTCTGCCTTGGCCTGGTGGTACTGCTGCGCAGGAACCGGTCGGCAAGCGAGCCGCCGCCCGCGCGAGTGCCAGCGGAGGTGAGCTGACATGCTCGGCAAGATCAAGTCGTTCGGCGAATTCGCCTATGACTTCGTGATCGGCGATGACTGGGTGGTGGCGGCAGGGGTGGTGATCGCGCTGGCGATCACCTACGGCCTCGCCCACGCCGCCAAGGTCTCGGCCTGGTGGCTAATCCCTGTCGTGCTCGTGGCCTTGCTGCCGATCAGCCTCTGGCGAGCGATCAGGAAGCACTAGGCAACGACTTAGCGGCCTTCGGCGACTTAGTGGCCTTCGGCTTCTTCGGCGTAGACGCGCGCCGCGTACTCCTCGAGCGTCTGCTCGCAGCCCGCCAGTGCCTCCTCTGCGGCGGTCCTGCCTGAGGCGCAGAAGACGTCACGGTCTGCGACCTTTTCGAACCAGCTGCGCAGCTTGAGCAGGTCAACCTCGTTTTCCTCGAGCTCGGCATAGGTAAAGTGGCTGGCGGTGTACTCCTTGCGCACCTGGGCCTGGAAATCGTCGCACTTGTCGGTGATCTCCGCGTACTCGTCGTCCCTCGCCGCCTGGAACGCCGCCCTGATCTCCTTTTCCCCGGCGAGAACCGAGCAGGAAAGCAACGTCGCCGTGCCCGACATCTCAAGTATCTCGCTGCGCAGCTTGCGAAGTGCCCGCTCCGCGCTCATGCTGGCGGGCAGCGCGGCGGCGGAGTTCTGCAGGTAGATCGCGCCGATGCTCTTCAGCCTGCGCCAGACCGCGGCCCTGAGCCTGGACGGCTCTGAAGGTACCCGGTAGATGAGCACCAGCCAGCCAGCCTGGCCCTGGTCTTTCTCGCTCACCATGTCATTGTGTCAGCGCGGGACGCTACCTTTCCACCGTGACAAGCAACCAGGCCGGCTGCGTGTGCTGCGATATCGCGGCAGGCGCCTTGCCCGCGCACGTCGTCTACGCAGGCGCCCAGGTCGTGGCCTTCCTCGACGCCAGGCCGGTGTTCAAGGGCCACGTTCTCGTGGCGCCCAGGCAGCACCACACGACTCTCGCCGACCTGCCTGCGCGGCTCCTCGAGCCGCTCTTCACCATCGTGCGCCAGGTCAGCGCGGTGATGCCCGGCGCTCTTGATGCCCAGGGGACCTTCGTGGCCATGAACAACGTCGTCAGCCAGAGCATCCCGCACCTGCATGTGCACGTGATACCGAGGACGAAGGGCGACGGACTGCGCGGGTTCTTCTGGCCGAGGGTGCGGTATGAGTCAGAGATCGAGGCGGCAGAGTACGCACGGCGCGTCAAGGTCGCTCTCGATCTCACGCCGGTTGAGCCAGCGGCGAACTGCCAGTCATCAGATAGCGGGATACCCTGAGCACTTGGCCGAATGTTGGCCGGTTGCGGACTAGCTGGCCGGCCGGTCGGCCATTCCGCGCACCGCCCGTGCCTGAGGTTCCTAAACAGCGCGCCGATCTTCGCCCACCGGGCAAGTCAGGCCGTGCGGCGGTGCAGGATGGATGCATGAGTACCACAGCCCCAGCCGACGAGATGCTCGCGGCCATCGAGCGAAGCGGCTATTACCCAGGGATCGTCGCCGACGCCATGTTCTCGGCGATCGGCTCTGAACCTGTCGTCTCCTACTTCGTTCATCATGACGCGCACTTCGACCCTGGCATGGAGGTGCGGCGTCACATGACGGTCCTGGCGCTCACGCCTACGAGGCTGGTCTACTCGCACACCGACGAGTACCCGGCCGACGAGAATTCGGCCGACACCAGGCCGCTGGCCGAGACCTCGACCGAGGCAGTGCGCTGCGCGAGGATTACCTCAGTGTCCATCACCAGGGTAATACCGGATCCAGCGGTCTACCAGCGTGGCGTCACGATGCCCTCAGAGGTGGTGCTGACGATCGGCTGGAACTCGGTCAGTCACATCGAGCTCGAGCCTGCCCGCTGCGCCGACGAGAACTGCGAAGCCGATCATGGCTATACCGGAGCGATGAGCGCCGACGACGTCACCATGCGCATCAGCGAGGCCGCCGACGGCCGTGAGTCGGTGGCTCAGGTGCTCGTGTTTGCCCATGCGCTTTCCGCGGCAACCACTTAACTGTGACTACCCGAGCCATCGAGCCCACGCTGCCCAGGTACGCCGAGTCGTCGCTTGACGCGCTCGGCACTTCCTTGCTTGCCTCGCTCGGAGTGCAAGGAGAACCTAACCCGTGCAGGCTGGCCAGGGCTGACCGCGTCTGCCTGCTGCTGGTCGACGGACTCGGCTGGGAGCTGCTGCGTGCCCACCCGGCGGCGGCGCCTTTCCTTTCCGAGATCGCCATGACTGCCGCCACGCTCACCGTCGGCTTCCCTGCCACCACGGCGACTAGCCTGGCCTCGCTAGGCACCGGCAGGCCGCCAGGCAAGCACGGGCTGCTCGGCTATCAGGTCCTGGTACCAGGCAGCCGGCCGCCGAGGCTGCTTAATGCGCTGCGGTGGGACCATCACCTGGACGCGCGCGGCTGGCAGCCAGGCAGCACGATCTTCGAGCGGGCGGTGGCCGCGGGCGTCAGGGCCGTGCGGATAGCTCCGCACGTGCTGCACGGCACCGGCCTGTCCACCGCCGCGATGCGGGGCGCCGAGTATTTCGGTGCCGACACCCTCGGCGCGCTCGTCTCACGGACAGTGAGCGCGCTGGCCGAGCAGGCTCCGGCATTTGCCTGCGTGTACTACGGCGACCTCGACTCGACCGGGCATGCGCTCGGCTGCCTCTCCGACGCCTGGCTCTATCAGCTTGCGCACGTAGACAAGCTCGCCGAACAGCTTGCCGCGGCGCTGCCGCGCGGAAGCGTGCTGCACATCACCGGCGACCACGGCATGGTCGACGTGCCGCAGGCCGACCGCGTCGACGCGGATCAGGTGCCAGAACTCAGGGCGGGCGTCGCGCTGCTCGGCGGCGAGCCGCGGGCGCGCCACGTCTACTGCCGTCCTGGTGCCGCCGCGGACGTGGCGGCGGCCTGGCGCGGGGTACTCGGCGAGCGTGCCTGGGTAGTGACGCGGGAGCAAGCGGTAGCTGACGGCTGGTTCGGTGAAGTCGACGAGGCGTTCCTGGCCAGGATCGGCGATGTGGTCGCCGCGCCGTCCGGGTCGGCCGCGATCGTCGCGACCAGGACAGAGCCGCATGAATCGGCCCTGGTAGGGTTGCACGGCTCGCTGACCCAGACCGATCAGCTTGTCCCGCTACTGACCGTAACAACGAGCTGAGGCGACGTTTGTCCACAGGTTAGCGCGGGAACCGCACCGCCGTAGACTCGGTTTTCCACTGAAAGCTGGAGGTTATCCACAGTGCCAACCCGCCCGCAGGCGAACGGCGCCGGGCCGGTGATTGGCGCCAGTGAGCTAGCCCGCCTGCTCCAGACGGCAAGCCCGCCCGCAGTGCTCGACGTCCGCTGGCGCCTAGGCGGCCCGCCCGGAGTCAACAGCTATCTGGACGGGCACTTGCCCGGCGCCATGTTCATCGACCTGGACAGCGAACTGTCCGGCAAGCCGGGCAGCGGTGGCAGGCACCCGCTGCCGGAGAGCGCCGTTTTCGGGAAGTCGATGCGCCTGGCTGGCCTGAACGACGGCCAGCTCGCGGTCGCCTACGACGACGGTGACTCCACCATCTCGGCCAGGCTCTGGTGGATGCTCAGGTATTTCGGTCACGATCAGGTCGCGGTGCTCGACGGCGGCTACCGTGCCTGGGCGCTGGCCGGCCTGCCGATTACCAAGGTGATACGCCGGCCAGAACCTGGCAACTTCACCGTCAAGGCGAGCGGCTGCATGCCGATGCTCGACGATACCGGAGCCGCGCGCCTGGCCAGGTCGGGCTTCCTGCTCGACGCACGCCAGCCGGAGCGCTACCGGGGTGAGGTCGAGCCCATCGACCGCACCGGCGGGCACATCCCCGGTGCCATTAGCGCTCCGACCAGGGAAAACGTGGGCAAGGACGGTTTGTTCCTCGCACCAGAGCAACTCGCCGCCAGGTTCGCTGGCCTGGGCCTTCCGCACCGGCCAGGCACCCTCACCGACGCCGATGGCGCGCCGCTCATCGGCGCCTACTGCGGTTCAGGCGTTACCGCTGCGCACCAGGTACTTGCCCTTGCGCTGGCGGGCCTGCCCGCGGCCTTGTACGTGGGATCCTGGTCTGCCTGGTCGGCCGACCAGGCCAGACCGGTCGCAACCGGCCCTGACCGGGGTTTATTACCCTGGCACGCCTGAGCGCCAGCGCCAGCCAGGTGCCGATGCCGGTGACCAGGGCGATGCCCGAGGCGGCGTCAGGTGCCGCGAGCACGGCCGCCGCGCCCGCGGTCGCGGCGATCACGGCAAGCACCAGCAGCACGCGCCAGGCGCCAGGGACCGGCCACCTGCGCTTGACGGCGCGCTGTTCCCTGGCCGCCCTGGCTTCGTACCTGCGGTACTCGGTGCGCAACTCGTCGTATGCCGCGGCGGCGAGCGCGAAACGCCCGGCGTCGCCGCCGTCCTCGCGGTCCGGGTGCGTTGCCGAGGCGATGCGGCGCCAGGCCGCCCGCACGTCTTCGTCCGTAAGCTGGTCGTCCTGGCGCAGGCCAAGCATCTGGTAAGGATTCATCTGGCCGGCTCTGACCCGAAGGCAGCGTCAAGCACTTCGCTGACGTCGGCGGGTCCCTGCATGGTCATGGCCGGGCCGTCAGGCCCGGCAGCGGGCACGGGCGGTGGCGCCTGGCCCAGCGGGGCGGCGGTAGCCACAACCCGCTTCACCTGGATGTAGGTGACGCCGCCACGGTAGAGGTAGGCGACCTGGCCGGTGTCGAGCGACCTGATGAGCGCCTGGTCGGCCACCGGCGTGTCGCGCAGCCTGGAGGACCCGCGGCCTGACCAGAAGGGGAACCGGCGCAACTGCCGGGTCGTCTCGACTTGCCTGCGCGTGCCGGCCAGGGCGATGACCGGCTCCGGCTGCGGTGTCCGCAGCAGCCAGACGCCCCCTTCAGCGGTGGCGGCGATCCTGTTGCGCTCGTCTTCGGCCACGCCGAGGCCATGCCAGGATTGCGCGGACACCTGCACGGCCAGGCCGAGCGACCTGGCCCGCTCGTAGAGCTGCCAGATGGGCAGTCGCCTCGACACCGCGCTGAACTCGTCGACGGCGAGCAAGATCTCCCGCTTGGCCGGCCCGCGCGCGGCGAAGCTGGCGAGCAGGTCGACCAGCGCCCTCGCCTGGCCTTCGGCCACGGAGATCTGGTCGGTGCCCTCCAGAATGCAGTACCAGGCGTCGGCGTCCTCGAACCCCGCACTGCCGTCCAGGCCGTCACCCAGCCGCCGGAACAAGGTGCGGAAGCGCAGCGCCACGTCGGCCAGATGCCGCCCGGCCGACTTGATCACCATCAGGTCGGCGGCGGTGCCCGCTCCGGCGTAGGCACCGGCTAGCCAGCCAGGTTCCAGCCTGGCAAGCAACTCCTGGCTGTCACGCGGCGGCCCGCCGGGAGCCTCGACCGCCAGGCCGACGAGCGCCTCCATCACGTCGGCGTAGTAGGCCGCCGCTCCCGTGCCGTGCTCGATGAGGTCGACTAGCGTCGTGGTGAGCTGCCTGGGCGGCAGCGTCCAGAGCGACAGGCCGGTCTCGTCCGGCCAGATGGCCGTGGACCTCGCTCCCGCCTCACGGAGTACTCGCCGCGCACGGTCGGCGATCCTGCGGGCGTCAGAGCCGCCCTTGCAGTCGAGCACGACCAGCAGCGGCGGGTCGCCAAGTCCGGCGGCGTGCCGCCGGAGTCCGGCCGCCATGAAGCCCGCCCACAGCCTGAGCAGCAAGGTGGTCTTGCCCGTGCCGGTAGCGCCCACCACGACCTGATGTGACCGCATGCGCTGGTAGCTGATCGCGGCCACCGGACCAGTACGGTGGCCGGATGACCTGATCACCGCGCCGATGGCGAGCAGCTCAGGCCGGCCGAAGACGAGCGGTATCGCCGCCGGGGCGAAAATGCGGGCCCGTGCCGCCCGCACCTGGTGACGCCACTGCCGTCGGTCGAAGGCCAGCGCGGAATCTGGTGCCAGGCCGCCTGCTCCGGTAACGAACGCGCGGATGCGGTAGGTCCAGGCCGCCGCGCCCCCGAGCAGGCCGAGCGGCACCGCGGCGGGCGCGGCCGCGGCGAAGGCGGGCAGGAACTCACCTGCCCGCGCGAGCCGCCAGAAAGAAAGCCAGGCCTGACCGGGCGCAACGAGCACGGCTGGCCAGCCCCTTGCCACCGCGGTCGCGGCCAGCCAGGCGACCACCATCGGCGTGCACCAGGCCGCGGCTGCAAGCAAACGCCGGGGCGGAAGGCCCAGGTACCAGGCCCAGGCGAACCCCCCGGCAGCTACCAGGGTGGCCGGAGCCGCGCAGCAGGCGATGGCCGCTGCGGCCGCCAGGCCGATCAGGCGGGCGGCCGCACGGAAGATTGCCTGGGCGACCAGCAGGCTCAGCCAGCGGCGGATCATGGGGCAGGCAGAGGGTCGGGTCGCCAGAACGCGTCCGGCGGCAGCAGCCGGATCTCGATCCGGCCGGCGAACTCGCCCGCGGCATCCCTGGCCCTGGCCACGACCGGCCAGGCGCGGGGAGAGCACAGGTAGATGGCGCGCGCGTGCCTTGGCGCCCGGCCAGGCACGACGATGTTGTCGGGCTCGCAGCCGTAATCGCCTGTCCTGGTCAGCAGTTCGCGCATGATCGTGACGGTCTTCGCTACCGTCTTGGGCGTCAGTTCCGCTTCTATCGCCCAGCACTCACCCGCCCAGGCCGGTGCCAGCACACCCGGCCCCGCTGTTTCCGGCCAGTGCACCTCGCCGTCAGGAACGTGCTCGCGCAGGGCGATCTTGCGGCCGAACTTCGACCTGATCCTGCGCTCGCTGCGCCAGTACGCCTGGTGATCGCTGAACTGGCTGGTGGCGGCCAGTGCCAGGCGAGCCGAGGAGACCGCACGCAGGTGCGCTATTTGCGATAATGCCGGGACGCTTGCGGTATAGGGAAGACCGCAAGCTGAAAGGCCCGCCCTGGTCAGCCAGACCCACCGCAGGCCAGGCCCGAGCCGGCCCGAGTCGGCCAGGCCAGCGGTCGTCCACCTGGACACGGCGCCGGCCGCGGCCCGCTGCGATCCCCCGAGCAGCCTGGCGAGATGGTCGAGTTGCAGCCCGTACATCTCGCCGGTGAAGATCAGGCTCGCCGCGTCGGAACCGGACTGCCGGATCATGCCCATATTTCAGCACGCTTCCTTCTTTCTCGCTACCGCCGCGCCGTGCGAGGGGGTCAGTACTGGCGCCGGAGGGGTCCGTACTGCACAATGTCTTCGAGTATCAGCAGCACCGCGTGGCTTGCCGCCCGCCGACCTGAGATTCGTTGGGGAAGACGCATCTCGTCCGGCTGGCAGGGAGGTTTGGTGACCGTTCGCGGCGTGCTGCAGATTCACTCTGCGCCCCCGGCGCTTAGCCCGCACATCGAGTGGGCGGTGGCCGGAGTTTTTGGCGTTCCAGTTCACCTGCACTGGATCGAACAGCCGGCCTCGCCAGGCTCGGTGCGGACCGAGCTGGCGTGGGAGGGCAGGCCTGGCAGCTCGGGCGAGATCGCCTCGGCGCTGGCGAGCTGGAAGATGCTCAGGTTCGAGGTCACCGAGGAAGCCAGTCCCGGCTGCGACGCGGTGCGGTTCAGCTGCACGCCCGCGCTCGGCATGTTCTCCGCGGCGCTCAGTGCTAACGGGGACATCATGATCAGCGAGAACCGCCTCCGGGCGGTCATGACGCTCGCTGCGAGCTCGGCCGAAGGCGATAGCAGCGGCCTGCGCGGCCTGCAGGAGCTGCACAAGCCGCGTCATCCTGCCCTGGGCGGCTCCCTGGAGGCCGAGCTTGCCCTGCTGCTCGGAGTGCCGTGGGACGCCGAGCTAGAGCCGTTCAGGCACGCTTCCGCAGGCGCGCCGGTCAGGTGGCTGCATGCCACCGGCTAGCTTTCCTCGCCTGCCATGGCCAGCGGGCGATCCTGGTCCGGCCTGTTCTGCGTGATCCAGGCATCCATCCGCTCCCACCACTGGTAAAGCCACTGAAGCTGAGCCTCGTGACTGGCGTCGCGCGGCACCTCGCCGACAGGTACCCGCCACCACTTGGCCCTGATGACCTGGCCGAGATCCAGGTGCCGCCAGATGTCGGCCGGGCTCACCAGCCGGTCGAGGCCGGCGTGGGCCACGAAGATCACGTCGGCGTCCGGGCAGGCCATGATCGCCGCGAACGCGCCGCCGCCGCGCGGCGCGAGCAGGTTGGGCATCTGCCTGGCCCGGCTGGCCAGGTCGCGCCTTCCGAGCTGCTCTAGCCGCCTGATGCCGCGTTCCCAGCGGCCAGGGGTCCAGTTGCCGCCCTCGGGGAAGATCACCAGCGCACCGACTTCGTCGAGCCCGCGGGCCAGGCGCTCGATCTGCTCGGTGTAATGGCGCTCGCCTGCCCTGGTGCGGCTGATGAAGACATTGGGCAGCCGGTTGACCACGACGTCAAGGCACGGGTCAAGCTGGAGCGTCGCCTTCATCACGACTCTCGGCCGCCGCCGGTACACGCTCAGCAACTGCCGGACGAGCAGGAACGAGTCACCAGGACCTGCGTGCCTGCTGAGCACGATGACGGGCCTTGCCAGCCTGGCCGTCAGCTCAAGCTCGGTCAGCGGCGGCTCGTCTACCTCTATCCTCAGGCCAAACGACCGCACCGCGGCCCGGTACACGGCGTCGAGGAACCACTGCATGACCGCGTAATGGCGGGTCTGGAACGGCTCGGTGCGCAGCCGGCCGCCGAACCCGCTCGCGATCCAGGTGCCCAGGCACATGAACAGCACGGCCGTCTCACCGAAGGCCCAGGCCAGCACGAACACAAGCAGCCGCACCGCGCGGGTGCGGCGCGGCTTACGGCGCATGACCCAGCCGAATACAGTGGTCACGATCGCCAGCAGCGGGAAGAGCACGGCGAGAGCGAGCGCGATCAGCACCGCAAGCGGGGCGAGCACCAGCCTTCTGAGCAGCCTTGGTGGCAGCATGGCCGGCTCCTTGCTCTCGAAGTCGCGAGCGTGCTAGCGCTAAGGAACGCTAGCGAGGTACTTCGCCGACGCATGGTAGGCGCGCTCGATGCTTTCCTGCACCGTAGCCTTGTCCCGGTACCTGAACTGCGCCAGATCAGACTTGCGGCCGCCGCCTGTCGGCAGCACGTGCACGGTAATGCCGGCGGGCAGCGCGGACATTTCCTCGTGGAACCGGTGCCTGCGGGCGATCTCGAAGGCGATCAGCCCCACCTCCCACGGCCGCCTCGGCGTGGTGAGCGGCGTCTCGATCCGGCCGACCTGAAGCACGTAGACGTCGTCCGCGCCGAGCGCGACGGCATGCCCGACAGGGATCGAGTCGACCAGGCCGCCGTCGAAGTAGTGCTCGCCGTCAATCTCGACCGGCGGCAGCAGTCCCGGCACCGCGCATGACGCGAGCACGGCAGGCACGAGGGGACCTGATCCGAACCAGACGGCGCTGGCCCGCTCGATGCTGGCGGCCACGCACTGGAAGGGAAGCTTCAGGTCGCCGAAGTCGGTGACCTGAAGCTTCTCGCGGAGCATCTGCCCGAGCGGCTCGATCGGGTGCAGGTGAGTGCCCGACCTGGCCAGCCTGACCGCCCGGTTGAACACGGTCTCGCTGAACGCGAGCCGCATCGCCTCGCCGTTCCACAGCTCGAGCAGCCTGCGCGCGGAACCACGGGGATCGGCGGCCACGAAGACCCCGTTGATCGCGCCGATCGAGGTTCCGACCACGAGATCCGGCTTGATGCCGGCCTCAGACAACGCCCTGAGCATGCCCACTTCGTGCGCTCCGAGCAGGCCGCCGCCACCTAGCACGAATGCCGTGGTCACGTGTCCGTGAGCTTCAGGCGTCGGTGAAGACGACAGCGACGTTGGAGCCGCCGAAGCCGAACGAGTTGTTGAGCACGGCCATCGGCTCGCTGCCCTGGGCATGCAGTTCCGTCGGCTTGACCGCGATCTCCACGCCCAGGTCGAATTCCGGGTCATCCAGGTTGATGGTCGGCGGTGCCATCCGGTCGCGCAGCGCCATGACCGCGGCCACAGACTCGACCGCTCCGGCGCCGCCGAGCAGGTGCCCGGTCATGGATTTGGTCGAGGAAACCACGACGCCTGCCGCGGCCTCGCCGAGCGCCGCCGCTATCGCGCGGGCCTCGAGCACGTCGCCTGCCGGGGTAGAGGTGGCGTGGGCGTTGACGTGAACGAGCTGCTTGGCCATGACGCCTGAGTTGGCGAGGGCTCGGGTGATGGCCAGCCGCGCGCCGGTACCAGTCGGGTCGGGCTGTGCGATGTGGTGCGCGTCGCAGGAATAGCCCGCACCGGCAGCCACGGCGTATACCCTGGCGTCCCGGCCTGCCGCGTGAGCTTCAGATTCCAGTATCACGATGCCGGCGCCCTCGCCGAGCACGAAGCCGTCCCTGCCGCGGTCAAATGGCCGGGACGCCCGCTCGGGCTCGTCGTTGCGCAGCGAGAGCGCTCGCATCGCGGCGAAGGCGGCGATGTTCAGTTCGATGATCGCGGCTTCGGTGCCGCCGGCGATGACGACGTCGGCACGGCCCGATTTGATCATGTCGATGCCGTACGCGATCGCCTCGGCACCCGATGCGCAGGCACTGACCGGAGTGTGCACTCCGGCCTGAGCGCCGAATTCGATGCTGAGCCAGCCGGCCGAGCCGTTCGGCATCAGCATCGGCACCGTGAAGGGCGACAGCCGCTGCCAGCCGCGCTCCCTGAGCGTGTCGTAGGCGGTGAGGGTGGAGCTTATGCCGCCGATGCCGCTCGCGACCACGACGCCAAGCCGCTGCGGGTCGACGTCTGGCTTGCCCGCGTCCGCCCAGGCTTCCCGCGCCGCGATCAGCGCGAACATCTCGCACCTGTCCAGCTTGCGTGCCTGGACCCGGTCGATCATGGTGGCCGGGTCGGCGGCCGCGGGCGCAGCGATCTGGCAGGGCAGGCGCTCCGCCCAGTCGGCGGTAAGCGCCCGCACGCCGCTGCGCCCGGCCAGCATGGACTGCCAGGTGGCCGGGGCGTCCGTGCCGACCGGCGTGATCGCGCCAACACCGGTGATCACGACCCGTGTCGATGCATTGACCACTTCGAGAGCTCCTCTCTTGCCCCGTTCGCCTGGCACAGCGCTAACGGGAGTCCACCGGGTCAGGCCGACACCGAGGCGCGCCCGACGTAGTCGATGACGTCCTGCACGGTCTTGAGGTCCTTAAGCTGGTCGTCGGGGATCTCGACGCCGAACTTGTCTTGCGCCGCCACGGCGATCTCGACCATCGAAAGGCTGTCGATGTCCAGGTCGTCGACGAACGTCTTGTCCGGGGTCACCTCGTCGGCAGGCACGCCGGCGATCTCATCGATGATCTCGCTCAGGCCGGCGAGGATTTCTTCCTGAGTGATGGCCATTTCCGTTCTCCTTAAGTGGTGCGGTACGGGTCGTCAGGGTAGCGTGATCACTTGGGCGGCGTAGCAGACGCCCGCCCCGAAGCCAATCAGCAGCGCCTTGTCGCCGCTGGAAAGCTCGCCGTGCTCGATCATCCTGGACAGCGCCAGCGGGATCGACGCCGACGAGGTATTGCCCGCGTTGACGATGTCAGTGGCGATCTTCGCCTGCGGTGCGCCTAGTTTTCTCGCGATCGCCTCGATGATTCGCAGGTTCGCCTGGTGCGGCACGAAGACGTCAAGCTCGGCGGGGTCGACTCCGGCGTCGGCGCACGCCTGCAGCGCGACAGGGTGCAGCGCGGTGGTAGCCCACCTGAACACCGACTGCCCTTCCTGGAAGATGAACGAGTCGCGGTCCTTGATGTAGATCTTGTCCGCCATCGCGCCGTCGCTGCCCCAGACGACAGGGCCGACGCCTGGTGCCTGCTCGGCCGCGTCCCCTGTACCTGGCTCCGCGACCGGTCCGACCACGGCAGCGCCCGCGCCGTCGGCGAAGATGATGCACGTGGACCTGTCGGTCCAGTCCACCCATTGAGACAGCTTCTCCGTCCCGATCACCAGAACGTGCCTGGCCGATCCGGCTCGGATGGCGTCGCTGGCGTTAGCCAGTGCGTAGCAGAAGCCTGCGCAGGCGGCGTTGAGGTCGTAGGCGCCGGGGGCATTGATGCCGAGCCTGCGCGCGACCACGGCGGCGGTGTTCGGGATCATCACTTCCGGCGTGCAGGTGGCGACGATCACCAGGTCGATGTCGGCGGGGGACAGGCCGCTGCCTGCCAGCGCCTTGCCTGCGGCGGCCACGGCCATGTCGGCTACCGTCTCGTCAGGCGCGGCGATCCGGCGGCTCTCGATCCCTACCCGGCTGCGAATCCACTCGTCGTTGGTGTCAACGGTCGCTGACAATTCGTCGTTGGTCACGATCCTGGCGGGCTGGTATCCGCCGAACGCCAGAACCCTGGCGCCGGCACTGCCCTGGTGAATCCGCATCAGCTACTGCCTTCTTCCCTGGTAAGCATGGCCATGGTGGGTACGGGGCCTGACCCGTCGACCAGGGCCCTGGCGGCGTCCAGGTCGGCCGGGCTCTTGAGCGCGAGCAGCGTCGTGCCTGGCAGTGCCCGCCTGGCCAGGCCGGTCAGCGTGCCAGCGGGCGGCAACTCGACGAAGGCCGTGGCACCGAGATCGCGCATCGCCCCCATGCACAGGTCCCACCTGACCGGCGCGCTCACCTGGCTGACGATACGCGCCAGCCAGCCGGCGCCATCGGGCACCGCCGCGCCATCGGCGTTGGAGAGCACGATGAGCCTGGGATCGCGTACCTCAACCGTCGCCGCCGCGTCCCGCAAGGCATGCACGGCGGGCATCATGTGCGCGGTATGGAACGCGCCCGCGACCTGCAGCGCGCGCAGCTTGGCGCGCGGCGGCGGGTCGGCGGCGAAGCCGGCCAGCTGCGTTACGGTGCCCGCAGCGACGATCTGGCCGGCGCCGTTGATGTTGGCCGGGGTGAGCCCGTGCCTGGCGAGCGCCGCGAGCACCTGGTCCTCGTCGCCGCCGAGCACGGCGGTCATCGAGGTGGACTCGGCGGCCGCGGCCTTCGCCATGGCCCGGCCGCGCACGCCAACCAGCCGCATGGCGTCGTCGGCGGAAATGATGCCGCCGATGGCGCCCGCGCCTAGCTCGCCGACGCTGTGCCCCGCGGTGATGCCGGCCTGAACGTACTCAAGGCCGAGCAGGCTGGCGCCGGCCAGCGCCGCGGCGACAAGCAGCGGCTGGGCGACGGCGGTGTCCCTGATCTCGTCGGCGTCACCAGTGGTTCCGTACTTGATCAGGTCGCAGCCAGCAAGTTCTGACCAGCCGCCGATTAGCTCGGCGACTCCAGGGAACTCCAGCCAGGGGCTGAGGAAACCTGGGGTCTGAGCGCCCTGCCCGGGCGCGGCGATCACGAGCATCTTCTAACCTTGCACTGTAGGAGTCCGCCATACTAATAGAAAATTCTACGAAGTTCCCGGCCGGTAAGTTGTAGGCACCCTACAAGTTACCGGGTTCGCCGGCCCGGTCACGTCCGCTTGTGCGCTAGCCGACCATAGACGACGGCCAGCCAGAGGGCGAAGCCGCCGCGCCCGTCGCCCGGATTGAAGCCGGTGAGCATCGTCGCCCGGCGCAGCCGGTAGCGCACCGTGTTCGGGTGCACGAAAAGCATCCGCGCGGTGGCTTCCAGCGAGTGACCCTGTTCGAGGTAGGTGGTGACGGTGTCGAGCAGCGCCGCGCCGCCGCGTTGCAGCGGCAGGTAGACAAGCTCGATAAGTTCGGCCCGCGCGCCTTCGTCGCCGTCGAGCGCGCGCTCGGGCAGCAGGTTCGCGGCAAGTACGGGCCTGGGCGCATCCGGCCAGGCAGCAGCCGACCGCAGGCCCGCAAGGGCCGCCTTGGCCGAGCCGCCCGCGCTCTCGATGTTCGGTGCGGCCGGGCCGATCACGACGGGGCCGGGGCCGAATCTGGATGCTAGCTGCCTGGCGACAGGCACCGGGTCGCCTGGACCGCCGAGCACGATCACCAGACGGTGCCCGTGCACCCCCGCGAGCAGGTCGAACTTGGCGCGCCTGGCGAGCAGCCTGAGTTCGTCGATCAGCCCTTCAGGCTCGCTGCCGTCAGCATGGCCGGCCAGCACGGTGACCGGCGCGGGCGGCCAGTTCAGGGCCGAAGCCCAGGAAGGCAGGCTCTCGTCGATCTCACCGCGCACCAGGGAATCGACGACCAGGGCCTCGAGCCGCGCATCCCAGGCGCCACGCGCCTCTGCCGACCTGGCATAGACCAGGGCGGCGGCGAAGGCGACTTCCCTGGTGTAACGGAGCACCGCCTCCCGCAACTCGGCCTCGCCGCCAGGCGCGGCCAGGTCTTCGGTCTTGGCTTCGACCACGTCGACGATGATCCGCACCATCTCGACCGCCTGCTGCAGGCTCACCGCCCTGGCCAGCTCGCGCGGCGCCGTGCCGAATACCTCGCCGGCGACGGCAGGCCTGCTCCGCTCTGGGTGCTTCACCCAGTCAACGAAGGCGGCCACTCCGGCCTGGGCTACGAGCCCGAGCCAGGACCTGTTCTCCGCGGACAGCGCACGGAACCAAGGCAGCCTGGCCTCCATCGAGGTCAGCGCCGCGGTGCCGAGCGCGCTCATGGATTGCTCGAGCCTGGCGATGGTGTCAGCACGCACCCGGCCGCCAGAGCGCGCGTTCGGTGCGGAGAACTCAGCCTTCCCGCTCACGTGATCAGGGTGTCATGCTTGCGGACCTGCCAACACATGGGCATGCCCGGTCGTTGTACGTACACGAGGATCTGCCGCAGAGTGGATTAGCGACAGGCAGGTCACCGGGAGTACGGCACCCGCTCACGAGAGGAATGTCAGCAATGACCAAGCACCGTTTGGTGCGCGCCAGCGTTGCCATCGGCACCGGAATCGCCATCGGGCTGACGGCGTCGGCCGTTCCGGCAATGGCCGGCTCTAACGTGCCCGCCGGCTACCGCTTCAGGAAGCTGGACGATGCCGCTGACGGGGCATTCAACGAGCTGCTCGGGATCAACAACCATAACAGGATAGTCGGCTATTACGGCTCTGGCGTGCATGGCGACCCGAACCAGGGCTACCTGATCAGGCCACCTTACAGCCAGTTCGACTACCGCCAGGTCAGGCTCAGGGGGGCCGCGCAGACGCAGGTCACTGGCCTGAACGACAACGGGGTCCTGGTCGGGCTGTTCTCCCGCACCAACAAGCTGGACAACGTCAACGGGTTCACCGGCTTCTACCTGAAGAATGGCGTGGCCCGCAAGGTCAGCTTCCCGACAGGCAACAACGCCAGCCCGTCCTTCAACGAGCTGGTGGGGATCAACAATGCCGGGATCGCGGTCGGTGACTTCGAGGACGCAAGCGGCAACATGCACGGTTACCGCTACAACATCAACAACCACCGGTTCGCCAGGATCACGGTGCACGGCATCGGCAGCCTGACCGCGACAGCGATCAACGGCGTCGGCTCCGTGGTCGGCTATTACACCAACGGGAGCGGCCGGATCGTCTCGTTCCTGCGCCGGGCGAACGGCACGGTCGTTACCTTCGCCAAGGCCGGAGCGCAAGAGACCCAGGCGTTCGGCCTCAACGAGCGCGGCGCGGTGGTCGGCGCGTACACGATCGGCAACAGCTCGTTCGGGTTCATTTGGCGGGCGGGCAGATTCCGCACCGTAAGCGACCCTGGAGGGGTCGGCGGCACGGTCATCAACGGCATCAACAACGCAGGCGACCTGGTGGGCTTTTACACCGACGCGCACGGCAACTGCAACGGCTTCCTGGCCGTGCCCTAGCCGCCGCCCCCTGAGGCGGCCGCGGGCGAGGGCACGGCCGCCGTTGCGCGGGAAGCCGGGCTTTCGTGCTAGAGCTCGCTAACGTGCACGTTGAGCTGGTATTTGGCGATAGCTTCCTCGAGCACCTCCGGCTTGAGCTCACCGTGCCTGACCAGCTGGCTGAGCACGGCCAGGGTGATCGACTCGGCGTCGACGTGGAAGAACCTCCTGGCGGCGGCGCGGGTGTCAGAGAAGCCGAATCCGTCGGTGCCGAGCGAGGTGTACGGTGCGGGCACCCAGCGGGCGATCTGATCAGGCACCGCCTTGATCCAGTCGCTGACGGCTACCACCGGGGTGGTGCTGTCGCCACCGTGACCGCCGAGCGCGCTCGTCAGGTAAGGCACCCTGGCAGGCTGGTCGGGATGCAGCAGGTTCCACTCTTCGCAGGCCAGGCCGTCCCGCCTCAGCTCGGTCCAGGATGTCGCCGACCAGACCTCGGCGGTGACGTTCCAGTCCTGCGCAAGCAGGCGCTGCGCCCCAAGTGCCCAGCGCATCGCGACTCCGGAGGCCAAGATCTTGGCCTGCGGGTGCCCGCTGGCAGAAATGGTCATCGGCTCTTCCTCGGAGCCGTTCAATGAGCCTGCCGCCGAGTACCGGTACAAGCCACGCAGTATGGCCTGCTCGAGCGCCTCGTGGCCGCCGGGGTATTCCGGCTGCCGCGGCTGCACGTAAGGCTCGTTGTAGACGGTCAGGTAGTAGAAGATGTCCTCGCCGTGCGGGTGCTCGGCAGTCCCGCCGTACATCCGGCGCAGGCCGTCCTTCACTATGCAGGCCAGTTCGTAGGCCCAGGCCGCGTCGTAGGCGACGCAGGCCGGGCTCACCGAGGCGAGCAGCACGGAATGGCCGTCGTTGTGCTGGAGCCCTTCCCCGGTAAGCGTGGTGCGGCCCGCCGTCGCACCGAGCAGGAAGCCGCGGCCTAGCTGGTCGCCGAGTGCCCACATCTGGTCGCCGGTGCGCTGGAAGCCGAACATCGAGTAGAAGATGTAGACGGGGATCATCGGAGTGCCGTGGGTGGCGTAACTGGTGGCCGCGGCCATGACCGACGCCATCGCGCCCGCCTCGCTGATGCCTTCGTGCAGGATCTGGCCCTGCTCAGATTCCTTGTAGGACAGCAGCAGCGCGCGGTCGACCGCCTCGTAGGTCTGGCCGTGCGGGCTGTAGATCCGCGCCGTCGGGAACAGCGAGTCCATGCCGAAGGTGCGGGCCTCGTCGGGAATGATCGGCACGAAGCGGTCGCCGATCTCCGGCGCTTTCATCAGGTCCTTGAGCAGGCGGACGAACGCCATCGTGGTAGCCACAGCCTGCTTGCCCGAGCCGTTCTTCAGCTCGTCGAAGACGTTGTCGGCAGGCTGGGGGAGCGGCTTGGCGCGCAGCACCCGCTTGGGCAGGTAGCCGCCGAGCGCCTGGCGGCGCTCCTTCATGTACTGGATTTCCTCTGAGTCCTCGCCTGGGTGGTAGTAGGGAGGAAGGTCCGCTTCGAGCGCGGAGTCTGGGATATCCAGGTACAGCCGGTCCCTGAATTCCTTGAGCTCGGCGACCGTGAGCTTCTTCATCTGGTGGGTGGCGTTGCGTGCCTCGAAGTCGGGCCCGAGGGTCCAGCCCTTGATCGTGTGGGCCAGGATCACGGTCGGCTGGCCGACGTGCTCGGTAGCGGCCTTGAACGCGGCGTAGACCTTGCGGTAGTCGTGGCCGCCGCGGGACAGGTTGCGCACCTGCGTGTCGGTCAGGTTCGCGACCATGGCACGCAGGCGGGGGTCACCGCCGAAGAAGTGCTCGCGGGTGTAGGCGCCCGACTCGACGGCGTAGGTCTGGAACTGGCCGTCTGGCGTGGTGTTCATCTTGTTGACCAGCGCGCCGTCGACGTCCTTGGCCAGGAGCGGATCCCAGTCCCGGCCCCAGATGACCTTGATGACGTTCCAGCCGGCGCCGCGGAAGAACGACTCGAGCTCCTGGATGATCTTGCCGTTGCCGCGTACCGGGCCGTCGAGGCGCTGAAGGTTGCAGTTGACGACGAAAATGAGGTTGTCGAGTTCCTCGCGCGCGGCAAGTCCGATCGAGCCGAGCACCTCAGGTTCATCCGTCTCGCCGTCGCCGAGGAACGCCCATACCCGCGAGCGGCTGGTGTCCTTGATCTGCCTGGCCAGCAGGTAGCGGTTGAACCTGGCCTGGTAGATGGCGTTGATCGCCCCCAGGCCCATCGAGACGGTCGGGAATTCCCAGAAGTCGGGCATCAGCCGCGGGTGCGGGTAGGAAGGCAGGCCGCCGCCAGGGCTGGAGAGCTCCTGGCGGAACCCGTTGAGCTGTGCCTCAGAGAGGCGGCCTTCGAGAAAGGCGCGGGCATAGATGCCAGGAGCGGCGTGGCCCTGGAAGAAGACCTGGTCGCCAGACTCGCCGTGATCCTTGCCGCGGAAGAAGTGGTTGTAACCGACTTCGTACAGACTCGCCGCGGACGCGTAGGTCGCGATATGGCCGCCGACACCGAGCCCGGCCCGGTTGGCGCGGGACACCATGATGGCGGCGTTCCAGCGGATATAGGCCCTGATCCTTCTTTCCACGTACTCATCGCCAGGGAACCAGGGCTCGCGCTCCGGCGGGATCGTGTTGATGTAGTCGGTGCTGCGCAGGCCCGGCACGCCCACCTGCTGCTCACGCGCCCGTTCGAGCAGCCTGAGCATCACGTACCTGGCGCGCGACCGGCCGCGCGTCCGCACCACGGTGTCGAAAGACTCCAGCCACTCCCTGGTCTCATCAGGATCGATGTCAGGTAGCTGGTTGGGCAGGCCGTCGGTGATGATCGGGTACTGCTGGCGTCCTGATGCCACGGGGAAATCCTCGCCTTCCAGGCGGTTGCGGTCGGTTGCTGTCTTCGGTCTCGCTGTTGGGTCTGGCTAGTCGGTCTCGCGGTACGGCTACAAGTCAATCCTCATACTCCGGCGGGCGAAGCGCACCTAGTGCCCAGGCTAGGCGGGCGGACAGGCTGCGAGAACCGGTGGGCTAATCCATATTTATAGACTTAAATCTGGTTAGCCGGGCGGACTGAGTAAGCTAACGGCTGACGGGGGAAGATCGAATGATGACCTTGGTTAACTGGCTCTGCACGAATTGTGACTTGCGCAAGACGCCGAGCGAGTGTGAACTGTCCCAGCAAGAGGCACAGACGATCGTGCGAGGCGTACGGCGGGCAATAGGCCGCCGGCCGCGTCGCCGGTGTCTGCTTACACAACGCCGTCGACGGTCCGAGGCAGTGTCACCACCCGGTGGCATGCGCCAGGCCCGGTCCGGTGCGCGGCTGGGACAGGGAGGACGTTAGTGAGCGCGACCGCTGGCCAGGCGGCCGATCAGCATGACCTGGCCGAGCGGCTCGGCATCAAGCCGGGCCATGTAGTCCAGGAAATCGGCTGGGACGAAGACTGCGACGAGCAGTTGCGTGACATGATTGCCGCCAGCGATGGCGTCGAACTGGTCGACGAGGACTACGACGATGTCGTGGACGGGGTGCTGCTCTGGTGGCGTGACTTCGACGGTGACCTGGTCGACGCCCTGGTTGACGCACTGACACCGCTTGCCGATGGCGGCTACATCGTGTTGCTGACCCCGAAGGCGGGCCGGGAAGGCCATGTCGAGCCGAGCGAGATCGGCGAGGCGGCACCGACCGCAGGGCTGTCGCAGACTTCCACGGTGAGCGCGGGAAGGAACTGGTCGGCGAGCCGCCTGGTCGCACCGAAGGCGCGGCGCTGATCGCGGCGACGGTCAGGGTGTCGCCGTTATCAGGCGCGGTGACACCGAAGGCAGGCGGGGCCGTTAGGCAGCGCGCCCGGCGGGTCCCCGTGCCGGAGCCGGCTGGCACTGGCCAGCCGGTCATGTCCTGCTGGCTATCCATTGCTGGCAGGCCGGCTATCTTGGCTGGCTAATCTGAGCGCGATGCGGTGCTGAACGCGCGGGTCGTGGCAGACTCGGTTACATACCGCGCAGGCGGCGCGAAGGCGCACGCTAATCGCGGGCGACAATCCCACCTGCGGCTCTCACCTCGCACCCCTGGCTGGGCGACCGCACCCGATCCGCTGAAAGGACCACAATGGCGGTAGAGATCGGTGACGAAGCACCTGACTTCGAGCTCAAGGACCAGCACGGCACTCCGGTGAAGCTGTCCGGGTTCCTCGGTCGCAAGAATGTGGTGCTCGTGTTCTACCCGCTGGCGTTCAGCGGGGTCTGCAGCGGCGAGCTGTGCGAGATGCGCGACTCGTTCCCCGAGGCGGAACGCGAGGACGTCGAGCTGCTCACGGTGTCGGTTGACTCCGTGTACGTGCACAAGACCTGGGCAGACACCGAAGGTTACGAGTTCGGGCTGCTGTCTGACTTCTGGCCGCACGGCGAGGTCGCCAAGGCGTACGGTGTCTTCGACGACGAGCGCGGCATCGCGACCCGCGGCACTTTCATCATCGACAAGGACGGCGTCGTGCGGTGGAAGGTAGTCAACGCGATCCCGCAGGCGCGCGACCTCGCCGACTATCAGAAAGCGCTGGCCGAACTCTCCTAGGTACTCGCAGGCAGGCGGCAGATGCCTTGTTACCGGTGCGGCACCAGGCAGGTCGATCCTGACCGCGGCAGCAGCCCTTGGCTGCGCGGAGTCAGGGCCGACCGCCAGGTGCTGATCTGTCCTTCATGCCAGGCGGGCGGTGAGTGGGTCACAGACCTTGACAGGTGCTCGCTGTGCGCAAGCGTGCACCTGGTACGGCGGCTTGGCGAGGTCGAGTGCAAGGATTGCGGTGCGGTCGGCATCAGTTCGGCCGGCGCATCCGCGACCGAGGAGCTCGGATTCGACCTGGCACCGCCCGGCCTGTCGGACGAGGTAGAACAGGCGCTGGCGCGGGTGCTCAAGCCGGCCCGCAGTCCTGGGCAGGTCGCCTCGGGCGCAGGCTAGGAAGCCGCCCGTCGACGCCGGTCCGCGAGGAAGGCATCAGAGGCGGTACGCTTGGGCCGGTCGCCTCCTGGCGGCGACATCCGGGTGCATAGCTCAGCGGTAGAGCACTCGCCTTACAAGCGAGGGGTCACTGGTTCGAACCCAGTTGCGCCCACCACACCATCAATGTTCGAACCACGGACCCCAACGAGCTGCTTGGGGTCCTTCGCTTCCCAAGGCAGTCGACCCGAAGGTCGCTCCACCGGCAGCCACCAGTCCTCTTCGGCTTGTGGCAGCAGGTCTAGCTCAAGGACTCCTGCTGACTCCCAGACGGTGCCTGATCTGCGGTAGTACGTCGCACCATCACTGAGGCCGTTCGCCGACTCAGCGCTGTTCTGGGTGCTGTCTGCCTGGCTCACCCGCTCCAGTTCGGCCATCAGCTCGTCATCGAGCAGGGTGACGTAGCCGGCTTTCAGATCCACTCCAACGATCTCTGCTCCGACCACCCAGAGCTTGTCGAAGGCAGCCTGTACGAGTTGCCGTCTGACTTCTGGCTCAGCATGTTGGTAGGCCAGGGCACCGTAGCGGCACATCAGCAGCGCATGATCAAGAGCGGCTTCCAGGGCTTGGTAGTCCTGCTGGTACTGCCCGATGAGCGTCCTGGCTTGTCCCAGTTCCCGCTGTATCCGTTCTTGCTCGGTCTTGAGAGCGTCGAGCGGCAGCGCATCAGCTAGGTATGCCTGCGTCAGTTTGGCCTGCTCCCGTTCCAGCTTCTCGATGCGCCTTCGCTGTACCGCGATCGTCTTGCCGGAAC
>DAHVDE010000020.1 GCA_027313705.1 Actinomycetota bacterium | reverse complement strand
CTAGTCAGGGATCAGCGGCAGCGCGTCTGGCCGTTCGACCAGCCTGGACAAGACAATCGAGCTCCTGGTCCTGATCACGAACGGCTCGGCACCGATACGCTCGACGACCTGCTCAAAGTGCCGCATGTCCGATGCCCTGATCAGCAACAGGGCATCGGCCTCCCCGGTCACCGTGCACGCGCTCACCACCTCCGGGTGCTTGCTCGCGGCGGCGCCGATCTCGCCCGGCGACGTCTTGCCCCGGCAGAACAACTCGACATATGCCTCCGTGGTCCAGCCAAGTTCGCCTGGGCTTAGCCTGGCCGAGAAACCCGTGATCGCCCCGGCCGCCCGCAGCCGGTCGACTCGCCGCTTGACCGCAGGCGCGGAAAGGCCGACCATCGCGCCGATTTCCGCATAGCTAGCCCTCGCGTCCTGCACGAGCGCGTGCAGGATGCGGCGGTCAAGCTCGTCGTGCGACATGCGATCGGTGCTCATTCAGGCTTGCTGTCATCGCGCGGTTCCCCGGCTTCTGCGGTCACCAGCGCCGCACTGAGCGCGGCGAGGTCAGCTTCTGTGACGCCGTAGCTGGCAAGGTAGCCGGCGATGCTGCCTGCCTGCGCCCTGGCACGGTCAAGCGTACGCAAGATCAGGTCGGGCGGGCTGGCCATCAGCGCTTCGGTCAGTCGCTCGCCGAGTCCGGTGTCCACGCCAAGCTGGCCGATCAGGGCAACCCGGTCGGCCAGCAGGTACATGCTGCTCAGCGCGTAGTCGGCGGCGATCATCTGGTCGGGAACGCCGATCGCCGCGAGCGTGAACGCGATGACTACCCCGGTCCTGTCCTTGCCCGCGGTGCAGTGGACAAGGCAGGGCAAGGCACCGGGAGCCGCGAGCTGCCTGACGGCCGACGCGATCACCTGCCCGCACTTGTCAACGAAGTAGGCATAGACGCCGTCAAGCTCGGACGGCAGCTCACTGAAGTCTTTTCCCACCAAAGAAAGGTGCAAGGTGCGCGTGCCCGCGTCCGCGAAGTCGCTCAGCGGGCTCTGGGCGATCAGCAGCTCCTCGAGAATCCGCAAGTCGATTACTGTCTTAAGGCCGAGTTCAGCGATCGCTGCGAAGCCCGCTTCCTCGACCCGGTGCAGCGCGTCTGACCTGAACAAGGTGCGCCACGCCGTAGTGCCGCCGCCGGCCACCCGATAGCCGCCGACGTCACAGAAGTTGAGTGTCCCCTGGACGGGCAGCCGCCGCCGGTCGTCGCTCGCGATACCGCGCATCAGGCCGGCCAGTTCAGCCATCTCTCTCCTCCCGCAGACAACATTGCAATGGAACTTAGCGTGACGGCAGCGGAGCGCAACCCACCGGGAGGTGCCCAGCGAGCACTCCGGCAGCGCGATCATGGTAGACATGGCCAGCCAGGTACAGGAGGAGCCGTGAGCAGGATCGGCAACATGTACGGACCCGACGCCACCTTCCTCGGCGTACCGAGCGCGGACCTGTCGGACCGCAGTTCCCTGACCGGCAGCGACATACTGCTCATCGGCGCTCCGTTCGACGGCGGGACCTCGCACCGGCCAGGCGCCAGGTTCGGCCCCGCGGCCATCAGGCTGACCGACTACCTGCCGCACGACGGCTCGCGGCCGCACCTGGCTCTCGGGGTGGACCCGCTGAAGGAGCTGAAGGTAGCCGACGCGGGCGACGTGGAGATGCCGTCAGGCGACACCGAACTATCGCTGCGCAGGCTTGAGGACGCCGTCCGCACCGCAGCCGGCGCCGGGGCCATACCTGTGATACTCGGCGGCGACCACTCGATCACGTTCCCAGACGCGACCGGCGTGGCCAGGCACGTCGGCTGGGGCCGGGTGTCGCTGATCCACTTCGACGCGCACGCCGACACAGGGAACACGCAGTACGGGTCCTTGTACGGGCACGGAACCCCGATGCGGCGGCTGATCGAATCAGGCGCCGTGCGAGGCGACAGGTTCCTCCAGATCGGCTTGCGCGGCTACTGGCCTGAGCCGGAGACGCTTGACTGGATGGCCGGGCAGCAGATGCGCAGCTTCGAAATGAGCGAAGTCGTGCAGCGCGGGCTCGACGACTGCCTGACCGAGGCATTCTCGATCGCCATGGACGACTGCGATGCTGTCTTCTTGTCCGTCGACGTCGACGTCGTCGATCCCGGCCTGGCGCCGGGGACGGGCACGCCAGAACCAGGCGGCCTGACCAGCAGGCAACTGCTCGACGCGGTGCGCCGCATCGCCATGGAACTGCCCGTCGCCGGAATGGACGTAGTCGAGGTGTCGCCGCCCTACGACCACGCCGAAGTCACCGCGTACCTGGCCAACCGCGTCGTGCTCGAAGCACTCTCAGGCATCGCCTGGCGCCGGCGCGCGATCACCGTCGAGGGACCGCCGCGCCAGCCCAACTGGCCGCTGCTTCGCCTGCCTTGAGGAGTCGGTCGCGGCCTCTGTGGCGCTGGCGCTCTCCGGCCGCAGCGCGGACTGGAGACATGGCATCGCGTGCGACCCTGTAAGGATGCACGCCTGGATCGAAGTGGACGGGCGGCCTGTCGGGGAACCGTCTTCGACCAGCGACTGCACACCGCTGATCTGCATCCCGCAGTCAACCAGAGCACAGGAGGCACCACATGAGTGAACCCCCCGCCGGGCCGGTGATCTGGGTCCAGGGCAAGCGCGCAGCTCTCGGCCCGCTGCGCGCCGACCTGGTCATCCGCTACTGGGAATGGGAAAACGAGCCGGGATCCATCCTCGGCTACGGACGGCAAGTGCCCGACTCCCTGGAGAACCGCACCGAAGGCTACGGCCACCAGGTCCGTGACTCCATCAACCAGCTCCGGTTCACCGTCTACGACACGCGGGCCGAACCCGGACCTGAACCTGTGGGGCTGGCCACGCTGCTTATCGACCACCAGGTCCGCACTGCGGAGTTCCTCATCATCCTGGCCCCCGGTGCCCGGGGCCGCGGGCTGGCCAGCGAGGCGACCCTGCTCACCCTCGACTACGGCTTCCACATTGCCGCTCTGCGAATGATCTGGCTGAAGGTCCTCGAACCTAACAGGCCGGGCATTCGCGCCTACACCACCGCCGGATTCAGGCCCGCCGGCCGACTCCGCCAGTCCGGCTACTGGCTCGGCCAGCCGTGCGACGAGATGATCATGGACGCGCTTCCAGCGGACTACGCTGGGCCGTCTCACTTCAGCGGATGAGCGACGGCGGACGTCTCGCGCAGTGGCCGCCTATATGGCCGGAATGCTCCTATCCGGGGAGGTCCAGCCAACGGATCGTGATAGCCAGTAAGCGAGGCCGCGTCCTAGGTCAGATCGCGGTGGAGCGGCCTGCCCAGTAGGGCTCGCGCAGCTTGCGCTTGAGCAGCTTGCCGCTCGGGTCGCGGGGCAGTTCCTCGACGTAGTCGATGGACCTCGGCCACTTCATCTTGGCCAGCCGCCCGTCAAGT
>DAHVDE010000019.1 GCA_027313705.1 Actinomycetota bacterium | reverse complement strand
CGGGGGCGGGTTTGGCGGGGTTGTTCGGGGTGGTGGTGGCGGGTGCGGGTGATGCGGTGGCGGTGTCGGACGGGGAGGCGCGGTTTACGTATGCGGGTGTGGATGCGGCGGCTGGGGTGCTGGCGGGGCGGCTGGCGGGTTTGGGGGTGGGGCGGGGTTCGCTGGTGGGGGTTTTGATGGAGCGGTCGGCGGGGCTGGTGGTGGCGTTGCTGGCGGTGGTGAAGGCGGGCGGGGCGTATGTGCCGTTGCATCCGGGGTGGCCGGCGGCGCAGGTGGAGTTCGTGCTGGGTGATACGGGGGCGGGGGTGGTGGTGGCGGGTGCGGGTCTGGCGGGGCGGTTGCCTGGCGGGGTGGTGGTGGTGGAGTGCGGGGGTGTGCCCGGGGTTCCGGTGGCGCCTGGTGGCGGGGGTGCGGGTGGCGGGGGTGCGGGGGCGGGTGATCTGGCGTATGTGATGTATACGTCGGGGTCGACGGGGCGGCCGAAGGGGGTGGCGGTGACGCAGGGGAATGTGGTGGCGCTGGCGGTGGATGAGTGCTGGGGGGACGGGAGTCAGGGGCGGGTGCTGTTTTCGGCGGCGCATGCGTTTGATGCGGCGACGTATGAGGTGTGGGTGCCGTTGCTGTCGGGGGGTGAGGTGGTGGTGGCGCCGCCTGGGGTGGCGGGGCCGGGGGTGCTGCGGGAGCTTGCGGGGGTGCGGGGGGTGCGGTCGGTGCATCTGACGGCGGCGTTGTTTGAGGTGGTGGCGCGGGAGGATCCGGGGTGCCTGGCGGGGGCGTGGCTGGTGCAGGCGGGGGGTGAGGCGGTGTCGGCGGGTGCGGCGGCGGCGGTGGCGGGGGCGTGTCCTTCGGTGTCGGTGGTGCATTGTTACGGGCCGACGGAGACGACGGTGTTCGCGACCAGGTACCTGGTGCCGGCCGGGGTTGCCGTGGCGGGTGGCGGGGTGCTGCCGGTGGGGCGGCCGATGAGTAATACGCGGGTGTATGTGGTGGACGGGTGGCTGCGGCTGGTGCCGCCGGGGGTGAGGGGTGAGGTGTATGTGGGGGGTGCGGGGGTGGCGCGGGGGTATCTGGGGCGGGCGGGGCTGACGGGTGAGCGGTTTGTGGCGGATCCGTTTGCGGGTGATGGTTCGCGGATGTACCGGACGGGGGATCTGGCGCGGTGGTCGGCGGGGGGTGAGCTGGTGTTCGCGGGGCGGGCGGATGATCAGGTGAAGATCCGGGGGTTCCGGGTGGAGCCTGGTGAGGTGGCGTGGGTGCTGGGTCGCGCGCCGGGGGTGGGGCAGGCGGTGGTGACGGTGCGGGAGGACGTGGCGGGGGAGCGGCGGCTGGCGGGGTATGTGGTGCCGGCGGCGGGTGGCAGGGTGGATGGCGGGGTGGTGGCGCAGTGGCTGGCCGGGCAGGTTCCTGACTATATGGTGCCGGCGTCGGTGACGGTGGTCGGTGAGTTCCCGCTGACGGTGAACGGGAAGGTGGACAAGGCCGCGCTGCCTGTTCCTGGCCCGGCCGGCGGCGGCGGGGGGCGGGCGGCCCGTACTCCGGCGGAGGAACTGCTGTGCGGCCTGTTCGCTGATGTCCTGGGCGTTCCCGCGGTCAGCATCGACGACAGCTTCTTCGAACTCGGCGGGCATTCGCTGCTGGCGATGCGGCTGATTGGCCGGGTGCGGGACGCCCTGGACGTCGAGCCGACTATCGCGACGCTGTTCAAGACCCCTACCGTGGCGGGACTGGCAGCAGCGCTTGGTGTGGACAAGCCAGATGACGCGCTCGCGCCGATGCTGGCGCTCCGACCGCAGGCAAGCGGCCGCGCGCTGTACTGTATTCACCCGGGAAGTGGCCTGAGCTGGTGTTATTCGGGTCTCCTTCGGCACCTTCCCAGGGAAGTACCGGTCTACGGGCTACAGGCGAGGGCGTTGCGAGAACCAGGGGCACTCCCGGCCAGCATCGCCGATCTGGCCGAGGACTACGCCGGGCAGATCAGGGGCGTTCAGCCCGAAGGACCGTATCACCTGCTTGGCTGGTCCTTCGGCGGCACGGTCGCGCACGCGGTCGCGACCCGGCTGCAAGAACTAGGTGCCGAGGTAGGCGTGCTCGCGCTGCTTGACTGCAGTCCGCGGGGGCGGGCCGATGCCAGCCTGGAGGCCGACCTCGCCGACCAGCGCAGAGTCCTGCTTGCCGTCTTCGACGGCATTGAATTCGATGCCGAGGGTGAACCGCCCGCCGATATAGCCGAGGTGCTTGAGCTTCTTCGCAAGCAGGGCAGCGCGTTCAGCAACCTCGGCGAAGCCGAAGTCCGGCGGATGATCGACATTTTCCGCGGTAATGCCCAACTGCTGCAGACACACAACCCGGGCAGGTTCAGCGGTGACGTCGCTCACTTCACCGCGACCCGCGGCCGGCCGTCCGGCCTCGCCGATGCCCGTACCGCCTGGCAGCCCTACGTGCTCGGCACTGTCGAGGAGCACCTGATCGACTGCACTCATAGCGGGATGACGCAGCCACGGCCGCTCTCGGACATCGCCAAGGTTCTCGGCGGCAAGCTTGGCTGCTGACCAGCAGCTGCGCCCGTGCAGTCTGCCTGCCAGGCTACGCGGGCCAGCCGTTGAACCACTGCCGCAGCCGCTTGTCGCCGCAGGCCTCGATGAATCTCGTGACCGCGGCCTCGTCGCTCATGCCGCCCGCATGACGCACCAGGCGTCCGGGCGCGAGCATGACCGCGCAGGGAATTGACTCGCGGATCACCTCGGGCAGCAGGATGGGCCGAATGTGAGCCAGCCGGCCTCGCGCGGAGAATGTCGCAGCCAGTCGTCCGGCTTCGTCAGGTTCGGCCGCCACGGCGAGGATCAGGGGAACTACGCTCTTCGCTGCGTCGAGACGGTCGCCGACCAAGGCCATGAGCCGGTGACTGGCGAGGCAGCGGGGCTGCACGAAAACTATCAGCCCGTAGTCTGGCAGCCTGCCATCCGGCCGGCCGGCGAGCGCCCCGGTCCGTAGCCTCGGCAACGTAGTCCCGTTGAGAACTGAGATGTCAGGGTGCCCGGCCGCTGAGCTGAAAGCCGGCTGCCGCCCGCGGCCGGCCCGGCAGGCCAGGAAGGCGCCGAGCAGTGCCGCACCGGCGGCAACTGAAATCAGCTGTGCCGTAGTCGCGGCCCGTGCATCGCTGCTTTTCACCGCGCTAGGCGCCGTTCGCCGCGAGCCCGGCCTCGTCCCGGGCGGCGGCAGCGCGGATACGCTCCTCCCACACCTGGTCGGCAAGCTCAACCTGATAGACATCCCAGTCAGGTGAATAACCTATCTCGCGAGCCGGCTCGCGATGTACTGCATCCCAGATCACGAAACGATTGTTGTTTGCGTCGGCGATTATGAACTGATTGCCGTTGTCAAGCGGTAGTGTATCTTGAACCCAGTTAAAGTCATACTCTATCACATCGGCGATCCAGAAATCCTCGTCGAGCAGGACCGCGGCATTAGCGCGTGCTTCCGATAGCACCCAGCCGTTCGCTCGCCGCCGTATGCTGTGCGGGCTTTGCATGCCACTTACCAGGGTCAGGTACTTCCCTGTTCGCCGGTCGATCGCTATAAGCTGGCCTTGGTGAAAGAGTGTCACCAAAATCACCTGCCGCCCGTCGCGGCTGCTGGCCAGGGCACTGTTGCAATGGGTCGACTGGTCCCGCGTGTCTATCGGGGTGCTTCGGTAATCACGCCCCCTGCCGATACGCGCCGCCTTGCCGCGTGGCGTAAGAAGAAAGCCGTTCTCGCAGGCTAGCCAGGACCACAACGGCTCGCCTTCGGCCGTCACCTCAAGCACGGAGTCGGTACCGCACGATGTGACGAGAAACCCGCCGGGTGACAAGGTAATGCTATGAAGGTCATTCATCAGCGGAGTGGCCAGCACGTCGACCAGTTCTAACCGCGAGTCTAATATCAGGATCCGGCTCCCGTGCATGCTGTTGACTAGGACCTGGCGTCCGGTGAAAGTAAAACCGGCTGGTGAGTCGAGAACGCGTGAGAAGATCAGCTTGCCGGTAGCGAAGTCAAACGCCGCCATCGCCCCTCGCTGATCGGTCCTGACATTGCGGAAAAGACCCTTGCCGATCTGGGCATACTGCAGCAGTGCCTGGCCTTGCCCGAAACGGGCAGTGGACGAGAAGGTCGCAACTATTAACAAATTGCCGACTCCGTAGCGGTTCCCCGCTGGCACCTTGCCACGGTTCGCAGGCCGTCGCAGCGGTACTTCTCAGGTTATCATTTAGCCGCTCAGAAGGGAAAGGCGCGGCCCGCCTGTCAGGACAGGTCCTTGTCCTCCATCTCCCACGCGTGGTCCATCGTGTGGAAGCCGGAATGCCTGACGAGGAAGGCCAGCGTCCACGACCGCATCACCCGCTTGACTTCGCCGCGCTGATAGGCGCGCATCGCCTCGAGGTAGGCGGCCCGGTATGGCGACAGAGCACCAGGCTCGAGTGCTCCTCGCTCGGGCATCTTGATGCCTACCCGCTTCGCGAAAAGTTCGCTCTCCGTGCGGATCGTGTGGCTCATGATCGTGTCGCGGTCGCGCCCTCCGCCGCGCGGGCCCCTGCGCATCTGCGGCGAGACCCGTGCGCCGACCGCGTCGAAATACGCCCAGCAGGCCTGGAGCACGATGATCTTGCGCTCTAGCTCGGCCGCGTCCATCGGTTCCTGTTCGAAGGAACTCGGTGAGAACGAGATGCCCCAGAAGTCCGTTGAGCCGGTACCGGTGCGTTCTTCGACCACTTCGAGCGGTTCGGCTTCGCCGAACGCCGACTCCAGGCCTGCCCGCACTGCGACCGGCCGATACCGGTCGCAGTAGGCCGCAAGCGTCTGGACCGCGTCGGCCGCGGTCTTCGCCCCCCGGCTCAGGCCGGGCCAGTCGACCGCGAATGCCACGAACTTTTTCGACTTCTGACCCTGCTCGAGCACGACGCGGATCGACATGGCGAACCTCCGCCGCAAGTGTAGTCAAAGGCGCCAGGCGGGGATAGAGCGACGGGGATGTCGGCGCACCGCCCGGTGGAACCCGCTGCGCTGTATGGGCAACGTCGGAGTGATGTCGCGGTGCTGTCACTGGGGTCGGCCAGGCAGCCGGTAGACCATCGATAGCGGGCGGCAATGCTGCCAGGCCCGTCAGATTCCGCAAGTAAGCAGGAGGGATGTGCCCGAGTTCATGAGATTGACTAAGCCCGAGCGGACCGCGCGAGGCCGCTCATCCCGATCTGGGCCGCGCAGGCCGGCCTTGAGCTATCTGTTCGCGCTGCTCGCGCCGCTGTCCATAGCTGCCATGTTCGCCACCTGGGGAGCGAGCCAGGCAGCAGCGGCGGCCAAGATGCCAGCACAGGCAGCCTCGGCGTGGTATGTCGCGCCGGGCGGCGCGGCTAGTGCGCCCTGCGGTGCTACCAGGGCTACGGCGTGCGCGCGCATCGACACGGCCGTAGCGCAGGCGGCGCCTGGCGACACGATCAAGGTCGCGCCAGGGACCTACCGTGCCGCCGCCGCGTCTGACCTGGTCGTCCTGACGAAGGACCTGACGCTGGCCGGGGCGGGAGCGCGCCGCACCGTGCTGAACGGCAGGCACCTAGGCACCGTGCTTACTGTCGATCCTGGGGTGACGGCGACGGTCACCGGGCTGACGATCAAGGGCGGCACCGGTACCGACGTCACCGAGTCAGGTACTCAGGCCAGAGTCGGCGGCGGAGTCTTCAACGAGGGCACGCTGACCCTCTACCGCGACACGGTGACCGGCAACAAGGTCTTTGCGACAGCCTACGGCCCTGGTGCGCAGGCCGCCGCCAGCGGCGGCGGCATCTTCAACGCCGACGGCGGCACGCTTGCGGTCACGCACTGCCTGGTCACAGGAAACTCGGCTACGGCGAAGGCCGCGGGCGCCGCGATAGCCGAAGCCATCGGCGCCGGCGTGAGCTCGTTCGCCAGCGTCGAGTCGCCTACCTCGCAGACCTCGGTCGAGTACTCGACGATCAGGCGGAACAGCGCCAGGGCGACCGCGGCGGGCGCAGTTGGCGCGCAGGTCACCGGCTCGGCGACCGCTGCGGGCGGCGGCATAGGCAGCATCGAGTCATCGGATCGGCCTGCCGTTCGCGCCGACACGATCTCAGGTAACACAGCGGTATCGCTCGGCACGGGCTCGTCGGTCGCGAACGCCTCTGGCGCGGGCGTGTTCGAGGCAGATTCCGCCGCCGCGAACGCGATCGAAGGCTCCGCCATCATCGGCAACACCGCGCGCGCGGTGAGCACCGGCACCAGCCAGGCCGAGGTCCTGGCAGCCGGTATCGCCGTCAGCACCTCCAGCGACGGCCACGCGCTCTTCAAGAGCGTCGTGCGGGGCAACTCGGCGGTGACCAGGGCGACCGGAGGCGGCGAGGCGGAGACCCTGAGCAGCGGCGCAGGCGCGCTCGCCGCACTCACCGCCAACGCGGTTGAGTACTCGACGATCAGCGGCAACACGGCCAGGGCTGACAGCACCAGCGCAGGAAACGCAATAGTCGGCGGTGCCGGGATCGGCGGTGCGGCCGCAAGCGCCGCGGACGCGATCTACGGTTCTGTGATCGACGGCAACGTGTCCCTGGCGAGGAACACCGGCCAGGGAAGCGCCAGCGCGGAAGGCGCGATCGTCGCGGTCGAGTCACCAGTAGCGGACAGCCAGATCTCGGGAAACGAGGCAAAGGCGACCGCCGCCGGCACCGGCCAGGTGGCACCGGTCGAGGCGGTGGCGGCCGGCGGCGGGATCCTGCTTGCCGAGAACGCGATCAGCGGGTCGTCAGCCAGCCCGATCGCTACCTCGTCGCTGACCCGCGATGTCGTGGCGGCCACCTACACGGGCGCTGGCAGCGGCCTCGCCCAGGCAGCCGGAGGTGCAATCGGCTCGACCACCGGCATCACGGACAGCGCGGTGCTCGGCAACCGCGCGACCGCTACGGGCTCGGGTACCGGCACGCTGGTTACTGGCCTCTCGCTGCCGGCAATTACGGCCGGCCCGCGCGTGCCTGCCGCGCCCGACCTGGCCGGTGCAGGGCTGGCCGGTGCAGGGATTGCCGCCCTGACAAGCAGGCTGCGGAGCACCATAGCGGCCACGCTGCGCCGGCCCCTGGCCGCGAGTCCGCTCGCCAAGAGCGGTACCCGCAGCGCGGCGACCTCGACGCTGGCTTCCGCCGTCGCGGGCGCGGCTGGCATCGACGGCCTGACCGGCCAGGCGAGTAACGCCACGATCAGCGATAACCGGGCAAGTGCGGTAAGCACAGGCTCGGGTATCGCCTTCACCCAGGCCGCCGGCATCTCGAGCGCTGGCCAGCTGACCGGAGTGACCGTCGCGGGCAACGTCGCCAAGGCAACGGGTCCGGCGGGCTCCTCGGTGGCGGGAGGCGGCGTCGGCACGTTGACGTCGCTGGCGAATAGCATCATCGCGGGCAACTCCCCTTCCGATTGCGGCACGCCGGCCGGCACGGACGCGGGCGGCAACCTGGATAGCGACGGCACCTGCGGCCTGTCGGCTGCCCGCGGCTCGGTCAGTGCGGGAGACGCCAGGCTGTCGATGCCTCGCTTCAACGGCGGCCCGACGAAGACCCAGGCACTGCTGGCAGGCAGCCAGGCCATCGGCCTCGGCGTGGCCGCTACTTGCGAGCAGCTGGCGGGTCCTGGCGGCGTCCTCGACACCGACCAGCGCGGGCGCCCGCGCGACAGTGCCGCCAGGGGCGTCTGCGACAGCGGTGCCTACGACACGGGAGGCGCCAAGGCACCCTGACGCCGGCACCTGCGCCTGCCTGCATCTGACCGGCGCGGCCGTTTTCCCGGCCGCGCCGGTCAGGCGAGTTCACCGAATGACCAGTAAAGCGCCGTAGCGTCATCACGCAGCTTGCTGCGCGGCCAGCGCCGGCCTTCAGGGTCGCCCGCCTCGACGGCGCGGACGCGGCGGATTAGCTCGGCCGTCCCTTGCTCAGCGAGAATCGAGGCCACCTGCGGCCAGGTGGCCTCGCGGTATCGCTCGACGAGGCGGCCGGCTCCATCGCTCAGCAGCGCGGCCGACGTCAGCGTGCCTTCCATCTCGCCGCCGGCCAGCGCGTGGCCGGCGGCGTCTGGGTCGGTCGCCGCCACCCAGTAACCGTCCGGTTTGTTCCTGGCGGCGTCGAGTTCGGCCAGGTAGTCCTGCCGCCCGGCGTACCGCTCGGCCGAGTCGGCAGGCAGCCGCCGGTAGCCGGGGCGAAGCCTGGCGCTCAGGTCGTCCAGCCGGGTGTCGCTGACGACCTGCGTGTCGCCGTCCTTTCTGCTGAGCAGCAAGATCGAATCGCAGAGCACCAGGTACTCGATGGTGCCCGCGTGCCTGCGCGTGATGATGACGGTGGCCGATGGCGTGCCAGGATGGGTGAGGTCGCAAGTACTGCGGTGCAGGCTGGCGACCTGCTCGATGCCGCTGCTCAGGGCTTGAGTCAGTGACTGGCTCAGGTCACCCGCGTTCGCGAGGACCAGGCCGCCGAGAGTTCGCGCGAACCAGGCGACACCATGGATGCAGCCGGACTCCCTGCCGCCAGGAGTTCCCGCACCGTCAAGCAGCACGGCTACTCCCGGTGCGGCCGCCGCGAAGTCCTCGTTCGGCCAGCCAGAACTGCTCGGATCGGTAGCTAGCGATATCCGCATGCCGACTAGTCTCCCCTCACGCGCCAATCTCAGGCGGCATTGGGTCTGGGCCGGATGTGGTTTCATAGCTTGATCTGATGTCAAAGTATGTTTTGCCATGACAGCAGACGGTTGGCCGGTCGTCAAGCGGTGCCCTAGACTCGCCTGGAGGGAGTGGGGTTTTCCTGAATGGCCGATTCCTTTGGTGAATTGCTTCGCCGGTTCCGGATAGCGGCCAGCCTGACTCAGGAGGCGCTGGCTGACCGGTGCCGGATCAGCCCGGCGACCGTGGCCGCGATCGAGCAAGGGCGGCGCAAGGCACCGAGGCTGTCGACCGTACGGCTGATCGCCGACGCGCTCGAGCTGCCTGCCGCCGACCGCGAGTTGCTGGCGCGGGCCGCCGACACCGGACTGGCTGACGCCGAGTCTGCCAGCCCGGCGTCGCCAGCATCGCCGGTGATGCAGGCTGCGGCACCGCCGGCTGCGGCCACGCAGGGAATGCCAGGGTCGTCCGCGGCCGGACTGGTAGTCGGCCTGCCCCCGCTGCGGACGAGTTTCGTCGGAAGGGAATCAGAACAGGCCATTATCCAGGCCGCCCTCACCGAGAGCCGGCTTGTCACCCTGGTCGGGCCGGGCGGCGTAGGCAAGACCAGGCTGGCGGCCAGGTCAGCGCAGGTAGCTGCGCCCGCCTACCTCTGGCCGCCGGTGTTCGTCGACCTGGTGCCAGTGCGGGAGGGCTTCGTCAGCCAGGCGGTGGCCGCTTACCTCGGGGTGACCGAAGGGCCTGGCCGCTCGCTTGACGCCGCATTGCATGAGCACCTGGCCGGCGGTCGTTCGCTGCTCGTGCTCGACAACTGCGAGCACTTGCTTGAAGTCGTGGCCGCATTCGCGGAAAAGCTGCTGGCGAACTGCGGCGGCCTCACTATCCTCGCGACCAGCAGAGAGCGGCTCGCCATTCCAGGCGAGCGTACCGTGATCATCCCGCCGCTGTCCCTGGCAGGCAACGACGCCGATGGAGCGGCAGGCTCGGAGGCCGAGGCGCTGTTCCTTGACCGGGCCAGGGCTATCGATCCCGGGTTCAGCGCGATCGGCGAGGTGATCGGGCAGATCTGCACCAGGCTTGACGGCGTGCCGCTTGCGATCGAGCTAGCCGCCGCCCGTAGTACCTCGCTGGGAGTTGACGGGCTGCTGACCGGGCTTGACGACCACCTGCGCCTGCTGGCGGGCAGCCGGGGTGCTCATGAAAGGCACCGGTCGCTGCGCGCGGTGATCGACTGGAGCCATGACCTGCTCGAAGCAGAGGAGCGGGTCATGTTCCGCCGGACGGGCGTGTTCGTCGGCGGGTTTGACCTGAAGGCCGCCGCTGCCGTCGCTTCCGACATCAGCCAGAGCGACGTGACCGACCTGATCGGCAGGCTTACCGACAAGAGCTTGCTCACCCGCCGCCCCAGCCCTGACGGCAGTCGCTGGCAGATGCTCGAGACCATCCGCGCCTACGCCGTGGATCAGCTAGCGGAAAGCGAAGAAGACCGCGCGATCCGTGATGCTCACCTGAACTGGGCCTCGTCGGTTGCTGCCGAGCTTGAACAGCTAGCGGAAAGCGGAAGCGGCTGGCGTGCGGCCTTTGATGCCGTGGCCGACGATCTGCGGGCGGCGCTGGCGCATGCACCCGACGAGACCACGCGGGCCGTGAGCCACCGGCTCGCTCGTTCGCTCGGGCACCTGACCTATGCCCGCCGCTTCATGGTCGAGGCCCGCGAGCATTACCGGTTCGCTGCCGACCTGGCGGGAAGCGAGGGCGAGGCGGCGGCTGACCTGCGCACGGCGGCTGACGTGGCGATGGCGGAGGGTCATCATGGTGACATCGCGTTCGACTTGCTGCTGGCAGCGGCCGACCGTGCCGCCATAGCCGCCGATGACTCAGCCAGGGCATCGGCTCTCGGCTACGCGGTGATCATCGCCGACCGGTTCTGCGCCGAGTTCGGCACGGAGATACCGCACGACCGGCTGGCGGCCATCCTGGCCGAAGCCGCAGGACTCCGTCACGAAGGTGATCTGCTTGCCGACGCGTACCTGAACGCCGCGGCGGCCTGGATCGCCCATCCAGAGAAAACCGTGCCGGACCTGGCGCTCGCAGAGAAGGCGGTGGCCGCCGCCCGGCTAACCCGCGATCCTGTCCTGATCAGCGGCGCGCTCGATGCCGTAGTCGGCGCGCTCGATGCCGGGGGCAGGCTGAGTCTGGCGCACCAGCTGAACTCCGAGCGGGCGGCTCTGCTCAGCCAATTGCCCAGGCACGACCCGAGGGCTGGGACCGAGATCATCGACACCTTTCATATGGTGACCGAGATCGCGGTGACCGCAGGCGACTTGCCGGCCGCCCTCAGCGCTGCCCTGCTGGCCAGCGGAGACGACATCGTGGGTGAACAGCCGCACCGCACTGCCAGCAAGCCGATCCTGCCGCTCGTTCTGCAAGGACGGTTCGACGAGGCATTTGACCGGGCGGCACAGATGTGGGCGGCATGGAACAGCGCTGGCCGGCCTGCGGCCAGGTGGATGGGCAAGGCCGTCTACGGCGTCGTGCTCGGTTACGGACTTCGCGGTGACGAGGCGGCCAGGCAGGAGTGGCTGGCCAGGCTGGCCGAGTTCCTCGGCGTCGGCGGAGACCAGGTGGCTGGCAACCTGGAGGGCGCGGCGGCCTTCACCGACGCGCGGATCGCCCTGCACGAAGGACGGCTTGACGCGGCCGTAGCCGCCATCGCCGAGCTGGATTGCGAGTCTCAGCCCTGGTACGAGACCCCGCACTGGTATTCGCTCCGCCCTTACGCCTGGGCGATGGCCGCCGAAGTGGCCGTGGTGGCCGGCCTGCCGCAAGCGGAGGCACTCCTGGCGCTGGCGGCACCTGCCGGGTCGGAGAACTACTGGGCTGCGGCCTGCCTGGCCAGGTCGCTCGGACGATTCCATGGCGACCGCGAGTCGCTGGAAGCGTCGGTCGCCGGCTGGGAGCGCATCGGCGCCAGGTTCGAGCGGGCGTGCACGCTGCTCTTGCTGCCAGAACGTGGGGACGAAGGACTTGCCGAGTTGTCGGTGTTGCGCTGCAAGCCGCCCGAGCGCGGATAAGCAGCGAGCGCGGCGGGTATCAGCCCGCCGCGCTCGTCCGGGGAGCCGGATTATGGCCTGGCGAGGAAGCCGTTGGTGTTCCCGCCGAGTCCGGTGAAGAAGCCGACCAGGTCGCCATTGTCGTTGACGCCGTTGACGAACGTGGTGCCGTTCATGCTGCCCGGGTAGTTGATCTTCTGGAAGCCTCGGCCGTGTGACCAGGTGAAGCCGAAGGTCAGCGGTGCGCTGCTCGGACCGCTGGTGTAGGTGCCGACGACCTCACCGTACTTGTTCACGCCGAAGGCCTGGGTCGCGCTGGCGCCCGGGTACTTGATGACATACAGGTGCGGTGACGTCTTGCGCACCAGGAAGGACTCCGTGTCGCCGTTCTTCAAGGCGACGAAGCCGCAGATGCTGCCCTCGTCGTTGATGCCGGTCGCGGTGGTGCTTGTGACATTGCGGATGTGCGAGGTCCAGCCGATGTACCTGTGGGCCGGGATGTCATACAGGTAGGCGTGGCTGCTGCCGTTGCTGTCGACGTAGAAGCCGACCGCCATGCCGGAGTCGTTGACGCCGAGCAACTGGTCGACGGGCGGGCTGGCCGGGTGCGAGGTCGGGAAGTTGACCTTGTGGAAATGAGTTCCGTTGATCGAGTAGTACCCGAAGTTGTTGTCCGACAGGTTCTTCTTGTTCATCGTGGACCAGAAGCCGACCTGAATACCCTTGTTGTTCAGGCCAGTGACCTGGGTCTGCTTGCTGCCGGGGAAGTTCTGGTTGCGGAAGTTAACCTGGCGGTAGGGCGAGGTCAGGGTATAGCCCTTGTTCGGGTGACCCTGGGCGCCCGAGCCGAAGTAACCGGCGATCTTGCCCGAGTCGTTGATGCCAAGCAACTGGTTGAACGTCGGGTCGTTCTGATTGTTGATTTCCTTGAAGGAGTAGTAGCTCACGTGGGCCGGGGCGCTCGGCGACGCCTGTGCTGGCGCCGTTGCCAGCGCCAGCGAGACCGTCACCGCGCTGGTCGCGAGGGCGGTCACCGAGAGCAGGCCGGCCGAGCGCCGGGCGAGCGTCCTTGGGTGAGACATCATGACAACTTCCTTTTCCTGATGGCCGGCCTGGCTTCTTGCCGGTGCCAATTCATCGTCCGACAAGGCAAGATTCGCCCACAGTCACAGCGCCCCGACATTACCCAGACATCACCACGACACGTCAGCTACGCGCGGACTATTATCATTATATGTCAGCAGATAGCCGCCGGATAGCGCTGCCAGTCCTCCGCCTGCGCCCCCCACGTTGCGGGGTTGAGGGTGTTCTGAGCCCCACGTTGCGGGGGTTCGGACCAGGGGCGGGCCGGACGTTGCCGAGTCAGGTTGTCCATTTTTCGCTGTATTGCCAGAGTTCTGCGGCTAGTGCCTGCGTGGCGACCTTGCTGGGCTCGGTGAGACGGCATTTGTCGTAGTATGTGCCTGAGTCCTGCGCCACCTCAGCTGAGGTAGCGCAATACACGGAGGTCAGTGCGCCCTGTTCGGGCGTCAGCATCCGGCTGGTAATGAGTTGCCTGGCCCCCCAGGGCACGCGGTTCCAGATCTGGGAGGCGACGACCCCAGGGTGAAGGCTATAGGCGTGCATGCCGGTGCCTTCCAGGCGCCTGGCCAACTCCTGCATGTGCAGCACATTGCAGAGCTTGGAGACTGAGTATTCCTTCATGCCGATCAGGCTCGGCGTGCGACGGCGCAGCGCGGCGAAGTCGATTCCCCTGGCGCCGTAATGCGCTTCGCTGGCCACGCTCACGATCCTGGCCTGGTCGCTTTCCTGCAGGCGTGGCAGCAGCAACTGGGTCAACGCGAAGTGGCCGAGGTGGTTCACTCCGAACTGCAATTCGAACCCGTCGGCGGTCTGGCCGCGCCTGCCCGCCAGGCCCGCGTTGTTGATCAGCACGTGCAGCGGCTCGCCTAGCGCGAGGAACTCTTGCGCGCAGGCACGTACGCTGGCCAGGCTAGCCAGGTCAAGCGTAAGCAAACGGACCTGATCGCTGCCGGCGCTGGCCGAGATGGCCGCGACGGCGGCCTCGCCATTGACCCTTGACCTGCTGGTGAGGTACACGCGGGCACCGCGTTTGGCCAGTGCGATCACCGTGGCGTAACCGATGCCTGCATTACCGCCGGTCAGGAAGACCGTCTTCCCGGTCAGATCGCCCATTTCTGTGACTTTAGAGGTACCTGCTCAGCCGCTTCATGCCGGGGCGGCAAGAACGTTATAGCGCCCGGTCTCCAATGACCAGTAGTAGTTGCCCGACATCCATGACCTGAGCCCGTCCAGGTATCCGGCCAGCGCGGCACCGGCACCGGGACGTACCCGTTCCTCGGTGCGCAAGTACCGCCGCACCTCGGCGTCGTGCATTGCGGCGGCGGCGGCCAGCGCGCTCGCCGGGTCCAGTTGCCGCTCGGCGGCAAGCACCGCAGGCAGGCTGTGCACCTGCACGCTGCGCTCGGCTTCTTTACGGAATGAAAGGATGTCATTGGCCCAGCACGTAACATTCACCGCGATATCGCTCAGAACCCTGACATCTGGCCGCCAGAAATCAGCGCCTGGCAGTTCTGACCCTTCGGCCACGTCGATCAGTGCCATGCAGGTCGGCACCGCTCCGCTGTGCCTGCGCATGGCGGCGTATTCCGCCAGCCCGGCAGGCTGGTCATTGACCCGGTGCCCGGCCTCCCAGAACTGAGCGAGGAAGTAGCCGCGCACCGAAGTCATGAACCTGGCTGCCTGCGGCGCGCTCGCCATCGCGAGCAGCCGGTCCGTGATGTCGCCGAGCGCGAGAGAAAACGGCTCGCTGCGGAAGGCCATTTCATCGGGATTGTCGAGTACCAGCATGAATGTCGTCACGAGCTGGCTCAGCCTGGTCAGGTCGGCTCCGCTCGCGGACTCGTCAGAGTATTTGTCGTCGAAAAGAAACAGCCACATCTGCCAGTCGGCAAGTAACTCAAGCCCGGTCAGGCAGGCCCGCGGGCTCGTGCGGGCGGCAAGTCGCCCGACCATGGTGCTCGTGAGCCTGGCTCGTTCGTCCTCGTCACCGGGCAAGTTGAAGTGGCAAGCCCAATCGACGACGTGCCGGTCAACGTCATCGGCGAGCGAACTGATCTCGTCGCGGAATGGACAGCAAAGGTCCGGAACTGATAATAGCTTCATAAGGTATATAATATCAAAATTCAGTTTTCGTAGCAGGTCATTCGCGCCGGTCCTTTGGCGTCGGCGTATTCACGGCAGGCAGCTGCGGCCTGACATGGTATCGAGTCGCGCCAGCAGCAGCGCTACGTCGTCGCCGTGCCTTCTTGACCGCTGGACGCTGTTAAGCAGGTCGTTGGCCAGTTCGTCGAGGTCGTCGGCGTGTGAAAGCCTCAGCACGTCGAGCAGGCGGCTCAGGTTGTAGTCGTCACCCGCGTCTGATTCGAGCAGTCCGTCGGTCGTAAGCACGAGCAGGGAGCCAGGTTCGACGCTCACCGCCCGTGTCGTGTACTCGGTCGCCGACTCGACGCCGAGCGGAAGGCCAGGATCACAGTCGAGTATTCGAGGTTCTCGGCCTGGGCTGAGCAAGACGGGCGGCGGGTGCCCGGCACGGCTCATGGTCAGCGTGCCGGTAACCGGGTCGACCACCACGAAACAGCAGGTGGCGAACAAGGCGATGTCTGGCCCGGTATTCAGGTCGGCCAGCCACCTGTTCGTCCTCGTCATCACCTCGGCCGGTCCGTGACCCTCCCTGGTGTAGGCGTGCACCGCGGTGCGCAGCCGCCCCATCAGCGACGCGGCGAGCAAGTTGTGCCCCTGAACGTCGCCGATCACCAGCGCGACCTGGTCACCCGCGCAGCTGACCACGTCGTAGAAATCGCCGCCGATCTCGATTCCAGAAGTCGCCGCCTGATACCTGGTCGCGATCGTCAGGCCAGGGGCGGTCAGCGGGCCGCGCGGCAGCATGCCCTGCTGGAGCGCGGTGGCGAGCGCATGCTGAGTCTCGTGCATGCGGGCCCGCTCGACCGACTGACTGAGCAAGCCGGACGCGGCATACAGCAGGTTGCGTTCTTCGGCCGAGAACTCCTGCTGCTCAGGGAAGCCGAACAGGCAGGCGCCGGTCCTGTTGGCTGAGTCGATGACCGGCAGTGCGGCCCACGCCTGCTGTCCTGACTTCTCGGCAATCTCTACCAGGTGCGAGAAGTCGTCGGCGAGGCTCTCCCGTTCGGGAAGGTAAACCGGTGCCCGCCAGTCGACGCACATGGAGATCGGCGTCGGCTGTGCGGCGTCGAGGCTGCTCAGCGCCCGCACGCTGGCATCGTCGAGCCCGCAGGTGGCCACCACCTCAAGACGCGCGTCTCTGGTTGCCATCAAGATGAAACTGTCCGCGCCGTAGGCGCTCAGCCCCGCGCTCGCGGCCTCGACGATCGCCGCGACACTGCTCGCGGACGCGAGTTCCGCGGTGAAGTCGCGTGACTTGGCCGCCCGGTCGGCTAGCTGCCTGAGCTGGCGCTCCTCTTCCTCGCGGCGGGCACGCAACGCGGTGACATCCATCACCATGCCCATCATCCGCGCGGGATGCCCGTCAGGACCAGGCATGATCCGGCCCCGCGCCTCCATCGAGCGCATGCCGCCGTCCTCGCCGAGAACCCGGTATTCGATCTGGTAAGTGCCCGTCGAGGCGACCATGGTCCGCATCGCCTCTTGAACCTGCACTAAATCGTCCGCCGGAACCCGTGAGAGGAAGACGTCCATCGTGGCGACCAGTCGGTCAGACAGCCCGTGCATGCGGAACGTCACCGGGTCGCAGATGACCTCGCCTGATGCGATGTCCCAGGCGAAGAACCCGGCGTCGACCATGGTGGCACTCGGATGAAAGACGGTGAGCGCGATATCGGCGACGATATCCGTCGTCTGCTCGTCCGTAAGGCCGGTGCCCGCGACCTCACCGCTTAGGCTGCCGGTGACAAGATCAGTGACATCGCTGTGACCGCGTTGTGTCATCGTTTGCCCAGTCGCCGGAGTTCTCAGGGAACCAGCATAGGCCACTTAGCCCGAAGTGAGCAGGCGGAATTGACGCATTTCCTTAGCAATGCTACTGATCTGCTCGCTGAAAGTCTTCCCGAAATTGTCGTCGGCCCCGTGGCAGGGACTGAGTGAGCGTGAACAGGGGAGCCGTGATTGACTTTCCGGTCAGCGGAGCCGCCATCGGGGAGGAGTCACGGTGAACGAGGAAGAACTGGCTGCGGGCAAGGACCGGCTTGTCGCCTTGCTCGGGGACGAATGGGCTGCCATCGCCGGATTGCTCGCCCCGCTCGGCGACGAGGCGTGGGCCAGGAAAGTCCTGCCGGGCTGGGACGTGCACGACACGCTCGCGCACATGGTCGGGACCGAACTCGCCCTCTCCGGTGCCGCCATGCCCGAGGTCCCCGCGGGCAGCGAGGCCGGCGAGCACGTGCGTAACGACTTCGGCAAGGTCAACGAGATGTGGGTGGTGGCTTTGCGTGCCAGGTCACACGCCGACCTGCTCGCCGAGTTCACCGACATCACCAGCAAGAGGCTGGCCAGCCTGAGCGAGATGTCCGTAGCCGGCTTCAACGCGCCTTCTTGGACTCCTGCTGGTCAGGGAACCTACCGGCGGTTCATGGAGATCAGGGTCTTCGACTGCTGGATGCACGAGCAGGACATCAGGACGGCCGTCGGGATGCCAGGCAACGAGGACGGACCGGCCGCCGAGCGGTCGCTCGACGAGGTGGCCGGCGCGCTCGGCTACATCATCGGCAAGCGGGGACGAGCGCCAGAAGGCAGTTCAGTGCTGATCACGCTGACCGGTCCGCTCTCGCGTGAGTATGCGGTCGTGACCTCTGGGCGGGCCAAGGTCGTCGAGGCGATCGACGGTGAGCCGACCGCCACTCTCGCCATGTCCTCGTCGCTGTTCCTGCGGCTGGCCGGAGGCCGGGAAGATCCCGGTGCCGCGCTCGACCGGATCGAGCTTGGCGGCGACGCCAACCTGGCCAGGCAGCTCGCCAGCAACCTGGCCTTTACGATCTAGCCGGCTCTGGCATGGTCCTTGCGGGCTTCCTGGTTTCCGGCGCTGCCAGCCCGATGCAGGCGGCTATTCCGAGCACGGCCGAGGCCACCAGGAACGCCGCTTGGTAAGACACGGAGTCGACCAGGAAACCGACCGCGATCGGCCCGGTTACCGAGCCGATGTCACCCGCCATCTGATAGGACGCGACCACGGCTCCGCCGGCCGTGCTGGCCGTGCTGGCCTGGTCGGCGGTCCCGGCGCGGCTGAGCTGGCTGAGCAGGTCGCCGATCATGGCGGAAGGGGCGACGTCGAGCAGGCCAGAGCCGATGCCGATGGTGGCCATGGCCACCAGGAAGCCGGTCAGCCCAGGGACGAACGCCAGCAGGGCCATGCCTGCCGCCGACACGAGGCTGCCGGCCACGATGACCGGCCGCCTTCCGATCCGGTCGGCCGCGACTCCGGCCGGGAGCAGCACGGCTCCGTTCAGCGCCGCCACTATCCCGAACCCGATGCCGGTCCAGGCCGGCGACCTGTGCAGGACGTAGTGCACGAACAGGGGAACGATCGCGCTGCGCACGCCGAGCACGGCGAAGCCATCGGCCAGGTTGGCCGACGCGGCCGCCTGATAGACGCGGCTGCGCACGACCTGGCGAAGACCGGCGAGCAGCTGGCCGGCTTCCCGGTTCCCCTGACTCGCTGCCAGGCTCGCTTGGCGGGCGTGACTCGCGGCGACCCGCCCGCTCCGGTCGCGCAGTACCAAGAAGGCGATGGCGGCAGGTACGAGCAGCATGATGCCGTAGATAAAGAAAGGTGCCCGAAGCGACCAGGCGGCGACGACGCCGCCGATCGCCGGGCCGCTGATGCTGCCGAGCAGGAACCCGCCGGAATACAAGCCGCTGGCCCGGCCGCGCTGCTCGGCCGTGACCGTGCGGAGCAGCAGCGTCTGAGCGCTCACCCCGAACATCGCCGAACCAAGCCCGCCAACCCCGCGCAACACGATGAGCTGCACAAACGATCCAGAGAACCCGGCCAGGGCGCTGCTGACCGCGACGATGGCGATGCCGGCCGCCATGATCCGCCGCTCGCCGAACCGGTCGACAAGCTTGCCGGCCGGAAGCGCCCCCACCACCCGCATCAGCGCGAAGGCGCTGATCACGCCGGCTGCTGCGGCCGTGCTCACGCCGAACTGGCGGGCGAAAGCCGGGATGGCGGGCGCCACGATCCCGTAGCCGAGCGCGACCGTGAACGACACCGAGCTGAGGATCGCCACTTCACGAGGCATTCCGCGAAACAGGCTGCGGGGCGAACGAGGCGTAACCGGCACAACAGGCATCTTGCCAGCCGGGCGTTCGCCCCGGACGAGCCGGTCTGCCGGCCGGTCCGCCGGGCCGGGTGCCGGCGAGGCGATCGGTTATTGACTGTCCATGAGTGTCCTGGTCTGCTGTGATACTGGAGTGGTGCTGCAGCTTCCGGTAACTCGGCTGATCGGCAGGGATGCCGAGCTCGGGCGACTGCTTGCCCTTCTCGACGCGGCCGCGCAGGGACAGCCGGTGGTGGCGCTGATCAGCGGTGACGCGGGCGTGGGCAAGACCAGGCTGGTGGCCGAGCTCGGCACCCTGGCAAGGGGCCGCGGCTTCACAGTGCTGTCCGGGCGATGCGCCGAGATCGGGGACGCCGTTCCTTACCTTCCGCTCGCCGATGCGCTGCGGGACGCCACGACAGGGCCGATGCGCAGGGGCGTGGTGCTTGACGCGCTGGCGGCCAGGCCGGTGCTTTCCAGACTGCTGCCCGACCGCGGCGAGAACCAGCCGGCCGGCGGCGACATGCCAGGCCTGGTGCAACAGCAACTCTTCGGTGCCGTGCTCGGGATGCTCACCGAGCTGACCGCGGCGTCGCCGGTGCTGCTGATACTGGAGGATCTGCACTGGGCCGATCAGTCGACCCGTGACCTGGTGACCTTCCTGAGCCGGATGCTGCACTCGGAGCGGCTCGCGGTCCTCGCCACGTACCGCAGCGACGACATGCACCGCAGGCATCCGCTCAGGCCCCTGGTAGCCGAACTGCTCAGGCTGCCGATAGTCGCCTCGATCGAGCTTGGCCCGCTTTCTTCTTCTGCCATGGCCGAGCTGCTCACCTCGTTGTCCGGCCGGCGGCTAGACGCCACGGCGATCGGGCGGATGATCACCAGGGCCGAAGGCAACGCCTACTATGCCGAGGAACTGCTGGCCGCGGCTTCGACGGGCAGCCAGCTTCCCGCCGGGCTCGCCGACCTGCTGCTTGCCAGGATGGAGCGGTTGTCCGCGGCGGCACAGCAGGTGCTGAGAACGGCGGCGGTGACCGGCCGCCGGGTCGACGACGAGCTAGTCAGGCGTGCGTGCGGGCTTGACGAGGAGGTCTACGACGCCGCGCTGCGGGAGGCGGTCGCCAGCCAGCTCCTGGTGCCAGACGGCGACCAGGGTTACTCGTTCAGGCATGCACTGCTCAGGGAGGCTGTCTACGCCGACCTGCTGCCAGGTGAGCGAACCCGGCTGCACGCACGCCTCGCCGAACTGCTCGCTGAGGGCCAGCGCCTGGCCGAGGTGCCAGGCACCGCGGCCGAGCTTGCCCACCATTACCTGGCCAGTCACGACATACCTGGCGCCTTCAGCGCGTCGGTGCTCGCCGGGCGTGAAGCCGAGCGCCTGGCCGCGCCTGCCGACGCGCACCGGCATTACGACCAGGCGCTTTCGCTGTGGGACCGGGTCGGCGACGCGCCGGAGCGCAGCGGCATGACGCGGGGCAAGCTGGCCTTCAAATCGGCCATCAGCGCTGCCGACAGCGGCGACCTGGCCCGCGCGGCCAGCCAGCTGCGCCGGCTGCTCCGCGACTTCGACGGTGACCGGGCGCTGCTCAGCCGGGCCAGTGAACGTCTCGCCTATTTCCTCAACGACCTGGGCGAGGATGAAGCGGCGGCCGCCGCCGCGCAGGCCGCCGTAGACGCGCTGCCTGCCGAGCCACCTCGCTGGGAACACGCTCGCGCCCTCGCCACGCACGCTCGCGCCCTGCTGACCCTGCCTGACCTCGGTCCGGCGACGGCGCGCGCGGAGCAGGCGCGCGCGGTCGCGACCGCGGCTGCCGCCCCGTGGATCGAGGCGGACGCGCTGACCACGCTTGGCTTGATCCACGAGCGTTCTGGTCAGATCGAGGCGGCGGCCGGCCTGCTCACCAGGGCTCATCAGCAGGCGGCGCAAGCGCGGATGCTTGGCGTCGAGCTCCGCGCCGCCTTCCAGCTCGCGCGGCTCAAGCTCGAGCAGGGCGACCTGGCCGCCGCCGCCCGGGTGGCGCACGAGGGCACGGCGCGGGCGCAGGGAGCTGGCCTCGGCCTCGCGCAGTACGGCATCGACCTTCAGTACGTGCACTACCTTGCGCACGTTGCCGACGGACGATGGGACCACGCCCAGGCCATCGCGGACGGTTTCGCGGTCAGGGTGACCAACGCCGCCGAGGCGCGGCTGTCGGCGATGGCGCTTTTCGTCGCGGTCGCCCGCGGTACCCTGGCTGTCGCCGAGCGCCTGCGCTGGCTCGAGCCGATGCTTGACCAAGATCAGTTCACCAGGTACATCACCTGCGGGCTGATGGCCGAGCACAAGCTGTGGCACGGCGAAGCGGAAGCCGCGCTCGCCGACGCGCAGGCAACGATCAAGGACGAGATCGACAATGACGGCGGGTTCAGGGGTCCGCAGCTGATCAGGGTGGCGGCGGTCGGGCTGTCCGCGCTGGCCGACCTGGCTGCGGCGGCACGGCAGGCGAACGATGCCCGCGCCCTGGCGTCGGCGAAGGCCAAGGCGGATGAGTTGCTGGCGATTGCCCGCGACAGTGCCCGTAACCCGCGGCTGCAGGGGTTCGCGCTCGGCGTCGACGGTCGCGGCTGGCTGGCCAGGGCGGCTGCGGAACACGGCCGGGTCGGCGGCGTGAACGATCCGGCGCTGTGGCGCAAAGCGGTCGACGCGTTCTGGCCGGCCTTCGTCTACGAGACCGCGAGGTCGCGCTGGCGGCTGGCCGAGGCACTGGCGGAGTCTGGTGACCGGGAGGCGGCAGGGAGGGAATGGGAACTCGCCAGCAGGGCGGCCGCGAAGCTCAAGGCGGCACCGCTGCAGGCGGCACTTGCTGATCTTGGCCGCCGGGCCAGGCTGGCCGGCCGGGCGGGCGAAGGATACGAGGACCTGACGGTGGCCGGGTCAGGCGGGCCGCTAGCCGGCCTGACCGGAAGAGAACTTGAGGTGCTGAGGCTGATTGCCGCGGGGCACAGCAATAAGGAGATCGGCACGGAGTTGTTCATCTCGCCGAAAACCGCCAGTGTCCATGTTTCCAACATCTTGGCCAAGCTGAAGGCGAGCAGCCGGACGGAGGCAGCGGCGATCGCCCATCGGGACGGCTGGTAAGAACGGGCGTCAGGCTGTGACGATCAGATGGCCGGCCGAGGTCGGCCCGTGGACAGGGCCGCGCCTGCGCTGCCTGAGCTCGCAGCTCGTCCAGATGCTGGACAGCGAGCATATGAGCCACTGTGGGATGCATGACAACCTCCTGAGTATCCCGGCCCGCCTTGGCCAGGCACTCTTAAGGTTCGCCGTAAGGTACCCGAGTCCGCATCGGGAGCATGCCTTATCTCTTCTGCCCTGCGTGCCTTAGCCCGGGTTTTCCGAACCTGGATTCCCGACCAGGGGCCGGCGTCGCACTGCCCATGGCTGTTGTCCCCGGTCGCGAGTACCCGTCCTTAGGTAGCTGACGATCAGGCCGCCAGCACCGCGAGCAGCGCGCCTGCGAGCAGGTACGGGCCGAAGCTGATCGGATCGCGGCGGCTGATCCGCCTGGTGATCAGCAGTACGGCGCTGATCAGCCCGGCGAGGGCGAAGCCTGCGCAGGCACCGGCGATCAGCGTGTGCCAGCTCAGCCAGCCCAGCACCAGCCCGGTCAGGCCGGCCAGCTTGACATCTCCGCCGCCTAGCTGGCCGCCGCTGGCGATTGCCAGTATCAGGTAGCTCGCGCCGATGGCCAGTGCGCCGAGCACGGCACGAGCGAACGCGCCCCACTCGTCCTGCGCCACCGCAGCCGAGGCGAGCAGCACGAGCAGAGCCGGGTATGCGGGCAAGGTCAGCCGGTCCGGCAGTCGTTGAACGGCGACGTCAACCTGCGTCAGCGCCACCCCGATAACCGCCAGGTAGGCGAACGCGCCGACGAACGGCTGGCCGCCGAACCTGAGCAGTAAGAGCGAGACGACCGCAGCGGTGGTCAGCTCGAGCGCCAGCGGCGGCCCGAGCCAGCGCGAGCAGGCATGGCAGCGGAGTGCGACCTGATCAGGCAACGGTGCCGCGCAGGCACCGCACGAAGTCTCCAGCGGCTGTCCGGCAGGCACGGACAGCCGCACGACCTCGCCGCGTAACGCTAAGCCGGCCGCCGTGCCGGCCGCCGTGCCGGTCACCGCCCAGATCGCGGCCATGGTCAGGCTCATATCCGGCCTCCTAGCCAAGCGTCCAGATCTCGCCCGCGTACCCGTAGCACTGGTCTTGCTCGACCTGGGTGCCTATCCCGCCGCTGGCGGGAAAGGCCACGGCACGGTTACTGCCGGGATCGGCCAGGCACATGCTGAACGGCGTTCCCGCCGGGCTGAGCGCGTCATTCTGGAGCTCGCCTGACGGCCCGGCAGACCAGAACTGGAAGCCGTTGCCTATATTGCAGGCTTCGAGCTTCACTACGGTTCTGGCCAGGAAGCCCGTCGCGGCGAGGCACCTGCCCGAGGCGCTCTCGATCTGGCCAGATCCGGCCAGCGTCCAGCGCTGCCTGGCGGGGACGCCTGGCGAACTGACGCAGGGCTCGACCTTGACCGTGGTGCCGCTCGTGTTGTCCAGGCACAGGTTCATTCCGGCCACGATCGACCCGCCGGCTGCGGTTAGCGATGGCAAGCTCACGATCGCGAAGTGCGTGGTCGCCCTGACACTGCCGTCCCTGCCTGTCACCGTGACCTCGAAGGTGCGCGGGGTGGCGGGGAGCTTGCCGGTGATCTTGCCGTTGGTCGAGTGGCTGACGGCGTGAATGCTCAGCCCGCGCGGCAGCCCGGTTGCACTCCACCTCAGCGCGGCGGCGTGGCTGGTGTCCAGCCCGGTGATAGTCAGCGAGAACATCGACCTTGCCTGCACGTCCTGGGTGCCAGGGTCGACCAGGGCCACCCGGTGGGTGGTGCCGTTGCCGAACGCCCCGGTGCCGTCCGGCGTGCCGAGTCCGGTCGGGCCGTCATAACCCTTCGCGGCGTGGCAGAGGTACCGCCTGGCCTTCTCGCAGGTGCCGTTCACGCCCGAGGTGACATCGAACAGGTGCCCGGTGTGCAAATAGGGATATTCGGCCGGATAGGAGCCCCTGCTCGGTGTCCCGGCGAGCGCATAGGTGGCGGTGATGATCGGCGTGGCCTCGCTCGTGCCGCCAACTTCCTCGAATCCAGGCGGATACTGCTGGTAGCTGTCGTAGACCAGGGCGCCGGTGTTCGGGTCGGCGTCGGCGGAGACGTCAACCTCAGTGCGGTTCAGGCAGCCGCTCAGGTAGCTGGCGTCGGCCCGCTGCCAGGATGGCTTCGGCTCGAACGCCGAGCAGCCGCCACCCGTACCCTCAGAACCTAGCTGCGCAACGCCCCAGGCGCTTTCCTGCCAGCCGCGACGGTTGCGCGCGTGCGTGAGCGTAGTCCCGCCCACCGCGGTGACGTACTGCAAGTCCGTCGGGTACTGCGGGGCGTAGCCATAGTCGCCGGCTGCGAAGTCGATGACGTCGCCAGGGTGATTGAAGAACGCGTTAGCGTAGTCCTGACCGTAGAATTCGCTGCCCGACCAGCTGTTGGACACGTACCTGGCGCCGAGGCGGATGGCGGTGTCTTCGGCCTTGCCCAGGTCACTTGTGAACGTGCTGCTTGCCTCGACCAGCAGGATGCGGCAGTTCGGGCAGATCGCCGAGACCATGTCGAGGTCAAGCGATTCCTCGAATGCCCAGTTTGGGTTCGTGGACGGAAGCGGGCTGGCCTTGCCTGACTCGTTCACGATCCGCAGGCACTTGCTGGCGGTCGTGCACGGCTTCAAGTGGAAGTGCGAGCGGTAATGGCTCAGGTCCGAGGCTGCCTTCGGATCCCGGTAGGCATCGACGATCGCGACCGTCACGCCCTTGCCTCTCCTGACCGCAGCGCTGACCAGCTTGTATGCGCTCCGCAGCTGAGCGGGCCCGTAGTCGCCGTTGGTCGCGTCAGTCACCGCAGGTGCGAGGCCGCCTGGCAGCGACTTGACGATCGCCATGCACTCCATCTGACCAGGTTTGGTGGCCTGCGGGCACACGTAGCGCTGGCCCGCGGGCAGCGCGGGCCTGGTGGCCGCAGGCCGGCCGGCGGCGGAAACCCGGCGGCCGGCAGCGGTGGAAGCCGCAGCGGGCATGACAGCGCCTAGCCCTCCGGCGAGCGCGAGCGCGGCGGCCACGGCGGCCAGCCTGGTGAACGATCCGCTTGGCGAGCCTATGCGCACTGATCCTCCGTTGTCGATCGCCGAAAATTGCCAGGTGAGCCGAGTGCCAGATATATCAGAGGACAGCGGCAAATTCCTGCGTTCCTTCCAGCGGCCGATGCGGCCTGACCGCAGGCAGGCGGGCGGGCTCGGGGTAGATGATGGGACGCATGCAGCTTCCAGTGATGCCGCCGGTGGCGCCGATGCTGGCTAAATCGGTCGCCGAGATTCCCGGCGGCGCGATGAGCTACGAGCCCAAGTGGGACGGCTTCAGGTCGGTCATCTTCAAAGACGGGGCGGAAGTCGAGATCGGCAGCCGCAACGAGCGGCCGATGACCAGGTACTTTCCCGAGATCGTGGCGGCCGTGCAAGCGAGCCTGCCGGCCCGCTGCGTGCTCGACGGCGAGATCGTCGTGCCCGATGCCGATGGAAGGCGCCTGGACTTCGAGGCCCTGCTCCAGCGCATCCATCCGGCGGAAAGCCGGGTGCGGCTGCTGGCCGGGCAGACGCCGGCCGCGTTCGTGGCGTTCGACCTGCTGGCTCTCGGCGACACCGACTACATGGCGGCACCGTTCGAAAGGCGCAGGCGGGTGCTGGCCGAGGCGCTGGCGAGCGCCAGTCCGCCGGTCTACCTGACGCCGGCCACGACCGACGCGGGCCTGGCGAGTGACTGGTTCAGCCAGTTCGAAGGCGCGGGCCTCGACGGCGTCGTCGCCAAGCCGCTCGGCGGCAGCTACGAGCCTGACAAGCGCGTCATGTTCAAGGTCAAGCATGAGCGCACCGCCGACTGCGTGGTCGCCGGTTACCGGACGCACAAGTCGGGCGGCGATGCGGTCGGCTCACTGCTGCTCGGGCTTTACGATGGCAACGCTAAATTGGCAAGTGTCGGAGTGATTGGGGCGTTCCCCATGGCCAAGCGCAAGGAGCTATTCGCCGAGCTCGCACCGCTAGTCACCGGCTTCGAAGGTCACCCGTGGAACTGGGCCTGGCCAGCCGAGGGCGTCAGGAATCCGCGCGCGGGCGAGGGCAGCCGGTGGAACGCGGGCAAGGACTTGTCCTTCGTGCCGCTGCGGCCAGAGCGAGTGGTGGAGGTCAGATATGACCATATGGAAGGCGCCAGGTTCCGGCACACCGCCCAGTTCGTGCGCTGGCGCCCTGACCGCGACCCCGCCTCGTGCGGCTTTCGCCAGCTCGAGGAGCCGGTAAGCTTCAACCTGGCCGAGATCCTGGCGGGCTGACCGGGATGGGTGTCAAGACCGGCCTGATGATCGTGTGGGTGGCCCTGGCGGTCACCGCCTGCGCCGCTGTCTCCTCAGGCCCGCCGGCCGGCCAGCATCATTCACCGGCGAAGCGCGCTTCCGCCTCGCCGACACCGCAGGCGACGCTGGCGGCGCAGGGCCCGAACGGCAAGCCAGTGATCGGCGTCGCCCGCAGTTACTGGACCGGGTACTTCACGACTACGTTCACCGAGCCGGCGCACATCGGTCCTGACAACCGCCAGCTGCCTGCCAGGAAGCTGCTGACCCAGATCTGGTACCCGCTGGCCGGCCGGCCAGCGGCTGCCACCAAGCCCGCGCCGGGCCCGTTTCCGCTGCTCGGTTTCGCACCGGGATTCATGCAGTGCGCCGGCCCTTACAGCGACATGCTCAAGTACTGGGCGTCGGCAGGCTACGTTGTCGTGGCCGTCGACTTCCCGCACGCGGACTGCAGGGTCGGCCTGGCCGCGACGGAGTCCGACCTGCTCAACGAGCCATACGACATGTCTTACGACCTCACCAGAGTGCTCAAGCTCAGCGCAGGGAAGCGGGGCATCCTGGCTAGCCTGCTCGACAAGCGCGAGATCGGCATCGCCGGCCAGTCGGACGGCGGCGCCGTCGTCGCGGCCATACTCGGCAACACCTGCTGCACCGATCAGCGGGTCCGCGCGGTCGCCGTCGAGTCGGGCAACGAGTGGCCGCCGATGGCCGGGCAGTACTTCACCGCGCCGACCGTGCCCGTGCTGTTCAGCCAGGGTTCCGCCGACGTCATCAATCCGCCGGGCTGCAGCGTCACCATGTACCTGGCCGATCAGTCGGTCCCGCGCTACTACCTCGACCTGTTCGGCGCCAGTCACACCGAGCCCTACTGGGGCGTCAACGGCTACGAGCAGGTCACCGCGCGGGTCACGCTTGCCTTCATGAACCGATACGTGCTCGGGCAGCAGGCGGAAGCAGCCGTCATGAGCAAGCAGGGCAACGTGGCTGGCCTGGCTGCCTTGTACATGAACGGCGGGGGCGGCCTGGCCCGTACGTACTGCAATACCTGATCGAGGAGAACCAGGCAGTCGCTGGGTTGACGTAGGGTGCCCGCTACCGCTAGGAACGAGCGCATGCGGAGCCTGATAGCGCGGTGGCGGCCCTGGCTGTCACCTGCCGGAGTACTGCTTGCTGTCGTGATGCTCGTTCCTCCGGTCGGGCCGGCCGCCAGCCGGTACGTGTTCGTGCAGGCGGTGCAGTTCGCCGTGTTCGCCTTCGCCGTCCCTGCGCTGATCGTGCTCGGGGCGCCGTGGCGGCTGATCGGCGGGCAGCGGCTTGACCGCCTCGCTAACGGCAGGTCGCACCGGCCCTCGGCGTGGTTTTCGATGCTGGTGCTTGTCGTCTTCCTGGCACTGATCGTGGCCTGGCGCTTGCCGGCCTGCGTGAACGCGATGGTGCGCAATCCGGCTCTCACCCTGGCAGAAGCGGTCAGCCTGATCGGCGCTGGCTGCGCGCTCTGGCTCGAACTGATCGAGTCGCCGCCGTTCCTGCCGCGGCTGGGCAGGCCGCTGCGCGCGTTCTTCGCGGCGATACCGATGTGGACGACCTGGGCTGGCGCCTACATCATGGCATTCTCGCACGCGGCCTGGTTCTCGGCTTACGTCGGCCGCGGCCACGGTCTGAGCGTCGCCGCCGACCAGCAGATCGCGGCGGTCGCGCTCTGGGTGATTTCTGCGCTCTGCGCCATCCCCGTGGTGTATGTCGCCTTGATCACGTGGCTGCGCGACGCCCCTTGTGCCGAGGACGAGCTCAGGCGGGCACCTGTGGCGGCGGCCGGCCTGCCGCGCCCGCCGCGCGGCTGGCGAGCCTAGCTTTTCGCTGCGCTAACCGCCGATTCAGGAACTGGCCACTTCAGCCACGGGCTCTGGTCTAGTAATGTCCGCCTTGCACGGTGCCTGCGAGCGGAAGGGCCAAAGCCAGTGGCGGATTCGAGTGACGTGGTGGCAGCGGCGGGAGTGCCACCTTCGATAACGGCGGTAGAGCACAGGGGCATCGAGCACGTGCCGTTCAGCGAACGGTGGGGCCGGCCGGGAAGCCTGTTCTGGATGTGGGCGGGCGCGATCTGGAACGTCGAGTTCCTCCTGTACGGGGTGCTCGGCGTCGTCGTGTTCGGGCTCTCATTCCCGCAGGCGGTACTCGTCATCGTGGTCGGCAACCTAAGCTACGTGCTCACCGGCCTGGCCAGCGTGCAAGGGCCAAGAGCAGGCACCACCGCCTTTGGGGTAAGCCGGGCCGCCTTCGGGCCGAACGGTAACCGGGTACCTTCGCTGTTCAACTGGATCACCCAGGTCGGTTTCGAGATCGAGGGCATCGCCCTGGTCGTGTTCGCAGCCATCGCCCTGGCCAACCGAGCCGGGCTCAATCCGGTGCCAGACTGGCTCAGGGTCGCCTTCCTGGTCGTCGCGATCGGCATCCAGGCGGTGCTGCCGCTGCTCGGTCACGCCGCCGTGCTCAAGGTGCTGCGGATCCTGGCTTTCCCCTTCATCGTCTTGTTCGTGATCATGACCTTCTTCGTGGCACACAGGTACCACGCCGGGCCGCCGAGCGCTAGCTGGGGTTCGATGACGATCTTCCTGGCGCTGGTGATCGCGGCTGGCGGGCTCGGCTGGACCGAGAACGGCAACGATTACTCCCGTTACCTGCCGCCATCGGCCAGCAAGCGCAACATCGTGCTCGCGGTCATGCTCGGCGGGCTGATTCCTTCCGTGCTGCTCGAGGTGCTAGGCGCTGCGCTCGGGGCCGAACTGCCCAAGAGCGCCGCCACCAGCGTGACCGGGCTGACAGCCGGGTTCCCTGCCTGGTTCGTGGTGCCCTACCTGATCTTCGTGATCTTCCAGCTCTTCGCGATCAACACGCTCGACTTGTACTCCTCAGGGGTGACGCTCCAGTCGATCGTCCCCGGACTGCACCGGGTGACCTGCGTGGTCATCGACACCACCATCTGCCTGGCGATCGCCGCTTACGCGGTGTTCTCATCCAGGTTCTACACGCTGCTGACCGACTTCCTGCTGTTCATCATCTTGTGGCTGGGTCCGTGGTGCGCTATTTACCTGGTGGATTCCTGGCTGCGCAAGAACAGGTACGATCCGGTGTCGCTGCTGAATGAGACCGGCGGCCTTTACTACCGTGCCGGGGGCTTCCACTGGCCAGCCCTCATCGCCCAGTTGCTCGGCATGGTCACCGCCGCGCTCTGGCTGAACGCGTACTCGCCTTATGTCGGGCCGCTGGCGAGCAGGTTCGGCGGCAGCTACGGCTCTGACTTCAGCGTCTTCATCGGCCTTGCGGTCGGCGGGCTCGCCTACTACCTGATGGCCGGGCGCAAGGTGCGGGCGGAGGGTGCGGAGACTCCTGTGCTGGCCAGGTAGCAGGGCCAATGACGCTGGCCGAACTGAACTCGCTGCCTGACGAGCAGGTCAGGCGGTGGCTGGTTGACTGCTGCTCGTCGCGGCGCTGGACCGAGGCAGTGCTTGCGGCCCGGCCATTCGCTTCGGCCGGCGCGCTCCTGGCGGCGAACGAGGCCGCGGTGGCCCTGCTCACCACCGAGGACCTGCGGGAAGCGCTCGGCGGTCACCGTAGGATCGGGGACAAGCGCGGAGCGGGCGGCTCGCATGGCGACGAGCAAGCCGGAGTGTCACAGGCTGATGATGTACTGATGCGAGCGCTGGGGAAGGGAAACGCGGCCTACGAGGAGAAATTCGGGCATATCTACCTGGCCTGCGCGACTGGGCGGAGCGGGGCCGAGTTGCTCGAGTTCCTCACCGATCGGCTGGGGAACTCACCTGTTGAGGAGCGGAAGGTGGTTGCCGGGGAACTGGCGAAGATCAACGGTCTTCGATTGCGCAGGCAGGTGATGACGTGAGCGGGGTAAGCACGCACGTGCTTGACACGGTCAAGGGCGAGCCCGCGGCCGGGCTCGTGGTCAGGCTCGAGCGGGAAGGCAGGGAACTCGGGCAAGGGATCACCGACATCGACGGCCGGCTTGCCGACTTCGGGGTCGGGGCGCTCAGTGCCGGGGTCTACCGGCTGGTGTTCGAGACGGAGAACTACCTCGGTCCCGACGCCTTCTTTCCTGAGGTTGTCGTGACTTTCCGCGCCGACGGGCGGCGTTCGAGGTATCACGTGCCCGTGCTGATCAGCCCTTATGCCTACTCAACCTACCGCGGGAGCTGACCAGATGCCGATCAGGCTGAGCGAGACGCAGTATGGCAAGGCGGAGACCAGGGTCGTGCGGATCCGCCGCGACACCGAACGGCACGAGATCCGCGACCTGAACGTCTCCACCGCGCTGCGTGGTGACTTCGACGACGCGCACCTGACCGGCGACCAGGCCAAGGTGCTTCCGACCGACAGCCAGAAGAACACCTGCTTCGCTTTCGCAAGCAAGCACGCTTCGGCCGCGATCGAGGAGTACTCGATCGCCCTGGCCGGCCATTTCCTGGCCGATATTCCCTCGGTGCACCAGGCCAGGGTGGAGGTGCAGGAGTATTCCTGGGAGCGAGTGCCTGACGGCGGGGCCGGTCACGCTCACACGTTCGTCCGCACCGGCGCCGGGACTCGCACCGCCTCCGTGGCCGTCACCGACGGCCTGGGTTATTTTGCAGAAAAAGGCCTTTGGGTTATCTCGGGGATTAAGGACCTGGTTGTTCTTAAGACGACGGGATCAGAATTTACCGGGTTTTATCGTGACCAGTACACCACGCTGGCCGAGACGACGGACCGTATCCTGGCGACCTCGCTGACCGCCAGGTGGCGATACGCGGGCCGCGAGATACCGTGGGATGATGCCTTCGCGCAGGTCAGATGGGTGCTGCTGGAACGGTTCGCCGAAGTTTACAGCCACGCGCTGCAGCAGACGCTGTTCGAGATGGGCTCGGCGGTGCTCGCCGTGCGGGAAGATATAGTCGAGATAAGGCTTTCCGCGCCCAACAAACATCATTTCCTCGCCGACCTGGCACCGTTCGGGCTGGATAACCCAGGTGAGGTGTTTTATGCGGCCGACCGGCCTTACGGGCTGATTCAGTGCGCGGTGCGGCGCGACGACGCCCCGCCCGCCGGGCCGGCCTGGGACTCGCCGGCCTGCTTCGCCTGAGCGGCCGCTGGCCGGCGATGGGGTGATGATGGAGTTCTTGCGGGCACGGACCTGGCAGGAAGCGCTCGCTGCCAAGGCGGAGCGCCGCGATGCGCTGCCGATCGCTGGCGGCACCGACGTCATGGTCGAACTGAACTTCGACCGGCGGAGGCCGGCCGCCCTGCTTGACCTGTCGCCGGTACCCGAGCTGCGCGGCTGGCATCAGGCCGATGGCTGGCTGGCTGTCGGTGCCGGGGTGACTTACGCGGAACTGACCGGCGAGCGCGGTCAGGCTGAGCGCCGCGAGCTCGGGCGGCGGCTGCGCGGCCTGGCGATCGCGGCGCGCACGGTTGGCTCGCCCCAGATCAGGAACCGAGGCACGATCGGCGGCAACCTCGGCTCCGCGTCGCCGGCCGGAGACTGCCATCCTTCGCTGCTCGCGGCGCGAGCGGAGGTCGAGGTCGCCTCCGTGCGCGGTAGCCGCCGTATCGGCATCGATGACTTCTTCACCGGGGTCAAGCGCAGCGCGCTCGCGCCCGACGAACTGATCGCGGCGGTCTGGATCCGCCCGCCTTCCGGGCCAGAGCAGTTTGCCAAGATCGGGACCAGGAACGCGATGGTGATCGCGGTCGCCGCGTTCGCGCTGGCACTCGACCCGGAACGCGGCTTGGTCGGCACCGGCATCGGTTCGGCCGCGCCGACCCCGGTACGCGCGCTGGCGGCCGAGTCGTTCCTGGCCGGGGCGATCGGCGACGCCGGGCTCTGGGAGTCAAGGCGGCCGCTGCCCGAGCCGGTGATGTCGGAGTTCGCGGCCCTGGTGAGCGCGGCGGCTCGGCCGATCGATGACGTTCGGGGTACGGCCGGCTACCGGCGGCATGCCCTTGGCGTGCTGGCGAGGCGCACGCTCGGCTGGGCCTGGCGGGACTACTGCGAGGAAGCGAGGTAGGTTCCATGCGAGTCACGGCGAAGGTGAACGGAGTCACCCGGCTGGCCGATGACGTGTGGCCCGGGGAGAGCCTGCTGTTCGTGCTGCGCGAGCGGATGGGGCTCCCCGGCTCGAAGAACGCCTGCGAGCAAGGCGAATGCGGCTCGTGCACGGTCTACCTTGACGGCGTGCCTGTGTGTGCCTGCCTGGTCGCGGCCGGGCAGGCGGACGGTGGCGAGATCATGACCGTGGAAGGGCTGGCCGCCGCTGACGGCGAACTGCATCCGCTTCAGCAGGCATTCATCGAAGCCGGGGCGGTTCAGTGCGGTTTCTGCACGCCAGGGCTGCTCGTCGCCGCGCACGACCTGCTGGCCAGGCAGCCCGATCCAGCCGATGCCGATATCAGGGAAGCGCTCGCGGGGAACCTGTGCCGGTGCACCGGGTACGAGCAGATCCTGGCGGCGGTCAGGACGGCCGCTGACCTGATGAGGCCAGAGACCGGCCGATGACCGGAATCCTGCTCACCGGCTGTCACGTCGTGACCATGGACGGCACACGATCGGAGTACCCCAGCGGGCACGTCGCCATCGAAGGCAACAAGATCACCTCGGTAGGTCCAGGGGCCGGGCCGCGCTCAGGCGACACGCAGGTCGTGGATGCGGCCGGCTGCCTGGCCACTCCCGGCCTGGTCAATACCCATGATCATCTGTACCAGTGGGCGACAAGAGGGCGCTGCGCCGACTCGACGCTGTTCGAGTGGCTCGTCGGGCTCTACCCGGTCTGGGCCAGGATCGACGAGCAACTGACCGCGGACGCGGCGACGGCGGCGCTTGCCTGGCTGGCCAGGACGGGCTGCACGACAAGTTCTGACCATCATTACCTGTTCCCGCGCGGCGGCGGAGACGTGCTGGCCGCCACCGTGGCCGCGGCCCGCCGCGTTGGCCTGCGGTTTCATCCGACTCGCGGGTCGATGGACCTGGGCAAGTCGGCCGGCGGGCTGCCGCCTGACGAGGTCGCGGAAGATCTCGATACCGTGCTGGCCGCGACCGAGCAGGCGATTCGTGATTACCACGATCCGGCACCCGACTCCATGCTGCGGATGGGGGTGGCGCCGTGCTCGCCGTTCTCGGTGACCGGCGACCTCATGGTGGCGGCGGCCAGCCTGGCCAGGCGGGAGGGGGTGCGGCTGCACACCCACCTGGCGGAAACCGCCGACGAGGACAGCTACTGCCGCGAGCACTTCGGCGCCACCCCGGTGGAGTACCTCGATTCGCTCGGCTGGCTGGCCGAGGACGTGTGGCTGGCCCATGGCGTTCACCTGGACGACGCGGCCATCGCGAGGTTCGCGGCGACGCGAACCGGAGTCGCCCACTGCCCTTCGTCGAACGCCAGGCTCGGCGCGGGCATCTGCCGCACCGCTGACCTGGTCTCGGCCGGAGTCCGGGTCGGCCTCGGGGTCGACGGCGCGGCCTCCAACGAGGAAGGCTCGATGCTCGGTGAGGTACGTCAGGCCCTCTTGCTGGCCAGGGCGACCGGTGGCCCGCAGGCACTCACCGTGCGGCAGGCTCTGGAACTGGCCACTCTCGGCGGTGCGGCGCTGCTCGGGCGGGCCGGCGAGATCGGCTCGCTCGAGGCGGGCAAGCTGGCCGATGTCGCACTGTGGCGACTGGACGAACTGCCGAGCGCCGGGATCGCCGATCCGGTCGCCGCCCTTGTGCTCGGTGCCCGGCCGCCGCTGCGGCTGCTGCTGGTGAACGGGGTGGCGGTGGTGGAAGACGACCAGGTGCGCACCGTGGACGAGGCTGCCGTGGCCGCCGCCGCGGCGCGGGCCGCGGCCGCCTTGCGCTGACGTCACCGGCGATCCGCGTGATCACTGGCTGGCCTGGCCTGGCCTGGCCAGGCTGATGATGGAGGTTTCCCCTGGCGGAACGTAGGCTCGGATTGGTGAGCAGAGCAACGCAGCAACCTAGCCAGTCGGTCAGCGGCCAGCCCGAAGGCCTGATCGGGACCAGCGCACGCCGGCCAGACGGGCGGCTGAAGGTTACCGGGGAGTTCGCGTACGGCAGCGACCTGTGGATGGACGACATGATCTGGGGCGTCACGCTGCGTAGTCCGCACCCTTACGCCAAGATCAAGTCGGTCAGCATCGGTGCGGCACTGGCGACCGGGGGGGTCTACGCCGTCCTGACCGCGCAGGACGTGCCCGGCGACAATGCGTACGGACTCGAGCACGCCGACCAGCCCGTCCTAGCTTCCGGTGTGGTGCGGTACGCGGGCGAGCCGGTGGCCCTGGTCGCGGCCGATCACCCCGAGGTCGCCAGGCGAGCGGCGGGCAAGATCGTCGTCGAGTACGAGCCGCTTGACCCGGTGACCGATCCGGTCGCGGCGCTGGACCCGGCCGCGCCGCGGCTGCATCCGGGCGGAAACCTGGTCAGGCACCTGAAGATTCGCAAGGGCGACCCGGAGCCTGCCGCCGAGGTCGTAGTCACCGGTTGTTACCAGGTCGGCATGCAGGACCAGGCTTTCCTCGGCCCGGAGGCCGGGCTGGCCGTGCCGGACGGCAACGGCGGCGTCGACCTGTACGTGTCCACGCAGTGGCTGCACGTGGACCAGAAGCAGGTGTGCGCCGCGCTCGGGCTGCGGCCCGAGCAGGTGCGGCTGACGCTGGCGGGCGTCGGCGGCGCTTTCGGCGGCCGCGAGGACTTGTCCATGCACGTGCACGCCTGCCTGCTGGCCCTGCACACCGGCAAGCCGGTCAAGATGGTCTACAGCAGGGAAGAGTCGTTCTTCGGGCACGTGCACCGGCATCCGGCGCTGATCAGCTACGAGCACGGGGCCGGCCGGGACGGCAAGCTGGTCTACGTCAAGGCCGTGATCCACCTGGACGGCGGTGCCTACGCCTCGAGCACCTCGGCGGTGGTCGGCAACGCGGGCACGATGGGGGCGGGTCCTTACGTCGTGCCAAGCGTGCGCATCGACGTCTACGGCGTTTACACCAACAACCCGCCTTGCGGGGCGATGCGCGGCTTCGGTTCGGTGCAGGCCGCCTTCGGCTACGAGGCCCAGATGGACAAGCTGGCCGCCGCGCTCGGCCTTGACCCAGTCCAGTTCCGCTGCCTGAACGCGATGGAAATGGGCAGCTCAGGCCCGACCGGGCAGGTCATAGACAGCCCGGCGCCGGTCGCGGAACTGCTTCGCCGGGTCGAGCGCATGCCGTTGCCCGCCGCCGGTTCGGGCGGTTCGGGCGGTTCGGCCGGCTCGGGCGGCGATCTGCGGCAGTTGCCAGGCGGGGTCGGCAACACCACGCACGGCGAGGGCGTCGTCAGGGGAGTCGGCTACGCCGTGGGCTACAAGAACGTCGGGTTCTCAGAAGGCTACGACGACTACTCGACCGCGCGGGTGCGGCTGGAGAACGTTGCGGGCGAGCCGGTGGTCAGCGTGCACACCGCCGCCGCCGAGGTCGGTCAGGGGCTGGTCACGATCGAACAGCAGATCTGCCGCACCGAGCTTGGCGTCGGCCAGGTGGTGGTCGTGCCTAAGGACACCGGAGTCGGCTCGGCCGGCTCGACGTCAGCCTCACGCCAGACCTACGTCACCGGCGGTGCGGTCAAACATGCCTGCGAACTTGTGCGCGAGCGGCTGTTCACGCTGGTCAGGCTGCGGCTGGAACTGCCTGGGGCCGAACTGGTGCTTGCGGACAACCTGGTGTGGCTGCGCACGGGCGACGACGGCGCCGGCGCCGGCCCGGCCGGGCTGATCGGGGATTTTCTCGGCGACGAGGTCATCGAGGAGACGGTGCAGTGGCGGCACAGGAAGACCTGGCCCGTTGACCCCCAGACCGGTCAGGGGTTCGCGCACGTACAGTACGCGTTCGCCGCGCACCGGGCCGTGGTCGACGTCGACCTCGAGCTTGGCCTGGTGAAAGTGGTCGCACTTGACTGCGCGCAAGATGTCGGCAAGGCACTGAACCCGCAGGCCGTGGTCGGGCAGATTCAAGGCGGCAGCGCCCAGGGACTCGGGCTCGCGGTCATGGAGGAGATTCAGGTACGGGACGGGATGATCAAGAATCCTTCCTTTACCGACTACCTGATCCCCACCATTCTCGACGTGCCGCCCATGCGGATAGACGTGCTTGAGTACCAGGACCCGCATGCGCCTTACGGGGTCAGGGGCGTCGGCGAGCCGCCGACGATCTCCTCTGGTCCGGCCATCGTGGCCGCCCTCCGGGCCGCGACCGGCCTTGAGCTGAACCGGGTCCCGGTCCGCCCGCACGACATAACGGGGACGTGATGGCTGACCTGCCAGCGCCGCTGCCTGCGCCGCTGCCTGTGTTGCGGTACCTCGCGGAGGATCTGGATGAGTTGCTTGCCGTCGCGGACGCCGAGCTAGCCGTTGGCTACCGCGGGGATACGGCCGGGCGGCAGCCGGTGCACACGGCCTACGTTCCCGCGCACCGCTTCGACCCGGGCACCGTAAGGCAGTGGGGCACGCAGGCGATCGGCGCGCTTGACGAGTTCGTCCGTGATACCGCCGGGTTCGCGTCGGCCTTCGGCCTCAGCCCAGAACTCGCCGAGCAGGTGCGGCCGCTGGTGATGACCAAGCTCGCCCGCGAGCCGATCGAGGACCTGCGGATCGACTTCGAAGACGGCTACGGCACCAGGAGCGACGACACCGAGGACAGCCACGCCCGTGCGGCGGCTAGGTCGCTGCGCGAGCTGCTCAGCACCAAACTGGCGCCGCCGTTCAGCGGCATCAGGTGCAAGAGCCTGGAGCGGGCGACCAGGCGCCGCGCGATCGGCACGATCGACGCCTTCCTCCGCGCATTCGGTGACGGCGGTGCCGAACTCGGCGCCCCGGTCATCACGCTGCCGAAGGTGACCTCAGTCGCCCAGGTCATCGCCATGAACATGGTCTGCGAGCGGTTCGAGGCGGCCTACGGCTTTGCCCATCAGGGCTGGCTGCGGTACGAGATCCAGGTCGAGATGCCGCAGCTGATAGTCGGCGCCGACGGCGCGGCCACGATCGCCAGGTGCGTTCAGGCCGGCCGGGGCAGGCTCACCGGCCTGCATTACGGCACGTACGACTACAGCGCCGCAGTCGGCGTGAGCGCCGGGCAGCAGAGCCTTGACCATCCGGCCGCCGACTACGCCAAGTCCGTCATGCAGGCGGCCGCAGCGGGCACCGGCGTCCGCCTTTGCGATGGCTCGTCCAACCTGCTTCCCGTCGGCACCAGAGCCGAGGTGACGCGGGCCTGGCAGTCCCACGTCGGCCTGGTCAGGCGTTCCCTTGAGCGCGGCTTCTACCAGGGCTGGGATCTGCACCCGGCCCAGCTGGTCAGCCGCTACGCCGCGACCTACGGGTTTTACCGGCAAGGACTGGACGCCGCCTGCGAACGGTTGCGCGCCTACGGGCAGCGAGCCGCCGCCGGCCTGGAAGAACCGGCGACCGGCCGGGCGCTGGCCGGTTACCTGCTGCGCGGCCTGTTCTGCGGCGCCTTCGCGGACTCCGAGGTCACCGCGCGGACCGGGCTGGAGAAGGCACAGATCATGGCGGCCGCGCGGCACGGTCAGCTGCCATGATCGTCTTCCGCGCCCGCCGGGTAGTGACGCCGGAAGGAATCAGGCCCGCCGAAGTCCGCGTGGACCGCGGCAAAATCACCGCCGTGCTCGAGTTTCCGCCGCACGCTGGCGGGGCTGGCGGGGCTGGCAGGGCTGGCGGGGCTGCGGAGGCTGGCGGGGCTGCGGAGGCTGGCGGCGCTGCGGAGGTCATCGAACTGGCCGAGGACGAGGTTCTGCTGCCGGGCCTGGTGGACACGCACGTGCACGTCAACGAGCCGGGACGAACCGACTGGGAGGGGTTCGCCACGGCGACAGCGGCGGCTGCGGCCGGCGGCGTGACGACGATCATCGACATGCCGCTCAATTCGGTGCCGCCGACGACCGACGTCTCGGCACTGGCGGCTAAACGGGCGGCGGCGCGGGGCAAGTGCGCTGTCGACGTGGGCTTCTGGGGTGGCGCCTTGCCAGGCAACGCCGCCGCCAGGCCGGCCTTGCACGAGGCGGGGGTCTTCGGCTTCAAGTGCTTCATGGCCGACTCCGGGGTGCCTGAGTTCCCGCCGCTCGACGACGCGGAGCTAGCGCAGGCCGTGCGGCAGGTGGCCGAGCTTGACAGCTTGCTTGTCGTGCACGCCGAGGACGCTGCTCGCCTGGCGGCGGCGACCGGACGGCGCTACCGCGACTTCGAGCGGTCAAGGCCGGCCAGCGCCGAGGTCGCCGCGATCGCGCGGCTGACCGACCTGGCCGACAAGACCGGCGCCCGGGTTCATGTGCTGCACTTGTCGGCGGCCGACGCTGTCCCGTTGCTCGCGCGGGCGCGGGCGCGGGGAGTCCAGATCTCGGCCGAGACCTGTCCGCACTACCTGACCTTGATGGCCGAGCAGGTGAGGGACGGGCACACCGAGTTCAAGTGCTGCCCGCCGATCAGGGGTGCCGTGAACCAGGAACTGCTTTGGGAGGCGCTGGAGGGCGGGGTCATCGACTGCGTGGTATCCGACCACTCGCCTTGCCCAGCCGAGCTCAAGCGGCTGGAGGACGGCGACTTCGGCGCCGCGTGGGGCGGTATCTCCTCGCTGCAGCTCGGCCTGCCCGTGATCTGGACCAGGGCCGCGCGGCGCGGCCACGACCTGGCCGAGGTAGCTGGCTGGATGGCCGCCAGTCCGGCCAGGCTGGCCGGGCTGGAAAGCAAGGGTGTGATCGCGCCGGGCCGCGACGCTGACCTGGTGGCATTCGCTCCCGACGAGAGGTTCCGCGTTACCGGGGAGATGCTCGTGACCAGGCACCGGCTGACGCCGTATCTGCGCCAGGAGCTTCGCGGGGTAGTGCGGCGCACCTGGGTAAGAGGCGAGCCGCCCGGCGCAGGCAAGCTGCTGAGCGCAGAGGTGACCAGATGACGGTCCCGTGCACCTTCCCTGATCTGGCCAGCCGCGCGCTCGGCGGCAGCGTCGTCTTCGCCAACGACGAGTTCTTCGCCGGAAAGGAGAACCTGATCAAGCCGGAGCCCGCCGGGTTCGCCGCGGCCGAGTTCGGCGACAAGGGCAAGATCTACGACGGCTGGGAGACCAGGCGCCGCCGGGAACCAGGTCATGATCACGCCATCGTGCGCCTGGGCTGCCAGGGCATCGTCCGCGAAGTGACCGTCGACACCTCGCACTTCACCGGCAACTACCCAGCCGAGATCTCGATCGAGGCCGCGACCGCCGAGGGTTACCCCTCGCCAGCCGAACTGGCCGGCCTGCGGTGGCACGTGCTGGTGCCGAGAACCGCCGCGAGCGGTGACAGCTTGAACAGTTACCCCGTGCACGACCGGCGGCGCTGGAGCCACATCCGGCTGTCCATCTACCCGGACGGCGGTGTCGCCAGGCTGCGCGTCCACGGCGAGGTCGTTCCCGATCCAGCATTCCTGACCGGCACGATCGACCTCGCGGCGGCCGAGAACGGCGGCCGGATCGGCGACTGCTCGAACGCCTTCTACTCGAGCCCGGCCAATCTGATCATGCCGGGAAGGGCCCGCGTGATGAGCGACGGCTGGGAGAACGCGCGGCGCAGGGACTCGGGCAACGATTACGTGGTGGTCGACCTGGCCGGCGAAGGCATCGTCAGGCATGTCGAGATCGACACATCCTACTTCCTGGGCAACGCGCCAGGCTGGGTCGCCCTGACCGGGCAGGCTCCGTTGCTCGGAGTCACGCGAGTCCAGCCAGATACCAGGCATCGGCTCGTCGTGAAGGCCGACGAGCCGATGACCCGCGTCCGCCTGGACGTCTTCCCCGACGGTGGCCTGTCCAGGCTGCGTCTTTACGGCGAGCTGACCCCTGGCGCGCTGGCGGCGGCGACCGCTCGCTGGGAGTCGGCCGGCTCCTGACGCGACGTCATCGTGAACCTGGGCAACGGGCCGGGCAGCAAGAGCAGGAAGCCGGCGGTCTCGCCTGCCGTGGCGATCCACAGCGTGGTCCTGATGCCGAGGTAGGTTCCCAGTGCGCCGGCCGCGAGCGAGCCAAGCGGGCGAATGCCGTAGTTGACGGCCTGGAAGGCACCGCTTACGCGGGAGCGCAGGTCGTCGGGGACGACCTGCGCGAAGATCGCCCCGATGGCGATGTCCAGCACCATGACGCCGAATCCGGCGACGAACTCGCTGCCGCCAAGCATAAGCAGGATCACCAGATGCGGGCCGGCGGCAGCGGGAATCAGCGCGGCCGGGGCGGTGAACAGCAGGCAGCCGAGTGCGTAGGCGCGTCCGATGCCGATCCGGTCGGCCAGTCGCCCGGCTACGATCGCGCCGGCCACGCCTCCCACCGCGCCGATGCCGAGCACGAGGCCGAGTACCCCAGGCCGCACGTGCAGGTACTTGATCGCGAAGAGGACCATGAGGGCGGCGAAGAAGAAGTTGAAGAAGTTGATGACGGACGCGGATAGTAGCGAAGAGCGGACTATCGGCGATCGCCTGACGAACCTCGCGCCAGCGGTCACGGAACCCTCGCCTGCGGCTGCTTGCGGTTCCTCTGGGTGGATTGCGGCCAGGAAGAACGCCGAGCCGAGGTAGGAAAGCGCGTCGGCAAGTACGGCGCCTGGTGCGCTCAGTGCCTGCACGAGGAGACCGCCGGCGCTCGGGCCGCCCATGAACGAGAACGCGCGGCTGCCATAGATCAGGGAATTGCCCTTGACGTACTGGTCATCGGGGACAAGCGCCACGAAGAGCGCCGGATTGCCCACCGTGAAAAGCACTCCAAACGTGCCGGTCATGAAGGCCACGCCGTAAAGCTGCCAGAGGGTCAGCAGGCCGGCCGCGTAGCTGACCGGGATGCTGGCGAGCAGCAGCGCACGGGCCACGTCGGCGATGATCATCGTGGCCCGCCGGTGGCCGCGCCGGTCAACCCAGGCCCCGGCGTGCAGTCCGAAGAACAAGTTAGGCAGCCAGACCAGCGCCGTGAGGATGCCCATCTGCGCGGCGCCGGCGTGCAAGGCGAGCACACCGACCAGCGGCAGCGCGATCGAGGAAATCTGGTCGCCGAACATGGAGATGGTCTGACCGCTCCAGTACCTGCGAAAGGCGGTGTCCTTGAGCAGCGGCGGCACGCTCATTCTCATGACTGGCCGCCGTGCGGCTGCATCCGGTGATTATCGATCGGGAAGGCCAGTTCTATGTGCTGCACGAGCCTCGAGCCTGCCGGGCGCAGCCGCGGCTCGGTCAGCCGGTCAACGTAGACGTCAAGCAGTCCGTGCACGGCAGCGGTCAGTTCGCGCAGTTCGTCGGCGGTCAGCCAGGCAAGCATGTCGTTCTGGGTCGCTGCCTGCCGCCATTCGACTGGCTCGCTGGCACGCAGTTCCTGCCATTTCATCAAGTTAGCGAAGTAACGCTCCGCGACCAGCGACCTGAACAGGTCGGACGCGATCGCGAGATCGGGATTGTCGGTCACCTCAGGAACATCGGTGAACATCGCCGTCGCCCGCCACGGACGTTCCCTGCCATGTCCGCCGCCCGCCTCTTCGACCAGCCCGTACTTGCTGAGCTGCCGGAGATGGAATGACGTGCTCGCCGAGCTCTCGCCGAGCAGTTGGCCCGCCTTGGTCGCGGTCAGCGGTCCCTGGGTGCGAAGCAGGCCGAGCAGAGCCAGCCTGATCGGGTGCGCGAGTGCGCGCAGCGCCTTCGGGTCGGTGAGGTCATTGACCGACCGGGATGGCGGCTGGGTGGGTACGTCGTCGGGATGCATAATTCCAAAGATAGCTTTGCAAAGTAATGATTGCAACGTAAGGCTTGCAAAGATCTCTTTTCATCTACCAGCAGGCGGCGCCGGAATGCTTGCTGGCTAAATCATCTTGCGGTATATCGGCACCCGTAGTATCGTCGTGCGTAATAAAGTAGAGCTACTGAACTGGAGTGCCGCGTGGACTTCACCGAACCGGTCGTACTCGTGCTGACGAGCCTCGCCGACGGGCCGAAGCACGGATACGCCCTCGCTAAGGACATCGAATGGTTCGCCGGCACCAAGCTCGGGCCTGGCACCTTGTACGGGGCACTGAGCCGGCTTGAGGGGCGCGGCTGGATCGAGGCGCTGCCGGCCGAGGACCGCCGGCGGCCCTACCGGATCACGGCGGCTGGCGCGGAGGCCCTGGCCAGGCACTTGCAGGCCGCGCAGCGAGTGGCGGCGACCGGCCTGGCGCGCCTCGAGTTGCGGCCAACTTCATGAACGACGTGCCCGCCGGGCCGGCGACGGAGCCGAGTCCCTGGCCGAGCCGGCTGCTCGCCGTCTACCCGCCTGCCTGGCGGGCCCGTTACGGCGAGGAAGTCGACCTCCTGGTCAAGGATCTGAGCGAGCACGGCCACGCGGCCATTCCGATGGCCATCGACCTGCTTTGCGGCGCGGCTGCCGCATGGCTCTTTGATAGGAGGATTGACATGTCGGAGCGTTCCAGGGAAGCGCTGATCCGGGTCCTGTGGAGTTGGGTAGCCTTCGCTACGGTAGCCACCTGGTTCGGGCATGACCTAGGGATCTATCCGACCGCGCCGGCGGCACATGAACTGGCCTCCGCGCATCCGGTGGTGCCGGACGCCTATCACGTGCTGCTCGCCGCCGGCGTGTTCGGCGTCGCCGCCACCGCGGTGGCGGCGCTCGTCTACGCCCTTGACGCCGGCCGGAACGCCGCTCGTGCCGGGCGATGGCGGACGTTCGCCTTGATGGCGGTGCCAGTGCTGATAGGAGCCGCCTGGATCGCCGGGACGAGACTCCTGCACGGGAACGGGCCGGAGACGTCGGGCAAATTGACGTTCGCCGTCGCCTGGCTGCTACTCGGAATAGCCGGGATCGCGATCTCAACGCAGGCAGTCGTCACCGTAATCAGGTCATCGGAGTTCTCAGAGAGCACCTGGCGGATCGGCGGCGCGGCCGCCGCGGCCGTGACTGCCGCGATGGCAGTCGCTACCCTCGCCACGCTCACCTGGGGCATCGCCGTTCGCACCAGCCTGACGCATCCGGGTGATGCGACCGGCTGGCTGGTGGTGAGCGCGATCATGGCCGTCACCACGGGCCGGGCAGTGCTCGCCATGGTCGGCACGCACCGCCACGCACCAGAAACACCCGCCGTCGCCTAGCCTCGAACGAAAAGCGCAGCCGTGCGGCGGGGAGTCGGGCCGTGCGGTGGGGTTGTCGGGCCGTGCGGCGGGGAGTCGGGCCGTGCGGCGGGGTGACTGCTGCGGTGTGCGGCTGAAGCTTCCTGGCCCGTGAGTTCGGGCCTAGCGATCATGACCCCAGGTGATCATGGTGTTCAGGCGGCTTGCGTGTCGGGTTGAATGGTGTAGGTCCGGCCAGCGGACGTGGTCCACGTGAAGTGGCCAGGAGTTGGCTGGTCGAGTCGCCACAGGGGATGCTGCTTCAATTTATGGTGATATCTGCACAAGGCGCCCAAGTTACAGCAGCAGGTCGGTCCGCCCTCGTCGTATGGCTGGCTGTGGTCGCAGTCGCATCGCCAGGCGGGCTGGCGACAGGTCGGGAACCGGCACGTAAGGTCCCGCAGGTTCACGTATTCACGTAGCCGGGCCGGCACCTGATATGCCTGGCTGACCTGCGTGTGCGCGCATCCTCCGGCAGCAGCAGCGTCGGCGGCGGTGCGGTCAGCAGCCTGGCTAGCTGCCTGCCGGGCGGCCGCGATGATCGCGGGTGCCAGCATGGCCAGTTGCCCGTCCGCCTGCGGGCCGCATCCTGATGCAACGGCCAGTTCGGCAGTGGCGACGATTACGGTGACTCGGCGGACGAGGCTGCTGTCGCTGTCGCCGGGAGGGTTGCTGGCAGGGCCGGCCCGGGCTGGGCGAGTCGGTGACCGGCCTCGTCGGATGCGGGTGACGGCGATGGCCCGGCCTGTGTCGTCGGTGAGGACGATCCGCCAGTCGACGGCTGGGTCGCTGGCGGCCAGTCGGGCCAGGTAGCTGGCCTGGGCCGGAGTGATGGGGCCAAGGCGCGTCAGGTAGCCGGGTTCCGGGCCGCCATTGGACAGTGTCGCCCACGGTAGCCGCAGGTCGAGGAACCCGCTGCCGACCGGAGGGAGATTCCGCAGCGCCGCCGGTCCTGGCGGTATGAACGGAGTCGCTTCCGGCCACGAGCCAGGTCGAGCCAGCGGACTCTGGCCGCCGGGTAGCAGGTTCTCGTTGGCTGGGTTGTCGTTGGCTGGGTTGTTGTCGTTGGCTGGGTTGTCGTTGGCTGGGTTGTCGTCATCGGCCTGCGTTTCCGTGCCGGAGGCGCCCTCATCGCGTGGTGCACTGCCTTTGCCGGGTTTCGGTTGGTGGGTTTTGCCTGGCTTCGGCTCGGTAGTGTTGCCGGTCGCGGGCGCGGGGTCGTCATTCCAGGGCCAGTCGTCTAGGTGTGGTCCTGGCTGGTCGTCTGGTGGCTGCGGGTCTACCGGGGGCTGGGGGTCGGGGGGATCGCCTGGCGATGGCGGGATGTGCGGGAGGGTGCCAAGCAGGAGGCCGAGGAAGACTTTGGCGCGGAGCAGGTCGATGCCGCCGGTGGCACCCGAGGCTTTGAGCGCGCGAGCGAGGGCGGTGATGCGGGCCATGGCCGCGGCGGCGCGGATGCCGGGGAGGTTCTGGCCGGTGAGCGCGGCGGTGCCGTCGGGGTCGGGATAGAGGGTGACCTTGGCGCGTTGCTCGGCTTCTTCACGCCGTCGTTCGGCGCCATCTGGGTCGGCGGTGATGACGGCGCGGCGCAGTGCGGCCCGGAGTTGGCCGGTGGTCTGCTCGGCGGCGCGGGGCAGGACCTTATCTTCGACGGCCTTGGCCTTGTCGTCGTCCAGGGGTGCGGTTGCCTCGGCGATGGCCCTGGCCCTGGGCAGGTCGATGGTGCCTGCGCGGAGCGCGGTGCCAGTGCCTGGCAGCCGCCAGCGGAGGGTAACGGCCAGATCGATCCAGGACTGGGCGGCGACCTGCGACAAGGTCAGGGCCAGCGACACCTGGCCGCAGGCATCGGGAGTGACCTTGCCTGGACGGCCATCTTGGCCCACAGCGTTCTTGGTATCCCTGGCGGCGGACCGTGATGCCATCTGAGCGACGACCGCGAGCTCGCCGGCTTGCGCCCAGGCACCGATCCGTCGCCAGGCGGCGGCCGCGCCGGGCAGTGCGCCGTCCGCTAGCTCCTCGGCCGGACACCCGGCCAGCCACGCGGCCAGGTCAGGACCGGCCGGCAATGCCTCGGCAACCCGCCCGGCCGCCATCGACAACGGGAACACCGACGTCTGTCCCGCGTCCAGCGCGTCAAGGAATGCCGCGAAATCCTCCTCCATCGGATCGGCCGGTGGCGCGGTGCTGGGTGGCGCGGTGCTGGGTGGGGTGGTGCGGTCTCGGGTAGCTTGGGCTGCGCTCGATTCGGTCTGGCGGGCAGCGCGCTGAGGGAGGTGATTCCACGGCGCGGGCTCTGAGAGTGCGGTCAGCAAGGCATCCAAGTCCAGATGCCAGGACCACGACAAGCCATCGCTCGCACCGATTCCGGTAGACGGGGCCTGACCCTGCTGTTGTGCCATGCTCACCTCCCTGACGCTCGCTCTCTTCGCTGCCGATCTATCGATCACCTTAGCGATACCCACTGACAGTCACAGTCAGTAGTCGAACGTGACAGCCAATTTCGGGGCGACCGAGCAGTTAACTAAGAGATCACCGAGTGGTTAAGCATGAGGTCAGCGGATGACGATGAAGCTCGTGGCTCGATCGAGCCGCGCCAGGTCAGTCAGGGATCACGAGGACCTTGCCGACCACGCCGGCCTGGACGGCGTCCTGGGCGGCCACGATGTCGGCCAGGTCATACCTGTGCACCGGCAGTTCGCTGAGTGCGCCGTCGGTCAGGGCCTTCGTGATGTCGGCGGCAGCCTGGTCGAAGCCGTCCGCCGGGATGCCGTAGAGCAGCACGAATCTGAGCAGCACGTTAGCGTTCATGCAAGACCTGACCGGCAGCACCGGATCGGTCGGGGTCGAGGCGTAGGTGATGATTTCGCTGTTCGGCGCGATCACCGCGAGGTCGAGTGCGAGGTTCGCGTCGAGTGCTAGCTCGACGATCCTGTCCACCGGGCCGAATTCTCTGATCTTGCTGGCCGCGTCTGCTTCCCGGTAGTTTACGACCAGGTCTGCGCCGGCCCTGGCGGCGAGTTCCGCCTTCTCCTGGCCGCTGACGGTGGCGACCACGCGGGCGCCCGCGTGCTTGGCGAGCTCGATCGCGAAGTGGCCAACCGCGCCCGCGCCGCCCGCCACCAAGATGGTCTTCCCCGTGATCGGCCCGTCGGCGAACAGGCACCGGTGCGCGGTCATCGCGGGCACGCCGAGACTGGCGCCGAGCTCGCTGGATATGCCGGCGGGCAGCGGCACTGCCTGCCGGTCCGGCAGAACTGACCATTGGGCGGCGGTGCCCCATTTCCGCCCGGCAGCCGCCATCCAGGTCCAGACGCGCTGGCCGATCCTGCTGGCGGCGACGCCTTCGCCGACTGCGTCGATGACGCCGGTGCCGTCGTGGTGCGGGATCTGGAACCCGTCGACCGGGCGCGAGGTAAGCCCGCTGCGCGACTTCCAGTCGGTCGGGTTGACGCCCGAGCACTCGATCCGGACTCTGACCTCGCCGTGGCCAGGCTCGGGTCGCTCGATCTCCTGAACCCGCAGCACTTCCGCGCTCGGGCCGATCTGCTCATAAAGCGCCGCTCGCATGTCTGCACCCTACCGGTGGAGTCGTCGGTGGCGGGCGGCATCGGGTGGCTTGGGTGGTGGTGGTGGCGTGGGCGGTGGTGGCGATGAAGCACACTAGGCCGATGAGTTCCGATGCACCTAAAACGCGCTTTGAGTCCGATTTCGCCGTCTCCGTCCCGGTCGTCGAATCGGGTCAAGATCCTCGTGACCCGCGGGGCTTGCGCCAGGACGCGCCGCTGCTCGACGGCTGGCTGCGGGTGACGGAGCAGGTCGCAGCTGGCAAGTTCACCCCCATGGCGGTGCCTGGGCACAAGGCGCGGCAGGACCTGACCGGCGCGGTCAACCTTGGTGACGCGCCGCTTTATGGCGGAGTCGACTCCATCAAGCATGCCGATGTGCCTCGCGCCGACGCGGAGCGCCGCGCGGCCAGGCTCTGGGGCGCTGACTGGTGCCGGTTTTCCGTGGCGGGTTCTACCCATGGCAATCAGGCCCTGGCGCTAGCCGTCGGCTCGCCGGGCCGGGAGATCATCGTGACCCGCATCCTGCACCGCTCGCTGCTGCTCGGACTGGTGCTCGCTGGACTGCGTCCGGTGTGGGTCCGCCCGGAGGTCGACCTGGATTCCGGTCTGCCTGCCGCCGTCAGCGTGGCCACTGTCCGCGCGGCGCTGAAAGAGCATCCTGACGCGTGCGGCGTGTTCCTCGGCGAGCCTTCTTATGTCGGCACGACCGGTGACCTGCGCGGCCAGGCGAACGTCGCGCACGAAGCCGGAGTGCCGCTGCTCGTGGACGCGGCCTGGGCGGCCCATCTGGGCTTCCATCCCGACCTGCCGCCGCACGCCATCGCGGCTGGCGCGGACGGCATGGTTACTAGCGCGCACAAGGCGCTGCCTGCTTACACGCAGGGCGCTATCGTGCTGGCTCGCACCGGACTGCTCAATGCGGCCAGGCTCGACCGCGCCTTCGAGGCCACTCACACGACCAGCCCGGCCGGATCGATCATGGCCAGCATCGACGCCGCCAGAGCGCTCCTGGCCAAGGACGGCGAGGAACTGTGCGGCCGCCTGCTCGGGCTCGTTGCCATGGCCAGGCAACGGCTGCGCCAGGTGCCTGGCGTCGCCGTGCTTGAGGGTCCTGGCGTCGAGCCGACCAAGCTGGCCGTCCTGATCGCGGGCACCGGCACCAGGGGTTACACCATCGAGCAGGACCTGATCAGCGCGGGCATGCCGGTCGAGAGCGCGGATCGCGACACCGTCATCCCGATCATCACGCTGGCCGACGACGAAGCGCGCGTCAATACGTTCCTCGACGTGCTGATCGCCTCGATCGAGCGGCACAGGACCACGCCGCGCAAGCCAGGGGTCGCGGCGTCATGGACGGTCGTTCCCGAGGTGGTGATGTCGCCGCGCGACGCCTTCTTCGCCGATAACGAAACGGTCAGCGCCGACGCCGCGATCGGCCGGGTCAGCGCGGAACTGATTGCGCCGTATCCGCCTGGAGTTCCGGTTCTGGCGCCTGGTGAGCTGATTACCGCCGAAGCCGTTAGCTCACTGCGCGAAATAAAAGCCGATGGTGGCCGCATCGCCTACGCGGCCGACCCTTCGTTGGGTACCTTGCAGGTTATAGCGCGTGGCGCCGTCACGCCCTGACCGCTGCGGGAGGCTACTTGCTCGCGAGGTTCGGCGAGCAACTGAAGGCGCCGGGCATCCGTTACTACCTCGCTGCCTACCTGCTGTCAGCCTCGCTGTGCTGCGTCTTCGCGGCCACCGGGCAGGCAAGGTTCACTGACCTGCACGTCTACCGGCTCGGTGGCCAGGCCGTCTGGCATGGCCTGCACCTTTACCGGCTGAGATACGCGGGCTTGCCGTTCTCCTATACGCCCTTCGCGGCCGCGTGCTTTGTCGCGCTCGTGATGCTGCCCTGGCCGGCTGCGGCCGCGCTGCTGACCGCGGCAAGTGTGATCGCGCTGCCGCTGATGCTCTGCTGCGTCCTGCGGCTGGCGTCGGTGAACTGGGCACTTGACCGGCCAGCGGCCCAGCGGCTGGCTCTCGCCGCGAGTACGGTCGGTATCTGGCTTGAGCCCGCCAGGACCACGCTCGGCTACGGTCAGATCGACCTGCTTCTCGGCGCCGCCATACTCTTCGACCTCACCAGGCCAGATGCCAGAAAGGGCGTGCTGATCGGCCTGTGCGCCGGAATCAAGCTCACGCCGGCGATCTTCATCGTCTACTTGCTGCTTACCAGGCGCCTGCGCGCCGCCGTTACGGCGTCAGCCGCCTTTGCCATGACAATCGGCATCGGCGCGGCCGTGCTGCCGTCGAGTTCATTGTTCTTCTGGGATGCGACCTTCCTCGAGCCCGCAAGGATCAGTCCGGTCCAGAATCCCGAGAACCAGAGCCTCGCCGGGGTGATCGCCAGGAACGTGCATATTTCTCAGGTTCTGCCCGGCTGGCTGCCTGTCCTTCTCGTCGTGGCGGCCAGCGGGCTTGCGGTCGCGGCGAGGGCACAGCGCCAGGGGAATGAGGGGCTCGGCTTCAGCCTCTGCGCGATCACCGGCCTGCTCATATCGCCGATCTCCTGGACGCACCACTGGGTGATCGCGATCCCCGCCCTGCTCGTCGCCGCTCGCTGGCTTTACCAGCGCCGGACGGACCTGCGCCGGTCCTGGCTGATCACCGCGACGGCTGGCGCTGCCGCCGTGGCCATCGCGGGGTGGCTAGACCTCGCGCGCCACGTCCACGGTGCCGACTGGCTGCACTTGTCCGCGGTTGACCTTGCGGAAAGCGAGATCTACGTGGTCGCAGGCGTGCTCGCCCTGGCGGCGGCAGTGGCCACGGCCCTGGTTCGGAGCGCTCGTTCAGAAGAACGTGTGAATCGCGTCGATGACCTGGTAGTCGTCGTCGACGACGGGGATCACCCGCCACTTGTCGAACGTGGTGCACGGGTGTGAGATCCCGAATCCGACCAGGTCGCCTGGAGCGAGCGCGGTTCCCTCAGGCAGGCTCAGGTAGGCGTGCTGATCATCGAGCCTGGTCACCGTCAGGTCACCAGCGGGCAGGACCACACCATCGGGGCGGCGAATCCACAGCGGGGTCGGCAGTCCCTGATCGAAGGCCACGTCCCTGCGCCCGGCACAGGCGAGGGCTAGTCCAGGTTCTGGTGCGGAGAGCACTGGAGCCCACAATTCGATCGCCGGGATCAGCTGTGGTCCGCTTCCCCGCCCGGCCGGCCCGATCCGCGCGTACTCGCCGTGGTCATGCGTCAGGTAGCAGCCGCTGCGCAGCAACACCTCGGCGGCGGCCCCATCCAGTTCCCTGGCCGCCACGTCGAAGTAGGCGCTGCCCCCCACGCTGATGATCGGGTCGGCGACCAGGGCGGCGAGCGCTTCGCCTAGCTCCCTGAGCTGCCGGCAGTAGCCGGCTACCGCAGCCAGCGTCTGCGGCTCGGCGTCATGACCGAGGCCGCCTTCGTACCCTGCGGTCCCTGCCAGCTCAAGCAGGCTCGCCTGCTCCACCGCCGCCGCGACGGCGAGTGCACCGGCAATGCCGCGGCAGCCGGTGCGACCGCCGGGGAACCCCAGTTCCACCAATACCCGCAACGGCCTGGACGCCCCGGCGGTTGCCAGTGCCTCATCGAGGAGCGTGACTCCGGCGAGGCTGTCTACGTAGGCGAAGCACTCCCAGTCCTGATCAGCGCTGAGCTCGGCGGCCAGCCAGCGGATGCCTGCCAGGTCGGTGAGCTCGTTGGCGATCAGGATCTTGCTGATACCGAACGACCTGAATACTTGCGCCTGGCTGATCGTCGCGGCGGTGATCCCTGCGGCCCCGGCGTCAAGCTGGCGCGTGAAAAGTTGCGGTGCCATGGTCGTCTTGCCGTGCGGTGCCAGTCGCACTCCCGCGGCCGCGCACCAGCCGGCCATGACGGCAGCGTTGTGCCGCAGCGCGGAGTCACGCAGGACGAGCAACGGCATCGTGAACTCGCCGCCGAGCGCGGGCGGGCGCTGGAGTTCGAGTGCCGCCGCGGTCACCGTCTTCCCTGCCGCGATGGTGCCGAAGCCCTTTTCCGTCGGCGCGATGGCACGGTGCCTGAGTGCCTCGACCCGCTCTCGCAGAACCTCCACGTCCGCAGCCTAGCCTGACACCGCGCCCAGGGCTCGAAGGCGGCACCCCGCCGCCGTGCGGCATGGGTGCAGTGCCATCGTGATGGTGGCCCAGTCAAGGAGGTGCCTGGATGGATCGGGAGGCGGCGCGGCTGCCGCAGGAGCGGACCGCGCTGCGGTTCAGGTGGCAGGCGAATCTGTGCGCGGCGCTTGGCAGCCCGCTCTACGCCGGGTTGCTCCGCCACGCGGCCGATGATCTGCTGGCTGGCGGACCCACGCTCGCGGTTCTCGACGGGCATTTTGACGACAGGGGCCGTACCGCTCCCGCGCTGCGGATGCTCGGCGGGGTCCACGCGCTCGTGCTGACCGGGCAGGCAGGCGAACTGGCCGAGTTCTATCCCTCGGCGGGCGGCAGGGCCGATGCCGGGCCAGGGGCCGGCCGTGCCTGGCCCGCCCTGCTCAGCGTGCTCGCCGAGCAGCCCGAGGAGGTGCGGCGCTGGCTCAGTCATCCGCCGCAGACGAACGAGGTAGGCAGGGGCGCTGCCCTGGCCGGTGCCCTCTGCCGGCTCGTGGCGAAGGCCGACCTTCCGATCAGGCTGGTCGAGGTCGGTGCGAGTGCCGGCCTTAACCTGCGGGTCGATCACTTCGAGATCACCGGCGGCGGTCAGTCCTTCGGACCTGCCAGCTCTCCTGTCCGGCTGCACGGCGCCTGGCTCGGACCGGCCCCGGCCGCCAGAAAGGTCGAGATCGTCGATCGGATCGGCGCCGACATCGCACCGGTCGACCCGCTGAGCGAGGCAGGCAGGCTCAGGCTTTCCTCATACGTGTGGGCCGATCAGATCGAGCGTTTCCTGCGCCTGCGCGGCGCCTTCGAGCTAGCCGCGGCAATCCCGGCAGAATTGCGCGCCGAGCCGGCCTCGCGGACGGTCGGCGGCATCGGGCTTGAACCCGGCACCTGGACCGTCCTGTGGCATTCGATCATGCGGCAGTACCTGGAGGAAGAGGAGGCCGCCGCGCTCGACGCGGGCATCGCCGCTCTCGGCGCGCAAGCGACACCGTCGGCACGATTCGCTCATGTCAGCCTCGAGCCCGTCAAGGGCACGGACGGCACGCCGGTAGAACTGGTGACCTGGCCGGGCGAGAAACGGAGAGTCCTCGGCACCGCACCGCCGCACGGTATTCCGGTGCGGTGGGAAGGCTGATCAGGCCCCTCCAGCTCATACCTGGAGGGGCCTGATCACATAATGCCCAAAGGAATGAGCTTCGCCGGGTAACGACACGCGAACAGGGGCCGCATACCGGGTTACGTGGCGGTGTTACGTGGCGGTTACTGACGGCCGGCCCACTGGTAAGCGCGCGAGGCGCGCCGCCCGAGCATCCGGTCGACGGCCGACCCGACGTCGCCGTCCTCGGCGATTAGCTTCCGCACGACGAACAGCATGGCCGGGATGGCCCAGAAGTCCCCGCACACCCACAAAAACGCGGCGCCGATCTGCTGGTCGGCCAGTGGCGACAAGGCAGAACCCCGAACGTGCGCGTAGACCGAATACCAGGACGTTGTCGCGAGAATGCTCATCGCCATCGCCAGCACCCACATCTCCACGTTGGTGATAAGCAGCGCGCCCATCTGCGCCGGGCGGCTCATCCTAATGCGGAAGGGCAGGGAAGGCAGGAACTGGAGCCAGAAAAGGATGCCAGCGATAAAGAAACTACCGTGCATCAGCCAAATATGCACCAGATGATTGCGGTATGCCAGGTCGAAAGGTCCTGGCAGGTGCCAGAAGACCATCACGGCGTTGAACAAGAAAATCGATACCCACGGCCGCAGGACGAAACCCCCGATCATCCTGATCGGGCGCGTCCAGCCGCTGCTGAGCACTTCGCGGGTCGCCTTCTTGCCCAGCCGGCCCGGCAGTCCGTCGAGCAAAGGCTGCCAGGGCGCCCCGGCCACGATCAGCACCGGGGCGCCGAACATCAGCAGCAGGTGCTGGATCATGTGCATGAAGAAATAGCTATCAGCCCAGTAGTCAATCGGGGATTCAACCGCGAACAGCAAGGTAACCAGGCCACCGTAGAAATACAGCGACCTGAGCCTGCGTTCCCTGGTGCGCTCAGGTCGTGATTTCTTGGCCAGCTTGGCAAGTCCGGCTTCATGCCAGCCGGCGAGCACCAGGGCAATAATCAGGAACGGGTCGAATGACCAGTGGTCAGTGAGGTTGTACATTTCGCCTCATTTAGTAGGTGCTTGGCGGGCGGGCCGTTACCCAAAGGGTCGTCAGCTTGGTCGAAGGCGAGAGCGCCTTGATCGCGGGGGCGAAGGCGGCGAAGACGGCGGCCCGTTTCGCCTTGAGCGTCCTGATCGCCGCGTTCAGCGCCGCCACCGCACTCGCCTCGGCCGGCTTGCCGCGGTCCATGAGCACGGTCGCGACGTCGCTCTGCACTGCGGCGGCGTAGTGCGCGCCCCAGTTGACCAGGTCGTTGACTCCGGCCTGGAGGTGATAGCTGGCAAGCGACTCAGGAACCTGGACGTTGGTGAGGTCGTCCATCTGCTGGTTGTTAGCTGGCGAGCAGTTGGCTGCGCCGGTCTGCGCGATGTTGATAGCGGTGCTCACGTCGTGGCTCGAGCCATTGTCGATGTACTTCAGCGCACCGAGCGAGTCGCCTACGCCGCCCGCGCATGACTCGACGTCGGTGTTCAGCGAGCTGATCAGGCCGCTAAGGTCGAAGGCGCGCTGACCCTTCGTGGGATGGTGCGACAAGCCCACCAGGACTGCCGCGATCAGCAAGATCGGGGCGGCGACCAGCGTCCAGCGAGGTGCTCGCCTGGTCGGCCAGCCGCTCTTGCGGAGCGGGATCAGCGGCGGTTCTGTCATTGTCGGCTGCATTGACTCGGCCCGTTCTGCGGTAGGTGCTGCCTGCCAGGCGGCATGAGGATACAGTTCACGGCGCTTCTCGCTGCGATACGCGGGCGGGACGGCCGGTGCTTACTTTGCCGGAAAGATCCTCGGCTGGTACCTGAGCGCCGGGGAAGGCGGCTTCTGGGCTGAATTGCGCGGCCGGGATCAGGAGTTCGAAGCGGCTGCCTTGGCCGTGCCTGCTGTGCACGCACGCTCTCCCGCCATGACCTCGGGCGACGGCCTCGACCAGGGCCAGGCCGAGCCCCGTGCCTCTGGCGCTGCTTCTGGCAAAAGTCCTGAAGCGCTCGAATACGTGCGGCAGGTCGGTATCGGAGATGCCTTCGCCGGTGTCTTCGACGGTTATGTGCGCGAACCGGTCATCGGCGTCCCTGCTGACCGCCAGCCTGATCGCGTCGCCTGGCGTGGTGTGCTTGACCGCGTTCTCGACGAGCGCGTCAAGTGCCATCGCCAGGCGCTCGGTATCGGCCAGCGCGGTCACCGGGTCCAGCCTGCCGAGCTGCCAGCGCCTTGGCGCGGTCCGCCGCCAGCGGTGCAGTACCTCAACCGTGAGCGAGTCGAGTGCGGTCGGTTCCATGGTCAGGGAACTCTGGTGCTCTGATGCCGCGATCAGCAAGAGCCGGTCGCTGAGCGTCTTCAGCCTTTCCAGTTCGCCGACTACCACGCTGATATCGCGCCGCTGCTGGCCGGCCAGGTCCTCGCCGAGCAGTTCCGCGTGCCCGAGCGCGATCGTGATCGGCGTCCTGAGCTGGTGCGATGCGTCCTGCAGGAACTGGCGTTGCGCGGCGAGCATCCGCTGGGCGTCGGCGGCCATCTTGGCCCGGTCCCCGGCAAGCATCCGGCGGTGCGCCTGGAGCGCCATCACGATGAAGATCGTCGTCAGCAGCGGTATCTGCTCGACTGAGGCGTTCATGATGCGCAGGTGCTCGACCATGTCGGCAGCGAGCGCGGCGACCGTGGTCGCCGCCGCGGTCGCGGTCAGCGCGATGGTGCGGCGGCTCGGCCAGAGCCGGTAGCCGTAAAGCAGCGCGAGGCTGATCCAGATCGCGTCGAAGGGAATGACCTGCCAGTCGGGAAAGGTCACCATGATCACGACGCAGACCAGCCAGAGCAGCAGCCAGGCAAGCTCGGGCTGGCGACCGTGCAGCAGCCCGTTCGCCAGGGTGCCTTCAGGACGCGAGTCGGTATCCCTCACCGCGCACCGTCTCTATGAGATTGAACCCCAGCTTGGCCCGCAATCTCCTGATGCAGACATCGACCAGGTTCGAGCCAGGGTCGAAGTCAATGCCCCAGACCGAGGCGAGCAACTCGCTCTTGGTTACCGAGCCGCCACCGTGCTCCATCAGCGCGCGCAGGCAGAGAAACTCCAGCCTGGTCAGTGCCGCGGGACCGGCACCGTTGTCGGCGACGAGCCGGCCGGCGTCGAGCGTCAGGTCGCCCAGGCGCATGACCTCGCTGCGCTTGGCGGTTTCCCTTAGCCCGGCCCTGACCCTGGCTGCGAGCTCGGCCAGCGAGAACGGTTTCGTCAGGTAGTCACGGGCACCCAGATCAAGGCATTCCACCTTGGTGCCTACATCCGAGCTGCAAGACAGTACGAGCACGGCCTGGGTAGGCCGGCTACGCAAGATAGCGGCCAGCACGGCCCTGCCGTCCAGATCGGGCATGATCAGGTCGAGTATTACCAGGTCGCAACCTCCGGCGCCGGCCTGCTCGATGCCGTCGGCCGCGCTGGCCGCGACGCCAACCTGATAGCCGGAATGCTCGAGTGCCCTGGCCACGAAGGCGCTGATGTGGGGTTCGTCGTCGATCACCAGAATGCGCGGCCTCGCGGCGTCAGGGCAGGACGGGTCATCCCACGTCACTTGAACTGCCTCGTCGCGTACTGAGGTCATTTTGTTCCTGTCATCTACCTGGCAGACTGAGCCGACGTGCTGCTGCGCCATGTTGGTCCGGGGCTGCGGAGCACGCCGTCGTAGTCCTTTGCGTTCTACTCCTGCCGTCGCTGCAAGTCAAGACTAAAAGTCGCAATCGTCGCATACATCGCGAAAGTAAACCGATCGGCTTGATGGTTATCAGGGTCGTGTGCTCCTGGCGAGGCAGGCAAGTCCTGTGACAGATGATGACAGTTTCGTCATGCATACCCGGCAGTCTTGCCGCCGCTTACGGCGAGCAGCAGTATCAGGGCAGTCGTTTGCTTCCGGCGCGGCCCGCATGGGCGACGCCGCCCGGACCGAGTCGTGCGCGCGCTATGCGCCGCGAAGAAACGAGGTGGTGACTGATGTCCCTGCCGGTCCGCGTAGGAACTCTCCTTGTGGCGTTCCTCGCCGTGGTCGGTGGCGTGATCTTCGTCGTCATCCACTTCCTGCTTGCTGGACCCCCGGTGGTGGACTATGCGGCAGGCGTGGCGCCAGGTCAGCCAGTCAGCATCATGCTGCAAGAAGATCCGCAGAATACGGTGAGCAACCATCCGGACTGGGTCTCTTACTTCATCAAGGACCCGAAGACCGGAGCCTGGGTGCATACCACCTTGTTCCAGGTACCAGCAGGCAGCCGGGTCAACGTGACCATACTTGGGTACGACGGCTGCACCCCGCTGCGCAACCCGTTCTGGGGCATGGTGACAGGGACGATCGGCGGCGTCGAGGACGTCAACGGCTCGCCGGTCTCCGTGCTGAACTCGTGGGCTAGCTGTTCGGTCGGGCACACGTTCTCCATCCCTGGTATCGGGCTGAACGTGCCAGTCGCCTCACCGACCACGCTGAGTGCCAACAAGAACGTGTGCGGGCTATCGCCGTGTACTTCGGGTCCGCACACCACGGTTACCTTCAGTTTCAACGCCCCGAAGAGTGACGGCGACTACTTCTGGCAGTGCCGCGTGCCTTGCGGTCTTGGTTACCTAGACGGGTTCGGCGGCCCCATGCAGACCATCGGCTTTATGACCGGACAGATGGAGGTGGTGTCCTGATGGCCGCGGAGACTTCGGCTCCGGCCACCGGGGCGGGCGAGCGCGAGCCCAACCATGGCATGCGGATCTTCATCATCTGGCTGGTGCTCGCGCTAGCCTCCGATCTGCTGATCTGGTTTGTGCTCGGACCGCATCTGCCACCAGGAGACCTGGCATCGGCAGCCAACGGCCAGCAGTTCGACATCAAGGTGATGTCGGCCATGGCCGCGCCGGTGATGGTCTTCGTGCTGATCCAGTTCATTTACTCGCTGATCGTCTGGCGGCACAGGGAAGGCGACGAGGAAGACGGTCCGCCGATTCACGGCAACACCAGGGTTCAGGTCACCTGGATCACTTTGACCACCGTGATCGTGCTCTGCCTGTTCGGCTTCGGTACCTACGAACTCGTGAACGGGCCAGGCGCGGGCGCGGGCAGCGGCGAAGGTCCGTCGCCGATCGTGAACCCGCCAGGTGCCGAACTGACCGTGGCGCAGCAAATGGCGCCTTACTCGGCCAGCAAGCCGCTGGTGATCCAGGTGATCGCGCAGCAATGGCGGTTCACCTACCGGTATCCCCAGTTCGGTGGCTTCGAGACCACTTACCTCGCGGTTCCGCAGAACCAATGGGTGGAGTTCGACGTCACTTCCATCGACGTCATTCACGACTTCTGGGCCTACCAGCTCGGTGTGAAGGCCGACGCGGACCCTGGCGTGAACAACGTCGCGTACACCAAGCCGCTCCAGCTCGGATCGATCACCGTACGCTGCGACGAGCTGTGCGGACTATGGCACGGCGCGATGTACGACTACGGCTCGGTGATGACCCAGTCGGCGTTCCAGTCCTGGGCTACCGCGAGCCAGGCACACTTCGCCGACGTCACCAAGATGCTGCCGCCTTACGCCACGACGTACGACCCGACCGAGATCAAGCAGCTCGGAACCGTGCTAGTCAAGCTCGGCCTGACCGGTGCGGGCGGCGGCTACTATCCGCCGAACGACCCTTCACAGCCATGAGCCAGATAGGCGCCCAAGCGCTGGCATCAGCATCCGTTGACATGGAGAGGTGACCGGATGGCCATCGAAACAGAGGCGGGAACAACCCAACGGCCCGGAGGGCCTGATCCCGTCGGCACGCCGGGAGCCGGTGCCTGGTGGGCACGCCCGGCGCTGCACACCGGTGTGATAGGCGCGATCATTGGTTACGCGTTCGGGCACTGGCTCGGCAACTACTGGGCGGTGCCGACAGCGAACTCGCCTGCGGCGTACCAGCAGATCGGCACGTCCGACGGCAACGACTTCGCGATCGTGCTCGGGTACACGTTCATGCTGGTCGGCTGGCTGATCGGCCTCGGGGTCTTCAACGACCTCGTCAAGCTGATGCTGGGCAAGAGACTGCCGCAGAACGGGCACGAGGCCAACGGCGGCGTAGCTAAGTACTTCAGGTTTACCCTCGACCACAAGGTCGTCGGTATCCAGTACCTCATTGGCATGATCATTTATTTCTGCACTGCTGGCCTGCTGGCGATGGGCATCAGGACAGAGCTGCTCTCGCCGGTGCACCACGTATTCAGCTCGAGCGTCTACGTCGAGATCGTGGGCGAGCACGGCACGATGATGATGATGCTGATGACGTCGGTGATCCTCGGCCCGTTCGGCAACTACCTAATCCCGTTGATGATCGGCTCGAAGCGAGTCGCCTTCCCGAGGATCGAGGCACTGTCGTTCTGGCTTACCCCGGCCGCCTTCCTGGTGCTGCTCTCGGCGCTGCCGCTCGGCGGCTTCCACTTCGGCTGGACCGGTTACCCGACGCTGTCGGTACAGGACACCTCAGGCGCCGACGCTTACGCTTTCGCGTTCGGCCTGATGGGTATCTCGATGATCCTGGCCTCGTTCAACATCCTGGTCACGGTCATCTGCTACCGGGCGCCTGGCATGCGCTGGGGCAGGCTGCCGATGTTCGTCTGGGGCATCCTCGGCACCGGCACCATGATGGCGCTGGCCGCGCCGATCCTGTCAGGCGGCATGTACATGCTGCTGCTTGACCGGACCGCGCAGACGGCGTTCTTCACCGACAACCTGGGCGGCAGCACCTATCTGTACGAGGACCTGTTCTGGTTCTTCGGGCATCCCGAGGTGTACATCCTGGCGCTGCCAGGCTTCGCCATCGTCTCTGAGCTGCTGCCGGTGTTCACTCGCAAGCCGCTGTTCGGTTACAAGGTCGCTTCGGCGGGCATGATCGGCGTGACGCTGCTCAGCTTCTTCGTGTGGCAGCATCACCTGTTCGACAGCGGCATCGACCCCGACATGCGCCCGCTGTACATGCTGACCACCGAGCTGATCTCGATTCCGACCGGCTTCATCTTCCTGGTCGGCATGGGGACGCTTTGGAAAGCGAAGATCAGGTTCACCGTTCCGATGCTGTTCTGCCTGGCCTTCTACTTCAACTTCCTGATCGGCGGCATCTCGGGCGTCTACCTCTCTGACGTTCCTGCCGACACCACCGAGCACGGCAGCTTCTTCGTGATGGCGCACTTCCACTACACCATCATGGGCGGCCTGATCTTCGCCTTCATGGGCGGCTGTTACTACTGGCTGCCGAAGATGATGGGCATCTCGCTGAACGAGAAGCTGGGCCGGGTCCACTTCTGGCTCATGTTCATCGCGTTCAACTCGACCTTCCTGCCGCTGTTCGCGGTAGGCCTGGCAGGCCAGCCGCGCCGGGTGTTCGAGTACGCACGCAACCTGACGACGCTGAACGACTGGGTATCGATCTCCTCGTTCTTCCTCGGCGTCTCGATCCTTATCTTCATCATCAACTTCGTCTGGTCGACCGTCGTGGTCAGGAACCGGGAGACGGGGAACCCGTGGAAGTCGCGCGGGCTGGAATGGCAGGTTTCCTCGCCGCCGCCGGCTGACAACTTCGAGACCGTGCCCGTGGTGCTCTCCGGTCCGTACGAGTACGGAGTGAAGGACGCGCCTCCGGTGGCCGACCTCAATCCGCCAGTCGGAGTTCTGGCTGCCGGACTCTCAGAATCCGAGACCGCCAGAGCGGAGGCTTAGCAGACATGGCCGAGATGACCTCTGCCACACCAAGCGGCCTGAGCCGCGAGCAGGAAGAAGAAGCCTTCTACCACGAAGCGGCGCTGAACGCGGCGTGGACGGGTTCCCGGCTGATGATCGGTATCGTCACCTCCGGTCTCGGCGGCTTCGTCTTCGCGTTCTTCTACTTGCGCTCGGTGAACTCGCACGGCAACTGGTATCCGTCGAGCCTGACGCCGCCCAACAAGATCGAGGGCCTGCTGATCATGGCACTTACCGTGGCCAGCGCCATCATCCAGTCGGTCGGCCTGACCCAGATCAAGGCGGGGCGCAAGCAGCCGTGGTTCGCAGCGGCGGTGGCAGCGCTGCTGCTCGGCCTCGTGGCTGCCGCGCTTCAGATCTGGCAGCTCACCATTCTGCCGTTCCAGCCAGGCCAGGCAGGCTTCGCGAGCGTGTTCGTCGGCGCGATGCCGGTCTTCGCCCTGCTGGTCCTCGGCTGCATGGTGTGGCTCGAGATCCTGGTGGCACGCAGCAGGAACATCCCTGACATCTCGTTCGTCGAGCAGCCTCCGACCTTTGACGAGGCGGCCGACGTGCAGCGATTCCAGGCTAACCTGAGCGCGTTCACGCTGTTCTACAACTTCACGGCAGTGGCGGCCCTAGTGCTGTGGCTGCTCTTCTATGTGGTGCACTGACCCTGGATTCTGGCACTGAGGAGGCAGTAGTGCATCGAGTACTGCTCGCGGCGGCGATTTCGCCAGATAATGTACCGCATGGGTATAATCTGACGTTCGCCTTCCCGATGCTGATGTTCATCATCGTGGCGGCGGCGCTGTTCTTGCGCTTCCGCAGCGCGCATCGGGTACCTGGGCACGTGGCGCTGACATCAAGTCGCTGGGCGATGGCGGCGCGACAAGGTACCTCGGCCACGCAGAGCACTACGAACGGTAGTACTCTGCAAGATGATGGCGAGGATGCGGAGGGCGAGGCTCCTGAGGACGCGACAGGGGAGAGCACGGAGGGTAGCGAGTGACGCAGGCGACGAACGCGCTGCCTGAGACGGCGGCACTGAAGGCCGCCGTCGGCCAGGGCGATTCGTCGCTCGTGACGCGGCGGTCACCAGGACTGGTGCTGCGCTCCCTGTTCGCGCTCACTAAGCCGCGGATCATCGAGTTGCTCTTGGTCACGACGCTGCCGACGATGCTGCTCGCCAAGCGGGGCTTGCCTTCTGTCGAACTCATGCTGGTGACTCTCGTCGGCGGCGCTCTGGCTGCGGGCAGCGCGAACACGATCAACTGCTATATCGATCGTGATATCGACGCGGTAATGCGGCGCACCTCGCGCCGCCCGCTGGTGGCCAAGGGCGCGCGGGGGGCGACGATCAAGCCCGCCGAGGCCATGATCTCCGGCATTGTCCTTGGCATCGCGGCGACCCTGCTGCTCGGCTTGCTGGCCAACTGGCTGGCGGCGGCTCTGGCGGATGCCGCGCTGCTGTTCTACGTCTTCGTCTACACGCTCGGCCTGAAGCGCAGGACGGCGTCCAACATCGTGATCGGCGGAGCGGCCGGCTGTTTTCCTGTCCTGGTCGGATGGGCTGCGGTGACCGGAACGGTGGCCTGGCCAGCGGTCGTGCTGTTCGCCGTGATCTTTTTCTGGACACCTCCGCACTTCTGGGCGCTGGCAATGAAGTTCAAGGACGACTACGCCGCCGCCAGTGTCCCGATGCTTCCTGTCGTGGCCGCTCCGGCGGTCGTCGCCCGCAAGATCGTAATCTATAGCTGGATCATGGTCGCGACCACCTTCGCGCTTACTCCGTATGCCGGCTGGATTTACGGTACCTGCGCGGTCGGTCTCGGCGGGTGGTTCCTGATCGAAGCGCACCGGCTGCGCACCCGGATCGCTGGCGGCGGCGGTGCCGCTCCGATGCGGCTGTTCCACCTGTCGATCGGCTACCTGACGTTCTTGTTCCTCGCGGTCGCGGTGACGTCGCTGGTGCCATTCGGCCGGTTCTAGGTAGTAGCGCTGGTGCGTTCGCCGCTCTGGGTGCCTTAGGGCCGAAGCGCCAGGAGGTCGCCGCGGTACAGTGACCACAGCACGAGGCGGCCGTAGGCTGCTGCCATGGCGGCTGCCTGCACCGGATGCCTGGCAGGCAGTCGTGGCGTGATCATGTTCCACCGGCGGGAGACCGGGCTGTAAGCGGCGACGCCGAGCACGCCGCTGCTGGCGCTGACCGATGCGACGACGATGTCGTGCCCCGGACTGCCGGTCGTTGCCGGCGTGGCATGTCCCGCCGCCGCGGTTGTGCTCGCCGCTGGCACGGCGCAGCCCGACAAGGCGGCCGCGGTCGGCAGCACCGGAAGCTGGTGTCAGCGGTTACTCGCCGGGTCAAAGAGGAAGGCGGCGTATCTGGCGATCTGGCGCCCGGAGGAAGGCACGACGTAAGCCGGGCCGACGTTCGCTGAACAACAGGGAAGGGTCGGTGCAGGCCGAGGCGCACAACGAGATTTGTCCCGGCTGGAACAGCATGCCAGGGCGGTAACCAGCCCGGCGGCGATCGCGCCGAACCGCATCCGGCGGCGGCGGCTGTCGCGCGCCGCCCTGATCATCGCCTGCACCGGAGGCCGCACATCGTCAGGCAGGTCAGTCGCCAGCAAAAGCAGATTGCGAAGTCGCAATTCATCGCTCACGGCGTTCTCCTTCTGGTTCGAGCAACCCGGCGCGGCGCAAGCTGGCCAGGCCGCGGGCGGCCCGCTGGCAGGCGTTCTGACTGAGCCAGGTCCACGGCCTGACCGGTGTCGCCGGTCATCGCGAGTCCGGTCCTGACCAGCACGAGGTAGCGCGCGGCCACGAACTCAGCGAACTCCTCTTCTCTAGCCAATCGCAGCTCCCGCAAAGGTGCCGTCCGAGAACGCCAAAGTGCCCGAGGGGATTGCCCGAAGCGAACGCCAGGAGCTAACCGCCCAACCAAATAGAGGCCCAGGCGACCCGATCTGGTTCCAAATTGGCCGGGAATTTTTTGGAGCTGCGCAGGCGCCTAACCCGCGAGGCGGACGGCTAGCCTTCGCGAAGCTGCGCGGCTGCCGCCGTCAGCGACCTGAGCTTGCCTCTCGCCGAGTCGCGCGGCAGGTATTTCATGCCGCAGTCCGGCGCGAGCACCAGCTTGCCTGCGGGCACGTAAGGCAGCGCGCGGCGGACGCGGGCGGCGACGAGCGCGGGTTCTTCGACCGTAGGGTCTCCCAGGTCAAGTACCCCGAGTATGACCGTCTTGCCTGCGTCGGCGAGGCAGCCGAGCACGGAGCAGTCGAGCCCGGACTGCGCGGTCTCGATCGAGATCTGATCGGCAGTGCACTCGGCCAGTTCAGGCAGGAACGAGTAGCCGCTCGGCCGGTCGTGGATGATCGCCGCGTAGCCGAAGCACAGGTGCACGGCGGTCGTGCCGCTGATCGCGGCCAGCGCGGTGTTGATGACGCCTACCCCGAACTGGCGGGCCGCCTCCGGCCTTGCCTGGAGATAGGGCTCGTCAAGCTGCACGACGTCGGCGCCGGCCGCGAACAGGTCCGCCACCTCGTCGTGCACCGCGTGCGCGTACGCGTACGCGGCTTCCTCGACCGACGGGTAGTAGTCGTTCTGCGCTTGCTGTGCCATGGTGAACGGCCCTGGCACGGTGACCTTGATGGTCTTGCCAGGAACGGCCTGCGCCCGCAGGAACTCAAGCGCGGCCACCCCGACCGGCTCGCGGCGGCTGATCGGCCCCACGATGCGCGGCACCGGGTTCTGGTGCCCGCTCCTGTCCAGCGCGGTACCGGGGTTGTCCAGGTCAAGTCCGTCGAGCGCGGTGGCGAACGCGTTGGAATAGCTTTCCCTGCCGATCTCACCGTCGGTGAGGATGTCAAGGCCGGCTTGTTCCTGGTCGGCGATGGCCAGCCTGGTCGCGTCCGCCTGCGCCTGCGCCAGGTACTCGGGCGCTACCCGCCAGAGTTCCTTCGCCCTGACCCTGGGCGGGAACCGGCCGGCCAGCCTGGCCCTGTCGATGAGCCAGTCAGGCTGCGGGTAACTTCCGACCAGCGATGTCGGGAACAGCATCAGACCTCCCGTACTTGGGACCGCGCAGCATCCAGAACGTCGTGACGCAGATACCGGCGAGAAGAGCGTATGGCACGAAGTCGTTGGTGGCCTGCGCGATGGCGCCACTGCCAGACGCGGCGATGGTCTGGCCGGCCGCCCACGCCAGGTTGCCGAGCCCGAAGGCCAGTCCCTGATGCAACTCGAGCTTTTCCGCCGAGTTCGCGAGCAGGGCACTCGACGGCGCGAACACCGTGCCGAACGCCGGCATACCGACAATGAGCAGCGCCATCAGCACGCCGAGCGGGCTGACCACGGCGGCGAGCAGGCTGACGGCCGTCCCGGCGAGCAGTGAGATCCGCAGCGGCAGGTAAGGGCCGCGGCGGTCGGCCAGGCGGCCGGTGAGCGGCGAAAGGCCGGTCTCGAACGCGGCCGAGGCAAGGAACGTCGCGCTGATCAGCAAGGCAGTCGCCCCGAGGTGGCTGAGCCGCAATGGCGCCAGCACATCGATCACGCCGAAGGCCATGCCAGCCACCGAGGTGAGCCAAAGGCCGACGGCGACACCGCGGTCCTTCACTGCGGCGAAAGCCGCCCCGAGACCTTGCGGCTCTGACCTTGCCGGGCCCTTCATGACGAAGTTGACGCCAAGCAGCACCGCGCCGAACACGGCGGCGGCCGAGAAAGCGGGACCGGTGCCTGCCTGCTCGGCTACCGCGCCGACCACGGGGCCGAACAAGGCGCCGCCCACGGCGGCCCCGAGCGCGGTCCCGAGCACCTCGCCCCTGCGGTCCTCTGGCGCCACGCTGGCCAGCCAGGCCATGCCCGCTGCCCAGGTACAGGCACCGCCGAGTCCCTGCACGAAACGCGCGCCGTCAAGCACGACCGCGTTCGTCGACCAGCCGAAGACGAATGTCGACGTGCTCATCAGGGCCAGGCCGAACACGACACCGCTCCGCGCGCCGAACCTGGCCACCAGCATGCCTCCTGGCAGGGCGCCGATCAGCGTGCCGAACGGGTAGGCGGCGACCAGGATGCCGACGCCCGCCTTCGACAGCGCCGCGCTGTGCGCGTAGTACGGCACAAGCGGGGTCAGGGCGGTGAAGAAGGTCGTGTCGGTGAACACCAGGGCGCAGACGAAGACCAGCAGCGTCCTGATCTCCGCCGGGAGCCTTGGCCTAGGCGCAGAACCGCTCCGGTCGACTTCCCGCCTAGCCAATGCTGTGCCCATCTGCTCAGACTTGCCCCGTGACCTGCCGATTGCTCTGGCGGCCAGGCGAGCCTAGCGCACCGCCTGGATCGTGTAGCTGGCGGCGAGCCGCTCAGGCCGGTCGATCAGCCGCCACTCGTCGAGTTCGGTGCGTTCCATCAGGCCGGGCAGCGCGTTCCACGGCACGCTGTCGTGTTCGGTCAGCTCGGTGATCGAAAGCCCGGCACCGAGCAGGGCGGTGACGATGTCGCCGAGGCCGTGGTTCCACGAGTGGGTGAGGGTCGCGGTGAACTCGGCGTCGGTCTCTACGTAAGTGCCGTCTTCGTCGAGCACAAGCGGATCAGCCGTCTCGAAGTAGGGATACTTGACCACGAGCAGGTCGTCGTCGCGGCCGTCCTGCATGGCCCAGAGCATGGGGTGGCCGTCCCTGATGAACAGGCGTCCGCCAGGCCTGAGCAGGTCAGCGACGACCTTCGCCCACCGGCGCACGCTCGGCAGCCAGCACAGCGCGCCGACTCCGGTGTAGACGAAGTCGAAGGACCCGCGGCTGAGCACGTCGGCGGCGAGGTAGACGTCGGACTCGACGAAGACGGCATCGGCGCCGGTCCTGGCGGCGAGGTCGCTGGCCTGCCGGACGGCGGGCAAGGAAAAGTCGAGCCCGGTCATGGACGCCCCGAGCCTGGCCAGCGAGATCGTGTCGGTGCCGATGTGGCACTGCAGGTGCACGCCGCGCAACCCGGACAGGTCGCCGAGCCTTGGCCGGTCGAAGCGCACTACCTTGCTGAGGAAACCAGGGTCGGCGATGAAGTCGGCGACGTGATAGTCGGGCGATGCCGCGTGGGCGGGCACCCGCTCGTCCCAGTTGGCCATGTTGATCGCTGCATAATCGTCCACGGCAACAAATCTGGCACAGCCTGGCAACTGCTTTTCTGCCGGGGAGAAGCGGGAAACAGGGCGGCGGCGCCGCAGCAGTGCGGCGGATCCAGCGGCGCGTCGCTAGCCGCGGATCAACCCCGATCGCCGCCCTGTTCCCCGTGGCCACATGACCCCCGTACATGTGGCCCGGCCAGCGGCTGCCCCGTGCGGTCCGCCGCCGAGCCGGTGCCACGATGATGCCCGGCCGAGCCTGAAGCCGACCACCGGCGCAGGCCAAATCCAGGTCAAGGCTGACGCGGGTCAGGAGTCTGGGTTCTCGTTGCCGTATTGCTGTTCGGCGAGGAAGCGCTCGAACTGCGCGCCGAGCTCGTCGGCGGTCGGCATGTTCTCCGGCTGGCCGGCCAGCAGGTCGGAGCGGCCGGCGTTATAGGCGTCGTACTGCTCTTCCAGCGACCGCACGACCTCGGTGACCTCCTCTGAGCTGGCTACCTGGCGGGCGATCTCGGCGTCGGTGACCGCCGATGCCTCGCGCAGCGCCTCGGAAGGCAGGTCAAGGCCGGTGGCGCGCTCGACGGCGGCCAGGAGGGCGACGGCGGCGGTCGGATACGAGGCGTGCGCCAGGTAGTGCGGCACGTGGACGGCGAAGCCAACGGCAGGACGGCTCGCCTCGCCCATGCGCAGCTCGATCAGCGCCATCGCGCTGCCTGGCACCTGGAGCCGGTCAACGAGAGGCTGGTAGGAGTCGATCAGCTCGGGCGAGGTGGCATGGCCGGTCACGCCGAGCGGCCTGGTGTGCGGCACGCCCATGGGAATGCCGTGGAAGCTGGCGATCAGCCGGACCTTGAGCGCGGCGGACAGGTGGAGCACGGCCTTGGTGAAGGTCTCCCACTCCCGGTCAGGCTCGAGCCCGTCGAGCAGCAGGAAAGGCGTGCCCGCGGCGTCCTTGAGCAGGTACACGACGATCTGCGGTACCTCGACGCTCTCCCAGTGGTCCTTGGCGAAGAACATCGCCGGGCGCCTGGACCGGTAGTCGATCAGGGAATCGACATCAAACCTGGCGATCTCGGTGTGGTCGAAGGTAGCCAGCAGATGGGCGGCCAGTTGCCTGCCTGCGGCACCGGCGTCGATGAAGCCGTCCAGGTAATAGAGCATGACCAGGCCTGACTCGAGGTCCAGGCCAGCTTGGGTCAGCTGATACAGGTCTCCAGGGTCGCGCGACACCTTCACAGCCTCCTCAAATGCTCAATATACGTTACCGACGCGACGCCTGATACTCCTGCCACCGGAGCGCGGCATCATGCAACTCTCCGTTCACGAACTCGAAGTAGTCTACCGAGCCGGCCATTCTCGCCCCGGCAGGCGTATCGGGCCCGAGCAGCTCCCTGCCCTCCCGCAGGACCGTCAGCCAGCGTTCCATCAGCCGGTCCCTGACCCGCATCAGGTCAGCCCAGACGTTGTCTGGCACCCGGTAGAACAGCTTCCGCGAGCCGCGTTCACCCTCGCGATCGACCAGGCCGACCATGCTCAGGTACTTGACTCCGCCCGAGATGGCGGCCGGGCTGGCGTCGAGCAGGTCGGCGAGCTCGGCGGCGGACAGCCGCGCGGCGTCGGTCGCGAGCAGCGCCGCGAACACCCGGGCTGGCATCCTCGGGATGCCAGACTCGATCTGGACAGAAGCGAACCGCTCGATGAAGCTCAGCACTCGCTCGCGGTCGCGGTCGCCCAGGTAACTGGGTTGGTCCGGCCCCGGTTGGCGAGTCACCTTGACCTCCTTCGACTGGTAGACGGCAGTCTAGAGCCGCCCGGTGCTTTCTGGCGGGTGCCAGGATTTATGACTTTCAGATTTTTGTGAATTTAGTGTAGTGTCGGCGGCATGACTGCGGCAATCGACATCGCCGGCCTGCGCAAGGTCTTCGGCCGCACCGTCGCGCTCGACGGGCTTGACCTTCAGGTAGCCAGCGGTGAAGTGCACGGGTTCCTCGGACCCAACGGGGCGGGGAAGACAACCACGATCAGGATCTTGCTCGGGCTGCTGCGGCCCGATAGCGGCGAGGCCAGGATTCTCGGCGGCGATCCGTGGACCCAGGCCACCGAATTGCACCGGCGGCTCGCCTACGTGCCAGGCGACGTCAGCTTGTGGCCGAACTTCACCGGCGGGCAGGTGATCGACCTGCTCGGGCGGTTGCGTGGCGGGCTGGACGAGGAGCGGCGGGCCAGCCTGATCGACAGGTTCGAGCTCGACCCGGCCAAGCGCGCGTCCGCGTATTCCAAGGGCAACAGGCAGAAGGTCGCGCTGATCGCGGCGCTTGCCTCCGACGTGGAACTGCTGCTGCTCGACGAGCCGACCGCCGGGCTCGACCCGCTGATGGAGTCGGTCTTTCTGTCCTGCATCGAGCAAGAGCGCAAGCGCGGCCGCACGGTGCTGCTGTCCAGCCACATCTTGTCCGAGGTCGAGGCGCTCTGCGACCGGGTGACGATCATCAGGGACGGCCGGGCGGTGGAGTCCGGCACCCTGGCCGAGTTGCGCCACCTGACCAGGACGTCGATCTCGGCCGAGCTGGCCGGGCCGCCGGAGGGCCTTGACCGGCTGCCCGGCGTGCACGCCCTGGACATCGAAGGCAACCGGGTGCGGTGCGAGGTCGACACGGACAAGCTGACCGCGTTCCTGCGGGCGCTGACCGCTGCCGGGGTGCGGAGCCTGACCAGTCAGCCGCCCACCCTCGAGGAACTCTTCCTGAGGCACTACACCTCTGCCGCCAGCGAGCAGCACGCCAGGGCGACCTCATGAGGACGCTGGTCGGCACGGGCGCGCTGGCCAGGCTGGCGCTGCGGCGGGACCGCATCTTGCTCGCCGTCTGGCTGTATGTTTTCGCGGCGTTCGTGGCGGCGACCATCGTCGGTTTCCGCGGGCTGTACAAGACAGAGGCGAGCCGGGCCGGCTTCGCCGCCGGGGCGGCGCACAGCTCTGCCTTCCTTGCCCTGTACGGGCCGCTGTACGGCGACTCGCTCGGCGCGCTCACCGCCTGGCGGATCTCCGCCGTGCTCGGCGTAGTCGGCGCGCTGTTCGCCATCTTCGTGGTCATCAGGCACACCAGGGCCGACGAGGAAAGCGGGCGCCTGGAACTGATCGGGGCCGGCGCCGTCGGCAGGCACGCGGCGCTAGCGGCAGGCGTGCTCGTCGCGGTGGCCGCCAACGTGGTCACCGGGGCGGCCATGGCAGTCACGGCGATCGCGCTCGGGCTGCCGGCCGGCGGCTCGGTGACGATGGCGGCGGGGATCGCCGCGTGCGGCCTGGTCTTCACCGGGGTCGCGGCGGTGACCGCGCAACTGTCGGCGTCCGCGCGAGCGGCCAGGGGCCTGGCGATCGGCGTGCTTGCCGGGGCCTTCCTGCTCCGTGCAGTCGGTGATACCGCGACCGGGTCTGGGCCGAGCTGGCTGAGCTGGCTGTCGCCAGTCGGCTGGACCGTGCTCGACCGCGCGTTCGGCGGCGCCAGGCCGTGGGTGGCAGCGCTCGGGCTGGCGGCCGCGGCGGCGTGCGTGATCGCCGGGGGAGTGCTCGCGGTGCGCCGTGACTACGACGCGGGACTGCTGCCGCAGCGGCCAGGGCCAGCTCGGGCCGCGTCCTCGCTGGCCAGTCCGCTGGCGCTCGCCTGGCGGCTGCAGCGCGGAACCCTGTACGCCTGGCTGGCCGGGGTGGTGATCTACGGGGTGCTGATCGGCTCTTCGGCGAAGGGCGTGGCCGGGCTGCTCAAGGGCGCGGCAGCCAGGAAGGCGATCGCGGACTATGGCGGCCGCGGCAACCTCAGCGAGGTCTACCTGGCGGCGATTCTCGGCTTCACCGGCCTCGTCATCGCCGCCTACTCGATCTCGGCGGTACTGCGCCTGCGGTCGCAGGAGACCGGCGGTCTAGCCGAGCCGGTGCTCGCCACAGGGACAGGACGGCTCGCCTGGGCAGGCGGCCATCTGCTGATCGCCGGCGCCGGCACGGTCGCGATCACGCTGGCCGCCGGGCTCGGGACCGCGATCGGGTACTCAGGCGGGGCCGGCCCGGGTTTCTTGAACCTGGTCGCGGCGGGACTGGTCCTCGCGCCAGCCGCCCTGGTGCTCGGCGGACTAGCGGTGGCGTTCTTCGGAATTGCCCCATATCGCAGTGTGGCGGGAAGCTGGACGGTATTCGGGTTGTTTGCGGTGATGCTGCTGCTCGGGCCGCTGCTCCGGCTGTCACACTGGGTGCTCGACGTCTCGCCGTTCACCCAGTCGCCCAAGCTGCCAGGCGGCACGGTGCCCGCGGCGCCGCTGGCCTGGCTGTGCCTGCTCGCGCTGGCGCTGGCTGGCGCGGGACTGGCGGGGCTGCGACGGCGGGACATCGGCTGACGCCCAGCGGGGGCGCGGTCCCCGCCCGATAGTCGTCGAGGGGATAATGAGTTAGTGAGTGCTGTCGAGCTGAGCCGGTCACGTCGGATGCTCGTACTCGCGATCTGCTGCATGAGCCTGTTCATCGTGGGCCTCGACGTCACGGTCGTGAACGTCGCGCTCCCCTCGATCCAGCGGGACCTGCACGCGAGCGTGTCAGGGCTCCAGTGGGTGATCGCGGCCTACTCGCTGGTCCTGGCGAGCTTGCTGATGCTGTCCGGGTCTACGGCCGACCGGGTCGGGCGGCGCCGGACCTTCCAGGTCGGCCTGGCGCTCTTCACGCTAGGTTCCCTGCTTTGCAGCCTCGCGCCAAGCCTGGAACTGCTCGTCGTCTTCCGGATGCTCCAGGCCATCGGCGGATCGATGCTGAACCCCGTCGCGATGTCGATCATCACGAACACGTTCACCGAGCGGACCGAGCGGGCCAGGGCAATCGGGATCTGGGGCGGCGTCATCGGCCTGAGCATGGCGCTCGGCCCCGTGGTCGGCGGGCTCCTGGTCACGTCGGTCGGCTGGCGGTCGATCTTCTGGGTGAACATCCCGGTCGGGCTGGCCGCGATCGCGCTGACCGCACTGTTCGTTCCAGAGTCCAAGGCGCCGCGGGCACGCCGGTTCGACCCGGTCGGGCAAGCGCTTGTCATGGTCACCCTCGGCTTGCTGGTCTACGGCATCATCGAAGGCCCCGGCCGCGGCTGGACCTCGCCGCTGATCATCGGCTGCTTCGCGCTCGCCGCGGTGGCGGCGGCGGGATTCGTGCTTTACGAGCGGCGGCGGGCCGAGCCGTTGCTCGACATCAGGTTCTTCCACAGCGCGCCGTTTTCCGGCGCCACCTTGATCGCCGTGTGCGCGTTCGCCGGCCTCGGTGGCTTCTTGCTGCTCAGTACCTTGTATCTGCAAGACGTGCGGGGTCTTTCCGCGCTGGCGGCCGGCTTTTACATGCTGCCGATGGCGGCGGCCACGGCGATCTGCAGCCCGCTGTCAGGCCGGATCGTGGGCAGCAGGGGTCCGAGGCTGCCCTTGCTCGTCGCCGGAATGGCGATCACGGTCAGCGCGGTCAGCCTGACCAGGCTGGCGGCGGGCACCTCGACGCTTAGCCTGGTGATCAGCTACCTGCTTTTCGGGCTCGGCTTCGGCTTGGTCAACGCGCCGATCACGAACACGGCGATGGCGGGCATGCCGCGAGCACAGGCCGGAGTGGCCGCCGCCGTGGCGTCCACGAGCAGGCAGGTAGGGTCATCGCTTGGCGTGGCCGTGGTGGGCTCGGTGGTGGAGTCGGCGCTGGCGGGCGCCAGCCTGCGGACCGGGTTCGCCGCCGCGAGCCACGTCGGCTGGTGGGTGATCGCCGGCTGCGGCGCCGCCGTGCTGCTGCTTGGCGTGATCACCAGCGGCCCACGGGCACGGCGGACGGCCGCGCGGGTGGCCGCGGAGTTCGCCCCGGCGGCCGAGAGCGCCGAGGCGATTCCCGCTGCGGACCTGCCGGCCTGAGCCTGCCCGTGCCCGCTGGCTCGCTAGCCAGCCGCTTCGGTTTCTGCGGGCACCGACATCACCGCGAAGACCGCGCCCTGATCGTCGCTCAGGATCGCCATCCGCCCGTAAGGGGTGTCCCAGGCCGGCGCGATCACCTCGCCGCCCAGCTTGACCACGGTCTCGACGGCCTCGTCGGCATCGCTGACCCCGAAGTACGTCCGCCAGTGGGCCGGAGTCGCCTCTGGGGCCTGGTCGCCGAGGTCGCCGATTCCGCCCATCGGCCCGCCGCTGGTCTTGAACGAGGCGTAATGGAAGCCGTCGCTGCTCATGTCGTCGTAGCGGTAACCGAAAACTGCGTGATAAAAGGATTTGTTGGTGTCGAAATCCCTGCTCATGTTCTCGTTCCAGCATACGGCGGAGGGCTCGTTTGCGAGCCGCATTCCTGAGTGAGCCTTCGGCTGCCAGATGCCGAATACCGCGCCGCCAGGATCGGCGGCAATGCTCATCCGGCCGGCCTCCATCACGTCAAATGGCCGGGCGAGCAACTGCCCGCCCGCCGACTTGATCTTGGCCGCCGTGGTGTCGGCATTGTCGCTGGCCAGATAGGTGACCCAGGCCGAAGGCGCCTGCGGCGAGCCGGTCTTAGGGCCGATGCCAGCTACCGGCAGGCCGTTGACCTCGCACATCACGTAACCGCCAGACTCTGGCGGGCCTGTCTTGGTATCCCAGCCGAATAGTGCCTCGTAAAAGGACCTTGCCCTGGGCACGTCGTCGGTGCCCAGATCGACCCAGCATGGCGTTCCGGCAGGCCAGGGCTGGTCGTGCTGAACCATCTGATCCTCCAGGCGATCACGTATATGTAATCCATCGACTACGCAGAGTATCCACTGGTGCTGGCCCGGTCAGCGGAATGCCAGATCGGCTGCAGCGGCCGGCTGGCGCCGCCGACCGGATCGCGGCCGGATATGCCGCTGTCTGTTCAGGTAGATCCGCCGGCCGACGTGCCGGAGGATGCTGTAATCGTGCGCCACGCGCCGGCTATTCGTAGCATGGCGGCATGGAAAGCAACCGGGCACTACGTACACCCCGGACCGCCGGAGGTCGTCACAGCGCAGCCGCGAGTCGCGGGCGGAATAGTGGCCGGTCCGCTAATCCCGTTTTCGGCAACGGCAGGAACCTGACCATAATCCTGGTAGCCGTCATAGTGGCGGTGGTGGCTGTCGTGGTGGCCGCGAATGTGGCATGGTGGCCGCGCTCGGCACAGGTGCGCACGAGCGCGGCGAATTCTGGGGCCAGGCCGGCCGGACGTGGCCACGCGAGAGGCTCTGGTGACTCGGCGGGCTCGGCGCGCGCTAGCCTGCCTGCCGGTGCCGTGCCGCCGACGATCGGCCTCGCGCCCGGCGCCACCTCGCCGAGCGCCTCGGGGCTGCTGACGGCGGAAAAGACGCTGCCGAAGCTGACCGCTGCCCAGCTGGCCGGCCAGCGTGTCATCTACAGCTACACCGGTTACACCCCGCCCGCCCATCTGATCAGCCTGATCAAGGCCGGTGACGTGGCCGGGGTGATCTTCTTCTCTGACAACGTGCGGTCGCTTTCCCAGATCGCGGCCGTGTCCGCGCAGCTGCAGCGAGACGCGATGAGCCCGTCTGATCCCGTGCACCTGCCGCTGCTGCTGATGACCGACCAGGAAGGCGGCCAGGTGCGGCGGCTGCCTGGCGAGCCATACCTTTCCGCGAAGCAGATCGGCGTCTCGCCGCATTCCTGGGCCACCGCGACCGCGGCAGGCAAGGCAGGCGCGCTGAACCTGCGCAACGCCGGGCTGAACGTGAACCTCGCCCCAGTGCTCGACGTCTACCGGCAGGCGGGCAACTTCATCGACCAGTACGGCCGCTCGTTCGGCAGCAACGCGGCCAAGGTGGCCAAGCTCGGCACCTTGTTCGCGCAGGCCGAGCAGGCGGAGGGTGTCGCGGCTACGGTCAAGCACTTCCCCGGACTCGGCGCGGCGGCCACCAGTCAGGACACCGACCTGCGCCCGGTCACGCTCGACCTGCCGCTCTCGGTGATCCGCGGTACCGACGAGAAGCCCTACAAGTCGGCCATCGCGGCCAAGGTCAAGCTGGTGATGGTGTCGTGGGCGATCTATCCGGCGCTTGACCGCGCTCACCCAGCAGGCTTGTCATCGAAGATCGTGCAAGGCGAACTGCGTGACCGGCTCGGCTTCGGCGGCGTGACGATCACCGACGCGCTCGAGGCAGGTGCGCTCGGGCCGTTCGGGTCCATCGCGCGCCGGGCCACGCTGGCGGCCAGGGCGGGCATGGACCTGCTGCTCTGCGCCCAGGGATCGCCGGGCGAAGGCCAGGCCGCGATGAACTCGCTGGCTTATGACTACACGCACAAGTCGCTGAACAGTGCCGCGTTCAAGGCAGCGGTCGAACGTATTCTCGCCCTTCGCGCGACCCTGAAGCGGTGACGTCACCGCCTGCCGCCGCCGCGCCCAGGTCGCAGACGAGCGTGCCGGTCGTCGCGGCCAGGTCAGCAAGCAGCGCGGTCAGCCTGCCGGTGACAGGCCCGGCTGCCCCTGCCCCGATGACCCGGCCGTCGATCTTGGTCACTGGCGCGATGCCGCCCATGGTGCCGGTGACGAAGACCTCGCCGGCGTTGTAAAGCTGGGTCAGCGAGTAGTCGCCGACCGCGCAGTCAAGGCCGGCCTTGGCCGCCAGATCCAGCACGGCATCCCTGGTGATCCCCTCAGGGCAGGCTGAGGCGGTCGGAGTGCACAGGACGGGCCCGCTCGCCTGGCCGGTCAGGAAGAAGATGTGGGTGGCGTTGGTCTCGGCCAGGAAACCGCGATGGTCAAGCATGATCGCGTCATCGGCGCCGGCGACGTTGGCTTCGATCTTGGCCAGGATCGAGGGGAGCAGGTTGTTGTGGTGGATCTTCGGGTCCAGGCTGTCCGGCGGCGGACGCCTGACGCTCGAGGTGATCAAGGTGATCCCGGTCGCGTCGTAGACGGGGGCCTTGAACTCGGGCAGCACGATCAGGGTCGGGCCGGCCTGGTTCAGCCTCGGGTCCATGCCGCTGGTGATCTTGACGCCCCTGGTCAGGGTGAGCCTGATATGGACGCCGTCGGTCATCCCGTTGGCCGCGAGGGTACGGCTGATCTCGGCGACGATCTCCTCGTCAGACGGCACGGAGGCAAAGGCAAGCGCCCGCGCGGACCGGCGGAGCCTCGCCAGATGCTCGGTCAGCCTGAAGATCCGGCCGTGATGCAGCCGCAGTCCCTCCCACACGGCGTCGCCGCCTTGCACCGCCGAGTCGAACGGGCTGACGCCCGCCTCGTCCCTGTGCGTCAGTTTCCCGCCGACGCTGACGATCAGGTCACGATTTCGCTCGTCGAACTGCTGAAGCATCACGCGCTCCTCTCCTGGCGGTACCGACTTACCGGTCGGCGGTGAGGCGGTGCGCCGCCAGTTCCTGGTAGAACGGCCTGGCTCTGCGGGCCAGCGGCTCAAGTTCGGCAGGCAGTTCCGCTTGCCCGCGGCCAGCGGCATCGGTCCCGCCCCTCACGGCGAAGCCGGTCGAAGTCCAGACGCTGGAATACCAGTACTTCGCCCACACCCCGTCGAACTTCCTTGTCCCTGCGGGCCAGGCGAGCATGGTCTCGTGGAACGATATCCCGAGCGCGCCGCACAGTGCCGCGAGCGTCTCCCTCGGCCGCGCCGCGATGTCCGCGGCGTCGATGACCGGCCCGCCGAAGAGCCTGAAGATCTCCACCTGCTGCTCAAGGCCAAGGTCGGCCAGCGTCGGCGTGGCCCTGACCTTCGCGTAGGACGCGAGCAGGCGACGCGGGTCCCTGATCAAGAACGCGTGCCGCAGCCCGGCCAGCTGGCCACGATCGACCTCGGGGAGCAGATGGTGTGTCATGTGCTTCTGGTAGCTGACGGTCTTGCCGGGCGGCAGCTCGCCTGAGGTGAGCTGCCGCACCACGTCTTGCCAGTCCGTCGGCATCGAGGTGATGATCTCGTCCCTGCCTGGATGCTCGATCCCGGTGGCGGCCAGGTAGTAGCCATAGAGCGGCTCGTCGACCGCCACGGTATCTGGCCGGTTGCCGAAGGAGTACATCAGCGCGGTGGACAAAGTTCGCGGCCCCGACCACATCGCGATCCGGCTGACGTCGTTCATCGGCGTGAGAACCTGCGGTCTCAGAAAACGACCACGCTGCGGAGCACTTCGCCGCGCTGCATCTTCGCGAACGCCGCCTCTACCTCACCGACCCCGATCGTCTCCGAGACGAAGGCCTCCAGCGGCAGCCGGCCCTGCAGATGCAGGTCGGTCAGCATCGGGAAGTCACGGTCTGGCAGGCAGTCGCCGTACCAGGACGACTTGAGCCGCCCGCCGCGGCCGAATACGTCGAGCAACGGCAGCTCGAGCGTCATCTCGGGGGTAGGCACGCCGACGAGCACGACAGTACCGGCCAGGTCACGGCCATAGAAGGCCTGCTTGCAGGTCTCTGGCCTGCCGACAGCCTCGATCACCACGTCGGCGCCGTTGCCGCCGGTGAGCGACTTGATCGCTTCGATGGCATCGGTCTTGGCCGAGTTGATCGTGTCGGTCGCGCCGAGCTTGCGGGCCCAGTCGAGCTTGCGGTCGTCGATATCGACGCCGATGATCGTGCTTGCCCCGGCGAGCCTGGCGCCGAGGATCGCGGCGCAGCCCACGCCACCGCAGCCGATCACCGCCACCGAGTCGCCGCGTCCGACCTCGCCGGTGTTGAGCGCAGCCCCGAGGCCCGCCATCACGCCGCACCCGAGCAGCCCGGCCACTTCGGGCTTAGCCTGCGGATTCACCTTCGTGCACTGTCCGGCGGCGACGAGGGTCTTCTCGGCGAATGCCCCGATGCCGAGCGCGGGCGAGAGCACGGTGCCGTCGGTGAGGGTCATCTTCTGTGCGGCGTTGTGGGTGCTGAAGCAGTACCAGGGGCGACCGCGGCGGCAAGAACGGCACTGGCCGCAGACCGCGCGCCAGTTCAAGATCACGAAGTCGCCTGGCGTGAGGCCGGTCACGCCTTCGCCGACCGCTTCCACCACGCCCGCCGCCTCGTGCCCGAGCAGGTAGGGGAAGTCCGCGCCGATGCCGCCTTCCCTGTAGTGCAGGTCGGTGTGGCAGACGCCGCATGCCTGCACCTTGACCAGCGCCTCGCCTGGACCGGGATCGGGAACGACGATCGTGGTCAGCTCAACCTGCGCGCCTTTACCGCGCGCGATTACGCCAGGTACCTCATGTGCCATCGCGTCCCGCCTTTCAAGATCCTCATCCGCCAGCAGGCAGCCGCGGCGCCCTTTCGCCGTGAGCCAGCCGTGTTGCCTGGTTAGCCGGGCAATGCCGCTCTCGCCGACGATGATACGGATGAGCGCCGGCGCACCATGACGGCGATGACCACTTGCGGCGGGGCGAGGGTACGCAACGACTGCCGCAACTCCTCGACCGAGGTGTCGCGCAGGACCACACGGTAGCGAGTCGGCCCGTCGAGCGGTAGCGTCAGGCCGGTCGGCCTGGTGAGGTACCAGAACGGGATCACCAGCAGCAGTACCCGGTGGATCACGGCGAGCACCGGGTTCGGCCGGTAGCCGCGGACGGCGAGGGTGGCGTTCTCGCCGAGCAGGAACTCAACCCGGACGCCGCCGATCCGGCGGGTGATCCTTACCCGCTCGATCTGCTGCCAGGGCAGGTACCTGACCGTGCGGCGCTTGCGCCCGCGGCGCTTCGTCGACGAAGGCAGGCCGAGCCGCACCCCGCCCCGGTCGACTGAAAACGCGTGGAAGCGCAAGCTGGCAAGGGTGATCACGAGCGTGACCAGCCCGATCAGGAGGGCGGCGGCGAGGTTCGCGCGGAACCAGGCCGGCCAGCGGCTGAAGGCGATGTAGCCAAGCGCCACCGCGCTCCACAGCGGAGCCAGCCAGAGGTAGCCGCGGGGAAAGATCACCGAAGGACCGGCAACTGGTACGGAGACACCTTCCAGCATGGCAAGCTCCTGAATTGTCGGCCGGCGGCCTGCGGGCTGACGCTGAGCTTTTGCCAGCGCCGAACTTTGCAAGCACTGAACTTTTCAAGTACTGAACAGATCGTGCATCTATCGCAAGCCGGACCGCAAGACCGTTTCGGTACCGATCGTCGGTGAAGGCAGCCCGCCCGATCGTGTAGCGGCGGTGCTTCACATGCCGCATGATGTAGAAATCGCGCTCGGCCCGGACCCGCTGGGGTGCGGAAAGTAGCCATCGTCAGGGGAATCGCATCGCATGAGCACACGTCGGCCGAAGGGCGACTACGGGCAGCCGATGCCGGATTCCTGGTCCGATGGTTACGGGTCGGGCGACAATATCGGCTGGGACGTCGATGAGCTATATGGCGCAGACCGCTTTGACACCGATCCGCGCGGCGCCAGAAGCGGTGGTCAAGCTCGGGGCGGCGCAGGCAGCGACCGTGCAGGCAGCGACCGTGCAGGCAGCGGCGGGGCCAGGGATGTTGATGCCGCGAGCGGCCGTACCGGCCGGCTCGGCGGGGTCAGGCGAGGCACGCGGCACCCCGCCGACCGCGATCAGGGCGCTGGCCCGGCTAGACAGGGCCCGGCTAGACAGGG
>DAHVDE010000018.1 GCA_027313705.1 Actinomycetota bacterium | reverse complement strand
GGCGATCACCGTTTTGATCGCCGCCGCGACATTGCCTTTTGCCGGTGCCACCGGCAAGGACGCCATCGAGGTCGCTTCCCAGTCGCCGAACCAGGCGAAGAACTCGAAGGTCGCCATGCCCGACGACGCACTCCTGAGGACCGCGGCCGTGATCGGCACGCTGAGTTTCTGAGTTCCGGCCGCAGCGACGTTGTCGGTGGTCAGGGGGACATCGACAAGCCTTTGGGGGACGCCGAGTTTGCTCGGATCCTTGGCGATCTCTAGTTCCACGAATACTTTACCTGGACCTGTACGCGAGCCGAGGTCCGCCGTCACGGTCATCGTCTTCACCGGCGGAGACGCCTGGGAAGCGACTGTCGTAATACCAAGTATCGCCGCAGCCGCGCTAGATGTAATGATTAAAATTCCAGTAAGTCGCATGTCTGATATACACCTGTCCTTCCGATCTTGGTTGGCGGCCGATCCATCGGGCGCATGTTCCGAGTGGGACGGTACATTCCCGCGCCGACATTGCGCATCGTGGTAAACACTGATTTTTTCGGCTGCCGGATCAGCGCGCACCGATCAATGACCTTGCCTTAAGTCACCTGAGCGTTGGCTGCAAGGTCGGCGGGCCAGGAACTGGACCATGTTCGATCAGCCCCAGCAAGGCGGCGGTGTCGAGATGCTGCTCCACCGCGTCGGCCAGCCGGTCGAACTGCGCTTGCCTCGCCCCGGCGAACGAGGTGTCAGGAGCGGGCACGAAGTCCCGGCCAGCGACCGCGGCGACCTCGGTGAGATACGCCCGCCGGAAGGCGTCGTTTTCCATTATCCCGTGCCAGAGCGTGCCGCTCACCGATCCGAGACGGCAGCCGTCGAGTGGAATACCCGCGCCGTCAGGTTCGCTGGTGAACCAGGACTCGGCGCCGCTCAGCCGGACAGTGCCGTGGTGGATCTCGTAGCCCGTCACCCGGTTGCCTGCCGCGTAGCCAGCCGGCCGTCCCAGGGTCTTTCGCGCGGTGAAACTGGTCTCGGCTGGCAGCAATCCAAGACCAGCGGCAGTGCTTTCTGCGCTTTCCACGCCGTCATGGATGACCGTGCCGAGCATCTGATAGCCGCCGCAGATGCCGAGGATTGCCTGGCCAGCCGCGGCTCGGGCGCTGAGCAAGGCGTCGAGTCCTCGCCCGCGCAGCCAGTGCAGGTCATCGATAGAGGATGCCCGATGATCTGGATCCGACATTTCCGCGGCGATGGCATCCTCGGCGTCGAGCTAGATGTCCCGCAGGTACGGCACCACCCCTAGGACTTGCCGCCCGGCGAGGCTGGCGATCTGGCGCAGGCCTGGTGCAAGCAGGCCGATGTCGCCGCGGAATCTGTTGACCACGAACCCGCCGACGAGCGCCTGATCAGCCTCGTCTAGCAGGGCCAGGGTGCCATAGAAGGCGGCAAGTACGCCTCCTCTGTCGATGTCGCCGACGACGATCACCGGCAGGTCGCGGGCCCGAGCCAGGCCCATGTTAACGATGTCATCGCGCCGCAAGTTGATCTCGGCCGGAGATCCGGCACCTTCGCAGATCACCACGTCGAATCGTGAGCGGAGGTCATCGTAGGCGCCGAGCACAGCGGCTAGCAGCCGCTCTCGCAGACCGTCTTCAATCCGGCTGCCCAGCGCGGCATCAACAGCGTCTCGGTCGCCGGAGGCAAACTGCTCGTCAGCAATTGTTCGGTGGGTCCCGACGATTACAACCTCTGGTATTTCTCGATCCAGACCTCGCCATGGGGAATCACGCTGCTCGACAAGAAGAACCTGATCGTGGACACCTCCCGCGCACAAGTGTTCAACTTCGATGCGATCTGGGGTGCTTATACCTCTGGGCCGTGCTGGTTCGCCGCAACCGAGGAGGGCGTGGTCTGGATGGGGACGGCAGACACGGAAATCAATCTGCTCGGTTACCAGAGCCTCAGCGACCGGGCAGTCGGTGCCGCGCTTGCCTACACCGCAAGGCCAGGCCGCCTGACAGCGGTCATCGACGACCTGAACCAGTTCACCACGGGCGCAAGTTAGCGCGCGTTGACAGTCGTCCATGTACCGGAGATCCTGGTTACATCGATGAAGGTCAATGCATAGGAGCATGAATGCCCGATCAGACCGCGTCTGGCCTGCGCGAGGAGGTGCGATCCAGGTACGCCGAGGCTGCCCGCGCCGTCATGAACAGCGCGCCAGGAACGTCGGCTGCATGTTGCGTGACCTCGGGCACAGCCGAGAAGGATAACTGCTTCGGCGGCCCGCTTTACCGCGAGGAAGAGACCGACGGCCTTCCGGCGCAGGCAGTGCTCGCGAGCCTGGGGTGCGGTAACCCGCTAGCGGTCGCGGACCTGCACGAGGGTGAGCGGGTACTTGACCTGGGCTCAGGTGGCGGCATCGATGTCCTGCTCTCCGCACGGCGGGTCGGCCCTACCGGGTTCGCTTACGGAGTGGACATGACCGACGACATGCTCGCCCTCGCCCGGGCCAACGCGGCGAAGGCGGGTGCCGCCAATGTCGAGTTCCTGGAGGGCCAGATCGAGGCGGTTCCGCTGCCCGACGGCGCGGTCGATGTCGTGATCTCCAATTGCGTGATTAACCTGTCCACCGACAAGCCGGCGGTGCTGGCCGAGATGTTCCGCGTGCTGGTGCCCGGCGGGCGGATAGGAATCTCCGATGTCGTGGCGGAGGACCACCTGACGGCGGACGACCGGACGGCGGCAGGCTCGTACCTGGGCTGTATCGCGGGAGCGCTGTCCAGTTCCGAGTATCTCGCCGGACTGGCCGCCGCTGGCTTTGCCGATGCGTCAGTCACGTTCACCAACGAGGCCGCGCCTGGGTTGCACTCGGCTATCATCCGCGCCGTCAAGCCCGGTTGACCCGCCCTCCCAGCCACCGCCATCACTCGCTGGCGGTGGCTCCGGCGCGCGGCGGTCTGCCGATCAACTCGATCAGCCCGAGCAGCGCCAGGAGAATGACCGCGACGACGATGACCGTCACGCCGGTCGGATTGCCCCAGAACACGAAGATCAGCGCGGCGACGGCAACCGCTCCGATCCGCAGCGGCTGCCGGTACTGATACACCCAGGTACCGACCGGCCCGGTAGTCAGGCTGAACCGCTCGCCGGCCCGGCGGATGGCGGCGAAGCCGGACTTGAATGCCTGCCTGGTGCGGGCGGCGGTCACCGACGGCCCGGTGAAGAAGGCTGCGACAGCCACGACGAGCCCGACCACGAGCACGACCCGCAGGCCTTGCTTGATGAACCGGACAATGGTGTCGAAGGCGACAGCGGCCGCGTCGGCGGAAAAACTCGCTGGGAGCTTACTGAGGTAGATGCTTCGCCCGACTGCGAGCAAGATACCGAGCACCAGCATCGAAGCGGCGAGTCCGAGGCCGGCTCCGACCAGTGCGCGGCGATGCCTCCTAGCGACGTAGACACCGGCCGCGATGAAAATCAGGGCGAGGACGGGCAGGACCCACTTCAGCGTGTTCAGCGTGCGGTAGAGCGACTGCGCCTGAACCAGGTATTTGGCCGAGAAAAGCGGATAGGTGGGATTGATCGGCGGTAGCTTGCTGACAATGGTCAGGCCGCGCTTGGACAGGTCATTTTTGACCCGGTCGATGATTGGCCCGAGGGAGAGCACGACCTTGCCGCCGGAGATGGTGAGCGCGCTCTTCTTGCCTTCCAGGGCCAGCACCAGCTGCTCGTGGACGGCACGGTTGCCATTGATCCATAGCCGCCGCACTTGCGGACTAGCCACGACCTTGGCGACCGCGCTGTGGATGAGGCCGTCCACTCCGCTCGCGATGCTCCCCGAGAAGCCTGACAACAGCGAACTCAGCTTCGGCAGGCCGGACTTGTTCAACTCGGCCGCGATCTGCTTGGTAAGACCCTGGACGTCAAGTTCGGCGCTGACCGCGGTGCTCACCTTGTTAGTCAGCGCGTCGCGGATCGCGGGCTGACTGATCAGCGGAGCGACGTTGGCCACGTAGGTGCTCGTGTTGGACACCTCGTTGGCGGTCCACACTGCCAGCACGGAGAGCGGGGCGAGCACACAGCCAATGACGATCAGGACGGCGGCGACCGGCGCGCGCCAGCCAGACCGCGGCTGGCGGCGACCTGCCTCCTTGGCCTGGGCGTCGGCGAGTTTTGCCTGGAGATCGGCGACCTCGCGGCGCAGCCACTCGACCTCCTGGCTACCGTTCTGTGTCGTCTCGCGCTCCCCTGCCTGCCATCCCCCGCGCGCTGATCCGCGCCTGCCCAACCCAGCGTGATCAGACGCTTTCATTCGGGCGAACGCGCCCGCCTCACCCGGACGGGGTTATTCCTGCCGCAGCAAGATACCCTCGAGCGGTGCAACCGCGAGATTTAGCCAGCCAGCAAGCACCCCGGCCGCGAACATCGTCATGACCACGCCGGCCAAGGACATGGAAAGCCGCGTGCGGGCGGCGGTGCTCCTAGCCTTCTGGCGAATGATGCCTTGTCATTAGGTGCCATCAAGCCAGGGTCGGGCCGGAGGTTAGCCGCGCCGTCAGAGGATCTTGGCGAGGAACTGCCCGGTGTAGCTTTCCGTGATCTTCGCGATGTCTTCTGGCGTACCGGTGGCAATGATCTTGCCGCCGCGCGAGCCGCCTTCAGGGCCGAGGTCAATGACCCAGTCGGCGGTCTTGATCACGTCCAGGTTGTGCTCGATCACGATCACGGTATTGCCCGTGTCGACGAGGCGGCTCAGCACGCCGAGCAGTTTGCGGATGTCGTCAAAGTGCAGGCCGGTCGTCGGCTCGTCGAGCACGTAGATCGTCCGGCCGGTCGAGCGGCGCTGCAACTCGGAGGCCAGCTTCACCCGCTGGGCTTCGCCGCCTGACAGGGTCGGCGCGGGCTGGCCGAGGCGCACGTACCCAAGGCCGACGTCTACCAGGGTCTTCAGGTGCCGGTGGATTGCCGGGACCGGCTCGAAGAACTCGGCGGCCTCCTCGATCGGCATGTTCAGCACATCGGAGATCGTCTTGCCCTTGTAGTGAACGCCGAGGGTGTCGGTGTTGTACCTGGCGCCATGGCAGATCTCGCAGGGCACGTACACGTCGGGCAGGAACTGCATCTCGATCTTGATCGTGCCGTCGCCCGCGCAGGCCTCGCACCTGCCGCCCTTGATGTTGAAGGAGAAGCGGCCGGGCTGGTAGCCGCGCACCTTCGCCTCCGTGGTCTGGGCGAACAGCTTGCGGATGTGATCGAACACCCCGGTATAGGTCGCCGGGTTCGAGCGCGGAGTGCGGCCGATGGGTCCCTGGTCCACGTGCACGACCTTGTCCAGGTGGTGCATGCCAGTGACCTTCGAGTGCTTGCCCGGCACGATCCTCGTGCCGTGCAACTCCTTGGCCAGCGAACTGTACAAGATGTCGTTGACCAGCGTCGACTTGCCCGATCCTGACACTCCGGTGACCGCGATGAAGCAGCCGAGCGGGAACGCCACGTCCACGTTGCGCAGGTTGTGCTCGGCCGCGCCCTTGACCACGATCTCGCGGCTCTTCGACACCTTGCGCCGGCGCGCGGGCACCTGGATCTGCTCCCGGCCGGTCAGGTAGGCGCCGGTCAGCGAGTCCTCGCTGGCCAGCAGTTCGCCCAGCGGACCTGATACCACGATCTGGCCGCCGTGCTCGCCGGCCCTGGGCCCGATGTCAACCACCCAGTCGGCGGCGCGGATCGTGTCCTCGTCGTGCTCGACGACGATCAGCGTGTTGCCCAGGTCGCGCAGCCGCAGCAGCGTCTCGAGCAGGCGGTGGTTGTCGCGCTGATGCAGGCCGATCGACGGCTCGTCGAGCACGTAAAGCACGCCGACCAGCCCAGACCCGATCTGGGTCGCCAGCCTGATCCGCTGCGCTTCACCGCCGGCCAGGGTCGCGGATGCCCTGTCGAGCGTCAGGTAATCGAGCCCTACGTCAAGCAGGAACCCGAGCCTGGCGTTGATCTCCTTGAGCACCCGGCCAGCGATCTGCTGATCGCGCTCGGACAACTCGAGGGTGGCGAGCAGCTTGGCAAGCTCGCCGATCGGCAGCGCGACATACTGGGCGATCGACCGCCCGTCCATGGTCACCGCCAGCGTCAGCGGCTTCAGCCTGGTGCCGCCGCACGACGGGCAGGGCACCTCGCGCATGTACCCGGCGAACCGCTCCCTGCTCGAGTCGCTCTCAGCGTCGTTGTGCCTGCGCTGAATGTAGGGAATCGCGCCTTCGAAGTTCGTGTAATAGGAGCGCTCGCGGCCATACCTGTTCTTGTACTTGACGTGCACTTGCTCTGGGTATCCGTATAGCAGGGCTTTTCTCGCGGCGGCGGGCAGCTTGCGCCACGGGGTCGTGATGGCAAAACCCATGGTGTTACCGAGCGCCTCCGTCAGCCTGATGAAGTAGTCGCTGACATGCCCGCCGCTCCACACGCCGATCGCGCCATCACCCAGCGAAAGATCAGCGTCGGCCACGACAAGCTCGGGGTCGACCTCCATCTTCGTGCCCAGCCCGGTGCAGTCGGGACAGGCACCCCAGGGCGAGTTGAACGAGAACGACCGCGGTTCGAGCTCTTCAAAGGACAGGTCGTCATACAGGCAGGCCAGGTGCTCTGAGTACATCCGCTCCCGGTTCTGGTCAGAGTCGGGCAGATCGACGAAATCGAGTACCACGACGCCGCCAGACAGGCCGAGCGCGGTCTCCACAGAGTCGGTCAGCCGCCGCCTGGCCGACTCCTGCACCGCGAGCCGGTCGACGATCACCTCGATGGTGTGCTTCTCGTACTTCTTGAGCACCGGCAGCCGCCCGCCGCCGTCCAGGGCATCGTCGAGCCTGATCGTGACCCCGTCGACCCGCGCCCTCGAGTAGCCCTTGGTCTGGAGCTCGCGCAGCAGTTCGGTGTACTCGCCCTTCCTGCCCCTGATCACCGGGGCAAGTACCTGGAACCTGGTGCCGTCTTCAAGCTCGAGCACCCGGTCGACGATCTGCTGCGGGGTCTGCCTGGCGATCGGCCGCCCGCAGGCAGGGCAGTGCGGCTTGCCGATCCTGGCGAACAGCAGCCGCAAGTAGTCGTACACCTCGGTAACGGTGCCGACCGTAGAGCGCGGGTTACGGCTCGCCGCCTTCTGGTCGATGGAGACGGCCGGTGAGAGCCCGTCTATGAAGTCCACGTCCGGCTTGTCCATCTGGCCGAGGAACTGCCGCGCATATGCCGAGAGTGACTCGACGTACCGCCGCTGGCCCTCAGCGAAGATGGTGTCGAACGCCAGGCTCGACTTCCCCGAGCCGGACAGCCCGGTGAAGACGATCATGGCATCCCTCGGCAAATCCAGCGAGACATCCTTCAGGTTGTGCTCGCGGGCACCGCGGACTACCAGTCGCTCCGCCACTAGGTTTCTCCAGGTGAAAGTCTTGCTGCACGGGGGATCCACAGGCCCAGAGGCTGCGGTGCCAATGCTATCCGGGGGGTCTGACATTATGCCGTCCCTCCACCGGACGCGATGTGGATAACCATCAGGAGAGCCGCGAACTTCCCCAGCCCGACCCGGCGCTGCGGCGGCGGACCCCAGTTAGGGGACGATAGCCGGAAGCAGAAGATAGGAAGCAGAAGATAAGGGGTGCCCATGAGCGAGTCCGCTGGACCGCACTCGGTCGGCCTGACGATCGGTCGCATCGACGAGTCAGTCGGCCGGGTACTCAAGTCCGTGAATGCTTTTACCGATGACCAGGTCCGCGCTCCTTCCCTGCTGCCTGGCTGGAGCCGCGGCCACGTACTCGCGCACATCGCACGTAACGCCGACGGCCTCGGCAACATGCTGATCTGGGCTAAGACCGGCATAAAGACCCCGCAGTACGCGAGCTTCGAGGCACGCGAGGCCGGCATAGCGGCCGGCGCCTGGCAGTCAGCCGCGGAACTCGCCGCAGACGTCGCCGACTCGGCGAGAAGATTCTCCGACCTGGCACGCGAGCTTCCCGCCGAAGCCTGGCTCACCGAGGTCCATGGCATCAGGGGACCGGCCCATCCGGCCTGGTTCACGCTCGAGCGCCGGCTGTTCGAGGTCGAGGTGCATCATGTTGACCTGCGCGCCGGCTACCGCTCCGGTGACTGGCCCGGCTGGTTCGTTACTGAAACGCTCGACCGGATCACCGGCGAACTGGCTCACGAGCCTGAGGCACCGGACGCGGTGCTGAATGACATGCTGACCGGACGCCGGTATTTCACCGGCACCGCCGAAACAAGGGACCTGGAGATTACCGGGCACGGGCATGCCCTGCTTGCCTGGCTTCTCGGAAGATCCGCAGGCGAGGAACTGACGGCGAAGCCTGCCGGTCCCCTGCCGAGCGTCCCTGCTTTCTAGAGAAACCACAAGAAACGGAGAGAACCCGATGACTTACGACGGCAACGTCAGCGTGGGCGGGCCGGCCCAGACCAGGGACCTGCCCGGCCTCACGATCACCAAGGTCGCGGTCGGCCCGATGAACAACAACGCATACTTGCTGAAATGCAAGAACACGGGCGACCAGTTGCTCATCGACGCGGCCAGCGAGCCTTCGACCCTGCTTTCCCTGATCATCGCCGGGGACTCGCCGCTGTCCAAGATCGTGACAACGCACCGGCACTGGGACCACGTCGGCGCGCTCGAGGTACTCGCCGAGCAGACCGGGGCCGATACCTACGCGCATGTCGAAGACGCGCCTGAGCTTCCGGTCGCGCCTGGCGAGCTCGTGGTGCACGAAGACACGATCGATGTGGGCGACTGCGTGCTCAAGGTAATCCACCTGCGCGGTCACACTCCTGGCAGCATCGCCCTGCTCTACGACGGCGATGGCGAACTGGCCGACAGCCCGCACCTGTTCACCGGCGACTCGCTGTTTCCCGGCGGACCAGGCAACACAGAACATGACGCTGACCGGTTCAATTCGCTGATGACCGACCTGGAGAACCGGATCTTCGCTGACCTTCCCGACGGTACCTGGGTGTATCCGGGCCACGGCGGCGACACCACGCTTGGTGCGGAGCGCCCGCACCTGGCGGAGTGGCGTGCCCGGGGCTGGTAGCAGGGTGCGGACCGAGTTCGCGGTCATCGGCGCGGGTATCTGCGGACTTGCCGCCGCCTGGGCGCTGCGCAAGCGCGGCCACGAGGTACTCGTGCTCGACCAGGGCGAGGCCGGGCATTCGCTCGGCGGATCACATGGCTCGTGCCGGATCTTCAGGCTCGGCTATGAGAAGCCCGCTTACGTGACCCTCGCCGCCAGGGCCAGGGATAGCTGGACCGAGCTTGAAGAGTCCTGCGGTGAGCGGTTGCTGGCTCCTACGCCGCAGCTCACGTTCGGCCCGCAGGTGGCAGAAGTGCGCGCCGCCATGGCAGCGGCTGGCACGCCCGCCGAGCTGATCACCCCGGCGGCGGCGGCCGAGCGGTTCCCTGGCGTGAAGGTCAGCGGCCAGGTGATGCTCGAGACCGGGTCCGCCGTGATCTCGGCCGACCGCTCGCTGACCGCGCTTGGCCGCCTGGCCGGCCAGCCCGCGCTGCGGGTCGGCGCGGAGCAGGGCAAGGTGACCAGACTGGCAATCCGCGGCACCGGCGTGAGAGTAAGCACCGGCGCAGGCGAGATCGACGCCGAGCGCGTCATTGTCTGCGCCGGGCCGTGGACCGCCAGGCTGGTGGCCGACGTCGGGATATCCGTGCCCGGCTGGACCAGCCTGGAGCAGGTCGCCTACCTGGCACGAGCGAACAGTCACCAGCCCTCCGCCGTGACGCCGATCATGGTCCACTACGGCGGCGAGTTCCCTTACGGGCTGCCCGTACCTGGATCTGACCACTACAAGATCGGCATCCATTTCGGCGGGCCCCCGGTTGACCCTGATCAGCAGGATCACGCGGCAGACCCCGGCCTGGCCGGGCGCATTGAACTAGCGGCCAGGCAGTTCCTGCCCGCCTTCGATCCCCGCCCGGTCAAGGTCGAGCGATGCATTTACGACAACTCACCGGACACGGACTTCATCATCGACCGGGTCGGTCCCGTGGTACTCGGCTGCGGCACCTCAGGTCACGGTTTCAAGTTCGGCCCGCTGATCGGTGAATGGCTCGCCTTCCTAGCCGCCAATGGCCGGGGAACGGGGGGCGGCCGGGCGGCTGATGCCGCTCCGCCGCCGTGGTTCGCATTGAGCAGGTTCTGACAGTTACAGTCCAGCCATGGACGACGAGGCGAGAATTGTCTACCGCAAGTTCGATGGCTCGCTGCACTGGAACATGACGATGAAGTGGCTGGGCGAGGACGAGCATGGCGTGTGGACCGGAGCCGGCGCGTCCACGGCCTGGCGCAAGGGGGATGGCCCGCCGGTACTGTTCGGGCACTCGCACGTGGTGCTCTTCCCGCGTGAGAGATGGTGGACGGCGACGTTCAACAGCGCGCCCGCGCGCACCGAGGTCTACTGCGACATCACCACGCCGGTTACGTGGCCGAACCCGCGCGAGGTCACGATGGTCGACCTCGACCTCGACGTCGTGCGAACGCGAGACGGGCTGGTGCTGGTGCTCGACGAAGACGAGTTCGCCGAGCATCAGGTCAAGTACAGCTACCCGGCCGAGGTCATCACCGCCTCGCTGGACGCGACCGGGCAACTCAAGATCGCGCTGGCGGACGGCACCGAGCCCTTCGCCAGCGTGTACCGGTCCTACCTGGCCATGGTCGAGGAGCTGGATGGCAGAAGTTTGCGGCGCCTAGTCGACGATGGCCTGACTGATTGATTTGGGACTTTCGCCGTCAGTTCGCCCTATGCTGACCTGATGCAATCCCGGCCAGATGCCCCCGGCGTGCCGAGGACAGCCGCAGAACTAGCTGCGCTTGAGGCCAGCTACCAGCCGTTTGCCAGCGCGAACGACTGGTGCCTGCTGCACGTCGACGGGCAGCGCCTGGCGAGGTACCTGGCCGCGTTTGCCCGCGAGCGGCAGCGTGCCACCGACACCGACACCGACACCGCCCTTGACAGCCGGGTCTCGGAATCCGGCCCTTTCGCGGAAGTGCAGGATCGGCTGATCCGGGTGGCCGTGCTTGAGTCGGCGGCGCTCGATGACCTGCTGCCCGCCAGCCCTGAGCCGGTGAGCGTGGTACTCGGGACGGCGATCGCCGTGCCGCGGGATGCCGCCGACGACGCCATCGACCTCGTGGCCGAGTGTCACCGCCGGGCGATGATCCTGGCCGGCGAGGTCGCTGCCGATGGCAGGCCGGTCGACATCAACCTGATCGCGGTGCTGCAGGACATGATCACCGAGTCTCAGGTCAGCTACACGGTGACCACAGACCAGGGCCAGAACGTCGAGGTGGACCTGCCCAGACGGCAGTACAAGCCGGTATCGAACTACTTGCGGCTGCCAGACGGCGAACTAGCCGCGTTCGCCCCGGCCAGCCAGGTCGCCGCGGAGATGGACAGGCTGGCGGGCGAACTCGGCTCGCCGGCGTTCACTGGCGCGCACCCGGTCATCCAGGCAGCCTATGCGCACTACGCGCTGACCGCGATCCACCCCTTCGCCGATGGTAACGGCCGGCTGGCCAGAACCGTCGCTTCGGTGTACCTGATCAGGGCGTACGGGGTACCGCTGCTTGTGTTCGCCGACCAGTGGCCCGGCTATTACGCCGCCCTGCTTGCCGCTACCCAGGGGCAGGAACCGCAACGGCTGGCGGACTACTTCAACTCGGCCACCATGCTGGCGCTCGACCTGGCCGCCAGTTTGCTGGCACCGCAGTCGCTGGTGCCCGCGGCTCCCCCGGCCGCCAGGAGTGAACTCGACGAGCGCGCCGAAGCCGCAAGCGGACTGCTTGACGCGCTGGCCGCTGAGTTGCGCCAGTCGCTCGCGCTGCCGCGCGGCGCGGTCAAGGTCGCGCTTACCAGGTCCGCACTCGACGCCGAGCGCCCGGAACCGGCGTACCTGTCGGCCGGCGAGCACGGCATCCGGGTGGCGATCCAGGCTGGCTCACGCCAGGCCGGCCTTGAGTTCGTGGCGCTGATCTCAGAACTGCCTGGCGACCTGCTCCCGGTCGCGATCAGGGAAACTCACAGCGGCGCCCTGTTCGAAGCGGCGCTCGCAGACACCTGTCCGCTGGTGCTCGAGTCGGCGGCGGTACGCGCCGGGCTCTGGGCCAGGCGACTGCTCGCGCAAGCATGGGATCGATAATGGCGAGAAACAATCCGCGTGCGCTCTTCGTGCTCGGCGTTCCCCGGTCAGGCACCACGGTCATCGGCAATTACCTCGGCTCCGCGACCGGCGTGACCAACCTGGCCGAATATGGCGGCTACTACGTGGTGCATTCCGTGGTACCGGCCGTGATCGAGCGAATACCCGGCTTCCACCACGATGCTTACCTGGCCGAGGTAGCTCAGCATGCGCGCACCTTCGCCGAGCGGATCGCCCGCGAGCAGGGCTGCGACTGGTACGTCGACCACACCCCGTGGAACCTGGAGGTGGCGGCACGACTGGCCGGCGACCCGCCTGACGCGCTGTTCGTGCTCATGCTGAGGCATTACGCGGGCACCGTATTGAGCCTGCACCGGTTCGCCTGGGGCGGCGACACCTGGGCCGACAGCGCCGCGCTCTGGACGTCGCTGTGCGCCCAGATAGTGCACCTGCCGCCCGAGCGACTGATCACGGTCAGCTATGACGCGCTCGCCGAGCAGCCGGACGAGACCCTGACCAGGCTCGTCGGCCAGCTTGAACGGCGCGGCTTCCCTGTCGGCGACCTGGACGCCGGCCTGCTCACCACCAGCCATGCGGCGATTACCGGCGAACCCCGGCCGGTCATCGGCGTCACGACAGGCGGCAAGACCACGCTGGCGCCGATCAGCAGCTTCGATGACGGCCGGTGGAGCGGCGACATTCATGCTCAGGTCTGGCCGGTGGTTCGCGACATGCATTTCGAGTTGCTCAGGCGATTCCCTGACAGTTACCGGTGCCCGCCCCGGCCAACCCTAAAGATTCATAACGATAACCTCGGGCTTATTGACTACGAACCTGACTCTTGGTGATGATTCCGACACCATGCGCATGGCGCCGCGCCGATTTCGGAGGTGTGCCCGATGAACTCACCAGTTGCAGACGGGAGTACGTCTGGCCTGCTCAGGCAGGCATCACAAACCCGCACTAGCCGCCGGGCGATGCTCAGGCGCGGCGGTGTCGCCGCCGCCGTGTCTCTCGCCGGCTTGACCATGCTCGACCAGCGCAGAGCGGAAGCGGCCACCGGAGGCAACTTCGTGCTCGGCGCGAGCAACGACGCAGACAACACCACGACGCTGAGCGTCACCAACGCGGGCACCACGCTGAACCCGCTGTTCCACATCGACGGCAGCGGCCTCAGTTCCACGTCGACGAGTTTCGTCGTGGACAGCCCGGGCGGCCCGCTGGGCGTCGGCGCCATTGTCAACGGCGGCAGCGGCGGCCTTGGCCTGCGAGTGACCGGCTCGAGCTCGCCAAGCACCACCGGGCTTGCGCTGCTCGCCTCAGGCAACGGCAGCGCTAGCGGCATGGCCGGCTCAAGCGGGTCAGGTACCGGAGTCCAGGGCTCGAGCGGGTCAGGTACCGGTGTGCTTGGCTCGAGCTCGACGGGTAACGGAGTCAGCGGCTCGAGCACGAAGAAGACCGGCGTGACAGGCACTAGCACGTCTGGCACCGGCGCGTCGGGCACCAGCTCCTCGGGCACCGGGGTGGCCGGCTCGAGCAAGACCGGCTACGGCGTTCATGGCAGCGGCAGCAGGGGAGGCGTCTTCCAGGGCTCGAGCGCGCAGGTCAGGCTGACGCCGGCGAACAAGGCGCACCCGCATTCAGGCTCACCAGGTGACCTCTACGTGGACCACAGCCATCACCTGTGGTACTGCAAAGGCGGCACCACCTGGGTGAAACTGGCCTAGCCAGGCAGGCGAGCGGCTGGCGGCACTTTGGCGGCGTGCCGCCAGCCGGCATCAGCGGCACCCTCGCGCTCGGCCTGCTGAACGAGGCACTCGGTCTCGGCCTGCCGGTCATCCTTGACCAAGGCCGGCCGGCCTTGGCGGGGAAGCCTGCCGCGTTTACGCGGCCAGCACTCAAGCGCGCCGTGTCCGCGCTGCCCTGAGCCGCGCCAGCCGGTCATAGTGCCCGATCACGCTCGCCACGGCCGCCGCCTCGGCCGGAAGCTTGCCTGCCCTGGCGGCCGCCGCTACGGCGAGCCTGCTGGCCAGGCGCTCGTCGTCGAGCACGGAAAGCACGGCGAGGCTCAGCACGAGCGGGTCACCAGGCGCGACCAGGACAGCGGCAGCGTCACCGGTCAGGTCCCTGACGCCACCGACGTCACTAGCCACGATGGGACGGCCAGCACGCAGCGCCTCCTGCAAGATCAGCGGCTGGCCTTCCCACTGGCTGGGCAGGACAAAGACGTCCGCTGCCGCCAGCAAGGCAGGCACGTCGTCCCGCTCGCCGAGGAACCTGGCATCGACCCCGAGTTCCGCGGCGAGCCTGTCAAGGTCGCCGGCCAGCGGTCCCGCTCCGGCGATCACCACAAGAGGCGCCGGCTGCCTTGCCCGCCACTGCCTGGTCGCCGCCGCCCGGAGCAGCACGTCGAACCGCTTCTGCGGAGCCAGCCGCCCGACGCCGAGCACGACGGGCCGGCCGTCGCCATCCAGCGGCGCGGCGCAGGAAACCGCGACCGCGGCCGGAGATTCGGACCAAGCGGAAGGCGCGGGCACCAGCGCCAGGTCTACCTCCCTCGCTCCCAGCCGCCGCATCCTCGCAGCCAGGTCGCCTGACACGCACAGAACCAGGTCGGCCCGCCAGGCCACGATCCGCTCGAGCGCGCGGTACACCGCCGCCAGCCCGCCGGCCGCCGGAGGAGCGTTATGCACCGTCACCACCAGGGCGGCGCGCCCGCGCCACGACAGCGCGAGCGCGGTCAGCGCGCCGGCCCGCAATCCGTGCGCGTGCACGACGCCTGGCCGGAACCGCCGGAGCAGCCGACCTAGCCTCAGCACCGTCAGCACGTCGCCGGCCAGCCTTGGCCGGTCGCGGATCGCGACCGGTTCGAATGCCACCGAAGGGGCGAACAACGACGCGGTGCCCGACGGCCCGGCGACGAGCGCCTCGCCGGGCACCGCGGACGCCAGCATGGCTACATGCCGCCCGGTGCCGCCAGCGGTAGTGCCGAGAACGTAGGCGACCCGCACCGTGGTCACGACGCCGCCCGCCGCACCCGCGCCAGCACGTTCCGCAGGTCTCCCCCGTCGAGCATGGCCACCACGCCGCCGAACATCACCGTCACGCATCCGGCGACACCGACCGCGAGCCCGGCGTTGAGCAGATGACCGGTCACCGGCACGACCGCGCTCAGCCCGAGCCCGGCCACGGCGCCGGCCACGGCACCGGCCAGTCCGGCACCGAGCGCGCGCCAGCTTCCGCGCAGGGCGCCCGTCCCGCGCACCCGGCCGACCGCGACCAGCAGTACCGCCCCTGACACGATCATTCCTGCCGTGTTGGCGAGTCCGAGCAAAGGAACCAGGAAACTGGCGGGAACCAGCGGCACCGCGACCACATCGGCCACGATCACGACCACCCAGCCAGCCACCATGGCCACTGCTGCGCGCACGTTCCTGCCGTCGGCGAACAGCACCCGCGACAGGCATGCGGTCAGCCCGTAGCCGACCAGGCCAGGGGCGAACGCGACCAGCGCCAGCGCGAACTGCCCGGCCGCCGGAGCCCCGAGCCCTGGAAATGCCCGCGCGACCGGCACTGCCACCCCGGCCAGGAGCGCCGCGCCCAGCCAGGAAGCCAGCGCGGTAGCGCGCGTCGCCGACGCCGCCGCGGCGTCGAACTCAGCACCCTTCCTCGCCGCCAGCACTGGGAACGCGCTGATCGCGACCGGGATCGCCAGTACCGCGTAGACGGACACGAACGCCTGCCAGCCATAGCTGTAGAGCGCCACGGCCGACCCGCCGCTGCCGCTGTGCTCGTTGGCCAGCCTGGTCACCACCAGCACCGAGGCATCCTGCGCGATCAGCGCGGCCACCCCGGCCCCCGCCAGGCTCCTGGCCCGCTTCGCCACGCCCGCGGGCAGTGAGAGCGTCGGCCGCAGCCGCAACCGAAGCCGCCGCACCGGCCACACGGCGGTCAGCACGAGCGCGGCAACCCCGAGCGTGGTACCCGCCGACAAGGTGTACTCGGCGATGGCCGGCAGCCCGGTCACCTGCCTGGTGTAGGGAGCCCCGAGCGGAGCGAAGATCGCATAGGCGGCGATCACCACGATGCTCGACAGGACCGGCGCCAGCGCGGGTGCGGTGAACCTGCGGTGCGACTGGAGTATCCCGTAAAGCACCACGGCGACCCCGTACAGCAGGATCTGCGGCGCGAAGACGACGAGCATCCGTCCAGCGATCGCCGCCAGTTGCCCGCGCGCGCAGCCAGATCCGGGGTTGGCGGGCATCAGCACGGAGATCACCGGCCCGGCCGCGACGGCGACCGCCAGGCTGACCGGGGTCAAGATCACCACGGTCCAGGTCAGCAGGGCGGAGGAAATCGCCCGCGCCTCGCCGCGCGCGCCCGCGGTCCCTGCTATGGCCAGGTCCGCCGGGCCTGCGAGCACGGGCACCACGATCGCGGTGAGCGCGCCGCCGAGCACGATGTCGTAGATCACGTTCGGCACCTGGTTGGCCGTTACGTACGCGGCGCTCAGGCAGGATGTCTTGACCGTGCCCGCGAAGACCAGCGTCCTGACAAAGCCGAGCAGGCGAGCGAGCACCGTGAAGCCGCCGATGAGCAGCGCCGCCCGGCCGATGCCAGAACCGCGTGACCGGCCGGGAGGCCAGCCGGGCGCCGGCTCGGCGCGGGCGCCATCGTCAGCCTCGGCAGCCGTCTTCGCCTCCCCCGCCGGCCCGCCCTGCCCTGCCGGGGCAGAAGGTCCTCCTCCGATCACCGGACCGGTGCGCTGGCGCCGCGAGTCTGACCGTCGTCAAGTGGCGTGCCACCCTCAGGGGGGGCCTGGCTAGCCGGCACCGCCTGGTCAGGTACGGGCCTGCGGCCAAGCATGTCCACCCAGTTGAGCGCCGGAGTGCGGGCGATCACCTTGGTGAAGCTGACCTTCTCGCTGGCCAGGGTCAGCCCGGCGATCCCGGCCAGCGCCGCAAGGCGCGTCCGGCGAGGCAGCGACCTGGCTGCGGCGGCGCCGAGCATCGCGCCGAGCGCGTTGGCGCCCGCGTCGCCGAGCATCGCCTTCTCCCCGAGGTCTTCTCGCAGCAAGGCGATCGCGGCGCCCGCCGGGGCGGCCACGGCAGCCAGGCCTTCCGCGCCGCCGGCCGCACCCACCGCGACCGCCCCGGCCAGGCCGGCCTTGATCGCGCGACCCGGCCGCAGGTCGAAGAGATTCAGCAGGTTAGCGGTCCCGGCCACGAGCGCGGCATTGATGACCACGTCGGCCGCCCGGCCTGCGAGCCCGCCACCGCGCGGGCGAAGCAGCAGGCTGGCTGCCAGCCCGGCGGCCCCGATGCCGATGATCTTGACCGCGCCCGTGGTCACCTCGCCGCCGGCCAGTGCCCCGAGGTGACCGCGCAGCCCGCGCCGGTCGCCAGAGCCGGCCAGGTCGTCATAGCAGCCGAAGGCTCCCGCCCCCGCTCCCGCGACGGCAAGCGCCAGCTTGTCCCTGCACTCCATCCCCGGCAGCACGAGGGTCGCCCCGACCGCCGCGGCGGCCACCGCGGGCCCTTCGAGCAGCGTGACGGGATCACCGCGGTGATTGGTTCTCGTCCACGTCTTCTCACCCCCCGGCGGCCGGCCAGCCAAGGCGGCGAACCCCAGCCGCGCGTAGACCCCGGCCAACATGAACCGCTCGAAGGCTCGACTTTTCACTTCTTTACCTTTTTCCGGCCGGACTATGCGAAGGACTGCGCGATGGACTGGGAGAGGTGCTAGGCGACGTACCAGGCGCCGGGGACGAAGTAGGCGCGGGACTCGGCACCACGCCAGGCCCGACGCCGTACGCGGTCGGCCCTGGATGCGGTCCGAGCTCTTGCCTGAGCGCCTGGACCACGATGATCTGCCCGATCTGAGAGTCAGCGTTGTCCACGGTAGTGACCGTCACGCCCGCTCCGCCGCTGGTTACCGCGTTGATCGCGCTGCCAGGCCCGGATCCGGCCAGTGACCCGGCAAGCAGGGCCGCCTGGCCCGCCTGCCCGAGGGCGTGGGTCAGTTCGACCAGCGTGAGGTTCTCCGCGCTCAGGCTGCTCGCGTTCGCGGACGTGGTGCCGGGGATCACTACCACGGCAAGGGTCGCCTGGCCGGTAAGCGCGGCTGCACCCGCCGGGTCACTGACCTGAAGGAACCCCTGGGCGCCGAACCCGTTCAGCACCGCATTGACCTGATGACTGGTGAGCGTAGGTATCCCGTCGCCTGTCATGATCGCGCTGGCGATGATCTTAGCGGCCGCGTACTGCCCGGCGAGTTGCGTGCCGGGGACGGCAGGCGCGCTCACCCCGGCAGGCGCGAGTTGCCCGGCGGTCGTGACCAGCGTGGACTCGGTCGCGGCGTCGGTGTCGAAGAACTGCGGCGCAAGGCTGATCGTGCCTGTCAGCTTCGCGCCGGCCTCCTGCAATGCCTTCGTCAGGCCGGACACGGTGCCCGAGTCGGCGCCTGGCGCGGTCACCATGACCACCGTCTCGCCTTGCAGCAGATGCGCGAGCAAGGTGCCCGAGGCCGCCGTGCCGAACTGATTATCGGTCGCGACCTGGGACTTGAGCTGGCTGATCTCTGCGTTCAGCTGATCGTTCTGCCTGAGCGCCCGCTGGGCCTCGCTGTTCAGCTTGCTAGCCACCTTGGGCGGCAGCGCCTCGGCGCCGAGCACGATCCCGACCGCGAGCGCCAGGAACACCGCCATTATGGAAACCAGGTGATACCGGAAGTCGATCACTTGAGCAGTCCCGTTAGCCAGTGCCAGAAAGGACTAAGCCGCAGTCCGACGAGGGTGATGATGGTGTGGCCTACCGGCAGGAACCACACCGCCACGACGATCGTCGTGATCGCGGCGAGCACCAGCATGACGAGCCAGGAGTTCGAGATCCGGCTCTGGTAGAGCCGGCTCACGCCCTTCGGCTCGACGATCTTGTCGCCGACCCGCATCCTGGTCAGGACCGCGCTGGCCATTCCTGGCCGTCCTTTGTCCAGGAACTCTACCAGCGTGTGCCGCATGCCAACGGCGACTATCAGCCGGGCGCCTGCCTCGTCGGCCAGCAGGAGCGCCACGTCTTCGCTGGTCCCGGTCGCCGGGCAGAGCACAGAGGGAAGGCCGAGCGACTCTACCCTGGCTAGCCCTGGTGCCCGGCCGTCCGGGTAGGCATGCACGACGAGTTCGGCGCCGCAGGTCAGCGCCCGGTCCGAGACCGAGTCCATGTCACCGACGATCAGGTGCGGCCGGTACCCGGCTTCAAGCAGTGCGTCCGCTCCCCCGTCGACCGCGACCATGACCGGCTTGAACTCCCTGATATAGGCCCGCAGCGCCAGCAGGTCCTCATGGTGCCGGTAACCCCTGGCCACGACCAGCGCATGCCTGTCTCCCAGCTTGGTGCGCAGCGGCGGAACCCTGATGCCGTCGATGAATTCCTCGAAATCACGGCCGATGTACTCGATCGTGTTCGCCATGAAAGCACGGATCTGATCGGCGAGACCTTCCTTTGCCCGGCCCATGGCCGCGGTCACCGACGCCGCGGTCTGCACGGTCCCCTTGGCCAGGATCGTGTCACCCGCGTACAAGGTGTCGGAATCCAGGCGCACGAAGTGCCCGTCAGCCAGCTTGTCGAAAATGTCGGAGCCCACGTCGTCGATCAGCAGTATCCCCGCCTCGACCAGCAGCTGCGGTCCGAGGTTCGGGTACCGGCCGGTGATGCTCGCCGCCGCGTTGACGACGGCGGCGACGCGGCACCTGATCATGGACTCGGCGCTGACCCGGTCGAGGTCGGCGTGGTCGATGACGGCGATGTCGCCGGGCTGGAGCCGTCTGGTCAGGTTCTTAGTGCGCCGGTCGAGCCGGACAGGTGCCACCAGGCCTGGCAGATCCGACCGTCCGTTACGCCCCCGGCCCGTGCGCAGTCCGCGCAGCACGCGCCGCAAGAAGGCGGCTCTGCCGGTCCGCCTGCTCATGAGGTATCCGATCCGTCCCGGTCAGCGCTGGCGCGTTCGACCGCCGCCGCCGCGAGGAGTTCTGTTGCGTGCGCCCGCCCGAATTCGGAGTCCTCGAGACCAGCGAGCATCCGGGAGAGTTCCCTGATCCGCCCCTCGTCGTCCAGCCTGGCTATGCCGCTGGCCACCACCGACCCGTCGCTGGCCTTCTCCACTACCAGGTGGGTGTCGGCGAACGCAGCCACCTGCGGCAGGTGCGTCACCACGATGACCTGGGCCAGTTTCGCCAGCCTGGCAAGCCGCCTGCCGATTTCGACCGCGGCCCGGCCGCCGACCCCGGCGTCCACCTCGTCGAACACGAACGTGGGCACCGGATCGGCGCCGGCGAACACCACTTCGATCCCCAGCATCACGCGGGAAAGCTCACCGCCTGAGGCGCCCTTATGCAGCGGAAGCGCAGGCGCTCCGTGGTGCGCGGCCAGCCTTATCTCCACATCGTCGGCGCCGTGCGGACCATACTCGCGCAGCGGGCTCACCACGGCGGTCAGCCGGGCATGCGGCATGGCGAGTGCCGCCAGTTCCGCCGTGACCGCCTCTTCGAAGGTCCTGGCCGCCTCATGCCGCATCACGGTCAGCTGCCCGCCAAGTTCCCGCACCCGGCCGGCCAGGTCGGCTTCTTGCGCCTCGAGGCTGGCGATGGCCTCGTCGTCACCTTCGAGCTCGGTCAGCCTGACCGCCGCGGCCTTGGCCCAGCCGAGCACTCCGGTGAGCCCGGAATCGCCTGGCCCGCCATACAGCCTGACCAGCCTGGTCAGCTCGGATCTGCGCTCTTGCACCACGGCGAGCCTGCCAGGATCGGCCTCGATCGAATCGGCGTAGGAAGCCAATTCCGCGGCCACGTCAGAGACCAGGTAGGTTGCCTCGGTCAGCCGCCCGGCGAGCGCGCCGAGCGCCTGATCGTGCGGCGCGGCCGCTTCGAGCGCCTGCCGCGCCGCGCCGAGCAGCATCAGCACGTCGGCGGACTCGTAGGAACTACTCGACGGGTCGGACTGGAGCGCCTCGTGCGCGGTCGTCGCCGCGCTATGGAGCGTGTCGGCATTGGTCAGCCGCTCGGCCTCGGCGGCCAGGCCGATATCCTCCCCTGCCGCCGGCGCCAGCCTCTCGACCTCGGCAAGCCCGAACCTGAGCGCCTCGGCTTCCGCCGCCCGTTCCCTGGCCAGCGACGTCAGCTCGTCAAGGCGGGCACGCACCTTCAGGTGGCTTTGATAGACGCGCTGGTAGTCGCCGAGCAGCTGAGCGAACTTGGCCCCGGCGAACCGGTCGAGCGCCGCCCGCTGCCTGCCCGGCTTCAGAAGCTGCTGCTGATCGGACTGACCGTGCACTGCCACGAGGTCATCCGCCAGATACGTCAGCAAGGAGACAGGGACTGACCGGCCTCCGGCAAACGCGCGCGAGCGCCCCTCGGCTGAGACCGAGCGGACGAGCACCAGCGCGGCACCGTCGTCATCGAGGTCACCACCCGAGTTATTCACCTGACTGGCGATCTCGCCGTCCGGGTCGATCCGCAAGCGCCCTTCTACGCTGGCCCGCTCGGCCCCCGGCCGGACGCGGGACGGGTCGGCCTTGCCGCCGAACAGCAAGCCAAGCCCGGTCACGACCATGGTCTTGCCAGCGCCGGTCTCCCCGGTGACCACGTTGAAGCCAGGCGATAGCTCAAGCACCGCGTCGTCGATCACGCCGAGGCTCTGTATTCTCACTTCCTCAAGCATTGCCAGTGAGCTCCTCGTCTCGTGTGCCGCCGATCGTGGCAGGCGGCTCGCCTGACTGGCCACGACCGCGCCAGCCCGCTACCGGCAGTTCGAACTTCGCGACCAGGCGGTCGGTGAACGCCGCGCCAATGTTCGAGCCGGCCGGCAACCGCGCTAGCAGCACTGGATGCTGGCCGCGCCGCACCTCGACCCGCGCACCCGGCGGCAGGTCAGCCGCGCGACGGCCATCGCACCACAAGACGGCACCGGACAGCGAGCCCTGAGCACCCGTTGCGCCGATGACCTCCGCTGCGAGCACTGACTCCGGTGATACCACCATAGGTCTTGCGAAAAGCGCATGGGCGCTAATCGGCACCAGCAGCAAGGCCTCCACGTCGGGCCAGACCACGGGCCCGCCGGCCGAGAAGGCATAGGCGGTCGATCCGGTAGGCGTGGCGAACACGATGCCGTCGCCGCCCCATCGAGCCAGCGGGCGGCCGTCGATCTCGGTCACCAGGTCAACCATGCGCTCCCTGGCGGCCTTCTCCACCGTTGCCTCGTTGAGTGCCCAGGTCGTCCCGACCACCGTGCCGTTGTGCCTGATCGTGACGTCAATGGTCATCCTCGGGCCGACCAGGTACTCACCGGCGACCAGGCGGCCGATCGCCTCTGACAAGTGGTCGGGCTCGGCCTCGGCAAGAAACCCGACATGACCGAGGTTGACACCGAACAGCGGCGTTCCGGCCGGCCTGGCCAGTTCGGCGGCGCGCAGCAGCGTGCCGTCACCGCCGATCACCAGGACAAGCTCGGCGTTCTGCGCCGCGTCCTGGCTAGCCGGCATCTCGACAGCGCCGGCCAGGCCGAGTTCCCTGGCCTCATGCCCGAGCACCCGCACTTCGACCCCGGCCGCGTCAAGCCAGCCGGCGACCCGCCTGGCGGTTCGCACTCCCGCGGGCCTGCCGGTGTGCACAACGAGCAGCATCGTCCGGCTGCCAGGGGGGATCAGCGTCACTGGGGACCTGCCTGGATCGCGCCGGCCAGGCTGCCCGCGTCGAGCGGCGGCGCGCCTCGCTTCAGCCAGAGGAAATACTCCACGTTCCCCGCCGGGCCGGGCAGCGGGCTGGCGGTCACGCCGAGGGCGCCAAGCCCGAGCCTGCCTGCCGCATCGGCTATGGTGCGCACCGCTTGCGCTCGCAACGCTGGATCCCGCACCACGCCGCCGGAACCGACCAGGCCCTTGCCGACTTCGAACTGCGGCTTGACCAGCAGCAGGAAGTCGGCATCTGGCGCCGCGCAGGAGACAAGCGCGGGCAGTACCCTGGTCAGCGAGATGAACGACAGGTCAGCGGTGACGAGCCCGGCCGGCGGCGCGACCTGCTCGGGCTGGAGGTTCCGCACGTTGACCCGGTCAAGCACGGTCACCCGGTGATCGGACCGCAGGCTCCAGGCGAGCTGCCCGTAGCCGACGTCGGCTGCCACGACATGGCAGGCTCCGGCCCGCAGCAGCACGTCAGTGAATCCCCCGGTGCAGGCTCCGGCGTCCAGGCAGCGCCGGCCGGCTACCGGCAGCTCAGCAAACGCGGCAAGCGCACCCGCCAGCTTGTGACCACCGCGTGAGACGTAATCCGGTCCTGACCTGGCCTGCTTGATCGTGATCGGCGCCTCGTGCTCCACCTGGGTCGCGGCCTTGGTCGCGAGCTGCCCGGACACGGCGACCTGCCCGGCCGCGATCAGCTCGGCCGCCTGGGCGCGTGATCTGACCAGGCCGCGCCGCACCAATTCGGCGTCAAGCCGAGCCCGGCGCGCCGGCGTCGCTCGTGACATCATCACCGCCAGATTCAGTCGGCACCTGAACGCAATTCTCCAAGTACTTCCACAAGCTGCGCGTGGACACGCTCAAACACCGCTGGATGTTCACTCACCTGGCGGCCCTCGAGTTCTCCGAGGTGCCCGAGCGCCTCGTCGACCCGCGGTTCCCCGGTCGCCATGCCTGGTGCCTGGCCCGCTTCTTCTCCCATGCTCAGAACGCTACCGTGTGCTAACCGGCACTCGGTGCCTCCTGGGCTAGCCTTCCCACCGGGATAATGGGCCATGTGAAAGCGAGGTGACCATGGCGACCGCCGAAGAGTGCCGCAAGGCATTTGATTCCCTGCTGGCCCGCTTGTCGGGACTTGACGAGCAGACCAGGCGCAGCATTCCGCCCCGCACGCTGAGCTGTCAGATCACCGACCTCAGCGTGATCTACCTGACCACTATCGGGCCAGCAGGCGCCGAGCCGCTGGAACTGGCGGGGCCTGACATGCCGCGAGCACAGGTACGGTTCGCCGCCAAGAGCGAGGACGTGATGGCGATCGCGGCCAGACCGGAGACTTTCGCCAGGCTCTGGCTGATCAGGCGGGTGAAGGTGGATGCGAGCTTCGCCGACATCGCGATCTTGCGCAAGTTCTTGTGAGGTGAACGCGCTGTTCGAGCTGCCCGCGGTCAGGCTCCCGCCGGGCGCGGTGCACCGGCCGGGCTGGCTTCCTGTCAGCAAGCAGGCCGAGCTTGTCGCTGCCTGCCGGGAATGGGCCAGGCCGCCTGCGGGGATCAGGCATACCGTGCTGCCTGGCGGCGGTGAGATGTCCGTGCAGACCGTATGCCTCGGATGGCACTGGGTGCCCTATAAGTACGTGCGGACCGCCGACGACGGGACGCCGGTGAAGCCATTTCCTGAGTGGCTGACCGACCTCGGGCGGGCCGCGCTGGCCGACGCCTACGATGACAAGGTGCTGGCTGCTGCCTACCAGCCGGACGTGGCGCTGGTCAACTTCTACGACGCTGCCGCGAAGATGGGCCTGCACCAGGACAAGGACGAGCGCAGCCGGGCGCCGGTGGTATCCCTCAGCCTCGGAGCGAGCTGCGTGTTCAGGTTCGGAAATACCGTCAGCCGCGGCAAGCCCTGGCACGACATCGAACTGGGCTCAGGCGACCTGTTCGTGTTCGGCGGGGAGTCGCGCCTGGCCTATCACGGCGTGGTGAAGACCCTGCCGGGCACGGACCGGCCGGCGATCGGCTTGCCGTCCGGGCGGGTCAACATCACCTTGCGCGAGTCCGGACTTTAGCCGGTGCCCGAGGGCGACGTCGTCTGGCGTACCGCAAGGCAACTCGATGCCGCGCTCGCCGCGCGCGTGCTGACCAGGAGCGACTTCCGGGTGCCGGGATACGCGACGGCCGACCTGACAGGGCGCGGCGTCACCGGGACAGTGTCCCGCGGCAAGCACCTGCTCACCCGCGTGGACGGCGGCATCACCGTCCATACCCACCTGCGGATGGATGGCTCCTGGCGGATCAGCCGGGCCGGCGGCTGCCCGCCGCGCGATCACCGGGTGCGCCTGGTGCTCGCGAACGAAGAATGGCAGGCAACGGGCTACCGGCTCGGCGTGGTCGAGGTCCTGCGGACCGATCGCGAGCATCAGGTCCTCGGTCATCTCGGGCCCGATCTGCTCGGACCGGACTGGGACGCCGGCGAGGCCGTGCGCCGGCTGCTGCGCGAGCCTGACCGCCCCATCGCCGAGGCTCTCCTCAACCAGGAGAACCTGGCCGGAATCGGCAACCTTTACAAGGCCGAGGTGCTGTTCTTGCGCGGGGTGAACCCCCGGCGTACGGTCGCCGAGGCCGGGGATCTCCCGGCGATGGTCGACCTGGCCAGGCAGCTTCTCGAAGCTAACAAGGACCGGCCTGGCCAGGTGACTACCGGCAATCCGGCCCGCGGCGAGGAAACCTGGGTCTACGGCCGTGCGGGCCGGCCGTGCCGACGCTGCGCATGCAGAATTCTGGCGGAAGGACACGGCAGTCATGGCAATGCCACCGGCGAGCGCATCACCTTCTGGTGCCCGTCATGCCAGCCTTGAGAACTTCATCGCGGCACGTACCAGGGCCGCGGCCGTGCCGCTGGTGCCGCAGGTGCGGCTTTACCTTGGCGACGACGCGATCAGCATCTGGGAGCAGACGGAAACGCAAGCCGGCCGACCCGGCCGACAGCCGCCGTTCTGGGCGTTCCCCTGGCCTGGCGGCCAGGCGCTGGCCAGGTACCTGCTCGACCATCGCGAGGTGGCAGCCGGGCGCTCGGTGCTCGATCTTGGTTCAGGATCTGGCCTGACCGCGATCGCGGCGGCGCTCGCGGGCGCCCGCCGGGTGCTGGCCAGCGACGTCGACGAGTTCGCGATCGCCGCGACTGACCTTAACGCGGCGCTCAACGATGTGCGGATCGAGACGACTGGCGACGTGCTTGACGGTGACGCCGCCGGTTTCGACGTGGTGCTGGCCGGCGACATCTGGTATCAGCGGCAGCTTGCGGCGCGGGCACTCGGCCTGCTGCGCCGCGCCGCCGCGCACGGCGCCGTGGTACTGGCCGGTGACATCGGGCGGGCGTTCCTCCCCCGCAACGAACTCAGGGAACTCGCGGCCTACGAGATCCCTGTGGTCGCCGGCCTGGAAAGCGCCCCGACCAAGCGAGCCGCCGTGCTGACGCTGCGGTCCTGACCGGACAGCGGGGGTATTCCCTGGGTGCTACAGAGGCCAGGGAATACCCCCGCTGGTTCCGGCGACTTGCTCAGGCGTCGCGGCGGAGGAACAGCACCAGGCCGCCGATGAGGGCGGCGGCCGCGTAGGCGCAGAAGACGCCGAAGCCGACCCAGGGCGAGAACGGGTTCACGCCTACCAGCTGGCTCTGCCAGATATGGGCACCGGCGAAGAACGGTATCCACTTGTCGAAGTCGGCCTGGCCGAACCAGCCGCTCGGCGGGCTCGGCAGGAAGTTGCTCAGGATGAAGACCACGAACAGCAAGCCGATCCCGGTGGAGATCGACCCGGCGGTATGCCGCAGCATCGCGCCGATGCCGAAGGAAAGCAGCCCGCAGACGGCGAGGAACAGCCCGCCGCCGATGACTGTTCTCAGCACGTCGTGCGCGCCGAGCGTGGTGCTGACGCCTTGCGTGGACAAGATCGTCTGGCCGAGGAAGAACGCGATGAAGCTGGTGACAAGGCCGGTCACCAGGGCCACGAACCCGAAGGCGACCGCCTTGGCTGCGTAGAAGGTACCGCGCCTCGGCATGGCCGTCAGCGCCGTCCTGATCATCCCTGTCGAGTACTCAGAGGTGATGGTCAGCGAGCCGAGCACAACCATGATCAACTGGCCGATCAGCAGGCCGAACAGGCTGAGCGAGGCGGCCTGGGACTTGATGAGGGCTTCCCTGTTTGCCAGGGCGCCTGGCGGCGCCGGATGCCCGCCGAAGGTGACGCCGTGCTTCAAGGCCAGGATCCGTTCCGTGGCACCCCAGCTGAACAGGGCGCCGAGGCCGACGCACACGACAAGCATGGCGATCAGCGTCCAGTACGTGGACCTGACCGACCAGATCTTGGTGAACTCCGAGCGCATCGTGCCGATGAAGCCGGCCCGGCCGCGCGGGTGCTCGGCGACAGCACCGCCGATGAGCCGTTCATGAGTCGCTACTGATGCCATCGCTAGTTCACCTTCCCCGCGCCGACCGCCTGCTGGTCAGGTGCGACACCAGGCAGGCCGGCCTGGAATTCGACGCTTGACGCGGTCAGTTCCATGAACGCCTGCTCAAGCGATGCATGCGCAGGCGAGAGCTCATGCAGCCGGACACCGTGCTCGAAAGCCAGATCGCCGACCTGGGCCGGAGTCAAGCCGAGCACGACGAGCCTGTCGTCAGAGTCGTCGCGCACGGTGGCGCCCGCAGCGGCCACCACGGCGGCGAACTCGGCGCGCTGCGGCGTGCTCACCCGGACCGACTGCTGACTGTTCGCGGCGATGAACTCCGCGATCGTGCTCTGCGCGATCAGCTTGCCGCGGCCGATGACGATGAGGTCGTCGGCGGTATTCTCCATCTCTGACATCAGGTGACTCGAGACGAAGACGGTGCGGCCCTCGGCTGCCAGTGCTTTCATCAGGTTCCTGATCCACAAGATGCCCTCAGGGTCGAGCCCGTTGACCGGCTCGTCGAACATCAAGATCTGCGGGTCGCCGAGCAGCGCGGCGGCAATGCCGAGCCGCTGGCCCATGCCGAGGGAGAAGCCCTTGGTGCGCTTGCGCGCCACGTCGTGCAGTCCGACCAGGTCAAGCACCTCATGAACGCGCCGCTTGGGCAAGTTGTTCGTCTGGGCCAGGCAGAGCAGATGGTTGTAGGCACTGCGGCCACCGTGCACGGCCTTCGCGTCGATCAGCGCCCCCACCTCTCGCATCGGCCAGGCAAGCTGGTTCAGGCGCCTGCCGTTGACCGTGACGCTGCCTCTCGTCGGCCGGTCAAGACCGAGGATCAAGCGCATCGTGGTGGTCTTGCCTGCGCCGTTCGGACCGAGAAAACCGGTAATCTTGCCCGACTGGACATTAAAGGACAAGTTGTCCACGGCGACCGTTTCGCCGTACTTCTTGGTGAGGCCCCGTGCCTCGATCATGTGAGTTCCTTCCTGCCAGCCGTCACGCTCGTCACGGCTGGCACGGCTGCGATCTGCAGGCCAGCCCGATCAGTCTGGCCTTCAGCCTGCCGCCAGCGCGTCGGCCCCAGGGGCGATCCGCATCAGACCTGAGACTGATATTTTATTTCAGCTCCAGGAATCCTCAGCGCAGATTCTTAAGCGCCATCAAAGCCGGATCGACTATATCCGCGCTCACTTGCTGACCCGACCAGGCAAGCGCGCACAGGGCACGCAAGCCGTCAATCGGATCGCCGTCGCCTGAAAGTTCGATTGGCTCATTCTCGGCCGGCCGTCCGGCCGTCCAGCCGCCGCAGCTCACTGCCGAGGCCGCAGGGCCGGCCATCCGGCCGACCCGGGTGCCAGGCGCGAGCAGTCCTGACAAGTCAGCGCAGACGTAGTCTGGCCGCTGCGACGCCGGGGCAAGCACCAGGTCGCGGGCCGTGCTCACCCCGGTAAGCACGAGCATGCTGTCGGCACCTGCCAGGACCGCGCCCTCGATATCGGTGTCTAGCCTGTCCCCGACCACGAGCGGCCTCTTCGCGCTCGTCCGCGCGACGGCCTCGCGGTGCAGCGGAGGTTCAGGTTTGCCTGCCACCAGGGGCTGGACGCCGGTGGCCGCGACAATCACCTGGACCAGAGATCCATTGCCCGGCTGAAGGCCACGCGGCGAAGGGATCGTGCGATCGGTGTTCGAGGCGACAAAGATCGCACCATCGCGTACCGCGATCGCGGCCTCGGCTAGCTGCGGGTAACCGATATCGGGATGGTAGCCCTGGACGACCGCAGCCGGTTTCTCTGCCGCAGTCGACACCGGCCGCAGGCCCCTGGCCCGCAGCGCGAGCCGCAGCGCGGTCGCGCCGGCCACGAGGACCGGTGAACCCGGCGGCACCCGTTCGGCGATCAAAGTGGCGGCGGCCTGCGCCGAGGTCACCACGTCCCCGGCCGCCGCGGGCACGCCGATGCTGCTCAGGTGCGCGGCGACAGCAGAAGGCGACCGCGACGCGTTGTTGGTCACGAACGCGAGCCGCATCCCGGCCTGGCGTGCGGACGACAACGCCTGCACGGCTCCTGGCACGGCGCCATGTCCGGTGTAGACGACGCCGTCCAGGTCGAGCAGGGCTACGTCATATTTCGCGACGAGGGCGCCCTCTCCTGGCACAAGGCGGGTCGCGTCAGGCGCGACCTGTGAGCCGGTGCGGTCAATTTGCTGCATTAAGAAAATTCTTCACCATGCGCCAGATTCCTCGCGCGCAGGGTCGCCCGGACGCTGCGCAGGGCCTCAGTGTAGTGGCGCAGATCCGGGCGCATCGCCGCCGCCAGCGCCAGGTGCTCAGCGGCGGCACCGTGGTCGCCGGTCCGCGAGAGCGCGAGGCCGAGGCCGAACTGCGCGTAGTCATCGGTCGGGCTGGCCTCCACGATGCGGCGGAAGCTGGCGGCCGCCGCATCGTAATGCTTGGTGTCGAACTGAGCACGGCCGAGCGCCTCGAGAATGCTTCGCGATTCAGGTTCAGCGGCAGCCGCCCGCTCAAGCAGCTGGGCCGCCGCGGCGGCGCTGCCCTTGTCAAGCAGGTCGAGGCCGCGGCGGTACAGGTCATAGGTGTCGTCAGGCGAACCAAAGACGGCCTCGCTGCCGGCAGGCGGGTCACCGGCCCCTTCTTGGCCAGGCTTTCCTGCCGAGCGGGAATCCCTGCCGCCTGTTGATCCTTCTGACATATGTGCAGATCCCTTCGTCATACCTCACGTCAGCTGACCAGCCGGTCGCCGGCCTTGAACTAGCGCCGTTCCGCGGCGTCCGTTACGCGCCCGACCGGGTAAGCGGGCTCGCCGATGTCACCTCTCCACCGTACGACGTCATCTTCCGCGACAATGAGGACCAGTTGATGGCGGCTGATCCGCACAATGTCGTACGTCTTATCCTTCCCCGCCAGGAACCTGGCCGACCAGGCGAGGAGTACCACAATGCGGCGGCACTGCTCGGGCGGTGGCTGGACGAGCGGATCCTGGTCGCCGACCCGGTGCCTGCCCTGTACGTCTACGAGCAAGCCGACATGCGGGCCGTGCTGCAGCGCGGGCTCATCGGCAGGCTCAGGCTGGTGGCGCCGGAAGCCGGGATAGTGCTGCCGCACGAAGATGTCGCGCCGGGGCCGGTGGAAGGACGGCTGCAGCTCATGGAGGCGACCCAGGCGAACCTCGAGCCGATCTTCCTGCTGTATGACGGTGCCGCGCACGCCGGCGAGCCAGCATTTCGCGGTGCGGCGACCAGGATCATCAATGCGGCCGCCGGGACGGAACCGCTAATCGAGGCGCTGACCAGGGACGGGCTGCGGCACCGGTTGTGGGCGATCACCGAGGATGCCGATCTGGCCGCGATCGCCGCCGACCTGGCACCACGCCAGGCGATGATCGCCGACGGTCACCACCGCTATGCCGCCTACCTTCGGCTGCAGGAGCGGCGGCGCCAGGCGGGTGCTGGCCCTGGACCGTGGGATTATGGCCTGGCACTGCTGGTCGACTCCAGCAGCTATCCGCCCCATATCGGGGCTATCCACCGGGTAATTCCCGGCCTTGATGCGCAGCATGCGGCCAAACTGGCGGCCGGGGCCTTCATCGTGCGGGAACTGCCCGCCGACCGGCTCGACACTGCCCTGGCCGAGCTCAAGCGAGCCAGCACCGAGGGCGCCGCCTTCCTGGTGGCCGCGCAGGACCACGTCTACCTGCTCAGCCATCCCGACCAGGAGCAGACGCGGGCCGCGATGCCCGCGGGCTACTCGGCGCAGTGGGGCGAGCTGCCTGCCGCCATCCTTCAGGAGTTGCTGATCAGCAAGCTCTGGGGGGTAACCGACGACGAAAGGCTAGTCAAGGTGGTGCACCATGACGCGGAGGCTGCGGTCAGGACGGCGGCCGAAGTTTCGGGAATCGCGGTGATCTGCAGCCCGATGACACCGGCCGACGTGCACGCCGTCGCCGCTCGCGGCGAGAAGGTTCCCCGCAAGTCGACATCATTCGCACCGAAACCTCGTACCGGCGTGGTACTGCGGACGTTCGCTCAGGGCTGAATCTCGTCCTCCCGTGCTTCTCTCGCCTCGCCGGCTTCCTCGGCTTCGGCCTCGTCGGCTTCGAGGTCGTCGGCTTCGAGGTCGTCGAAGGCCAGCATGTCCAGGTCCTCGAGCCGTTCGGCGGCGTCGGTCTCGCCTTCCTGATCGGCTGCTGCGGCCTTACGGAACCACAGACGCGCTTCGGCTTCCCGGCCGGCATCGGCCAGCGCGTCTGCGTAGGCGTAGTAAAGCCTGGCTGACCACGGCCACACGCGATCGCCGGTAAGTTCAGGCACTTGCAGCGCCACCACGCCGGCCTCGGGGAATCCCTGGTCACGGCGGATGCCCGACTCTACGATCCGAAGCTCAATCTGGGTTTGCCTGCTCAGGTCCTCGGTCTGCGACCCGGTCACGAGATCAAGCGCGCGATCGAGCCTGCCGAGCGCCCGTTCACAGTCAGCCATGATCGGCAGGTAACTCCCCTGTCCGGTGAGCCGCCGGGCAGCCCGCAATTCGGCCAGCGCCTCGGTCCAGTTGCCCGCCAGGTATGCGGCGACACCGCAGGTCTCTCGCACCACACCGACCCGGCCTGCCAGGTCGCGGGCCGCTGCGGCGTACTCATGGCTACGCGCCGGATCGTCCGCCGCGCCTGCCGCAACCAGGAACCGCGCTACGGCATCCGCGAGATCACCTGGCAACGTCCGCAACTCGGCCCGAGTCTGCGGATCAAGCTGATCTGCCGTGATGTCAGGTGGCACGAATGGACGTGCCGGCCTGCCGATGGCTCCCGGCTTTCTTGCCCCTGACGGAGCCGCACCGCGCGATCTGTCGTCACGCCTGTCGTCACGCCTGTCGTCACGCTGACCGCCAGAGCCTGGCCGCGAGGAACGAAATCCGGCTGACTGGCCAGCGCCTGCCGTACGCGTGCCCCGGCCGCTATTCGGCGGACCATCGTTCCAGCGACCGCCATCCCTGGCGCCGTCCGGACGGGTACCCGTGTCGCCCCTGTTCCGGCGGTTGCCATCGCCACGGCCTTCGTCTTTGCTGCGAGGACTGGCCTTGCCTGGCCGAGCCCGGTCCGCGCCCTGGCCTCGCGCGTCGTTGCGGCGAGAAGCCGTCTCGCTTCGCCTGTCATCCCATGGTCTTTCGCCCCGCGGCTGGTACCCGCGAGGCTGACCCTCACGCCCGGCATCTTCGCGCATCGACTCGGCACGCGGCCGCCCGCCGCGGACACCTTCGCCGCGCCGAGCGTCGCTCCGGCCCGTACTACCGCGCGAACCGTAGCCGCGAGTCCCGCCATCGCGAGTCCCGCCATCGCGAGTCGCGCCATCGCGTGCTCCGCTGCCGCGAGTCCCGCCATCGCGAGTCCCGCCATCGCGTGCTCCGCTGTCGCGAGTCCCGCCATCGCGAACCGGGCGGTCAGATCCGCGACCGCCCCAGTCCGACCGGCGTGGCTGGCGGTCAGAGTCGTCACGCCACGCTCTCGTGCCTGACTCTCCGCCGCCACCTCTCGGCCTGCCAGCCGTGCTCGCCGAATCGCGGTCACGGTCATAGGGCCGATAGCCAGAACTGCGGCCGGTACCCGCTCGCCCAGAGCCTGCTGCATCCGAGCCCGCCGGGCGAACGCGCGAACCACCACCGGCCGCTGTTCCACCACCCGCGGAGTAACCACGCCTGGCAGGCGCTACCGGGCTTCCGCGCCGAGCACCATCGACCCGCCGCCCGCCGACCTGCGATCCGGGCCGCGACTCTTGCCAGGGCCTGCGGTCGCGCGAGTCCGCCGTGTCATCCTCCGGCGCGGTCAGGCCGCTTGACCAGCGGCCAGCTCCGTTAGCCTCGCTTCGGACTCCCCGGCTGCCGCCACCGCCGTCACCCTGGCGCCGCCCGTAACTCGGGCCTCGCCGGCCGTCCGCGCTGCCGCCAGGCCCGCGGTTACCACCGGGTCCGCGTCCGCCGCGTCCGCCGTAGCCGCCATCAGTGCCGCTATCGTCACGATTGCCCGCACGGTCGCTGCCACCGCGGTCACTAGGGTTGCGGTCGTTATCGCGGCCATCGCCCCTGCCGCTCCACGCGCCCGAGCTGTTACCGCGGTAATTGCTCTTCGGCCTGCCAGCCTTCGACTCGCCGCTCCAGGGAAAGCCGTTCCTTGGCGCGCCACTTCTCTGCGCATCGGCCCTCGGCCCGCCAGTGCCCGGGGCCGCGCCACTCCTTCCGGCGCCCGCCGTTCCGCCAGTGCTCCTAGAAGTAGTGCTCCTAGAAGCAGTATTCCCAGAAGCACTGCTCCTTCCGGCACTGTTCCTAGAAGCAGCGCTCCCGGGACCAGCGCCTCTCGGGTTGCTGCCCCTGGGACTATTGCCCCTGGGACTATTGCGCGGCGCGTTGCCCGCGGCGCGTTGTTCTGAACGCCCGTCAGCGCCACTTGCCACCGATGATCTCCACCAATCACACCAGACACCTGTAAATAAACACCGAGGGCCGTCGCAAGCGACGGCCCTTCGGGAATGATGTCCGGCGGCGTCCTACTCTCCCACACAGTCTCCCGTGCAGTACCATCGGCGCTGAAGGGCTTAACTTCCGGGTTCGGAATGGGACCGGGTGTTTCCCCTTCGCTATAGCCACCGAAACACTATGGAGATGTAATCTCCTCAACTCCGGGAAATCACTTCCCGAAGCCGAGATCCGACCGCATCTCAAGAACCGCACAGTGAACGCAAAGTCATCATCAGCCGCCGTCCGAGCTCACATCCAGAAGGTCATGATCTCGGACGCGAGCAAAAGTAGAAGCCAAGCCACTCGGCCTATTAGTACCGGTCAGCTCCGCACGTTACCGTGCTTCCACCTCCGGCCTATCAACCCAGTCGTCTAGCTGGGGGCCTTACCAGGTTAACCCTGAGGGAGACCTTATCTTGAGGCGAGCTTCCCGCTTAGATGCTTTCAGCGGTTATCCCTTCCAAACGTAGCCAACCAGCCGTGCTCTTGGCAGAACAACTGGCACACCAGAGGTTTGTCCGTCCCGGTCCTCTCGTACTAGGGACAGCCCCTCTCAAGTCTCCTGCGCGCGCAGCGGATAGGGACCGAACTGTCTCACGACGTTCTAAACCCAGCTCGCGTACCGCTTTAATAGGCGAACAGCCTAACCCTTGGGACCTGCTCCAGCCCCAGGATGCGACGAGCCGACATCGAGGTGCCAAACCATGCCGTCGATATGGACTCTTGGGCAAGATCAGCCTGTTATCCCCGGGGTACCTTTTAGCCGTTGAGCGACGGCGCTTCCACATGCCACCGCCGGATCACTAGTCCCAGCTTTCGCTCCTGCTCGACATGTCTGTCTCACAGTCAAGCACCCTTGTGCACTTGCACTCGGCACCCGGTTGCCGACCGGGCTGAGGGTACCTTTGGGCGCCTCCGTTACCTTTTGGGAGGCAACCGCCCCAGTTAAACTACCCGCCAGGCACTGTCCCTGACCCGGATCACGGGCCCAGGTTAGACACTCAAAACGACCAGAGCGGTATTTCACCAGTGACTCCCCCGTGACTAGCGTCACGGGTTCCCAGTCTCCCGCCTATCCTACACAAGCCGTCCCGAGCACCAATGCAAAGCTGCAGTAAAGGTCCCGGGGTCTTTCCGTCCTGCTGCGCGTAACGAGCATCTTTACTCGTAGTGCAATTTCGCCGGGTCTGTGGTTGAGACAGTGGGAAAGTCGTTACGCCATTCGTGCAGGTCGGAACTTACCCGACAAGGAATTTCGCTACCTTAGGATGGTTATAGTTACCACCGCCGTTTACTGGCGCTTAAGTTCAAAGCTTCGCAGCCAAAGCCACTAACCTCTCCCCTTAACGTTCCAGCACCGGGCAGGCGTCAGTCCGTATACGTCGTCTTGCGACTTAGCACGGACCTGTGTTTTTAGTAAACAGTCGCTTTCCCCTGGTATCTGCGACCGTATCCAGCTCAGGGAGCAAGTCCCTTCACCGGACGCGGTTCCCCTTCTCCCAAAGTTACGGGGATAATTTGCCGAGTTCCTTAACCACAGTTCACCCGATCGCCTTAGTATTCTCTACTTGACCACCTGAGTCGGTTTAGGGTACGGGCCGCTCAAGTGCTAACCGCGAGGCTTTTCTTGGCAGCATGGGATTACTCACTTCGCCTAATCGGCTCGGCGTCAGATCTCAGGCACATGATGTGCGGATTTGCCTACACATCGCCCTACATCCTTACCCCGGGACGTCCAACACCCGGTAGAGCTACCCTCCTGCGTCACCCCTTCGGCTTACCTACTACCAGTCTGGGTTACGGGCTCCGCGACTCGTCCCGAAGGATCTGTCACTTTGCGCGCTTAGCATCGCCAGATTCGGCATGGGCACACTTGTGCGGGTACGGGAATATAAACCCGTTGTCCATCGACTACGCCTGTCGGCCTCGCCTTAGGTCCCGACTTACCCTGGGCGGATTAGCCTGCCCCAGGAACCCTTGGTCATTCGGCGGAGGGGTTTCTCACCCCTCTTTCGCTACTCATGCCTGCATTCTCACTCG
>DAHVDE010000114.1 GCA_027313705.1 Actinomycetota bacterium | reverse complement strand
CCGACCACGCGGCATGCGCCTCAGCAGCCCGCACCCGCGCATCATCCACAACAGCCAGCATGCACCGATCCTGGCGGTTCAGGACGATCAGATCACGCAGCCACGCCGACTCAATGTCACGGCACGCTGCTGTAGTACTAGACGGCAGAGCGGGCACTGACGTCGACAGGCGGGGGTAGGCGAAAGGGCATCTGCGGGCATAACCTCGCGGTGTGGCTGACCTTTCCGACTACCTTGATCTGACGACTGGTCAGGCCTGCGCGCAATTCAGGGACTTGCTAGACCGTCGACCGGTAACTGGCCGTCGGCAGGTGATCTTCCTTCCGGTCGAGACCCTGCTTTGTCTGGCGGCATCGTTCTTGGTCAATCACCGACAGTTCGGTGGCAGCACCGCCGATAGGGCACCGGAGCCGGTGCCTTCATTGGCCCGGCTGTTCATGCGCCCGCCCTCGAGCATCCTGGCGAAGATGGCCAACCTCGACGGCTCCAGGTCCCATGGGGGAAGGTGGGACGCATTGGCCGGAGCGATACTCCGAGACGACCCCGCAAGGTTCAGCCGGGTTTACCGGCTCATCTTGGGAACGGCCCGAGTCACTGGCATTGGCCCAGATCGGCTCCCAGATTTCCTTGGCCTGGAGAACGGCGGCGAACTGACCTTGCTCGGACAAGAAGAAATCGATGTGTCTGTCCTTGAACCTTGGCTGAGGGATCAGGTGGCCAGGAAGTCGTCGGCGAGTGACTGGCCCGAACGAGATACTGAGCGGATCTTGCTTGCGTCGGTAAGGGTTGGCCAGCATATTTTCGCAGCCTCCGTACTGCGCAACTGCGGCGACAAGTGCGTATTTTGCGGGTTTCGCCCTGCTGCGTTTGGCGGCAAGAGGATGCTCTTGGCCAGCCATATCAAACCCTGGAAAGACAGCTTGCCGCACGAGCGACTCGACTTGCGTAATGGGCTAGCGGCTTGTCCGCCGCATGATGCCGCCTTCGACACCGGGTTGCTCACTGTTAACGGCGGTCTTCGTATTCATGTCGCTAGTAGTCTCGCCGCCGCGGTTCAATCCGATCCGCTCGCTCGCCAGTACTATGGGCAGCCGCCGCTGCTAGTCTCGCTCGCGTTGCCGTCAGGAGCTGAGCAGCCCGCCGCCAAATACCTCCACTGGCATCGTCAGAAAGTATTTGCCGGGCATCAGGCGGACGTGCTTAGCCCGCGACGCCGCGCTGAGATGACGCGCCGAGATGAACAGCGCGGGGCAGGGTTAGCTGCTCGTCCAGAGATAGGCCGCTCCGGTGGTGTCGCCCGCGGCTAGCGTGGAGGTTGAACCGAACTGATCGGCTTGGATGTCTACACTGCCTCGGTTGGCGCCAAGGTCGGTAAGGACGGCGATGACCGTTCGCCGCACGGTATTCCATAGGTAGGTTTCGCTGGTGTAGCCGCCGGTGGCCAATGTCTTGCCGTCAGGACTGAACGCGAGCGCGACGACTCCGTACCTGCCCCCGGGATGCGCCTGGCGGGAAGAGCGAGTCTTCCGGCTGGGCAGACTGACCGGAAGTGGTCGCTGACCACAGGTAAGTGCTGCCGTTCCCATCACCGACGGCGACGAGTTCGCCGTTCGGGCTGAACGCGACCGCCTGGATGCCCTTGCTGAAGGCCGGACTTGCCAGGGTCGCTATCTGCCTGGCCTGACTTGATCCGCCAACTGTCCACAGGCAGGTCGAACTGCTGGCGTTGCCTGTCGCCAGCGTCCTGCCGCCTGGGCTAAAGGCGACGGCCTGGATGGCCCGCTCCCCGGATCGGCCAAGGCGGCCAATCGGTTGCCGCTGGCGACACTCCAGAGGTAGACATGGCCCTTGGCGGGCTCAGGGTGACGTCCCTGGTGGTGGTGTAAGTAGTCGGCCTTGACGGCGCGCCTGAGGCGCGTTGTGAGGGCCATCGTGTGATGGTCAGCGAGACCACGGCAATGGTTCTCGCGAAAGGACACAGACACACGATGGCCCTGGACCAGTCTGCACTGCTCGAGGTTCTGGATGTATTGAAGGCCGCTGATGTTGATGCCCGGATCCGGCAGGCGGCCGAGACGATTTATCAGGCGCTGATCGAGGCTGAGCTGAGCTCGGTGATCTGCGGCGTCCCGCACGAGCGGACCAGCTCGCGGACGGGTCAGCGGAACGGGCACCGGCTGCGGACGCTGTCGAGCACGGCCGGGGACCTGGAACTGCGGATCCCCAAGCTCCGCGCCGGGTCGTTCTTCCCGTCCCTGCTCGAGCGCCGGCGGCGGGCGGACCAGTCACTGTTCGCGGTGATCATGGAGGCTTACCTGCAGGGCACGTCGACGCGCAAGGTCGATGACCTGGTCAAGGCCCTGGGCGCCGACACCGGGATCTCCAAGAGCGAGGTCAGCCGGATCTGCGCGGACCTGGACACCGAGGTCGGCGCGTTCCGGGACCGCAGCCTGGCCGGGCAGGCGTTCCCGTACGTGTTCCTCGACGCCACCTACTGCAAGGCCGGGGTCGACCACCGCGTTGTCTCCCAGGCCGTCGTCGTGGCCACCGGCGTCGCCGCGGACGGGCACCGCGAAGTGCTAGGCTTCGACGTCGGCGACAGCGAGGACGGCGCGTTCTGGACCGTGTTCCTGCGCTCGCTGAAGACCCGCGGCCTGACCGGGGTGCAGCTGGTCATCTCCGACGCCCACGTCGGCCTCAAGGCCGCGATCGCCTCGGTCCTGATCGGGGCGTCGTGGCAGCGCTGCCGGGTGCATTTCCTGCGCAACGTCCTGGCCCAGGTTCCCAAGGGCTCGGCCGAGATGGTCGCCGCCGCGATCCGGACCATCTTCGCCCAGCCCGGCCCCGCCCGCGTCGCCGGTCAGCTCGACACCATCGCCGGCATGCTCGGACGCCAGTTCCCCAAGGTCAAGGCCATGCTCCGCGACGCCGCCGACGACATCACCGCATTCGCCGCTTTCCCCGCCAGCCAGGGTCGCGGGCGTGGTGGCGGTTGGCTGCGGCGATGCTGGCGTGACCATCCAGGCGCGTCAGGCTGATGGCCAGGTTTCTCAGCGATGCCATCACGCGGGGTGCGTTGGCGGTCCTGACCAGTGACTTGTCTTCCTGGTAGGTGACGTCCCTGACCCAGTGGAGCTTGTTTTCTATGTGCCAGTGGCTGCGGACCCAGGCGGCCAGGGTCGCCGGGCTGGCGCGCCGGTCGCTGGTGATGAGGTAGACGACCTCGACGGTCTTCTTGCCGTTCCTGGTGACCGTCCGCCGCAGCTGGGCGACCTGGGCGGCACCGTCGAACTCGATCCAGGACGGCGTGAGCACGACCTTGATGGTGCGGCGGGCGCGGCGGCCGTGACCGGTGCTCACAGTCCAGACGGAGGGACCGCGGCCCAGGGCAGCTTCCTGAGCTGGCGGTACAGCGTCGGCATGTTGGCCTTGACGGCCATCACGTAATCGGCGCCCCGGGTGAGGATGGCCTGGGCGGTGTCATGCTGGGTGTGCATCCCATCGATCGTGACGACCGCCCCGGCCAGGTCAGCGATCGCCTTCAGCGGCTCCCGCACCGCCGGGATCTCATTCGGCTTCTCCCCGGGCGCGACCTGGCCCAGGACCGCGCCGATCCCGCGGGCCAGGGCCGCGACTAGGTGCGGGGCCTTCCCGGCCTTGCTCCTCGCGCCGCGGACAGTCTTGCCGTCGATCGCGATCACCATGCCGCCGCCGACCCGCGCCGCCCTGGAGTACAGCCAGGCACCCAGCACCTGGTAGAGCACATCGGCACTGACCAGGGCGAACGCGCGGCGAGAGGTAGACTCCTCCGCCGGCCAGCGCGCCGCGCCCAGCACCGCCAGGGTCTCCGGGCCGGCATCGGCGGCCCACTGCCCGATCGCGGCAAACGACCTCGAGCCCGCGACTACCGCCGCGATGCCGACGGCGAGCAGCCCGGCCAGCGGATGCCGGCGGCCGCGCTTCTTGCGCGGATCCGGGACCTGGGCAAGCAGATCAAGCAGGTACTGGCTGCGGACATCAGGGATAGGCGAAGATGGCATCGGCGGGCGGGAGTCCCTCGGGGCAGGCGACGGCGAGTGTGAGAACTTCCATCGTTCCGCCCGGCCCTGCCCGCCACTTCCAGACACGCCGGGCACATCACCCGCAGCTACGACACCGCAGGCCACAGCCTCAATTTACGTACTACCGATCCACCGGTTTCAAGCATTGCTCTGCTCGTTTAGGTTTAATGTAATAGCTAGTTCAGCGAATGGCGGCCGCAAGGGCGGAGGTCCTGACATCGCTAGCGACGTCGGCGACGGTGCAGATCGCTTCCACTGGCTCGCGGGTATGCCGGACGGTATCGTGGCTGCGCTGTCCGCTTTGATCGCGACGTTGATCCTCTGGCTGAGGACATCCAAGCTCACGACTACGAATCCTGCGTTCCATTTCGTCGGAGATGATCATGTCTACCGATTCATGGCTAGCCGTGCACCAGGGTCCTTTCATATTGGCCCTTTTGGCTGGCGAATTCTGATTCCCGCCGTTGTCCGCTTTCTTCCGGTGCCTGAGCAGACCGGATTCGAGGCAATCGCCTTCGCCTCGGTAGCCGCGACCGGCACGGTAGTCTTCCTGGTGCTTCGCCGCTGGGATTTCAACCGTATCTATGCTATCGCGGGCGAGTTGATCTATTTTTCCATGAGCTATGCGACGAGATTCAACCTGCGGGACTTCTGGCTCACCGATAGCGCAGCCTTTCTCTTTATTGCCCTGGCGATTCTGGCGCTGCAATACGGCCGACCTGCGCTGTTCTCGATCGCGTTGCTGTTTGGTGTCCTCGCTAAGGAAAGCGTAATTTTTGTCGCGCCGCTGTACTATACGTTCGAAACGCGTCGTTTCCTTGATATGCGCAAGCTGGCTGAGGCGGTGCTGCTAGCACTCCCAGCGGTAGGAGCCTTGGTCGCACTGCGATTCCTGATACCTGCCTGGAATGGCGATAGCGCCTACGTGCACTCCTTGCCTGCCCTGGTTCAGCGGGATATCGGCAACCTGCCGTCCTATGACCTTCTGACTGTGCTGGTGCAAACGATTCACCGCCGCGCTCACGTGCTTTGGCCGACGGTCGTGCAAACAATCACCTCATTCGGCCTGGTCGGCATCGTGCTTCCCGCTGCTGGAGCGAGGCGCCTCCGCCCGATTATCGCCCGGTTCTGGCCGCTTTTGGCACTCGACCTCACTCAACTCATGTTCGCCATGAACACTCAGCGCCTGGTCGTGGTGGCATTCGTGCCCGTGCTGATCGCGTGCTTGCTGGGCGGCCGGGCCGTTGCTGAGCGATTCGCGCTGGCGGATGGGTGGATACTTGCCGTCGCCGGGATCGCAGCGGCGATCGTGCTGATAAACACCGCCTCATCCTCGCCAGCACCCCAGTATCAGTTGGCCGCGCTGGCGCTG
>DAHVDE010000092.1 GCA_027313705.1 Actinomycetota bacterium | reverse complement strand
GCGACCCGGTCGGCTCGTCGGCGAACAGCGCCTGCGGCCTGGCGACCAGGGCACGGCCGATGGCGACTGCCCGAACTGGAACACGAAGCCGAACGCAGTCCGCCGTAGCTGTGAGCGTTTCTTGTCGGTCAACTGGTCAACCCGCTGCCCGCCGAACCACACCTCGCCGCTGTCCGGCGTGAAGATGCCTGCCAGGCAATGCAGCAGGGTCGACTTGCCTGAGCCGCTCGGCCCCATCACCGCCAGGATCTCGCCGTCGGAAACGGAAAGGCTGGCGCCTTGCAGCGGTTCTCCAAGCCGCGGGCCATCACCGGCCTTGGCTACGGCGATGCGGCCGTCAGCGCGGTGACCCTCGTCGTGATCACCGCGCTGGTGGCCTACATCGCGATCGCCCGTCATGGCATCCAGCTGGCCGGCAGCAAAGTCCGGCCAGTCAGCCAGCGGTCGGCGAGCTACTACTAGGGCTTCTTCTGCACCTCCCCTGTGGACGGGCTGATGTAAACAGGAGCCAGGTTTCCTGGCTTCTTGCCGAACGAGAACATCGGCAGCAGGGAGCCCGCCGAGGCGTCAGCGGCGCCGTTGCCGAGGGCGGCCAGGTGCCAGTTGTACTCGATGAACTTGTCGATCGAACTCTGGTCAGAGAAGGACCCGTTGACGAAGTTCTTCTTGGCCCACGGCGAGATGACGAGCAGCGGCAGCCTCGGGCCGACCCCGCACCGGTCTTCCTCTGGCCGGCCCGACCTGCTGTGCGGCACCTTCGCCGGATCTGAGCCGCACTTGCCTGGAGCGGTCAGGCTGTCGAGCGAGGTCTGGCTCTGGGTGAGCAGGGGGCCAAGCACGCTGTCGTACCAGCCGTCCGAGTCGTCCCAGGTGATGATGATCGCGGTGGAACTCCAGGTCTTGAGCGACTCGATCTTGTTGATCGTGGTCGCCAGCCAGGTCTGCTCGTCGAGCGGGTCTGAGTAGCCGGCGTGGCTGTCCTGGTAGGCGGGCGCCTTGAGGAAGGAGACCTGCGGCAGGTTACCTGCCTGCGCGGCGGCGAAGAAGTCGGCGATGTCGTACTGGTGGTTCGCCTGATCGGAGTAACCGATCTTGGCGACCGAGGACGGCGGCAGGTGCATCGGGTTCGCGGTCTGCGCGAAGTACTGGAACGGCTCGTGATGCGGCGAGTAGTCGGTGATCTCCTGGCCGCCCACGTTCTGGTGCCGCTGCGAGCAGATCTGCGCCGTGGTCGGCCGCGTGCCGTGGCCTGGCACGTAGCCGTGGTCGAAACCGCCCTGGAACCAGCCCCAGGTGAGCTTGGCCGCCGATAGCTCGACGCCGATGTTGTTGCCGCCCATCGTGATGGTCGCTGACGGGGCATTATGACTGCCGCCGTCCGCCGCAGGCAGATAAGAGCAGATGTCATATGTTGGATTAGCGTCGTTCGTCTCGGTGCCCGGCCCGGCTGCCTGGGATTTCGGAAGGGTGATCTTCGTGGTGGCGCCCGGATCGCTGGTGTTCAGGCCCTTGGGTGCCGCGCACGGGCCGGCGACCTTGACCGTGACCGGGTTCGTGCCGCCAGTGGGGCCGCAGATGGCGCCGTAGGTGTTGGAGGCGGCCAGGTTCAGCGCTCCGATGGTGGATTCACCGAAACTGCTGCCGAAGTTGTTGTCGCTCAGCGCGTAATGCTGAGCGTAATTCCAGAGCGCAGTCACGGTGTTGCCGTCGAAGTAATCCATGACGGCAAAGTTCTTAGCGGCGCCGGCCGGAGTCGGCTCGGGCTTGCCCTGGTACTTCAGGCCGGTCAGGCACTGCTTGAGTGTCTGGTTCTTGCCGGTGTTCTGCGGGTATTTGTCTTCCTTCCCGTGGTCGGCGGCAAGTTGCTCTGCCACGTACGCGTGGCTCTGGTCGCAGAGCATCGGATCGTTCCTGTCAATCCGCATCGGGTTGCTGCCGTTCGGGTTGGCGGTCAGCAACGGGCCGACCGGCCCCTTCAGGCCGATCTTGGTGTAGAGGCCCTTGACCGTCGGCGTGCCCTTGGCCGCATGAAACGCTGGCTCGCCTTTGGGGTTCTTCGCGTAGGGATAGGTGCCGAAGTAGTGATCGAAAGACTCGTTTTCGTCAAAGATCACGACCAGGTGCTTGATCGGGGTACTCGGCGCCAGTGCCGGGATGTACCCGGCCGACCGGCTCGCCGTCGCCGCCCCGGCCGCCGCCGCCCCGGCCGTGCCCCCCGCGCCGACCGCGCCGACCGCGCCGAAGGCCAGCGTCGCCAGCGCCGTTCCAAGCACAGATATCCGTCGGGATATCACCATTTTTGCGCTCCTCTAATTCCTGCCCGGCTGGGGAGTTAGCCCCAAAACATCTAAGCAGGAAGAAACGCTATCGGTCGGCCCGCCAGCGCACCAGGAGCACGCATGCAAAAACCGCAAATGCCCCGGCCCCTCCACGGCTCACCTCCATCCGAAGGCACCTACCCCGAGGTACCCCAGGCACCGGGCCTTACGCCCGTTGCGAAATGCCTTTCCTCGCCATCCGCCTGCGAGCTACCTTGCTGACAAGAACCTCAGGGGCCGAAACCTAGAAGGGCGCAGCCATGTCAGGGAAACGACCGCTGCTGCGCACGACGCTCGGCACGGTGCTGCGCCGGGTCAGGCGAGAGCAGGGCCGCACGCTGGCCGATGTGGCCGTGGCCGCCAGGGTGTCCATGCCCTACCTGTCAGAACTTGAGCGCGGCCGCAAAGAGGCCTCGTCGGAGGTCCTGGCCGCGATCTGCACGGCGCTGAGCCTGGACCTCGCCGACTTGATCGAGCTGATCGGCCGTGACCTCACCAGCGAGGCGGGCGCCGGCGCGACGGTGATACGACTCGACCGGCGCGACCGCCTCAGCCGGCTCGACCGGGCCGCCTCCGAGGTTCAGGCGCCGCTGCCAGCGCCAGGCTCGGGCGGCAGCAACCCGGTGTGCCTGCTGGCTGCCTAGTAATCAGGCGCCTAGGCCGGCCCCGGCAAGCGCTGCGGATCCTTTCCTGCTGCCGATCACCTCATCGGCCAGTCCGTACTCGACCGCCTCGCGAGCGCCGAAGGTCTTGTTCCTGTCCGTGTCGCTTCTGATCTTGGCGACCGGGTGCCCGGTATGCCGGCTTAGGATCTCCTCGACCTCGGCCCTTACCCTCACCACTTCCTTGGCCTGCACCGCGAGGTCGGGCAGGGTGCCCTGTGCCTGGCTCGAAGGCTGGTGCAGCAGCACCTTGGCGTGCGGCAGCACGGCGCGCTTGCCTGGCGCTCCGGCGGCCAGCAGCACCGCCGCCGCTGACGATGCCTGGCCCATGCAGATGGTGGCCACATCCGGCCTGATGAACTGCATCGTGTCGTAGATCGCGGTCAGGGCGCTGAACGATCCGCCTGGCGAGTTGATATACAGGCTGATCTCCAGGTCAGGACTGGCCGACTCCAGATGCAGCAACTGTGCCATCACGACGTTGGCCACGCCATCGTCGATCTCGGTGCCGAGGAAGACGATCCGCTCGGAAAGCAACCTGGAGTAGACGTCATAGGCCCGCTCGCCGAGCGGCGTGCGCTCGACCACGGTAGGAATCGTGTACTGACCCATGGCTACAGCCCCGTCCTGGCCGCTACCGCCGGCCTGATGTCGTCGAGTCGCTCCACGATGTGGTCGATCATCCCGTAGTCGAGCGCTTCTTCCGCGCTGAACCAGCGGTCGCGCAGGCTGTCGCGCTGCACGGTGGCGGCGGGCTGGCCGGTGTGCTCGGCAGTAAGGTTGATCATGGTCCGGCTGGTGCGGTCAAGCTGCTCGGCGTAGATCTCGATGTCGGCCGAGGTGCCGCCGAATCCGGCCGACCCCTGATGCATGAGCACCTGGGCGTGCGGGAGGCTGAACCGCTTGCCTCTGGTACCCGCGCAGAGCAGGAACTGCGCCATGCTCCCGGCGAGCCCCATCGCGAGGGTGCTCACGTCGTTGGGGATCAACCGCATGGTGTCGTACATGGCCAGCCCGGCTGTGACCGACCCGCCAGGTGAGTTGATGTACAGGCTGATGTCGCTGCGCGGATCCTCGGCGGAAAGCAGCAGGAACTGCGCGCAGATCCGGTTGGCGATCTTGTCGTCGACCTCGCTGCCAAGCACCACGATCCGGTGGTAGAGCAGCCGCGAGATGAGCTGGTCTTCGATGGTTTCCATGCACCTACGATCACCCGCGCCCCGGCACGAGCCCAAGCTAATCTGCTGCTGGCAGAGCAGATCACCGGTTGCGCCAGGCCGGCTTGCGCTTTTCCGCGAATGCCCTCGGCCCCTCGGCCGCGTCCTGGCTCATCATCAGGTCGTCAAGCGCGCCGCTGTCGTGCCTGACGGCATCGATCACGTCGGCGATGCCGCGAACCTCTTCCATGATCCGCAAGGAAACACCGGCGGAGGTCGGCGACCCTTGGAGTATCTCCCCGGCCAGTGCCCGCGCGCCTTCGAGCGCCTGCCCGGCCTCGGTGACGCGGCTGACCAGGCCATAGCTGAGCGCCTCGGCGGCCGATAGTCTGCGCCCGGTGAGTATCATGTCGTTCGCGATCTTCGAAGGTACCGTCCTCGGCAGCCTGACCAACCCGCCTGCCCCGGCTACCAGGCCTACCCTGACCTCGCTGAGCGCGAACCGCGCGGTCGAGTCGGCGACGACGAGATGGCAGGCTAGCGCGATCTCCAGACCGCCGCCCACGGCGTAGCCGTTCACGGCCGCGATCACCGGCTTGGGCAGGTGGCGCCTGCTCGTCAGCCCGCCGAAACCGTTCTTCGGCATCCACACCGGCTTGCCTGACGCCGAGTACACCAGGTCGTTTCCGGCTGAGAACGCCTGGTCGCCCGCGCCGGTGAGAATGGCGACCCACAGGTCGTCGTCGGCGAAGTACGCGTCGAAGATCTGGTCAAGCTCTTCGTTGGCCATCGGGTGGAGGCTGTTGCGCACCTGCGGGCGATTGATCGTGACCTCGAGCAGGTGCCCGTCCCGGCTGACCAGCATGTGCTCGTAGGTCTCCAGAAGAACTAGCGATCGGGGAGGGAACAGCTGATTCATCCGGTCCTGGGTAGTGGTGACCCGGTTGCCGAAGCCGAACGAGCGGACAAAAACCCGCTGGCCGGCCGGCTGCGGACCGCGCAGCAAGGCCAGCATGCCGGCGTCGTCGTCGGCGCGGGCAACGAACCGGCGCCCGTCCGCTTCCAGCGTCCCGATCACGACGCCGGTCGCCGAGCCATCGCGGCGGTGCTTGATCGTGTACGTCTCGATTACCGCCCAGCCATCCGGGTGCTTGACCTGAGCCCGGGCCGGCCAGCTATCGATTTCTGCCTGAAGTTCGTCGCTGGCATCCAGCCGCCACGGTGCCGGCCTGGCCGAGTAAACCCCGGCGGAGTACTTGCCCATGATGCCGCCGTTGGCACCGACGAACCCGAAGCTGCCGGGGTTGGCCCGCGCTCGCTGCACTGTTTCTGCGATAGCGTGCATCGAGTAGTTGTTTCCCGCACCGCCAAAGAACGGCAGCCCGCCGGTCACGGTCAGGCCACGCGGATCATCTGGCGCGATGCCTAGCCCGTCGCAGATGTTGAAGACCGGAACAGGGAAGCAGCTATACAGGTCGATGGTCGACAGGTCGCCGACGCCGACGCCCGCCAGTTCGAGCGCGTGCCTGGCCGCCATGACCGCAGCCGGGCTCGCCGACAGATCCGCCCGGTCAAGAAGATCACGTTCCCGCAGGTCAGCATGTCCGTGCAGGAACACCATCCGGCCTGAGTCGATGCCAAGACGCCGCGCGGCACCGACCGACATGAGCAGCACGGCCGCGCCCTGGTTGACCTTCTCCCTGGCCACCAGGTACCGGGTGTAGGGGTCGGCGATCGGCCTGTTCGCCTCGCTCGGCGTGACTAGTTCGGCCACGGTGCGCTCGACCGGCGCCGCCGCGTGCGGATTGGCCGCCGCGACCTTCGTGAACGGCGCGAACAGCGCGCCCATCGCCTGCGCGTACGCCGCGCCGCTTAGCTTGCACCTGGCCCGCCGCGCATTCTCGGCCAGTGCGTACTGCGTGGCCGGGTCGGTAAGCCCATGCGCGGCGTTGTGCCTGGACGCGAAGCCGCGCAGCCCGTAGCCGCGGTCCTCGAGGCTGCCCTCGGCATGCTCGGTGAAATCGGGCCGTGCCGAGGCCGGCTGGCCAGCGTAGTGCTGGACGGTGGAAATTGCCTCCGCGCCGAAGACCAGCGCGACCTGCGACTCTCCCCTCGCGATCGTCGCCGCGAGTTCGTTCACCAGGTGCTGTGGCGCCTGACCGCCAGTGACCTCGAGAATCGCCCGGCCAGGAGCCGCGCAGATCCGCGCCGCGACCGACCTGGGGTAGTTGTCTGACCGGCCGAGCGGCGCGCTCGCGAAGGCGCTTGAGATCTCGAATTGCCTCACTCCGGCGACCGTATCGATCGCGGCGGCGTCGGCCAGCCCCGCATCGGCGAGAGCCTCACGTGCCGCGTCCGCCGCCAAGTCCACCGGCGACCGGCGCCGGTAGCCAGGTTCGCCAAGTCGCTCAGATACCTGGCCGACGCCGACGATCACTGGCGTGCTCGGATCAACGGTCGAATCGGGCATAAGGCGATCGTAAAGCGCGCAGCGCAGCGCCGACATGTCGGCTGCCTCGTCAGGCGAGCGACGCGAAGCCCCACGCTGTGCCAGCGTGGGGCCTATAGCGCCTACTCGGCCACATAGCGGGGGCTGCCTGGCGGCTAACCGGCCTCCGCTACGGTGCTTGTTAACGGCGGTGCTCGTTAACGGCGGTGCTCAGCGGACCCCGAGTGCCCTGGCTAGCTCGGCCCGGCCCATCTTCGACCGGCCAGGCAGATCACGCCGCTGTGCCATCGCGTACAGTTCGGTCTTGGTCTTCGCCATGACCGGGTTTGCCCGCTTGCCGCGTGCCGGGACTGAGCCCGGCTTCGCCGCGAGGCCGGCCTTGGTCATCTTGTTCGTGTCGTTAGCCCTGCCGTTCATGCTGGCCTTGCCGAGTTTGCCGGCAGCAGTGGACTTGGCAGCAGTGGACTTGCCGGCAGTGGACTTGCCGGCAGTGGACTTACTGCCCGTCCCCGCTCGCTTAGCCGTCTCGGACTTGCCGGCGATCCCGGCCTTGCCGTAACTGCTGGCCTTGCCAGCCATACCTGCCCTGCTGGTGCCGCCGACCTTGCGGGACGCGGTGGCGGCCTGCTTAGGCAGGGTCGCGATGACCTTCTTGCCCGCGGTGGCCGGCCGCGCTTTCCGCGCGCCACGCTTCCCCGCCTGAGTTTGCCTGATCGTGGCCATGTATGTTTGCCCCGTTCGAAATCTCGTAGTGCCGCCGGACAGGTCGTCTCCTGCCCGCCCCGTGGCTACGTTAACTCTCTATATGATCAACGGAGAGTAACCATTTCGCCCGGTATCGCTCTGCGGCTGGCCGTCTGCGCAAAGCGGCCATCGACCTGGCAGGGAAACCGCATGTACATCCCCGCTACGAGCGCGCCAAGCAAGCTCGGGCTTAGGCAGACCCGGCAGACCCCGCAGGCTCCGTAGCCGCTCAGCGAGCTGGGTCAGCACTATGATCGTGAATCCGGTGAAGAAGATGCCTTCCATGACGCCGCCGAGCCTGTCGGCCAGGTAGACCAGGCCAAGAAGCGGGTACGCCACCGCAGCGGTGATGGCCAGCACGCGGTAGATCCTGGCCGGCCAGGTTCGCGCACCACCGGCCCGCTCGGCCCGGGTACGGCGCAGCGCAAGCAGCAACGCCAGCGTGATCCCGGCGAACTCGAAGACTCCGGCGCTATCGTGCACGTACTGGCTGAGCGGCAACTGGAAATGACGCTCGGCGCTCATGCAGGCCGCGCTGACCCCATCCGCGCACACCTGGGAAAACAGCCCGCCGATAACGCCGGACAGCGCGAACACCACTATGCCAAGCCACTCCCTGCGGCCGCTGACGACGCCGTTCGGGCCGGCTAGCAGGAAAGCGACCAGCACGAGCAGGCCGCTGGCGACGTCGAGGTGCGACATGACGCTGGCGTAAGGCTGGCCGGTCACTTCGAGGTTACTGAAGAACTCGTCGGGCGAGCGCAACAGGCCCGGCCTCAGCGGCACGAGCACCCACCAGTTGTAAAAGGCCATTCCGGCGATGCCGCAAATCCAGGCCATCACCACGCGAACCGAGCCCGAACCGGCCTGGCCATGATCAACCCTAGCTAGCCTGGTTCTGCCTGGCACGCCGGCGATCGCGGCGGCACGGGAAGCCGCTGGCTTGAGAGCCGGGCTGGTCTCGATTCCCGCGCCATCCAGGCGAGTGAAGCTTGCCTGACAGTCCGGGCGGTCCGGGCGGTCCGGGCGGTCCGGGCAGGTTGGGCTGGCCGGACGACCTGGGCGTCGCGTGACAGCGCGCTTGCGGTCTGACTGATACGGGTTCTGCTGGCCACTGGGGCCTTCCGGCTGCTGGCATTGTCGGCGATACGACCGGAGGGATCCGTGATGAGGCATGCTATCAACGCTTCCTTAAGCCGCTCCTTTACCGCCTCTGCTGAACTGCCTCGAACCGACCGCCCTTCGTTCCTGGTCTGCCGATCATGGCCATAGTCATCCGCCGTCCATCCGTCAAGCGATTATCCGGAGCCTTGCCTCCGCTACTAGCTTAGCAGAAACCGGAGAAGTGCCTCCGGATGGTCCTGTCATTCATCCCCTACCATGGGCCAATGAAGGTGCACGACGAGTCGCGTCCGCTTCGGGCCGACGCGACCCGCAACCGTGACGCGATCCTGGCTGCGGCCAGGGAAGTATTCGCCGAGCACGGACTGGAAGCTTCCCTGGAGGAGATCGCCGCGCGGGCCAGGGTCGGTATCGCCACGCTCTACCGCCGCTTCCCTTCCAGACAGCACCTAGTCGGCGCTGCCCTGGTCGAGAAGGTGGCCAAGTACGCCGAGGCCGCCGAGGCCGCGCTGATGATCGCCGACCCCTGGGACGCGTTCACCAGTTTCGTTCGCGCGATGTGCGAGCTTCAGGCAGGCGACCGGGGACTAGCGGACCTGCTGTCCATGACGCTGCCCGCTGACGAGCACGTCGAGCGACTGCGGCAGGTGGCGAACGCGCACCTGACCAAGCTCATTGACCGCGCCAAGGCTGCCGGCGTGCTGCGCGCCGACTTCGTCAGCGAGGACTTGCTCATTCTTCTCATCGCTAACGCCACAATCGTGCACGTCACTCGTACCGCCGCGCCAGGCGCTTCGCGTCGCCTGGTGGCCCTGGCACTCGACGCCTTCGGACGGACAGACGCCCCCGCTCTGCCCGACCCTCCGTCAACGGCGGAAATGGCCGCCGCGATGGGCCGCCTGGCCGCCGAACGCGGATGCGGAGCCGCCAGGCTCATCCCGCCGACGGTCATCCTGACTGCTCCAGACTGACTGCCCGGCTCGCTGGGTTACCTACGGCTATAGTGCGGGTTGCGCAACAAGCCGGGAGGTGGCCAGCGTGGCGAAAAGATCCGCAGCATACGCGGCAGCAGCGCTCATAGCGGTCGTTCTGCCATTGCTCGGTTTCGGCAGGCACTCAGGTCATCTGGCGCAGCCGACTCATCCGGCGGCGCGAGCGACGGGGAAGCCGGTGCGGGGTGGTACCCTCCGACTGCTTGCCGGCTACGGGCCCGACCACCTCGACACCGTGCCGGCCTACTACACGGCCGATTACATCCTGGAACGCGCTTACGCCAGGCAACTGCTCTCGTACCCGGCATGGGCCGATCCGAAGACGCGCTCTCGCGGCTGGACTGAAGACACGACACCGGCCCCTGACATCGCCACCGTGGTGCCAACCTTGGCCAACGGCGGCATCAGCGCGGGCGGCCGGGTCTACACCTATCACCTGCGGTCGGGCGTGTACTGGAATACCCGGCCAGCACGCCAGGTGGTGGCCGGCGACTTCTTGCGCGAGTTCAAGGCCTTCTGCAATCCGGTCAGCCCGGTCGGAAATGTACAGTACTTCACAGAGACAATCGTCGGAATGCGGAGCTACTGCGCAGTCGAGGCGAAGCGGTTCGCGCGCGACAAGAACCCGACTGCCGAGCAGATCGCTTTTTTCCAGAACCGGCATTCTATTACCGGCATTACCGTACCGAATCCCCGCACGATACGCTTCCATCTGGTCTCGGCGGCGTCCGATTTCAACTATCTCATAGCCCTGCCATTCACCTCGGCCAGGCCAGTCGAATACGACAAATACCTGCCCGACAGCCTGCAGCTCGACCGGCATACCATCTCTGACGGGCCTTACCAGATCACCTCATACATCCCGGGCAAGTCGCTCGTCATGGAACGCGACCCGGCCTGGCGGCAGTCAAGCGACAAGCTCAGGCACCAGTACCCGAGCAGGATCGTCCTGACCATGGGCGTCACAAGCAGTCAGGCGGAAATGGCCGACCTGCGAGCGGGCAAAGCTGACCTGATGACGGACCTGATCTTGCCGGCGTCGGCGATCAGGAGCCTGCGTTCGGATCCCGATTTTCATATCTGGCCGAACAGCTACCTGTCACCCTACCTGGTGTTCAACTTCCGCAGTCCCAATTCCCGCCACGCGACGGGCAGGCTCGACGTTCGCCGCGCCATTGAATATGCGCTCAGCAAGGTGGCTGTGCAGCAGGCGCTTGGCGGTCAGGCTGCCAATCAGATCCAAAATAGCGTCATACCCGCTGGCAACCTCGGCTCGGGCACGCGGGATCCGTACCGGACTGCAGCCAATCGGGGAAGTACGGCGAAGTGCCGGGCGGAACTCGCCAAAGCCGGCTTCAGGCACGGGCTAACCCTGACCGACATCTACCCGAACGATGACCAAGACGCGCGGGTCGCAAGCGCGATCGCCGAGAGTCTGCGGAAATGCGGAATTACCGTGCGCAAGAGGCCGGAACCTGGTCAGTCCTATTACGGGATTCTTGCCAACACCCGGAGGTCCAGCCAGCCAGGCACTTTCGACCTGGCCCAGGTCAGCTGGTATCCCGACTGGTTCGGTGACAACGGCCGCAGCATTGTCGTGCCGCTGTTCCAGACCCACTGCCTGCCGGGTACCTATAACTACGGCTGTTACAGCAGTTCCTTCGTGGACCGTAAGATCGCCTCCGCCGAGGCGGCACCGACCGCCGGGCTGGCCGCCGTCTTCTGGACTGAGGCTGCGCAGCGAATCCTCGACGACGCCGCCATGGTGCCACTCATCGACTATCAGGGTCCGATCCTGGCCAGCGGGAACGTGGGCGAAGCCGGAGTCGCCCATGGCGTGGTCTGGCTGCCGAACCTCGGTGGGCCCGATATCACTAATGTCTGGCTCAGGCGGGCTGGCTAGCACTCACAGATGGGGTAACGGTCTCAGATCGGGTAACGGTCGGGCGTGGCCGGAAAGCTACGGCCGCTTGGGGTGGTCCAGACTAGGTAGCCGGGCTTCTGCTGGACCAGTCGCCATCCCGGTGCCTGCTTGCAGCGGTGGTGCCGACGGCAGACAGGTGCCGAATCACACTCGCAGGTACGGCCGCCCTGGTCGAACGGAATCGTATGATCCAGATCGCACACTTCGGCAGGCCGGCGGCAAACCGGATTGGCACAAGTACGCTGGCGGACTTGAATTAGATGGCGTAGCTTCTTGCCCGGCCGGTATGAGGTTGTCTGACGGGAATGCCGACAAGTGTCGCCGCGCTCCAGCCAGTCGAAGCGCAGCCCGGCCAGCCAGGCCTTGACCCCCGGTGGACCCGGTCCGCCGGTCGAGCAGGCGTGAGCTGCGGCCCGGCCCTGCTCATCGGTCAAGGTCAGGCACCAGCGAGGACTCGCCATCCTGCTAGCCAGGTCACGGCAGGTATCCGCATGCAGCGGGCCGTACCCCGCCGCCTCCCCCGGCGCGTCCGACCAGCCGAGCCATGTCTTGAGCGGCAGCGTCAGATGCACCGATCCGGTCAACCTGGCCAAGCCGCCGCCCGCCGACGGCGGGTCGCCAGCGCCGGCACTGTCCGGCGATGACAGCGACGATGACAGCGGCGATGACAGCAAAGTGGCTGGGTCGCGGCCAGTCAGGAGGGCAACGAAGACAGCGGCACGGATCTCGTCCATCGTCCCGGTAGCGCCGGCGCACTTGAGCGTTTGGGCGATCGCCGAGATCCGCGTGTCGGCCGCGATGACATCGGCTTGCGGCAACTCCCGGCCTGCCATGGCGCCATTTCCGGAGAGCTCCTGCCAGACGTCCACCCTGGCATGCCTGCGACCCTTCTGCGCCCTGGCCTTGATCAGGGCAGGAAACAGGTCAAGGATCATTCGCCTGATCTCTGCCCTGAGCTGGCTGGTGGTCATCTTCCTTGCGATGTTCACGAACGCCGCGGCGATGGCCGCCGCCGGGATCAGGTCGAGCGACGCGAGTTCCTCGACCATCACGGCAACACGCGAGCGGTCGATTCGTCCGGCCAGCAGGGCTGTCTGGACACCGGGGAACCTGGCGAGACCGCGCGCCAGGTCAAGCAGTTTCTCTGTCGATCGCGCGGTCATCGTCAGCGTGAGCCCTAGCTCGGCGCTGACATGGTCCTGGTCGCGGGAGGAGCCTGGCCGTGCCGTAGCCTGACGGCGCGATTCAAGCTCGCTGACGGCGGCAAGTTCCATCGCCGCCTGCCAGGAAGACAGCCGCCGCGTCGCATACAGCATTCCGACCAGTTCATCATCAGACAACTTGGCCAGACCCTCTTCGAAGGCGTCTGCGGTGAACGAGGCAAGCACCGAACTGGGTTCCATGAGGTCGAGTGGCCCGCCGACCGCGAAGCCGAACGGCGCCTCCCGCGGTATCTCCTCGGCGAATCTCTCGAAAGCGATCCAGTGATCAGCCAGGGCGCCAAGCCCGGGAGGTGTCGCACGCAGCGACCTGACGTCGGCAGGTACCTCAGGCTCAGGAGCATCCCACCAGGGCTCAGTATCGTCAGTCAGGCCCGCCGCACTGGCCCATGTGCCGGTCCACGCGTAGGGCGGCGGCTCATTCGGCGGCTCGGTCAGCGGCAACGGCATCAACTCCCGGTCAAGCCGAACGGCCATCGATCGGCTGCCGCCACGCTATCGGCGGGGTCTGACAATGATGCCTGCCAGCGTGGTGAAGCCGAGCAGGTGCCGGAACTGCCTCCCGTTCAGGCGCGGAGAGATCCGGGCAGCTATCTCCTCACGAGCGCGTTGATGCCGACGTTGGCGCTGGCGTGGCGGACGGCGTCCAGCGATGCCTGCGATGCCAGTGATCATCCGGCTTGCCGGATGCGTCTTCACTGACCGATCGGCCGTGCAGTGGCGTGGCGAGCAGCACGGCCCGGTAGGTGCCCTTAACCTGGCTGGCGGGAATGGTGAAGGCGGCGCCACCGAATTGGCGAAGCTGGGCGGCGCCCACCAGGTGCCAGTTCCCGTGGCGGCCAAGTATCTCGAGTTTCACGGTGTCCCCTGGTTCTGCGCCGAAGCAATTGACGACGACCACAGGGTTCTCCTGGCCCTGCCATGACCATTGGCCGGGCAGCACGCTGACGGCCACGTGGGGGATGACGACGATCTTGACCCTGCCGCTGCGGAGCGATCCCGGCCCGGTTACCACGAATGCGGTGTTGACCGTCAGGAAGCGCACGAAGAAGTAAGCCTGGCCGCGCGCGTTCGTTGCCTGGAACTCCGGCTGCTGCCACGGGTCGCTCGGTCCGGACGCGGGATACTCGACCAGGTGCAACGACACGTTAGGCTCCGGCCTGCCGTGCTGGTCCAGGGTGACGGTGAAGCTCACGCCGCGGCCAGCCCTGATCCGCCGAGCCGACGGCTCCATCGTCAGTCCTTCGTGTCTGCCCGGTGCACCCCGGCCACGCGAGTGGTGCCGGTGATGGTCAGATTCCGACGACGGCGGGGCCTGCGGCGTTGGACCGTGCCCAGGTCCAGCCTGGCCCGTGCCCGCATGCCTGCCCTTATGGTGCCTGATGGCAGATGGGGAGGGACTGGCGGAGTGACGCGTCCTCTTAGGCGCGCTCTTCACGTCGGGCACCCCGAGGGAACCTAGGACGCTGTGCGCCACCCGCTGCAGCGGTGCGGGCAGCACCGACGCGTAGCCGGCAGCGGCGAATCCCATGGCCAGCGCGATCACGGCGGTGGCTGCGGTCAGCCTGGCGCCGAATCTGAATGACCTGGGCGCGGCTGCCGCCTGCTGTCGGCGAGGTCGACGATGCCGGTGCGCCTGCGGTAGCTGAGTCTTAGCCTGCACGGAGGCGTAGGCGGCGAACATTGCGACCGCCGCCTGCTGCCCGGCGAGTTCGCCGTCGGCCGGAGCGCCGGCCAGTGCGTTCACTAGCTCCCTGACACCCGCGTCGCGGGCAACCATTTCCTCAAGCGGGTCTCTGGTCACCGTTCACCTCCCCCGGCCCGTCCGGTAAGCACCGCGACCCGCGGGGTCGCGGGCTAGTTTCTGGATCTCTGGGCTTTTCGCGAGAGAGCGCAGGCCGCGGTGCAGCGCCACGCGGACAGAACCTGCCGACTTGCCGAGAATCGCGGCGACTGCCGGCGTGTCCAGGCCAGCAAGCACCCGAAGTGCTACCGCCTCAGCCTGGTCCGCTGGCAGCGTAGAGACCAACCTGACCGCCTCACTCGCGGAAAACGCGTTGAATACCTGGTCCTCAACCAGGTCATGATCGGCAATGGCGTTTATCGTCTCTGGCATCGGAATTGTCGGCCGGCGCTTTCGAGCGCGGGCGTCATCTATAGCCCGGTTCCGGCTTACGGTAAACAACCAGCGCCGAAAGTCTTCTTCACCGCCGACGAAGCCAGGCAAGTCGCGTACTACCTGCAGCCAGGTCTCGCTGGCAACATCTTCGGCATCTTCACAGCCAAGCACTCGCAAGTAACGCAGCAAACGGGGCTGGAGCTGTCGCCACAGCTCGAGAAAGCCCGCTTCGTCACCTGACTGGGCACGGGCAAGTGCCAGGCCCAGGTCCTCATTCCATATCACCATCGCGCCTGTTAGGTTCGCATGCCGACGGGCATGCGCGGGGTCGCTTTGGGGGGGAAAAGCGAATTCCCACACATTGCCCGCCGGCCTGCGAGGGCCTAGCGGGGCTAGGCCCTCGGCGCCCTCAGAACGATTACCGCACTGTGGCTGCGCCGGTGGGTAGCGTCACCCTTGAAAACGAGCACGTAGGCGGTCCTCGTAGTGGGGGTGACGGTGAAGCTGACGACGCCGTGCTTGCCGGTGGACGCTGAACTTACCTCGGTCCACTTGCCGTGCCCGACGCGGCTGTCTAGGTAGACGGTTTCCCCTGCCAGAGCATGCGGATGCCTGCCGCGGCCACGCGTCCAGAGCAACCCGAAGATCGCGTGCGTCTGGTGCTTGGTTTTGGGTAGCGCATGCTGCCTGATCCACAGATGCGTCGGCACCTTGTGTACGTGGTTCGCGGCAGCATTCGCGGCGGTCACTGGCGCGAGCCCGCCGACAACGGCAAGACCACCCACCGCGATCGCTGAACTCACGCGAGCCAGCGCTGACACTCGGGATGAACGCATATATCTCCTCCGGTTGGCCCCGTGACTGCCGAGGCGTCTCCGCCGAACATCTGATACAGCGCCGGCCCGCGCCCATCTGTTACACCTCAAGCCAGGAAACTTGAGAAAACTATGAACCGAGTCACAATAGGCCGTTCTACCTGGCATTAACCACTACCGGCTCGCGTTCATGACACGCCCTTGCCAGTTTTGGTGGCGATCACCACGGTCGCGGCGAGTTCACCCGAACTGACCAGCCTCGGGCTGAGCCCTGGACGGGTGAATGCCGCCACAGCGGCAGGCGCCTGACTTTCGCTGATCTCGATGAGGACATGGCCGCCTGGCGCCAGCCAGTCCACCGCGCCTGCCGCCACCCGGCGAGCGACCTCGAGCCCATCGAGACCACCGTCAAGCGCGGCCCTCGCCTCGTGCTGCCTGGCCTCGGCGGGCAGCAGCGCGAACTGACCGGTCGGCACGTAAGGCACGTTGGCCGTCATGATGCCGACCCGGCCGGCCAGGTCAGGCGGCAGTGCGTCGTACAAATCGCCCTGGCTGACCCGCGCGCCAATCGGCTCGAGGTTGCGCCGCGCGCACCTGACTGCGACCGGGTCCAGGTCTGCGGCGTAAAGGGCACCGAGCTTTGCCCGCGCAGCCAGCGCGACCCCGACCGCGCCAGAGCCGCAGCACAGGTCTACTGCTATCGGGCCCGCCGACGTCAGCGCGACGGCCTGCCCGACAGGGAACACGGTCTGCCCGGCCAGGAACACGGCCTGCCCGGCCAGGAACACGGCCTGCTCAACAAGGAATTCAGTGCGGCGGCGTGGCACGAAGACCTCTGGATCAACCTCGATCCGCAAGCCGCAGAACCCGGCCCAGCCGACCACCTGCTCAAGCGGAAACCCGAGTGCCCGCTTGTCCACCATCGCGGTCAGTTCGGCCTTGTCGCACGCCGATGACCTGAGGATGCGCGCCTCGTCCTCGGCGAACACGCAGCCGGCCGCCCGCAGTCGCGCAACGACCTCATCGGCGCCCGCCCGGGTGCCTTGATCCGCCAAGATCCCTCCTGCCGACCCGCGCTGCCGCTGTTTAGCCCGCCAGCATTCCGCCGCCTGCGGCCTCGACCGTGTGACGCATGAGAAGCATGGTGGTGACGGGACCAACACCGCCGGGAACCGGAGTGAGCGCCCCGGCCGCGCCTGAGGCACCGACCGCCTCGGCGTCTACGTCACCGGCCAGCCCGCCGTCAGGTGTCGGGTTGGTGCCCACATCGATGACCACGGCACCCGGCTTGATGTACCCGGCGCCGATCAGCCCGGCCCGGCCGACGGCGGCCACGAGCACGTCGGCTTCCGCGCAAACACCGGCAAGATTCTTGGTACGGGAGTGGCAAATGGTGACGGTGGCGTTTTCGGCCAGCAGCAGCAACGCGGCAGGCTTGCCGACCACGACCGACCGGCCGACCACGACGGCACGGGTGCCTGAGAGCGGAACCCGCTCGCGGCGCAGGATCTCGAGAACCGCGGCCGCCGTGGCCGGCGCGAAGCTGGGCAGGCCCGCCGCCAGCTTGCCAAGGCTGACCGGATTGGCGCCGTCGACGTCCTTCGCCGGACCGATGCTCGCGGCGGCGACCTCAAGGCTGATGCCCTGGGGCAACGGCGTCTGGCAGATGATCCCGTGCACCGCGGGGTCGGCGGAAAGCTCGCTCAGCCGGTCCCGCACCGCTCCGGCCCCGGTGCCGGCCAGGTCATGCACCACGCAGTCGATGCCGACCTTCGCGGCCTGCCGCTGGATCGAGCGCACGTACCAGCGCGCCGCCTCGTCCTCGGCCGGCAGCACCACGGCCAAGGCGGGCACCGTGCCCGCCGACCGCAGTTCGCTGACCGCTTCGGTAACCTCGGCCGCGATCGCCTTCGCGATCGCGCGCCCGTCGATGAGCCGCATTACCCGCCCTGACCAGCGTTGACCCGGTCTCGCACGGCCGCAACCACCCGATCGGCGGCCGCACCCGCCGGGGTGTGCCTGTCGAGCTCGGCCCGCAGCGTGGCCCGGCCGTCCACGTCACGAAGCCCTGCCAGGTTGATCTCCACGTTCACCACCGCAGCCTCGAGCGCGGCCCGCGCCGACGAGGCAGCCACGGCCACGTCAGAGAGCACGTTGGCGTTCGCGCCGTCGAGTATGCGCTCGGCCAGCCCGATGATCGCCGCCGCCACCGCTGCCGTGCGCAGCGGCACCCCGGCGGCGCCGACCAGGGCAACCTGGATCGCTTCGGCACGGGCGGCCTTCGCTGCCTCGGTATCGCGCGGCAGCTTATAGGCGTCGCTGACGGCAAGGAACACCACCGCGTCCTGCGCCGCGAGGCTGGCCGCCTGGGCGCGAAGCTCGGTCGCGGAGACAAGCGCCGCCAGCATGGCATCCTTGTGCTCGGCGTACTTCGGCTTGCCGATGGTCAGATTGCACACCATGGCTATCAGCGCCGCACCCACAGCGGCAAGCATGGCCGCTGCGGCCCCGCCACCCGGCGCCGGCGCCGCCGAGGCGAGCTCGTCAAGCCATGTCCCGACCTGTTCATCTAGCACGGTGTCTATTTAACACAAGGGTCGGCCGCGCCAGCGACCTCAGCTGCTCTGTCCATGGTAGAAAGACTGTTATGTCGGTCAGCGAGTCCCAGGAGCACCCCACCTTCGACACGGGAATTCCGCACATTGCCAGGGTCTACAACTACTGGCTGGGCGGAAAGGACAACTATGCCTCCGACCGGGAACTGGCCGAGAAATTCATCGCGGCCGAACCGCAGACAGTCGACGGCGTGCGCAGCAACCGCGCGTTTCTCGGCCGCGCGATCGAGTACCTGGTCACCGAGGCTGGCCTGCGCCAGTTCCTTGACGTCGGCACCGGCATTCCGACTGCGGACAACACTCACGAGGTGGCGCAAAGGCACGCGCCAGAAAGCCGCATCGTCTATGTCGACAATGACCCCATCGTGCTCTCCCATGCCCGCGCCCTGCTGACCAGCGATCCGGCCGGGGCCACCGATTACATTGACGCCGATGCCCGCGACACGCAGACCATCCTCGCCCAGGCGGCAAGGACCCTGGATTTCGGCAAGCCGGTCGCGGTTATCCTGGTCGGCCTGCTGCATTGCATCCCTGACGCCGACGACCCTCGCGGCCTCGTGATCACGCTGATGAACGCCATGCCTTCAGGCAGCTACCTGACGATCTCGCACCCGGCCTCTGACATTCACGCGGAGGCGATGGCCAAGGGGGGCGCGATGATGAACAGGTCGCTCGCCTCGCCGGTAACGTTCCGTCCGCGCGACACGGTGGCTGCCTTCTTCGAGGGCTTCGAACTGGTCGAGCCTGGCCTGGTTCCTACTACGCAGTGGCGGCCCCGGCCTGGAGCGGACACGACGCCTATGCCGGGCTGGGTCGGCGTCGCCCGCAAGACCTGATCCAGGCAAGTGCCTCGGTCAGGTGTCCACGTTCGGGTTGTCAGGGCCGATCGGTATCAGCTGCGCGGGCGGCTCCGACACGGCGATTAGCGACTCGATGCGCAGGTCTGACCGGACGTGGATGAGTTCCCCAGAGTCGAGCATCCGCCAGCCGGTCTCGCCGTCAAGCTCCTCGGAGGCGACAAGCACCGACGCCGTATCGCAGAGATCGGCTGAATGGAACGACGACGTGGCGCTGCGCGCGGAAAGGCCGGCCACCGGCTCGCGGGCGAGCACGTGCAGAGCGTGCTGGCCGGGATAGCGCAGCGCCCAGAGCTCACCTGGCAGGGCGAGAACCAGGTTGAGCGAGGCGACAGGCACGTTCGCGCCAAGCCAGGTAGCGGCGGCGGTGATCCCGGCCGCGACGTCGCCGCCCCGTGCGTCGGTCTCCTTCGTGATCAGCGCGAAGAACCGTTCGGAGTCGGTGTCGCCCTGGACCATGCTCAGGTAACTGCCGAGCCGCTGCTCGACGGCCGGGAGATTCCCGAAACCACCGTTATGTGCGAAAATCCGGTTATCCATCGTGAACGGATGCGTATTAGCCATTGTCCGGCCGCCCGCGCTGGCCAGTCGCACGTGCGCCACGAAGGTCTCCGACTCGCAGCCCTTCGCCGCGTGGATGAAGCCAGGGTCGTCGAACGCGGGCTCAGGTTCCTTGTCGATGACCGGCGTGCCCGCCGGGTCGAAATAGCCGATGCCGCTGCCGTCTACATTGCGGCGACCTTGCACCTCAAGCGAGTCTGGCGCGTCGAGCAGCCAGAATGTGGCCTTGATCCGGCTCTTGCCCGCGTTAAGCCCGAACAGGCGGCACATCGCTCGCCTCCCTTGCGCCCGAAGCTTCCATCGCCGCTCAGGCTCGCAATGTACCCGTGCCCAGGTTCGGCAACACGCCGGCTAGCTGGCAGGCCTGCGGTTGGCGGGCTCGCGACCGGGCGGCTGGCTGGGCCTGGGCGGCTGAACGGTACGCGGAATCGGGCGTTTCGCCGTCTTGTCCTTGCTGATCGTCAGCTCCTCGCCGTGATGGCTGACCACCAGCGGCTCACCGTCTTTCAGCACGTACTTCGCGGTCGTGCCGGTGACTTCGACGTGCAACTGCCTGCCCTTGGCGCGGACATTGAACGAGATCGCGGCCAAGCCTTCAGGCAGCCGAGGCGCAAAGCTGATCTGGCCGTCCTGGTGCCGCATCCCGCCGAAGCCGCAGACCAGCGCGAGCCAGGTGCCCGCCAGCGAGGCGATGTGCACGCCGTCGCGGGTGTTGTGCTCGAGGTCATGCAGGTCCATCAGGGCGGCCTCGCCCAGGTAGTCGTATGCGAGGTCGAGGTGGCCGACTTCGGCCGCGATAATCGACTGGATGGCCGCTGACAGCGAGGAGTCACGGACGGTCAGCGGCTCGTAGTAGTCGAAGTTGCGCAGCTTCTGCTGGCTGGTGAACGCCTTGCCGCACAAGAACATCGCGAGCACCAGGTCGGCCTGCTTGACTACCTGCTTGCGGTACAGGTCGAAGTAGGTGAAGTGGAGCAGGAGCGGATACTGCTCCGGCGCGGTCTTCTTGAAGTCCCAGGCCTGGTACCTGGTGAACTTGTCGGCCTGCGGGTGAATTCCGAGCATGTCGTCGTAAGGGACGTGCATGTCCCTGGCCGCATCCCGCCAGCTCGCGGCCTCCTCCACGTCGACGCCTAGCTCACGTGCCCGGTCCGGGTACTTGTCCGCCACCTCGGCGGCAGCGACCAGGTTCCGCTTGGCCATGAGATTGGTGTAGATGTTGTCGTCGGCGATCGCACTGTATTCGTCGGGGCCGGTCACCCCGTCGATGTGGAACTTTCCCTGCGGGTCATGGTGGCCAAGCGAGCGCCACAGCCGCGCGGTTCCGATAAGCAGGTCCATGCCCTGGGCGCTTTCGAATGCCTCGTCGCTCGTCGCGTCCACGTAACGGATCACGGCGTCGGCGATATCGGCATTGACGTGAAAGGCCGCCGTGCCGGCCGGCCAGTAACCTGAGCACTCCTGCCCGGCGATCGTACGCCACGGGAACGCCGAGCCTGCCAGCCCGAGCTGCGCCGCCCTTTCCCTGGCCAGCGGCATGGTCCGGTGCCGCCAGCGCAGCGCGCTCGCCGCGGCGTCTGGCGTGGTCGAGATCAGCACGGGAAGCACGAAGGTCTCGGTGTCCCAGAAGGCGTGCCCGTCATAGCCAGGACCGGTAAGGCCCTTGGCCGGGACCGGCCGGTTCTCGCCTCTGGCGCTGGCCTGGAGCACATGGAACAGGGCGAACCTGACTGCCTGCTGTACCTCGGTGTCGCCGTCCACCTCGACATCGGCCCGGCTCCAGAAGCCGTCGAGGAACTCCCGCTGTTCGCGGAGCAGCCCGTCCCAGCCGGACTGCCTGGCGTTGCTCAGAGCGGCCCAGACCTGATCCCTGACCGCGGGCAGCGACCGCTCACCGGACCAGCCGTAGGCGACGAACTTGACCACCTGCAGCTTCTCGCCAGGCTTCAGCGGCGTCGCGGCGGTGACCAGGGCACCGTCGCCGAATGCCTTGCTCTCGGTCAGCACCCCTGGCGGGCCATCGACCAGGTGGTCCATCGCTGCGCCGATCCGCAGGCCGCTTCGCTTGGTTGTGTGGACTAGGACGGCGGCCAGGCCATCAGCGTTGTGGTGCTCGCAGAGCAGCGGTTGCTCAAGCGCCGCCGCTGCCCTCGGATCACCGGGCATCGCCGGAAGCTGCTCGTTGGCCAGCAACTCCGATTGGACCGCGACGCGCACCTGGGCGTCGAGCGGCGTCACCTCGTAACTGATGGCCGCGATTGCCCGCTGAGTGAAGGAGACAAGGCGAGTCGAGCTGACCCTGACTGCCTGCCCGGCCGGTGACACCCACTCCGCGGTGCGCTTGAGCACGCCGGCGCGGAAGTCGAGTATCCGCTCGTGCGAGCGCAGTTCCCCGTACCTGACGTCGAAGGGCTCGTCATCGACGAACAGCCTGATCAGCTTGCCGTTGGTGACGTTGATGACGGTCTGGCCTGACTCGGGCAGGCCGTAAGAGACCTCGGCGTAAGGAAGCGGGCGAAGTTCGTAGACGCCGTTCAGGTAGGCTCCGGGCAGCCCGTGCGGCTCGCCCTCGTCCAGGTTCGCCCGCCAGCCAAGATGCCCGTTCGACAGCGCGAACACCGACTCGGTTTGCGGCAGCGTGGCCAGGTCGAGCCTGGTCTCCCTGAGTGCCCATGGTTCAACCGTGAACGCGCTCTGCTTGATCAAAGCAACTCACCCAGATCCCTCACCACGATATCGGCACCGTGCTCGCGCAGCGCGGCAGCCTGGCCTACCCGGTCAACCCCGACCACGAACCCGAAGCCGCCAGCCCGCCCCGCGGCCACCCCCGCGAGCGCGTCCTCGTAGACGGCGGCTTCCGCCGGGTCGAGCCCGAGGGCACGGGCGCCGGCCAGGTAGGTATCAGGCGCCGGCTTGCCATGCAGGTGCTCCCTGGTGGCGACGACCCCGTCGATCCTGGCGTCGAACAGGCCGGCTATCCCCGCGGCGGCAAGCACCTGCCTGGTGTTGGCGCTCGAGGAGACGACGGCCCTGCGCAGTCCCGCCGCCTTGACCGCCCGCACATACCTGACAGAACCCTCGTAAGGCTGTACGCCGTCCTCGCGCAAGATCTTGAGCACGATCTGGTTCTTGCGGTTGCCAAGCCCGTAGACGGTCTGCGCGCTAGGCGGATCATCGGGGTGTCCTTCAGGCAACTCGATGCCGCGTGATTCGATGAACGACCTGGTACCGGCTTCGCGCGGCTTGCCGTCCACGTAGTCGTCGTAGTCTTTGACCGGATCGAATGGCACGAATGGCTGGCCGGCTGACTCGGCTCGCTGCCGAAGGAACTGGTCGAACATCTGCTTCCAGGCCGCGTCATGCACCTTCGCGGTCTGGGTAAGCACCCCATCCAGGTCGAACAAGCAGCCGCGTACGCCCTCTGGTAGTCCGAGCACGACAACTAGCCTACGAGCGTGACACCGTCATGGTGCCGCCGCTGTCTCCTTTGCCTGGTCCCTTTGCCTGGTCCCGCTGCCTGGTCCCGCTGCCTGGTCCCGTGCGGCTCAGGCGTGCACGCCGGCGAAGCTGGCGGTCACCTGGCCGAGCCCTGTGAAGGTCGCCGTGATCGTCTGCCCGGCGAGGACGGGGATCGAGGCGGTGATCGAGCCAGGCAGGATGACGTGCCCTGCTCGCAGGGTCACCTCATGACCGGCGAGGGTGTTAGCGAGCCAGATGAGGGCGTTCAGCGGATTGCCGAGCACCGCGCCACCCGCTCCTGTCTCGGCCAGCCGGCCGTCTCGCGCCAGCAGGCATCTGACAGCGGAAAGATCAAGGCCAGTCAGTTTCGCCGGGGTACTGCCGAGGATGACGCCGCCGCTTGAGGCATTGTCGGCGACGGTGTCTGGCAGCGTGATCTTCCAGTCCCTGATCCGCGAGTCGATCAGTTCGAGCGCGGGCAGGACGAAGTCAACCGCCCTGATCGCGTCGGCCGCCGTCACTCCGGGACCGGCCAGGTCGCGGCCGAGCACGAACGCGATCTCCGGCTCGATCCTCGGCTGCAGGTATCGGCCCAGGTCGATCGGCATCGCATCGGCGTGGAACATGGTGTCCGTCAGGTGACCGAAATCGGAGTCGTCCACGCCCATCTGCCTGCGCATCGGCGCGGACGTGAGGCCCACTTTGTGGCCCTTGATGCGCCTGCCTTCCTCCTGCCAGGCCGCCACTTGGTGCAACTGGATCAGGTACGCCTCTTCGAGGCTGAAGTTGCCGAATGTGTCGGTCAGCGGGGCGACAGGAATCCCGGTCAGGTAAGCCTCGAGCAGCAGCGCGGCTGCCTTCTTGGTGTCCATAATCTGAAGGAGCATAGATCATGACAGCCGGGGCCGTTGCCAGTAACTTGGCCTGCTAGTCGGTGAGGCGCGGCAGAATGGCGAGCGCGGCCCATACCGCCTTGCAGCGAGCACCGAGCATCATCCAGCCCCAGGTCGCCGCCAGTGCCGCGACGACCTGCAAGCCTCGGCCTGACTCGGCGTCAAAGTCAGCGTCGCCTGGCACCGGAGCCTGCGGGTTCTGGTCGGTCACCATGCAGATAACGCGGCTGGCCTGGCGCTGCCAGGACAACTCGACTCGTTCGTCCTGCCCTGCAGGTGCGCCCGCGCAGCCGCCCGTACAGCCGTGCCTGATCGCGTTCGTCACAAGCTCTGAGGCGATCAGCGCGGCCTCTTGAGCCAGGCCGTCAAGTCCCCAGTCACGCAACGTGGACTTGGTGAAGTCGCGGGCTACCTTGGCCGACTCGGGGCCGACGGCGAGGAGAACCTGCCGCAGACTCGATGGCGAGGCAGAGCCTAGCCCTGGCGGCATGGACTCAGCGACCGCGAACGCCGCGGTGTCAGCCACGGTGTCAGCAGCTGCCTTGCCAGCCGCAGCGGTGCCAGTGACGCTGAACACCGGAGCGATCACCGGGGCGGCCTGTTCGCTGGTGCGGTAGCTCACGTCCCAGGTCTGCGCGAATGTCACCTGATGTCCCTAATGCAGATCTCGTGTGCAACGACGTCGTGATGTTCGGCCTTGCACTGATGAGGCGCGAGACCAAGTGAGCCCGTTCGTCCGTTACGATGCCATTAATGGCGTGCACATGCAAGTGCTGTTGCACAGAACAGCTTCAACCAGTGCTTATCTGAGGGTGCGGGATGCCTCGGACATGCACCGGAAGGGATCGGCAAAAGTGGACGTTGCTTACAATGGGGTCAAGGCGTCCAGGCTGCGCAAAGCGGCCTGGCGCAAGAGTCGTTACAGCAACCCGAGCGGCAACTGCGTTGAGGCCGCTGGCCTCCCGGCCGGCGGCGTAGCGGTGCGCAACTCCAGGTACCCTGACGGACCGGCTCTGGTGTTCACCCGGGCCGAGTGGGAGGCGTTCGTGCTCGGCGCGCGGGATGGCGATTTCGACAATCCGGAAAGCCAGTAGGCTAGGCGCCGTCCGTTAGGCGCCGCGCGTCCAAGCACACAGGGAGTTTTCGGCACTCCGATGCTAGTTGGCCCGGCTTGTAGCGGAATGGCCAGCGCCGTGGGAGACTCCATTAGCTGGCTCCATTTGCTTGGTCCAGCCGGACTCGCGGCTTAGTGGGAGGGTGCATGGGCGCGACAGCCGAACCCGAGAACAACCGGGTTAGCAGCCTGATCGATCATCCGGGCAGCGGCGGCCCTACGGTGCTGCGGATCCTGCTCGGTGCCCAGCTCAGGCGGCTGCGCGAGTCCAAGCGCATCTCACTGGAAGAAGCGGGCAACGTGATCCGCGCTTCACACAGTAAGATCAGCCGCCTGGAGACCGGCCGGGTCGGCTTCAAGGATCGTGACATCGCCGACCTGCTCACCTTCTACGGCGTGACCGACGAGCGCGAAAGGCAGGCGCTTCGCGAACTGGCCAGTCGCGCCAGTAAGCAAGGCTGGTGGCACGACTACTCCGATGTCTTGCCGTCCTGGTTCGAGGCCTACGTCGGGCTTGAGGAAGCGGCCACGCAGATCCGCGCCTACGAGGTGCAGTTCGTGCCGGGTTTGCTTCAGACCGGTGACTACGCGCGAGCGGTGTCGCTGCTCGGCTATCCCAATGCCACAGAACGCGAACTCGACCGCAGGGTCGGACTGCGCCTGGCCAGGCAGGCCGTCTTCACCAGGGCGGAGCCGCCCAACATGTGGGGGGTGCTCGACGAGGCGGTACTTCGCCGTCCGCTTGGCGGCGCAGAAATCATGCGGGATCAAATCAAGCACCTGATCGAGATGTCGCAGCGGCCGAACGTGACGATCCAGCTGGTGCCGTTCCAGGCCGGCGGTCACGCCGCCGCAGGCGGCCCGTTCAGCATCCTGCGCTTCGCCGAGTACGACCTGCCTGACGTGGTCTACCTGGAGCAGCTGACCAGCGCGCTTTACCTGGACAAGCCGGATACGGTGGACAGCTACCTGATGGTCATGGACCGCCTGGCGGTCGAGGCGCTCACGCCGGCCGGAACGGTCAAGGCAATGCGCGCCATGCTGAAAGAACTCTGATCCGGCTAGTCGCGGACCCGGCCACTCGCGAGCAACGCCGGCGCCGTAGTTACCAAACCGGGCCGATCATGGGATTATCGGCTCGTGCCCCCGCACGACCGGCCCCATCTTGTCCGACCTGCGGGCCGCCCGGCGCAGCTCATCTTGCCTGCGCCCAGGAGCCTGCAGGCACCGCTGTGGCGGTCTATCGCGGCGTTCAGGATCGCCTCGCTGGCCTATGCCGCGATCCTGCTCGGCCTGCGCCGCGACGCCTACCTGCACTGGGGCCTGGCGTGGGCGGTACTGGCCGCGATGACCGTGTGGACGGTCGCGGCGACTTTCTTTTACGCGGCACGGCAGCGGCGCGGCTGGCCATTGCTCGCCGCCGACCTGGCGGTGACGATCGCCGCGCTGCTGTCCACCGAGTTCGTCCAGAAGCCCGAGTACATCAAGGCAGGCTTGATGCCGGTCACCGCTACCTGGCTGGCTGGTCCAGCGCTGGCGTGGTCCGTCGCCGCCGGGGTCAGGGCAGGGGCGATCGCCGCGATCCTCACCGGCACCGGCGTCGTCTTGCTCAGGCACCTGCGGGTCAGCCAGATCCTGCCAAGCACAGACCTGGACGGGCCGGTGATCTTGCTGATGGCGGCGATGCTGGCCGGCTACATCGCCAAGCTGGCGGCCAGCGCGGAACAGGCCATCCAGCGCGCGGCCGAGATCGAGGCGGCGAGCAGGGAACGAGAGAGAATCGCGCGCACAATTCATGACTCCGTGCTTCAGGTGCTCGCCATGGTGCAGCGGCGCGGTGCCGAGATCGGCGGCCAGGCCGCGGAGATAGGCAGGCTGGCCGGCGAGCAGGAGGTGGCGCTGCGCACCCTGATTACCGCGGCCGATGAGCCGCTGCCCGGGGGCGAACTTGATCTCAGCTCGGAACTGTCCCGTGAGGCAGGCACCTTCATATCTGTGATTACGCCGGCGACTCCTGTCCTGCTGAACGAGAAAACGGTCTGCGAGACGACGGCCGCCGTGCGGGAGGCTATCGACAATGTGCGCAGGCATTGCGGAGAATCGGCCAGGGCATGGGTGCTTGTCGACGACGAGGGCGCCGAGGTGAGCGTGACCATCAGGGACGACGGGCCGGGCATTCCCGCCGGACGGCTGACCGAGGCTGCGGCAGAAGGCAGGCTAGGGATCAGCCATGCGATCACCGGCCGCCTGCGTGACATCGGCGGAACTGCCGATATCAGCAGCACCCCTGGCGCCGGCACCGAGGTGAAACTGCGGGTGCCGCGGTGAGAGTCATGATCGTCGACGACCACCCGATGTGGCGCGATGCGGTCGGCCGTGACCTCGCCGAAGCGGGGTTCGAGGTCGTGGCGGCGGTCGGCGAGGGCGCGCAGGCTCTCCGCATCGCGGGCTCGGTGCGGCCTGACGTCGTCGTGCTCGACCTCCAGCTACCCGACGTGACGGGCGTCGACGTCACCTGCGGCCTGGTCGCGTTGAACCAGGGGATCAGGGTGCTGATCTTGTCGGCCAGCGGCGAGCACAAGGACGTGCTCGACTCGGTAAAGGCCGGGGCCACGGGTTACATCGTGAAGTCAGCCAGCAGAGAAGAACTGCTCGCGGCGGTCAGGCGGACCGGGGAAGGCGACGCGGTCTTCTCACCGGGACTGGCGGGGCTGGTGCTCGGCGAGTTCAGGCGGCTGGCCGGGAGCCAGGATCCTGACTCTCCCAGGCTCACCGACAGGGAGGCCGAGATCCTGCGGTTGGTAGGCACCGGCCTTTCCTACAAGCAGATAGCGCAGCGGCTGGTCCTTTCCCACCGCACCGTGCAGAACCACGTGCAGAACACCCTGAACAAGCTCCAGTTGCATAATCGGGTAGACCTGGTCAGGTACGCCATCGAGCACGGCATGGACTCTCCGCCTGACGAGCGTGAGCGCTAAGGTCAAGTAGCTTCCGTTACGCATTGACCGGCCAGACGTGGCATGTGTAACGTTTCCGACATCTTCGCTCCAGTCAGCCACGATCGAGGTGCCAAGTGACCGCATGGATGGCCGAAGGACCCATCGCGCTCAGCGCCGAAGACCGGATCGGCGCAATGGTGCAGGCCGACGAGGTCGTCGTCAGGCTCGGCGATGCCGGAGTGAGCATGGTCGCGCTCTGCTGGGTGGACAACGCCGGGGTGACCAGAGCCAAGGCCGTTCCGCTCAGCCGGTTCGACCGGGCCGCCGGCTGGGGGGTCGGCATGTCACCCGTCTTCGACGTGTTCCTGATCGACGACAGCATCACGGCCAGCAGGTACATCGGCGGCCCGGGCGGTGACCTGCGGCTCGTGCCTGACCTCCACCGGGTGGTGCCGCTGACCGCGCAGCCAGGCTGGGCGTTCGCGCCGGTCGATCGCTATACCCAGGAAGGCCGCCACTACCTGGGCTGCCAGCGCAACTTCGCGAGACGGATGGCCGACAGGGCGGCCGGACTCGGGCTTCAGGCACAAGTCAGTTTCGAGATCGAATGGGCCGTCGGCACGGAAGACGAAGGCACGTTCGTGCCCGCCTGTCAGGGGCCCGCCTACGGCATGGCCAGGGTCGTCGAACTCTCCGACTACGGGCGCGAGATAGTTTTCGCGCTCGAGCGTGAAGGCATCGCGGTCGAGCAGTTCCACCCCGAGTACGCGGACGGGCAGATGGAAGTCTCGGTCGCTCCGACCGACCCGGTCGGAGCGGCCGACGACAGCGTGCTAGTCAGGCAAACCATCAGGGCAGTCTCCCAGCAGTTTGGTTACCAGGTCTCTTTTGCCCCTTCCGTCGTGGCCGGCTACGTGGGGAACGGCGGGCACGTGCACCTCAGCTTGTGGCGGGAAGGGAAGAACTTGCTATCAGGGGGGCCGGGGCGATACGGCCTGACCGCCGACGGCGAGGCTTTCGCCGCCGGGATCCTGAGCGAGCTGCCCGCGCTGATCGCGATCGGCGCACCGAGCGTGGCCAGCTACGTCAGGCTGGTTCCTTCCCACTGGGCAGGTGTCTACCAGTGCTGGGGCAGAGAGAACAGGGAGGCCGCGCTCCGCCTGGTGACCGGCTCGTCGGGCGAGCAGGACCTCAGGGCTAACTTGGAGATCAAATGCTTTGATCTTGCCGCGAATCCCTACCTGGTTGTCGGCTCGCTGCTGGCGACCGGCCTTGCCGGGCTCCCTGTTGGCGGCTCGCTGCCCGACGAAATTTCCGGCGACCCGGCTGACCTAGCCGAAGACGAACTTGCCGAGCGCGGGATCGTCCGGCTTCCGCTATCGCTCGGCGAGGCAGCCGACGCGTTCGCCGCTAACGAGGTGCTGCGCGAGGCGATGGGCGACCCGCTGTTCGAGGCGGTGCTAGCGGTGCGACGCGGCGAGGCCGAGTTGTTCGCAGGCGTCAGCCACGACGAGGTCGTGGCTCGGACCCGCTGGCGATGGTGACCGTCGCCGAGCGGTTGCAGTTGCGGCGTGACCTGACACCGGCCGAGCGCAAGGTTGCACGGGTGCTGCTGACCGACTACCCGATGAGAGGACTGGTGCCGATCGCGCGGCTGGCCGCCGACGCCGGGGTCAGCGCGCCGACCGTGGTCCGCCTGGTCAGCAAGCTGGACTTCGAGAGCTACGCGGAATTCCAGGAATCGCTGAAGTCCGAGGTCGCCGCCCGGCTGTCGTCGCCGCTGTCCATGCACGGCAAGTCGGCGTCGGACTCTGATCCGCTCGGGCGGTCAGAACGCCTGCTGTGCGACGGGATCTCGGCCAGCTTCTCCCGGCTACCCCGAGCCGAGTTTGACCAGGTGGTGGCGCTTCTCGCGGAGCCGAGACGCGACGTCACCCTGATCGGCGGCCGGTTCAGCTCGATACTGGCCGAGTACCTGGCTGCGCATTTGCGAATTTTGCGGCCCAACGTGCGGATGATTTCCGCGATGGGCGCCGACCGGGTCAGCTCGCTTCTTGATATCGGGCCACGGGACGTCATGGTCGCGTTCGATTACCGGCGCTACCAGCATGACACCGTGCGCCTCGCGCTGACTGCGAAGCGGCAGGGGGCGACTCTCATAGTGTTTACCGACCCGTACTTGTCTCCGTTGTCGGCTCAGGCTGACGTGATGCTGACTACGAGCGTGCGGTCGCCGTCTCCTTTCGACGCGCTGACCCCGGCCCTCGCCCTGCTGGAGGCCCTGATCGCGGCGCTCGTCGACCATCTTGGCCCCGCCCCGCTTGATCGGATGGCCAGGTACGACGCGCTGTTCGCCGGAACCGTAGAGGAGGAGCCGTGACCGTGCCGCCCGCTGCTAAGTGGCCCGCTATCAGGCTGATCGACCACCATGTCCACGGCGTGGTTACCGCGGACCTTGACCGGGCGGGCTTCGAATCGCTGCTCACCGAGGCGTCTGGGCCGTCGGCACCAGGCACGACGATGTTCGACAGCCAACTCGGCTTCGCCATGCGGCGCTGGTGCGCCCCGGTACTCGACCTGGAGCCGCTCGCCTCCGCCGAGACTTACCTTCAGCGGCGGGCCGCACTCGGTTTCGCTGAAGTGAACCGGCGGTTCCTGACCCGGGCAGAGGTGGGGATGTGGCTGATCGACACCGGGTTCCAGGCCGACTTGCTGACGACACCCGAGCAGATGGCTACGATCAGCGACACCACGGCCAGGCAGATCGTGCGGCTCGAGTCGATCGCAGAACAGGTGATCAGGGCAGGCACGACGGCAGCCGGTTTCGCCGACTCGTTCTCCGACTCGCTGGCCTTCGCCACGACCACCGCTGGCGCGGTGGGATACAAGTCGATCGTCGCGTACAGGTACGGCCTGGACTTCGATCCTGCCCGGCCAAGCCACGCCGAGGTCACGGCGGCGGCAGGACGACTGCTCCGAGAGCTTGACGCCGATCCGGGCGCGGCCAGGGTTTGCGACCCCGTGCTGCTGCGGCACCTGATCTGGACCGCGATAGATACCAGGCTGCCGGTACAGTTCCACGTGGGATTCGGAGACCCTGACGTGCGGCTGCACCGGTCAGATCCTTCGCTGCTCACCGACTTCCTGCTCATGACAGAGCCGATCGGGACGCCGGTCATGCTGCTGCATTGCTATCCGTACCACCGGGTGGCAGGCTACCTGGCGAACGTATTCAGCCACGTCTACATGGATGTCGGCGCAATACTCAACCACGTGGGCGCGCGGTCGGCCACCATACTTGCCGAAGCACTCGAGCTGACGCCATTTCACAAGATGCTGTATTCCTCGGACGCCTTCGGCCTGCCTGAACTGCACTACCTCGGGGCCATCGGCTTCCGGCGCGACTACTCGAAGGTGACTGGAGGGTTCGTGGCCGACGACTGGTGGTCACGCGAGGACGCGGACCGGGTTGGCGACCTCATCGGATGGGAGAACGCGGCGCGGGTTTACCGGGTGGAACTGTAGATGACCGCTGAACTGACCCGTCCGGACCGCGCTGAAGACACCAGCCTGCAGGACAGGCTGACTGACCTGGTCGGCGCGCAACTCCAGGCGGCCGTCACGCTGCGCCACGAACTGCACGCCGGCGCCGAGTTGTCCGGTGCCGAGCACGTTACCGCCGCCACCGTTGCGGCGGCACTAGGCGATCCCGCCGCGCAGACGGTCGCCGACACCGGACGCCTGGTCAGGATCGGGCACGGCGAAGGACCCTGCATCGCGCTGCGGGCCGAACTCGACGCCTTGCCGATCACGGAAGACACCAAAGTCCTCTGGGCATCAAACTCGGGCGCGATGCACGCGTGCGGTCACGACGTGCATCTCGCCGCCCTGACCGCGCTCGGACGAGCGGCGCGACTCGCCGACGCGACCGGTGACCTGCCCGTCCCGCTCCTCGCGGTGCTCCAGCCGAGGGAAGAAAGCATCCCTTCAGGCGCCAGGGACATCGTCGCCTCGGGTGCCCTGCTCGCCCATCAGCCAGCCGCGATCATCGCAGTTCACCTGCAGCACCAGCTTCCGCACGGGACCGTAGCGGCCACCGTCGGCACAGTCAACGCGGCCACCGATGACTTCGAGATCCTGGTCGAAGGCACCGGCGGGCACGCGGGATACCCGCAGCTCACCGCCGACCCCGTCGTGGCCATCTGCCAGGCTGTCCTCGCCTTGCAGCAAATCGTCAGCCGCCGGTCCGACCCGACCCACGCGGTAGTAATCTCGGTCGGCATGATCGAGGCCGGGCAGGCGGCCAACATCGTACCCGGCCTGGCCCGCGCGCGCGGCACGCTGCGGGTGCTCGACTACTCCGACCGGCCCAGGCTGCACACCCTGATACGCGAGGTAATCGAGTACACCGCCCTCGCCCATGGCTGTACCGCGCGCGTCACCCTAGAACAAGGCGAGCCGGCACTGGTAAACGACGAGGAACTGACCATGGCAACCTGGCCTTGGCTCGCAAAGGCCGGGTTCACAGTCAACAAGACCCTGCGCTCCTGCGGTGCAGACGACTTCTCCTATTACACCGGCAGCACACCCACGCTCATGCTTTTCCTCGGCACCGGTGGTCCCTTCAGCCTGCATCATCCACGCTTCTTGCCAGGCGACGAACTAGTCGGGCAAGCCGCAAGCGCGATGCTAGCCGGTTACCTCGGCGCGCAATCACTGATCTCCGCACCAGCAACTGCTGAATCCTCGCCCGCGGCAGGTCAGGTGGCGACGACTCC
>DAHVDE010000088.1 GCA_027313705.1 Actinomycetota bacterium | reverse complement strand
CCCCCACAACGCCACAACGCCAGCAGCCCCACCCCCACCACTCCACAACGTGCGCGACCCCACCCCGCAACCCGGCACCCAACCCCCACAACTCCACAACGCCCGCACCCCCACCCCCACAACTCCACAACGTGCGCGTGGCGCTGGTGACCTATGGAAGGAACTGGTTGATCGTCTTGGCGACCGTGACCGGGTACTGGAACATGACGCCGTGCCCAGCGGCGGTGAAACTTCCTCCGCTGGCGTGCGGGACCGGCCGACAATGAGACGGTCGTTATAGGGCGGGTCTACTGAGTCGAGTCGGCCCCGCAGCACGAGCGTGCGGGCATAGGTCGATGGAAGCCGGTCGTAATCGCCGCCGCCAGGCGTGATCGGCGCCAATCCGTGTGCTAATCGAGAAGCTGTCACCTGTTAGGCCTGACTGCCTGGCCACCTCATATCCCTGAATGACGGCACCACGAGTCCCGGCCATGTCAGGCGGAAAGCCGAGCGCTAGCAAGGAAGTCGCCGGCACCCGCGAATTCGTGAGCATCCGTTGGATCCGCTGAGCCGGCCTCCGGGCATGTCGCCCGCCAGGAGTCGTGGTACAAAGCACGAGCCTGACCACTCGTCCCGACGCGTCGAGCGTTACTTGCCGTGCAGCCATCCCGCCCATCGACCAGCCCAGCACATCGGCACTTCTTATCTGCAACCGCGTCATCAGGCTGAGCGTGTCGCGCGCCATCTGCCCGAGGGACAAAGCAGCCCTTGAAGGGTTGTCAGAGGTAGGTGACGGTCTCCGGGCTGCGGGCGCTGGCAATCCATTGATACGTCATATGGTGGGGAAAGCGCGGATAGGCAGAGCCGGGCGCTGCCGTCCGACCTCGATCGCCGATCGCAGCTCGCCGATTACCCGCCGACCATCTGTCCTGATCCGGCTGGGGGTGAAGTGCAGCACGATAATGCCATGGGCACTCATCTTGGCGTGGCGTGCCACTGTTCGAGCCCACGACTCTGGCGAAATATGCCATTCACGCGAGTCCACTTCTCCTGCTACTCCAGCATCCCGCCACCAGAGGTCGGGTCGCGCTAGGAACTCAGAATCCACATACAGGTCCGGGTTATACATGGGCTCGGTCAGCCCGCTTCCCTTGATCAACTTCCGCATGTCACCCTCGGCGGCGGAAGCCACCCCGTCAGCGACCTCCTCCAGTGCTGCCCGCAGCCCACTTGAGCGCTGATTGGGTCCTGCTCGCAGCTCATCGCTCAACTGGTGGATCGCGCAAATTCTCCGCTGGACGGAGTCGGCTACCAATGCCCTGACGTCGCGGTCATTTAGGCGGAATCGCGCTGCGTCGGCCACAGCTCGTGCCGGAGGTGCCCATTTAATGCCGTTGCGGAGAACTGGCCGTTCGGGCATCCTCGCCGTGCGGTGCGTAACCACAAAATCTGAACTCTGCCGATTTTCCGAAGTAGGAATGAGCACGTCGACTAGCTCGGTGACCGGTGCCCGCACACCGTGATGAAACAGCGCGGCCTGTGCGGTGACCACGCAGTTGCTTCCCGCATAGAGCACTGCCGCGATCTCTCGTTGCGCACCCGACAGTATTTCGCTGCGGGCGACGTAAACGCCCGGAAGCACTCTGGTCCACGGACCGCCGGATCGAATCCGGTACCGTAAGGCGTCTTGCGTCAGGCCGGCAGAAAGGGCTTGCGATCGGGCAATCACGTTGGCCTGGATGCGGAGCGTTTTCTCGATGAGCTGATCGGTTGCAGTGTTTTTCATGACTGCAGGATTCCATCAAGGTCTGACAATGACGCTGCGCCCACGCCCCCCGCCCCCCGCCAAGACCAACCCCCACAACTCCACAACGTGCGGACCAGGACACCCACAACATCACAACGTCGGCCCAGCAGCCTGCGGATTTACCCCTACGACGCCACAACGTGGGCGTGGAGCAGGCCCGCGCGAAGCAGGCCCGCGGGGAGCAGGCTCGCGGGGAGCAGGCCCGCGCGAAGCAGGCCCGCGGGGAGCAGGCCCGCGGGGAGCAGGCTCGCGCGAAGCAGGCCCGCGCGAAGCAGGCCCGCGCGAAGCAGGCTCGCGGGGAGCAGGCCCGCGCGAAGCAGGCTCGCGGGGAGCAGGCCCGCCTGTCCGTCATCCGGGACCTGGCCATCTTCCTGACCAGGCTGCGCAAGCACGACTGGGCCACTGGGTCAGCGCTGACGTGCACGACATCCATGCGTTCCTGGCCGCCAGCCCCGCCGTGGTAATTCATTGAAGGTCGAGTTTCTTTCCGTCAAATTAACCCGGTCAGCGCGGGTCCTGGGCAGGTAGCAAGCCGAGTTGCCTGGAGATGGTGTCGCGGCAGAACCACTCGATTCGCTCTTCGAGTTCGCGCGCGGCTGACAGGCCCTGGTATGCGGGCTTGGCCAGCTCGGCCCGCACCCGGTCAAGGTGCCTGGGCAAAGGCGCCGCCCGCCAGTTCGGAGGCAACTCGAAGATCAGGGCCGCGGCGCTCTCGGCGGCGTCGAATTGCCCGGCCCTGAGCCTGGCGCTGGCCAGATCGGCGAGCGCCCTCATCCTGCAATGCAGGCTGTGGTGCTCGCCGGGCTCCGGACCTGCCGCGTACAGCTTCATCGCCTGCTCTAGCCAGGCGATGGCGTCAGACTCAGCGTCTGGGAGCTCGATTGCCAGGGAACCGGCGTAATAGTGCTGGGTGGCGCGAGAGAAGCCGAACTGGCCGCCGATCTCGAGCAGTTCGTCGCTGTACTCGTGCTCACGCGAGTCCGAAGCGGCGGCCATCGCCTGCCTGGCGCCATCTGCATCGCCAAGGCGCGCGCAGGCAATGCCGTGCAGCAGATGCAGTTGCGCGCCGTGAGGCCCACGTGACAGCGACTCCAGGCCGGTGAGTGCCTCGTCTCGGCAGCGGACTGGCTGGCAGGTCCAGCGTGCGATCAGCGCGAGTTCCAGGCGCAGGCAGGCCTTGAGCGGCCGGTGATCGATGACGGTGGCATAGGCGCAGCCAGTCCGGGCAAGCTCTTCCGCAGCGGCCGGAGCGCCGGCGTCGTTGGCCGCGTCAGCCATGAGCGCGCTGAGCAGCCCGAGCAGGAAGTAGACCTCTGTCCTGTCACGCGGCCAGATCTGCCTGTCAAGGGCCGCGTGCAGGCGCCCGCGCACCCGCCGCATCGCAAAGAACAGCGGTACCGGCTCGCCGGTCATGTATTCGCGGGACAGCCTGGTGACCTCGGCCCGCAGTTGCTCAAGAGTCGCGTCGCCGATCTCGCGTCTTTCTGCACGCTCGACATGTTCGCTGCCTTCATGCGCGGTTGCCAGCACCTCGCAGCCGAGCGTCTGGCGACCATTACCACCGTCCACTTCATCCGTGCTCGCAAGCCGGCCTTGACCGGCCACAGCGATTTCCGGTAGCGGCAGATTCGGAGTTGGCTCCGGTGACCTGGACAGCTTTCCCGGAGGCCGGCTGGCCGCCGCCCGGCCAAAGTCTTCGGGCAGCAAGCCAAGGGCACGGCAATAGTGCAAGCGATATCGTTCCGAGACGCCGCTGCCATTCTCCCAGCGGCGGATCATCGTGACCAGACACTCGTTGTCCGGCAACTTGTCGCCTGCTTCGGTTGCGACCCGGCGAAGCTGACGGCACATCTCGGGCACATTCCAGCTCCTGGCCTGGCGATGTTTACGCAGCCATTCGCCATACGAACTGGACACATGAGTAACTTTCTCGTGAGATCTGCATTCGCTACGGCAGTTTGCTATTAAGCGGCGGTGGCATGCAACTTTTTCATTTCACGCAAGTGCGAAACGCATTTCTATTTGGAAGGCGCATTCTCAATGCGAAATGCCCGGCCTCCTGGCAACTGGCGGTGCTCACCGGAGTGCGGTCAGCCAGGCCGCCAAGGGGTCATGGCGACGGCCAGCCACTCCCTGCGATCGGGCGAGAAGGCCAGCCATTGTCATACTTGGTCGGATTTTGAGTCAGGTACGGCATTACGTTTGCATGGCAGGTCTTCGCGGGCGCAAGAAAGGAGCAGACGAGACAGCGAATCGCCGCTGCCGCGTTGCGGCTGTTCGCCGAGCGCGGTTTCGACGCGGTGGCCGTGAACGAGATCGCCGCCATGCAATTGCCCGCAGCGGAGCTTGACCTGCTAATCACCCGCGTGCGGGTGATCTGGGGCAGCCAGGCACTACAGGGCGCCGCGAACGCCATTCTTTACCAGCAGCGCCAGGAACTGGCACAGGTTCTGGCTGGCGAGTACGGCGAGACTGCCGCCCGGCTCATGGCGGCCCAGATCGCGGCGGCCCAGATCGCGGCGTCACTGCTGACCATGCAGGAATCCTGCTTCCGTCCCCGGGGAGACGGTCGCCTGGGATCCGCATCATCTCCTTGATCGCGGTGCTGACCGGCAGGCAGTTTCAGCTCGGCCAGGCCGAGGTGCCAGTGGAAACGGAGATCGCCGCCGGGGCCGTCAAGCTGGGCATCGCGCCTAGCCGTGCAGAGGAATTGGCCAGCACGCCTGCCGACGCAGAAGGAGAAGCCGGATAGACCGGCCGCGGCACGACCGGCCGCGGCGCGACCAGGCACGGCACGACCAGGCACGGCACGACCAGGCACGGCACGACCAGGCACGGCACGACCAGGCACGGCGCGATCAGGCGCGAGCCTCGCCGGCCTGGCGCGCTACCCGCTCCAGCTTGGCACGGTGCGACTCCCACCATGCCCCGTCCGCGGCCGGCATATTGTCACCGTCCTGGCTCAGGCCGGCGGACCCGTCAATGAGTTCCCGCACGATGTCCGCATGTCCGGCGTGCCGCTGGGTCTCGGCGATCACGTGCACCATGATCTGGTGCAGCGTCACCTCGTTACGGCCCGCAGGCCACCACTTGACGTGGCCGACGGCATCAAGGGGCAGCGAGTCGATGGTCTCGTCCGAGTGCGCCCACACCCGGCGGTAAAGGCCAGTGATTTCCTCGCGTGACTCCTCAGCGGTCGCCCACATGTCGGCCGAGAGCACGTCAGGCCCGAGCTCGCCGATCCGCTCGGCGTCGTCGTCGCTTATCTCCCAGGCCAGCTTCTCCCCGAAAGGCCGTCCGAAGGTAGCGCCGAAGTACGACAGGTCCACGCTGGCCACGTGCTTCACGAGCCCGAGCAGGTTGGTGCCCGTCGGCGTCAGCGGCCGCCTGACTTCATACTCGGAAAGCCCTTCCAGCTTCCACAGCAGCGTCGCACGCGCCTTCTGAAGGTACCGCTTGAGGTCAGCTTTTTCCTTTGCCGCAGTCATGGCGACCAGTCTGCTACATCCCGCCGACAGCCGGGGCGGGCGTCGGCCGCAACGACGGCCCGGCCTGGCCAGCGGGCAGGTCAGGCGGTTATGCCTGCGGACGCCTGCCGGGCACCGCGCGGGACGCCGAGCGTGGCGCGGGATGCTCGACCACGGCGACGACCCGGCTGGCCATGAATCTCGCGGTCCTGACGGCAGTGCCGCCCCTCGTTACCTCGCTCACCTCGATCAGGCCGCGCCTGCTGACAACCTCAACGCGCCTTCCGGCCCTGGTCGCCCCGATCTCGTAGGTCTTCGTCGTGTCGCCGCCCGAGTCCACGACTATCTCGACCCGGTCACCCTTCACGGCGACCTTGCCCCAGCCTGATACCTCATCCCAGTTATGTACCCGCACAGGGCAGTCCTGAGCCTTGACCTTAGCGCCCGGCGTAGCTCAGCCGTGGCGGACAGTGGTCCGATGTAAGGTAAGCCCTCAATGGGGCAGGAACGGAAGGCAGAACGTCATGAGCGATCATTCGGCGCAGAGTCACGCAATGGAGTCAGAAGGACAGGCCCAGATATCAACTAGTCCCGCCATGAGATCCAGGCGGCGCTTCGGGCGCCGTGCGCTCATGTTCGGGGCAGCGACCACGGGCGCAGGGGTCGCGGCCGCGCTCGCCGGCGGTGCCACGGCCCAGGCCGAGCCTGCGGGCTCTAGTGCCGTATTGCTCGGCAAGGACAACTCGACCCGGTCGACCACGCAGGTCATCACCAGGGGCGGCGACGGCCTGAAGGGCCAGACCTACGCCCGCGATCACAGCGGCGTGGTCGGTTTCGACACCAGTACGGCCAGCGGCGGCCACGGAGTCTACGGCCGCTCCGTACACGGGTTCGGAATCCTCGGCATCTCCGAGCACGGAACCGGCATCGTCGGCCAGAACTCCACGGCTGGCCAGAGCGGGGTAGCCGGGATCGACCTGACATCTGGTTCAGGCGGCCGCGGCCTGTTCGGCCAGTCGTCCAAGGGTGACGCCATCTTCTGCACCAGCGAGAATGGCAATGCGCTGCATTGCACCAGCCCCAAGGGAACCGCCCTGGTTGTCGAGGGCAAGGCCAAGTTCAGTAACAGCGGCGTGACGAATGTGCCCGCGCACCAGAAGACCGTCAAGATAACCAATGGCAGCGTCACGCCAGAGAGCATCGTCCTCGCCACGATCCAGAAGCCGCAGGGCGGCGTCTACATCGAGGCGGCGGAACCTGGCGCCGGCTCGTTCACGATCACGCTCTCGGCCAGCCCGTCGAGCCCGCTGCCAATCGGATGGATGATCCTGGTGCACTGATCGCATTTTTCACCAGTTACTTTCGCTTGATAAATCGCCTTTTGCGACACTTCTAGCATTATTGCCTAATGGCTGCCAATAGTTGTATGGTAGGGCCGGTGTAACGTAATGACAGCTGATGGCTGACTATCAGCTGTTGAATGGCATTAAGGCTTCTGGAGCGAATGGAAGGCAGATTGTCATGAGCGACCATACGGAGCAGCCTGCGACCGAGCCAGCCGACGCGAAGGCGGGTCACTACGGGCGAAGGATGCTCATGCTCGGAGCGGCCGCCGCCGGTGCCGGAGTAGCCGCGAGCGTGGCGGGCGGCGGCCTGGCCCAGGCTGCTCCTGACTCCTCTTCGGTTCAGCTGGGCAAGGCCAACTCGGCCAGCGGCACTACCTCGATCAGCGCGAGCTCGGGCACCGGCATCGAGGGCCGCACGAAGATGCATGGCCAGTCAGGGGTCTCTGGCTTCGACGACACGACAAGCGCGAGCAGTCCGCCGTCGAACGGCGTGTACGGGCGGTCAGGTTACGGCTCTGGCGTGCTCGGAATTTCCGAGCACAAGAACGGGGTCACCGGCATGGCCTCCACCGGCGGCTTCAGCGGCGTAGCCGGAATTGACGTCGCCGCGGACAACCAGGGTCACGGCGTCTACGGCCAGTCCAACCTCGGCCATGGCGTCTTCGGCTATTCCTACAAGGGCAGCGGCGTCGTCGGGCAGAGCAACGTAGCTGGCCAGAGCGGCCTGGCCGGCTACGACGCGTCCAAGGACGGCGGCAACGGCGTCTACGGGCACTCGACTAAAGGCGTCGGCGTCTGGGCGCAGAACGACGAGGGCGTCGCGCTGCACGTGGCAGGCAAGGCGGTCTTCAAGAACTCAGGACTCGCCCATGTCCTGGCAGGCACCAAGACCGTGACCGTCAAGCAGCCGGGCGTGACCTCATCGAGCCTTGTGCTTGCCACCATTCAAAGACCCCAGGGCACGGTCTCGATCGCTGCGGCTCAGGCAGGCAGCGGGAAGTTCACGATCACCCTCACCGGCAGGGCCACGAGCAAGCTCCCGATCGCCTGGTTCGTGATCGGATAGCATCTGGCGGCAAGCGACCAGGGCGCACCGGCGCGGAGGTCTGGCAGTATGCCCGGTGTACCACGAGCCGGAGGGTGCGGACAGAGATGAATGCACGATCAGCGGAGGCGGTCGCTCTTGAGGTAGTTGACCTGGTAATGACGGGACAGTTCCAGCAGGTACACGAACGGCTGGCGCCACCGCTCCGGTCACTGATGCCTGCCGGGGCAATCGAGTCTGCCTGGTCTGCGGAGGTCGGCAAGCACGGCAAGCTCACCTGCGCCGGCGATCCGGTCAGCGAACCTGTCGCGCCTGGCGCGGCCGAGGTGAAGATACCGCTGGCCTTCGAGCACGGCGATCTCACGCTGATCATCACCATCACCGATGCCGGCTGGCTGGCCGGGATCCAGTTGGCACCGGCCAGCGCCGCCGCGCCGACCGCGCCATGGGAGCCGCCGCCCTACGCCGATCCTGGCCGCCTGCACGAGCGAGATGTCACGGTCGGGGCGGGGCCGCTCGCGGTTCCTGGCACTCTCACGCTTCCGCGCGAGGAGGCCACGCATCCCGCGGTCGTGCTGCTCAGCGGCTCCGGCCCGCATGACAGGGACGAGACGGCCGGCCGCAACAAGCCGTTCAAGGATCTCGCCTGGGGGCTGGCCGCCGCCGGCGTGGCGGCGCTCAGGTTCGACAAGGTGACCTTCGCGCATGGCGAGCAGGTCGCGGCGAATCCCGGCTTCACTCTCGCCGACGAATACGTGACCGATGCGGTAGCGGCCGTCGGCTTGCTCAGGCGCCAGCCGGGCGTTGATCCGCACCAGGTATACGTTCTCGGTCACAGCCTCGGCGGCACGGCCGCCCCGCGCGTCGCGGCCGCCGAGCCCGCCGTGGCCGGGCTCGTCATCCTGGCCGGCGGCACCCAGCCCGTGCACTGGGCCGCGGTGCGCCAGGTCCGCTACCTCGCTTCGCTCAACCCGGCCACGGCGGCGGCCAGTCAGCCCGCCATCGACGCGCTCACCAGGCAAGCCGAGGCTGTCGATAGCCTGGCGCTTACCGCGGCCAGCCACGCAAGCGACCTGCTGTTCGGCGTGCCCGCCCCTTACTGGCTCGACCTGCGCGGCTACGACCCGGTCGCCACCGCCGCCGCCGCCGGCAAGCCGATGCTCATCCTCCAGGGCGGCCGCGACTACCAGGTGACGGTGTCCGACGACCTGGTGCGCTGGTCAGCGGGCCTGGCCGGCCGCGCCGGCGTGACGATCGAGGTCTTCGACGCCGACAATCACCTGTTCTTCACTGGCACAGGCCCTTCGTCCCCGGCCGAGTACGAGCCCGCCCAGCACCTGGACGCCGCCATCGTCGCCCGCATCGCGGCCTGGATCCGCGCCGCCGCGCCAGGTGCGCCTGGTTCCCGGCTGGAGTGACGGCCAGGCCGTGGCCGAGAGAAGACGTACCGTCGCCTCCTGGCCGCTGGCTGCGGGACGCCGCACCTGCCCACCACCTCTCATATCCGGCATTGCGTATAAGCCGGTAAAGAGACCTCTGTGACGCACCTCATAGCCCGTCTCAGGCGTAACGGGCAATAGCCCAGAGCTATCTGACGTTCACTGTCAGTAACAGAACGCGCCCAGGCATGTGATTGTTGCCCCCCAAAGCAACGCACGCCTTGCCCCCGCGTCGCAATCGTGCGGTCTGCCAGAACCCAGGCCCCCCAGCCTGTGGCAGCGCCACTGGGTGCCCGCCGAGCGCTCCCCCTTAGCGCCCGATACCCCCGAGGTTAGTTTTGACCCCCCGCATGGACTCTGTACTGAACACTGTCCGTAACAAGTCCGAATCATTCCGTTCATCGGTATCTGAGCAGTCTTCACGCACCGTCCGGTTCGCCAAGGACCACGCCAAGCTGGTGGTCGGCGCCGGCGCACTGACGGCCGTCGCATCCGCCGGCCTCGCCGCAGGACTTTCAGGCGGCCCGGCCGCAGCGGGCACAGGCGGCCAGAACGCGCTGAACCAGGCAGGAGTTCACAGCTCCCAGGTCCAGACGATTCAGGCGCACGCGAACGGCACCCGCGGCAAAGGTGTCGAGGCCGCAGGATCGTCGACGATCGTGCGCGGCACGCACCACCAGTTCGCTCACGCGCAGATGGGTAACGGCGGACCGGCCGGGCACGTAGCAGCCATCAGGCACCGGGCGCCTGCCAAGCCGTACCTGATCTACGACTCGACGACGCCGTCGGCGCTGCCCGCCCAGCACGTGGCGGCTGCCTACGCCACCGGCTCCTACGCAGCCTCGCGCGCTCAGCTTGCCGGGCACAAGCAGGTCGTCTGGATCGACACGACCGGGCACGACCCCTCGGCCATGGCGCTCGACGTCGAGCCCGGCGATGCCACGCCGCAGATGGCTGCAAGCTGGGCGCAAAGCAGGCTCAGCCAGCACCCGAACTCGCTGGCCGTGATCTACACGATGCGCTCAGAGTGGCCGGCCGCAAAGGCTGCCATCGGAACGCTGCCGCAGCAGATGCAGAACCGGGTTCGCTGGTGGATCGCCGATCCGACAGGTGTCCCGCACATCGTGCCTGGCGCCTCAGCCACCCAGTGGTACTGGGGCTCAAGCTACGACATCTCGACGGCCACCCACCGCTTCTGATAGCGGCCCAGGGTCGCCGTAGCGCACCAGAACCCCGCGCCTCTCGCCGAGGCGCGGGGTTCTCTGCTCTGTGCTATCCGCCTTGACGCGAGCGAGAATGGCCTATGGGCGAAGACGGGGATGCCGACGAGTCGATCGAGCGCTTCAGGCGGCTGACCGCGCCTGATGATCCGGCAGGTGACTTGGACCGACACCGCCTGACGCTTGGCAAGCTCCTGGCTAACCGCGCGGGCACGGGACTGATCACTGGCTGGGCTGAGCCGCCGGAGACCGGGCAGGGCTGGCGTGATGCCGGCGAGGCGCTCAGGTTGTTCGCGCTGGCCAAAGAGTCGAAGACGCTCGACGCCAACCTGCGAAACCAGGCCAGGATCGCCCACGCGCGCCTCGCGACCGGGATGGCGATCCTGCGCGGCGCGAACGCCATGTTCACCGGCCGCATACCTGACGTGCGCGCGATCAGGGCAGAAGGAAGCCGCCTGCCCGACGACGATCCTTACCAGCCCGCCGTGCAGCTTGTCACCGGGCTGATCAACAGCCTGCGCGGCCGCATCGACGACGCGGTCACCGGCCAGCGTGAGGCACTGCGCGAACTTGCCGAGGGCGTTGCGGCATCCGGGCCGCAAGCGCCCTGGCGGCGACTGGCTCGCAACGTGCTCGGCGTGGTGACCGGGATGACGGCCGCCACCGACCCGGCGAGCGTGCCGGCCGAGCGGATCGAGGCGATCGCGGTAGAGGGCCTCGCCGGGGAAAGGGACCAGACCGAGGAAGCTGGCGTGCTGCACGCCCTGAACTTCCTCGCCAGGTACTCACGGGCGATCAGGGACGGCGAGTCACCTGGCGATGAGCAGACCCTGGCGGACCTCAGGCGAGCGGGCGAACTGCTGCCGCCCGACCACCCGCTGAGCCAGATGATTCCCGCCTTCACCCACAACGTGCTGTCAGAACGGTACCTGCAGACCGGCATGCTCGCCGACATGCAGGCCGCCGACCTGCACCTGCGCGCTACCGTGCCGCTGCTCGCCCTGGCCGAGGCAGGCCAGCCCGCGCTCGGCCGCGCACTCGCCGCCCTCGACACCGCGGACCGCGCCATGACCAGGGGTGACCAGACCGCGGCCGACGATGCAATCGCCAGCGTGCGGCGCGAGCTGAGACTCTTGGACCACGATGACGGCTGGCGGCCGATCGTGCTGGCCGGCCTCGGTGAATGCCTGATGCGCAGGGCGGGAAACCGCGCCGAGGGCCTGCGGCTGATCGCCGACGCCGCCGACCTGTCCCGTCCAGGCGTCCCATTTGATGGCCACCACCTGCCCGAACGCGGCGCGCGGGCACGCGCGGAACTCGGCAGGCTGACTTCCGACCTCGGACTCGTGGACGCCGCCCTGACCACGTTGCGTACGGAAACCGCGCGCCCCGAGGTACCTGTCTTCCACCGCGCTCGCCGCCTGCTGCTGCTCGGCCAGGCGCACTGCGACCGGTACGCGCTCAGCGCAGACCCGCGCGACCTTGCGGACGGCATCGCGGCACTGCGCGAGGCCGATGCCGCGACGCGCGGCAGGCAAGCGCCGTTGCGGTCCGCCGCGTTGTGGAGCCTGGCCGTCGCACTTGAACTGAACCGGGACTATGACGAAGCCATCGAGGCCGGGCTGACCGCGCTCGAGGAACTGGCCGCCGAGGTCCTGCTTCAGGCCGGCGCGAGCCGCGGCCTCGAGGTGGCCAGGCTAGCCTCCGCCCACGCCACTGCGGTAGCGCGCTGGAGCATCAGCAACGCCAGGCCAGAGCAGGCCGTCCAGGCGCTCGAGCTCGGCAGGGGCCTGGTCCTGCATGCCACCACCGTGGCGGCCAGCGTGCCTGCGCTGCTGCGGGCAGCCGGCCGCGACGACCTGGTCGCGCCCTGGCAGGAAGGGCTGGCAAGCGGCGGTCGTTTCCCCTGGGAAAGCCGGGACGGCGACCTGGTTATCCCGTCGGATATCAGGTACCAGGTCTTCACCGCGCTGCGCGACGCCTCGCCCGAGGCAGCCTGGCTGACCAGGCCGGCCATCGCGGATCTGGCAGGTGCCCTGGTGGCCGCCGGAGCTGACGCGTTCGTCTACCTGGTGCCGCCGGGCACGGCGCTCGTGGTGACGGCGATCGCGGCCGAGGCGATTCCGCTCCCCCGCCTGGCGGAACGCCAGGTGCCCGACTACAACGCCGCCCTGTCCCTGCTGGCCAGCCCGCGGGCAGGCAACGCCGCCAGGGCGGCCTGGCATGAGGCGCTGGAGAGCACCTGCGACTGGGCCTGGCACGCGGTGATGGCACCCGTCCTGCGGCTCGCGGAAGGCTGGCGGCTGCACCGCCCGGCCAGGCTGGTGCTGATCCCGGCAGGCAACCTGGGCGCCGTTCCCTGGCATGCCGCCCGCACCCGTGACGTCGAGGGACCTGGCGGCCGCCTGCGCTACGCGATCGACGACGCCATCGTCAGCTACGCCGCGACGGCCAGGCAGTTCGCCCGCGCCGTGCGCCTGAGCCGGGTTTCCCCGGCCGAGCAGCCGGTCATCGTCGCCAACCCGACCGGGGACCTGCCGAGCACCGTCACCGAGGCGGCGGAGATCCGCAGGCGCTATTATCCGCATGCCGAGTTGCTCGGAAAACTGCCAGGCGCTTCAGGCGAAGCTACGCCAGGACGCGTGCTGTCCAGGCTGCCAGGCGGCACCGCTGCCGCCGCGTCGTTGCTGCACTGCGGCTGCCACGCAACGGTCGCGCACTCCCTGGCCGACTCCCATCTGGTGCTTTCTGGCGGAGCGAAATTGACGATCGCCGAGATCGTCGCCCAGGCCGAGCGCCGGGAACCGCAGTCCCCCGGCTTTCTCGCCGTGCTCGGCGCCTGCCTGAGCGACCTCACCGACGTTGACCATGACGAGGCACTTACCTTGGCATCCGCGCTGCTCGCGGCCGGTGCCTATGGCGTGGTCGGGGCGCGGTGGCCTGCGGAAGACCGGTCGGCGGCCCAGCTTCTGATCATGTTCCATCACTTTCTCGGCCAGCAAGACAGCCCGGCGGCCGCCCTGCGGGAGGCGCAGCTATGGATGCTCGACGCCGGCCGGGCCGGGCTCGAAGACCTGCCGGGCGAACTGGCGGGCACGACCAGCAGCCGCGCCTACCGCGCCGTGCACTCCTGGGCGGCTTTCACCTGGCAGGGTCGGTGAGCAGCCGCCAGAGGTGCTCCCAGGCTCGCATGCCCTCCCGCAGCCGGCGAAGCCGCATGAACTCGTTGGGCGCGTGCAGCTTCTCGTCGGCGGTGGAGAAGGAGAAGAACAACGTCTTGACGCCAAGCTCGGTCTCGAACAGCTCGGTCGCGGGCAACGTGCCTGGCACGCAGGCGAGCAGTACCTCCTGACCTGGATAGACCGCCTCGAGCGCCGCGACTGCGGCGCGAACGGCCGGGTGGCTGGCCGGGATCGTGTAGGCGGGGACTCGCGCCTCGTCCGGCCTGACCGTCACCAGCAGGCCAGACGCGGGCCTGGCGAGCACGTGCGCGGTGACCGCCTTGAGCACCGCGTCAGGATCCTGGCCCAGAACCAGGCGGCAGGACACGTGGCCGACCGCGCGGTGCGGGATCACCGTGTACTTGCCGCCGCCGCTGATGCCGTTGACGTCCAGGGTCGGCCGCTCCCACAGCCGCTCAAGTGTGCTGTAACCAGGTTCGCCGTGTCCTTGCGACAACCCGAGCCCGGCCAGGAAGCTAGCGGCGGAGAACGGGATATCGGCGATTTCGCCGCGCCGTTGCTCGCTGAGCGGCGGAATGCCGGCATAAAAGCCGTCGACGGCGACAGCGCCGTCCGGCGTGTGCAAGCTGGCAAGTATCTCAGCGAGCACGTGCAGCGGGTTAGCCACAGTGCCGCCATAACGGCCAGAATGCAGATCCGTGCTGGCGCCCGTCACGATGACGTCGAGGCTGACAAGGCCCTTGGAGGCCAGCGAGACTGACGGCTCGGTTGGCCGCCACATCGCGCCGTCAGCCGAGATCACCAGGTCGGCAGCCAGTTCGGCGGCGTGCTCGGTGACGTAGCCGCGCAGGTGCGGGCTGCCGATTTCCTCCTCGCCCTCGAAGAGGAATTTCACGTTGAGCGGCAGGCCGCCTTCCTGCGCGCAGAAGGCCTGGGCGGTTTTCAGCACGACGTAGATGGGGCCCTTGTCGTCGGTCGCGCCCCGGCCGCGCATGACGTCGTCTTCCACGGTCAGCTCGAACGGCGGAGTCAGCCATTCGGCCAGGTCGCCGGTGGGCTGCACGTCGTAATGGCCGTAGACGAGCACGGTCGGAGCCCCTGATGCCCCCAGCCATTCCCCGCGCACGACCGGATGGCCCGCGGTCGGCTCGACCCTGCCGCCGGCGAACTCAAGCTGGGCAGCCAGCCAGTTCGCCGCGGCCAGCATCGTCTGCGGCGACGCGTCCCTGCTCACGCTCGGCACGGCGACGAACTCGCTGAGCTCGGCTACGTAGTCCGCGTCGTCGCGGTTAAAGGAAAGCACTGCCGCCGTCAATCGCGATGACCTGGCCGGTTACCCAGCCAGATGACTCTGCGGCGAAGAAGCGGACGCCGTTGGCGATGTCGGCTGGCTGGCCGAGGCGGCGCATAGCGATGCCGCTGACCAGGCCGGCCTGGCCGTCGGCACCGTAACTCTGCCACTGCGCAAGGGTGGTCGGGTTGGACAAGATGAAACCGGGCGCGATGCAGTTCACCGTGATGCCGAACGGCCCGAGCTCGTGCGCTAGCTGCCTGGTCAGCCCGATCTGGGCGGCCTTGGCGCTGGCGTAGGCCTGAATGCCCGTCTTGCTGACGGTGAGGCCGGCGGCGGACGAGATCGTGATGATGCGACCCCAGCCGCGCCGCTTCATGCCAGGGATCACCGCACGGCTGCACAAGAACGCCGTGGTCAGGTTGGCATCGACGACGTCACGCCAATCCTGCCCGGTAACGTCCTCGAGCGGCTTGCCGACCTGCCCGGCCACTCCCCCGGCATTGTTGACCAGGATGGAAACGTCGCCTACGGCGGCGAAGAACTCACTGACGGCGGCTGAATCGCTGAGGTCGGCGGTGTCCTTGTCTACCCCGTACACGATGGCGCCTTCGGCTTCGAGCGCGGCCACGATGGCCGTGCCGATGCCGTGCGCCGCGCCAGTGACCACCGCGACCTTGCCGGCCAGTGCCGGGCTCATGACCACCTCACAGCGCAAAATGCTACACCAACCGCCTGATTAACCCCGAACAGCAGGTGCCCGCCACGAGCAGGCATAAATTAACCCACGCACCATCCGAGGCCCCGCGACGTCGCAACGTGCGTGCCCCAGCCCCCGCGACGTCGCAACGTCGGCGTACCGGCTGCGGGGGTGGGGCGACGGTGGGGGTAAGGTGAAATTGGCGGAGGTGAGGTAACGTGAACGACCTTTACCGTGACCAGTGGATTACCTGCACGGCCGACGCGGTGCTGATCAAGGGCTATTACTTTCCGTGGGGGACCAAGCGGGTGCCCTATGGCGCGATACGCGAAGTCAGGCGGGTGCCGATTGGCACCGTGACCGGGCGAGGGCGCATCTGGGGCAGCACAACGCTGCGGTACTGGGCCAGCCTGGATCCCGGCAGGCCCGCGAAGAAGACCGCGCTCATTCTGGACACCGGGAGCCGGATCCTGCCGTTCATCACTCCCGACGACCCGGCCAGGGTAGCGGCGGTGATAGGCGAGCACGCCGGTGTTGCCGTGGTGGACGGCGAACCCGTCATTGCCTGACCGCCAGGTGCTTTCTGGCGGGAAAAGAAGTCAGTCTTAATTGCTCGCCGCCGGTGGCGATGAGCCGCAGACCCATCGCCACCATAGCGGGCGGCGTTCTAATGACGCAGCGCGCGGGCGCGCGCGATAAGGGCGCGCTCTGAGCCGAAGCCGGCGCCGTGGTGGCCGCGAGCGAGGAAGGCCAGGTCGCCGAACAGCCGGCCGAGGTCAGGAGTGCCCCATCCGGTAGTGGCGTCCCAGCCTGGAGTGGCGTTGTAGCCGGGGATGCCGCCGACGCTGTTGTTCCCGACCGTGATGTCGTGGAAGCCGATGCCTGCGGCGCCGAGCGCGTAGAGGTACGGGTTGAGGAAGCCGATCGGATGACCGGCGAGCTGGTTGAGGTCGGCGGTGAGGCCGGCCCATTGCGGTGCGCCTTCGCTTGTCCCGCCGATGGTGTAGTAGCCGGCCTGGCTGGCACCGAGGAACGACAGGTAGATCAGCACCCCGGTGTTCGGGTCGGCGTTCCACGCGACGTCAGGCAAGCCACGGTGACCGTTCAGCATGGCCTGGTCAGACGAAGGAAGGAATGCCTGGTAGAGCGGCTCGCGGAACTGCTGGCTGACACCGCCGCCGGTCGCGCCGCCGTCAGAGTTCCATACGGTCTCCGACTGGTAGTTGCCGCTGGTATCGGTGTAAAGGCTGGTGCCTCCGACTGCGGTCACCAAAGGCGACGACGCAGGGAAGTTGACGGTCGGGAACGGGTAGATGGTGCTGCCGTCGGTCTCCGGGTTCGCGGTCCCCCCGTCACCGGCGGATGCGAACACGGACACGCCCATCGCGGCGGCTCGCGCATAGGTCCGCTCGAAGGACCTGATGACACGCTCGCCTGGGGCATTGAACAAGGTGTTCTCTGTCGCGCCCCAGCTCTGGGAGATGATGTTGCCGAGATGGTGGCGAAGGACATAGTTCTCGAGTTCGTTGAACTGAGGCATGCCCTGGACGCCCTCTGTCTCGTCGACTGGGCTGGTCATCAGCACGATGCTTGCGTCAGGCGCCATGGCGTGCGACCATTCGACGTCGAGCGTGGTCTCGACCGCCCAGCCGATCTCGTCCGGGTAGGTGTTCGGGTCGTAAGGAACAATGCCGAGCGGAGACAGGATCGTGAAGCTCGGCGGGTTCGGCAAGCCGAAGCCCTGGTCGAAAGCGGCCAGGTCAGCGGCGATGGTCGGGCTGCCGTAGGAGTCGACGATGACTATCGTCTGCCCCTTGCCGTTGTCTCCGGCGTTCAGCAGATGATCGACGCCGTAGGCGGTTTGCATGTCCTGCGGGCTGTAGCAAGGCTGGCTGAATAGCGCTTCGCATTGCGCGTCGGTCGGGGCTTGCGCACCCGCGTGAACTAGCTTCATGTTAAGTGGCAGCGCCGGAGCCGAGAAGGCGCCAGAGTGAGTGCTCGCCTGCGCGGCCGGGGCCACGGCGGCGACCAGGCCGATCACCAGCAGTAAACCAGTTCCGGCAGTCGCCATCACCATCCGCTTTTTAAGCACAATGCTCTCCTTTGGGCTCTTGCTTCGCAGGTAAGTGATCTTTTGATCGACAGCGAACCTACTATCAATCGGGCACGTTGGCGAGGTACCCCGTCGAGAGGCAATGGAAAGCGCCCTGGCCGAATGGCCAGGGCGCTCGCTCGCGAGGCGCTGTCCGTCATCAGCTGACGGGCACCGTATAGGTGATGTTCACGCCCGAGAACGTGACTCCACCGTACGGGCAGACACCGACTGAGTAGGCGTAGTGAGTCATGTTCACGGCGGCGTACTGACTGGGGATCCGCTTGTAGGTCGCCGTGTAGGGCGCAGGGGTGCCTGTCGCCTCGGGCGCATCGAAGCTGACCGGCATAACGAAGCTGTGATTGGTCAGGTCCTGCCGGTTGAGTTCGGCGTGCAGGACGGAACTGCTGCTAGGAGTGTAGTAAAAAGTAATGCCCTTCAGGGTCGCGCCAACGGGCAGCGACAGCCCGGCGTTGAAGCAACGGCCAGAGTCCTGGTTAGAAAGTGTCGTCGGATCCCATTGATTGAAGTAGTCGCTCGCGGCGTTGTGCAGGCCGTCAGGAGCGAACGCCGACGCCGCCAGCGTATAATGATGGGTGGCCATCCTGACCGGCACGGGCCTCGCGCCTGCCGATGACGCGGTAGCAGTTCCCACGGCGGTAACCCCGATCGCGATTCCGGCGACCAGAGTGGTCAGGTAGCCGAGGCTGGTTTTGGTCTTCATGGCTAGTTCGATCCTCTTCTGGCGCGAAGTGATGCGGGCATGTTGGAGTTGCTGACATTGGCGGCGGCACCGGGTGCTGACCGCCTGGCCGGACCCCGGTAGTTGGTAATGGCCGGCAACTGGTGCGCGACCGCTGATCGGGCGGGGCGGGCCGGGCCTTGGTAATTGCCTGGCCTGGCGGCGTGCGGCGCGGCCATCGCCTGGACGGCAGCACCGGCTATGACTGCCGCGGCCGCCGTGGCTATCGCCACGCCGAGCCACAGCGGACGACCACGGGTCATCTCGTGAGCTCCTTGGAATCGGGGTGCTTTTCGGGTTCTGACAACCCTTCTGCCTTTCTGTTCAATGGTCGGGGGGAAAGTGCGGCTCCCCCAGTGACAGAACCCCTACATCCCCTCCACATAGGCCCGACAGCGGCCCTTACTGGCGGCCCTACCCCGGCAGTCGGATCAGCCGGGCAGTTCGCGACAGGCTTGCACCGCTAGCCAGTGCCCGGCCCGGCGATACGCCCGGCAATCACGACCGTCACCGACCTGTGCAACTCGGTCGCCAGATCCAGATCCAGATCCAAGCGACAGGAACCGTACCGCCCATGGCAAGCCGGCCGCGCTCGCTGTGGCGAAGCAGCCTGACCTGCCGATCTGGCGGACCTGCCCGCTGAGGGAAGCCGCGAGAGCGCACGCCGGCCTTGATGCACACCGCAACTGGGGGAAAGATCGCCCTCGTCCCATGAACAGGATTTCTGGTCAGACGGGGTTTGCATGTTGTCTTCGCTGCCGTCTGACGCATACCGGGCGACGAAGCAGGGTCAGTTTCTTGTACACTGGCGTGGCGCTGGTGACCGGACAGGACGGGATAAGATCTGGCGAGCGGCGTCGCGGGGCTTTAGCTCAGTTGGTAGAGCGCTTGCATGGCATGCAAGAGGTCAGGGGTTCGAATCCCCTAAGCTCCACTGGTTTTCCGGACCTCTGTTCGAGAACTAGTGACTAATCTAGTGACTAACTTCGGCGGTCTCGCCGAAGACCTGATCCATGACTGACGCGCCGCCTCGGATGGCTGGCACGATCACGTGCCGGTACACCGTCTCGGTGACGTGGGTGGACTTGTGGCCCATGGTGTCGGTGATCTCCTGGATCGGGGTGCCGTTGCTGCTCATGATCGAAACGGCAGTGTGGCGGGCTTCGTGGGCGTGCCAGTGGCCGATTCCGGCGAGCTTGGTTACTTTGGCGAACCGCCAGTTGAGCGCGTCGCGGGTGTATGGCCGGCCGTCCTCGTTACAGAAAAGGAGGCCGTGGTCTTGCCAGGCTTCGCCAGCGGCGAGACGTTCGGCGGCCTGGCGTTTCTTGTGCGCCCGCAGGGCCTGTATGGCTCGCTTGGGCATGATCAGGGAGCGGCGTGACTTGGGTGTCTTGGTGTCGCCGTCACGCCTGGTGGATCGCCAGACGTGGATGATGCCCTGGTCGAGGTCGATGTGATCCCAGCGCAGTGCCCGTAGCTCGCCGGGGCGCATGCCGAGGGTGATGGCGAGGACGAACAGGGCGGCTAGCCGTCCTTGGTCGCCGGGCTGGTCGATGCCGATCCTGGCGCGACAGGCTATGCACGTGGTGTCGGCTAGGTCGTCGCTGATCGTGGTGATCTTGCGGTCGGCGTGCGGTTTGTTGCCGCAGGCGAGTTGTCCTTTGTCGGTGGCGGCGTGAGCGGCGGCTTGGCGGTAGTTGCCGATCTTGATGACGATTACGTAGCCGGCGGGCTTGCCGGTTGCCGCTGCGAGTACCTTGCCGGCCTGGTCCTGGGTCATGGCACGGGATGGCCGGCCGGGCTGGCCTTCTGGGAGGTCGGCCAGCTCGGCTACGTTGCGGCCGATCAGGTCGTGTTTCTGGGCTCGCCGGATGGATCGGCGCAGCGTGCTTTTGACGCCGATGAGTGATCGTTTGCTGAGCGCCTTGCCGATGTTGTGGAAGAACTTCTCGGCATCGGTCGCGGTCAGGTTCTTGAGCTTGACCGCGCCGATTCTGGGATAGATCCATTTCTCGGCTTGGCCTCGGTAACCGGCGACGGTTTCCGGATCTAGGGTGAGCGAGTCGAGCCAGTCCTGCACGCATTGCCTGACGGTGTACGTCGCTGGCGTGCGCACGCCGGCCTTGATCTCGCCGCGCAGGGCATCGAGCCTGTCCTTGACTTGCGTCTTGGTGGTTCCGCGTACCGTGCGGCGCTGGCGCTTGCCGCTGGTGTCGTAGCCGAGCGAGATCGTGCCGACGTAGCACTTGTTGGTCTTGTCCCAGGAAATGCCGTCGTCGCCACGATCGCGTCTTCGCTTTGACTGCTGTACGGTCACGTGCATCACTCCTCCGGTTGGCGTTGCCAGATTGGCGTCCTGGCGTGCCCTGGCCTGCGTTCGAGGCGTACCACCGTGCTCGTGGTGGCCAGGGTCGGCAGTCCTCACTGCCCGTTGGCGTCGTGCCGGTCGAGGTACTCTTCGACCGCCTTCCTGATGACCCAGGAGATTTCGCGTTCTTGCTTTCTTGCATATGTGGTGAGCCGTTCCTTGAGCTGGGACTCCACTCTTACGGGTGGGAGTGACGTGTCTCGCATGTAAAGCAATGTGTAGCGTCGCTATGCACAGGTCAACGGTTCGGAGGCTTGGTCACGGCTTCGAGTGTCGCGACGAACTCGGCTAGATGCTGGCTGGTGATGCGGCGGAGTTTGCCGATCTTGATGCTGCGGAGCTGGCCGGTACGGATCAGGTAGTAGATCTTGTCGCGGCCGACGTGCAAGATCTTGGCTACTTGCTCGACTGTGTATGCCTGCATGGGCCTCACCTCCTTCCCGCTGTTAGAGGGTCGGCTGTGGTCGCGGTGAGTAACCGCCGGGGTGTGCACGTGCATGGTGCACGAGCGTCCATCCAGTGCAGACGCGCGCGAGGCGGTGCCGTGCACAAGATCATTTGCACTCACTCTGCGTCACTGTCACAGTCGGCCGCTCGCCAGGTGCCGTCCTCGGATGCGACGGCCCGGCCGGCGTTGGCCAGGTCACGAAGCCGGTAGTAGACCCATCGGCGGCTCATGCCGGTAGCGGCCATCAGGCCCGTGACCGGGATGCCGTTGTTCCCGGCCAGTGACAAGGCATCCCATAGCAGGGCATCGGGCGAATCGTCGTCGGAGTGCTCGCTCTGAGGCGTCGGCGATGGTATCGCCTGCTGAGCGGAGGTTGTTGGCTGATCTTGGATCGGGGTACCGATGGCGGTGGCCGACATTTGGTCAAGTGCCGGCCGGATTGCTGCGTGGCGGGCAGCAGTGGCCGCTACCAGTTCGTCATCGAGGAGGTAGGCGCGGGCTCTGCGGGGCGTGTCGTGGCCGGGTGCTGAGATCAGGAACTTGCCCGGCGCATTGAGCTGGTGCGGGTGCCAGCCGGCGGTGAGCATGCCCTGTCCGAGGATCAGGTCGGTGTCCTTGCGCTCGCGGACCCGGAAGCAGATCCGTACGTCCATCTGCGAGCGCACGGCTCCTTGGCCCATGGCCTTCTGGGTCGGCCGCTGGGTCGCGGCGATCAGGGTCACGGCCGGAGCGCGACCGCGCCGGGCGATCGAGTCCGTGTAGGAAGCGGTGTCAGCGGCCAGCTCGGCGTACTCATCGATGACGATCACGAGGGCGGGCAGTTCTTGAGTCGGTCGCCAGACACGCTGGCCGTGGCTGGTCAGGTAGTCAGCGCGGGCTTCCAGCACGGTCACGGCGTCGCGCAGGAGCATGAGCGCTTGCGCGGGTGTGGTGGCAAGTCGGCCGATGCACGATGCCCACGGTTGCAGTTCCATGCCGCGCTTGAGGTCGATGGCCCAGATCACGACGTCGCGGCAGGCGGTCAGGTTGCCCATCAGCACGTTCACTCCCCCGCTCTTGCCTGACCCGGACATGCCGCCGAGCAGCGCGTGCAGGCGCAGCAGCAGGACACGGCACGGTTCGGCGTCTTCGAACGGGCCAAGGTCAATGGGCTGGGCAATGGCGGAGATGGACGGGCCGGGCCAGGGAATGGCGTCGGCGTGCGGATCGATTTCCAGAACTCGCAGCTCGAATCGGTGCGCTCGGTTGTCCGGGGTCGGGAAGGCGCGGGCTGCGCCTCGGGTGGTCCCGAGCCCTGATTCGATGGCGGGCAGCTTGGTGATCACATCGGCGATGGTCTGGCCCCTGGCCAGCCCGAAGCGGGCTTGCCAGCCCCACGCGGTAACTACCGCTGACATGACTCGTGATCTGGCCAGCCCGACTGACTCCGCGATGACCGGCCAGGCTTCGAGCTTGCGCTCGACCCGTACCCTGGCCCGTCGCCGGTGGCTGGTCCACCACGGTATCGCCAGCACCAGGCAGCCGATCGCGAGAATCTGAGGGAGCGGGCCTCGCAGCGGCCCGGCCGCGATAGCCGCCGAGAGCCATCCGCCCATGGTGGTGACCACGGTCGCGGCGTACGACCGTTCGGCTAGCGAGGTCAGGCCGAGCCGCCTGCCGAACCCGGCGAGCAGGCCCGCTGCGATGGCAGCTATGGCAGCGACAATCGCCGGCCAGCCGGCGTGGTGGACCACGTGGGCAATGGCGCCGACGGCCATGGTCGCGGCGGCGATGACCAGCGGGCCTAGTTCGGAGCGATACCGCCATGCCCATCGGAAGATAAGCACGGCGGCTGTCTCCGGTAGCCGGTCGTCACTGGTCACCATCATCATGGGCTGAAATCCAGACCGGCTGAGCCGCCGCGAGTACCGGCGCATCTGTCCGGCCCTGGTCACAGACGGCTCCTCGGGTCGTCGGCGTCGTGGCCCTGGGCTGCCAGCTCGTCACGCAGGTAGTCCATGGCGTCAGGCTCGCCGTCCCTAGTCGCCGCGATGACGGCCAAGGCGGCGGCGGCGAGGTTGGCCCGGTTGAGCCTGGCTTCCGCCAGGTCGGTGCCCTGGCGGCTGATCTCCCCGGCCATCGCCGGGATGTCGGCGAGCACCGCTTCCAGGTACGGCCAGATGTCGTCGGGGTGGCGTAGGTCGAGTACCTCGGCGAGGTAGCTCACGATTCTGTGATGTCGGCTGGCTGCCTCCCGAAGACTGTCGGTGCGTTGGAATTGGTCGGACATAGGCATCACTCCCTTCATGGCTAGGGTCGGAAGCCGGCGAGCCAGTGCACGACGGCTGTGATCGCGGTGCTGATCTCAGGCGCGGCGCTAGTCGCCGCGAGCAGGAACCCGGCCAGCAAGCACAGCACGGCCTGCCAGACACGGAGTCCTAGGTAGCGGTAAGCGATGACGACGGCCAGGCCGGCGATCAGCACTAGGGGGACGGTGACGGTCATCTGTCCCGCCTCCTCGGCGAAGCGGTACCGGCCCGGCCGTTCAGTGACCGGGTGGCGCGCTTGCGGTAGGTCTTGCGGCGGCGATACCGGGACCGGGCGCGGCACTTGCGGCAACGGTGCATGCCGTGTTCGAGCGCTGCCCCGCACGGGCAGCGGTCTCCGAGGGCTTCATATGTGGGAAAGGTCATCGGCTACCTCCTTGCTTCGGCGTGATAGCGGCGCGCGGGCCTGGCCTGGGCCGGCGGGACGGCCAGGATGCGGCGGGCGATGGCCTCGGACCTGGTCCGGGGCACGTGAGGCAGGTTCTGGTGGCGCTCGGCGGCATGAATGCCGGCGATGACCACGGCGAGCAGTGCCAGCAGGGTGATAGCGAGAGCCAGGACTAACCCGGCGACGATGAACGTCAGCGCGGTCATCGCCCGGCTTCCTGATCGCCTGAGTGCTTGGTCATACAAGTAATCATGCAAGGAGAGTACGTCGGCTCACTTGGTTAATCAAGCAATCAGGAGACTGGTAAGCGAATACTAGCCGGCTGGATAGGCGTCTTCTAGTTCGTGAAGGTCGCCGGGCATGGCGAGGTCGATGGCCAGCATGGGCTGTCCGGTGGCATCGCGCACACTCAGGTACACGGCGAGCACCGGAGCTGCCGGGGAAATACCGAGCAGTTCCAGTTCGTGCGGTGCCGCCTGCCGGGCCACGACGTGCTCGGCCACGTGATCGATCCGCTTGCCGGTGGTGCGCTCGGCCACCGATCGCACGCTGCCGCGCACCGGCTCAGGCGCGTCAAGGCCGGCCTCTTCCGCCAGCGGCACCGGCAGCCACCACGTCACGATCTCCGAGGGCTCGCCATCTCGGTGCAGAAGCCGCCTGCGGCGCAGCACGCCGGAATCGGCCGCGATGCCGAGCAGGGACGCGATTCGCGCCGGCGCGGGAATGGTTTCGGCGGAGATCAGCGTCCCCTGGTCGCGGGACTCGTCACGGTCAAGCTCGACCAGGCCGGGCCGCTCGGCTGCCGAACCACTTAGTGCCGGCCGACCTCGGACGAAGCTTCCCTTGCCCTGCTGCGTGTCGATCCAGCCTTCCTGGCGCAGCACCCGAAGAGCGCGCACGACCGTGGGCCGGGCGATAGCGAACTCGCTGGAGAGCTGGTTCTCTGACGGGAGGAGCGAACCAGGCGGGTACTCACCGCTCTCGATCCGCCGCTGCAGCTCAGCGATGACCTGCGCGTACTTGGGCGGCGTGTACTCGTACGCCATGGCCGAGCCTCCCGTGTAGAGCTAATTGCTTGTGTACTCAAGCACTCTATCGCTCAGGCAGCCGGGATGTCGCGCGGATGAGCAGTAATTCATTAGACCGTGCAGGCGAGCAGAGTCCGGGTAAGCGTGTCGGTGATGTCAGCGAGATCTAGCCCGTCTTCGCGATGGTCGGCGTTGCGGACCTGGCCGCGCCACCAGAGCAGACCATCGTCGGCCACGCAGACCGTTCCTCTGTCGGGCCGGGCCGGGTTGGTGATGGCGACCTCGGAGTAGACCTCGAAGAACAGCTCGTCCGTGTCGAGCACGTTCAGGCTGACGTGCATGCCCTGGTCGGCAAGCGCCCGGCCGATCTGGCCTTTCAGCGTGACACCTCGGTTGTGCGCGACAGGCACGCAGCTATCCGCAGCACGATCAACGCTCAGGATGCACATGGCCATTGCGGCGAGCCTGGACGGGTCAGACTGGCTGCCTTCAAGGGAGCGATATTCCCAGTCGAATACGCCGCTGCCGCACATCACTAGCTCGCACAACGCGCCGCGCACATTCGTGACCTGGAGGATCGAACTCCCCTGCTGAGCGGGATTGCGGACATCGAATCCGTGGGCGTTCAGCGCGTCAGCGGCAATCTCGGCCGTCTTGGCAGCGAGGCCGTTATCCAGCGTTGTTGTTTCCGGCGTTTCCGTGATGGCGGTCATCGTGTCTTCCTGGTTCTCTCTGTCGGCCTCGGATCGGGCTGCTTAGTTGCCATAGCGCTCGGCCAGCTCGCTGATAAGCCGCGTTGAGCTGTCGGCTGACTCCGCGTGCGCGGCGAGCCTGGCGAAGGTGTTGCGCAGGCTGGTGACGGTGCGGTTGTCGTCGGTGATGGTGATGTGATCGTTGTCGTCAGTGCGGCAGCAGACGTCCTTATCGGCCTGATCGCTGAACCTCATGATCGTGAATCCGGGCGACAGGATCTGCCGGGGAGTGGCCAGGCGAAGAACCTGAATCGTGATCACCGGATCTTCGGCTGCACGGGACAGGTAATCGAGTTGCTCTGCCATGACGCCTGCCGAGCCGAATTGCGTGAGCAGCGCGGACTCATCGAGAATCGCGTGCAACTCGCGCTTGCCGCTGGGCAACTGCCGGCGGCGCATCGTTGCCGTGGCGAGTGCGTCAACCTGCTTATCAGACAGCGCGCGGGCTGCCCGGATCACTGCCGCAGCGTAGTCGCGGGTCTGAAGCAAGCTCGGTATGGTCTGCACGGCGAAGGTGCACACCGCTTCAGCGGCGGACTCCAAACCCAGATATGCGCCGGTACCGGGCGGGAGCAGGTCGTCATACTCTGCCCACCATCCCTTGCGCTGGCCCTCCCGCGCCAGGTCAGCGAGATACCGCCGCTCGTCGGGATCATCCACGCCGAAGAAATCAAGTATCGCCAAGACGTAGGAGGTCCGTGCTGGTGCCTTTCCGGTCTCGATGCGCGACAGCGTGCTCGGAGCCACGTCAAGCCGGGCGGCGACGTCTTCCAGCCGGAAACCACCTGCCTCACGAAGCCTGCGCAACTCCGCCCCCAGCCGGTACCGCCGGATCGTCGGACCGATCGGGATACCGGCGCTGGCGGGAGCTTCTACGCGGACATTCTGACCATTAATCGTGGAAGCGGTCATCAGGCAGCCGTTCCCGCCGCCGTGCCGATTCCGCGACAGTCAGGGCACGTCGTACGTTTCGGCGCAGAATGCCCTGAAGTCACAACCCCAATGGCCACGGCACGCCGCGACCGGCAGTATTTCCAGCCACGGCCTCGACATGACGAGCAGGTCTCGGCCTGGTGCTTGAGCGCGGTAATCATGCACCCAAGATCGCGGTCACGGCCCGGCTAAGCCATCCCAGGCAGGTATATGCCTCGAAGGCATAAGCTCGTAGCTGCCAGCTTCCAACAGCGAGCGAAGCGCCGATCCGGAGGGACGCCGACATGCCCATTGGCGGTATCGAGTTATTCGAGATCCCCGATTGGTTCTGGAACCTGCCCCGGACGAAAGACGCTCTGGCGACGCGGGATGTCGGCGAACTGTTCCTGCTGATCCAGCATCACACCAAGGTCAGTCAGACCCAGATCGGCGCGGCATGCCGCCTGACGCAGCCGAAGATCAGCAAGCTAGAGGGCAAGGTCGCCGGCATCAAGTACATGTCGGGGTTCGAGGACATCGCCGATGGGCTCCGCATGCCCGATCCCGCTCGCATCAGGTTCGGCCTGGCCCCGCTCGAAGAGTGGCACCTGCTTCCGCCGCCCGGCTCGACGGCTGAAGAGGAGGGAGGCGACCCAGTGCGACGCCGTGATTTCGTCGGACTAACCGGCGCGTCCGTGGTGAGCGCCATGCTCCCGGCCGCTCCGCCCGGTACGTTCACCAGCGCCGACCCGTTCGCATCAGTTCTGTTCGGCCACTCCCCCGCTGAGACGGCCCAGCTCGACGCGCAGGCCAATGTCGCCGCGCTCGCCAAAGCGGTCAGCCGAGCCCGGCTCGACTACCAGGCGTGCCGCTACGCCAAGGTACCAAGACTCTCCCCGGCCTGCTCGGGCGGCTCGCCGACGCATCGACCGCAGCGGACGGAGACGAGCAACTCCAGGTGTACGGACTGACCGCTGACGCTTACCACGTCGCAGCCGGGCTGCTGCTGAAGCTGGACGACCAGGGCCTGGCCTACCTCGCCGCCGACCGCAGCATGACCGCTGCCCGAGCCAGCGAAGATCCGCTCATGGTCGGGGCCAGCTCCCGCATCATTACGCACACGCTCATGCGCGGCGGTCACCTGGCAGCCGCCACCGCAACCGCCCGCAGCTACGCGGCCAAGCTCGACCACGACCTCCCCGCGCACTCCCCCGAATCCCTGTCGGTCTACGGATCGATCCTGCTCCGCGGCGCGATCGCAGCCGCCGAAGACGACAACCGCGGTGCGGCCCTCGAACTCCTTGACGAAGCCGACGAAGCCGGCCGCCGGCTCGGCGTAGACGGCAACCTGCGTGGCACCGCGTTCGGACCCACCAATGCCAGGCAGCACCGGGTCAACATCTGTGTCACCCTCGGCGACGCCGGAACCGCAGTGGAAGTGGCCCGCAGTATCGAACTGAGCACGATCAAGGTCACCGAACGCCGAGCGAGCCTGCTCATCGACACTGCCCGTGCTTATCTGCTGTGGGGCAAGCACGAGAAGGCTTACCTGGCGCTTCGTTCGGCCGAGCAAACCGCGCACGAGGAAGTAGCCGACCGGCCTGCCGTGCACCGGCTCGTACGGGAACTGCTCGCCGCAGTTCCGCCTACCGTCAGGCGCGATGCCGAAGACTTCGCTGAGCGGATTGGCGTGGCCAGATGAGCGACGGCCAGACTCGGCGCGTCTTGTCGGTGATCGTGTGCGGTGCCGGCCCGGCCTCGGCTATCGAGACCTTCGTCAAGCTCGCCCACGATCGCGGGTGGGTAGTTCAGGTGATCGCGACCCCTGCCGCGCTGGAGTTCTTCGACTCGGCCGCTGTTGAGGAACTGACCGGCAAGCCGGTACGCAGCGAGTACGGCAAACCCGGCGATCCGAGGTCCGCGATACCGGACGCGATCATCGTCGCGGCGGCCACGTACAACACGATCAACAAGTGGGCACACGGGATCAGCGATACGTATGCCCTCGGCGTCCTGGCCGAGACGACCGGCCTTGGCGTGCCGATCGTCGTTCTTCCGTTCGTCAACAGCGCGCTCGCTGGCCGGCAGCCGTTCCGGCGCAGCGTCGAAGCCCTGCGTAGCGAAGGGGTGCATATCCTGCTTGGCCCTGGCGGTATCGAGCCACACGCGCCACGCGCCGGAGACGATCTCATTGGCACGTTCCCGTGGCAGCTCGCGCTTGAAGAAGCCCATCGCCTGATCAGATCGAAGTCAGCGCACGCCTAGGTTCTCTGGGCACAGCCTGAACGGACGTTAGCGTTCGTCAGCCAGGTACTTCATTAATCCGACTAGCGTCGCGCCTGCCCAGATCTCGCCACTTGCGACTAGTCCGGGAACCGACTCCAGTGGTATCCACTCCACGCGGCCGATGTCCCAGGTGGCGATTTCGCTGTCGATCCGCTCGGGGCTTCGGGTGAGAAAGATCGTGTGCTCACCGTCTACCGAGCGCGGCTCGGGCGAGAACCTCAGAAGCTCGTAAAGCTTACTGGCTCTGTACCCGGTCTGGTCCTCTAGCTCTCGCGCTGCGGCCTCCTGTGGCTCCTCGTCCTCATCGACCGGGCCACCAGGCAGCTCCCAGCCCAAACGGCCTATCACGAACCGATTCCGCTGCACCAGCAGTAGTCGGCCGTTGCCATCAACCACGACCGCCGAGGCGGAGCGGAACAGGTGTACGACATCCCACCAGATGCGCTCGCCACCGGGCAGCTCGACATCAAGCTGGCCCATACGCAGCTCGGGGCCCTCGTATACCTGCCGCTCGCCAAACGTACGCAACCGTTCGACCCCTTCACCAGCGACTCTATGACAATAGCGCCTTCTCAGCACATATATCTACTTTCGGCCAAGCGGCCCGACCACTAACCTGAGCCCTCCGAACGCACGAGGCAGTGTGCAGAGCCTCATACGCGCCCAAATGCAAGCAGTTGCCGAAACCACAACATCGCGATTCACGAACAAACCGAGATGTCCTCATAAACGTATTCAAAATCCAACTTGATCAGTTGGAAACTAGGCGATCATCTCTCGCATGGCGCTATAATGAATGACCTGCCGAAGTGCCCCGAGGTTCGAGCCTGGCGTTGGATGCCTAACTGCGAATCGCGAGCCGCGCAGCGCATCGATCAGGCTCCTTAAAGTCTCACTTAGTTCGAAAGTGGTTACTCCAATGCCATCAGCGGAGCAGCAAGAACAAGTCTATAAGGCCGCCTGTCATCAGGTATCCACTCTCCTCGGCTCACAGATATTTGAAGATTGGTGCCACAAGGAGCGAGTTCCGGTGGGAGATTTCATCGTATTCAACAACTCATTCTTATCTCGCAGAGAAAGTAAAGGAACCAACAAGAGTGCCGATTATCTATGTGTCATGCTCGATCCGAATGCTGAGCCTGGCATTATGCGCATTGACGGTCGGAGCAGCTCTACTCGGTTTAACTCTACCTTCAAACGCATCTCTCATCGCAAAGTTGGAGATCTAAACATACGCGATTTGCGAAATTCAATTGCTTCCCGTCTGAAACGTGCCGAAAAATAAAGGCTGGCTGCTCGCAGTCTTGCACACTACACATACTCTCGACACGTCCCTCGCGGAGATACTTCTACATAAAGGCTGGATCAGTGATCCGAAGAGCCTCGGCAAGTACCTATACGAGCTGAGCAACAATGGTGTTGTCAGTCCGTCCGAGAGAAATTACCATCAAAGCAGGATTGTCGATAAGCGAAATAAGTAGATGCACGAGGCTGGGGCTATGCCCAGTCAGGTCGAAGCAAATAGCATACTTTCGGAAATGCACGCCTGCTTGAGCATTGTTCTCGCGCGAGTTCAGTCATGAGGTCGGCACGGAGTTGAGCAGCATTAAGGTGGCGTGCCTGGCGAGGTCACCTAAGCACGCCACCCTCAATCATGTCGCCTGATCAATGATCTGCTTGACCTTGCGGCGGTCGATGCTGAGTTCTCGTGCGATGGCGCGTTGACTGCGGCCGCCCTGATGCCGCTCCCTGATCGTCTGCCCCATGGTTGGCACGGCTGGCGCACGCTGCGCCACCTTGGCTCCACGTCGTGTCTTGGCGGCGTCTGAGCCTTGCCTAGTTGCTTCCTCGCGCTCAGCCCGGATCAGCAGCATGAGCAACTCAAATGAGCCAGCTAGCGCGAGCGCGGGCCACGCACTGACCAGGGCGCCGATCGGGCCGTGTCCCAGGCCATGCGCCAGGTTGGCGCAGATGGTCGCCACGATGCCAGCACCCAGGCACCACCGCGCCAGCGCTGGTACAGGCTTGGCCCGCCGATTGGCATCGAGTATCAGCATGCTGGCTGCAACGATCAGGCCATCGACGGTAAAGGGAACCAGCCGCGCGGTCAGCCCAGTCTCGCCGTGTGTGCTGACCAATTCGTAAGCGTGACGGTAGGAGATCACTGCCGCCACCGCCGCGACCGTCGCCACAGCGAGCGCGGTCGTGATCCTGATGAGCCGGTCGGTCATCGCAGTTCCTCCCGCAACGCCAGCACGAGCGGGTCATCGCTCGGATAGCCGCTCTCCAGCAGCTCAGTCACGGTCAGCGCCGTGATTGCCTGGTTGCGGTCGAAGAACCTAGGCCAGTAGGAGATCTCCCACCAGCCGCCAGTTAGCCGTCTGGCCCTGGCGATGACGGTGCCGTCGATCTCCAAAGTCATAAGGTCGTCGTCGATGCGGATTGCCAACGTGCCTCACCTCCTTGTCGGCGAGGCCGGAAGAACCAGTGACTAACTAAGTGACTACGCAACCCGCTTCGGCCGGCCTAGGATCGACGCAGCGCGAATGCCGCGCGCCTCTGACCTGCACAAACAGACCTCTCGCGACCTTGGCGGAGGAGACCACCGCGAATGGCATGCAAGAGGTCAGGGGTTCGAATCCCCTAAGCTCCACCATGGCGGTCTTATTCCAACCCTCGTCCTGAAAAACGGGGAAGAGCAGGCCCGCCAAGGTTCTCCGCTCAGGCTCACCAGTTACGGTGAGCCTGTTTGCGTTGGCAGTCCGCTCAGGCTGGTGCTGTTCGCGGTAGTAGCGGGCGGCAAGTACAAGATCGCGGACGGGCTCGGTATACGTCAGTCCTGCAACCTGGATCGTCAGTTCCTCGCGGTCCTGGTCTATCAGCAGTTCCTCGAACATCGCCTGGTTGAGCAGACGCCGACCCTGGTCAGATAGCTGCCGGTAGAGCTCTTGCGGATTCTGGAGCAGATCAAGCTGCATCGCAAGGACGGCAGCACCCTGGGCCATGTGCTCATCGCTGTTTCCAAGCCGCCCCTGGATCTCTTTGCGCTGGGACTGGAGCCGGGATAGTCGCGTTCGGACCTTGCCAGTATCCAGGGAGCTGTCTGCGGCAAGATCAAGCAGGTTCTCTTCCTGCCGGTCGATCCGGGCCAGCTCCACACTGAGTTGCTCTCGGAGGAGTCGCAGGCTGGCGGTGGTCTCATCGAGGACGGTCTTGAGCCCTTGCCCGATTCGCGCCTGGATCTCTTCGGATATGCGCTCCGTGGCCCAGTGGCGCGTCACAGCGTCTTCAACGTGCTCGACCGGCAGGTGGGGCAGGTCGCAGCCAGCCTCTTGGCGGCCTCGGCAGAAGAAGTACATGTAGCTGACGCCATGCCGGTTGGTCGTCTTCGTGATGATGAGGCGCCGGCGCTCCCCGCGCTCGTGACAGCGGTGGCACCAGAGGGTGCCCTTGAGGTAGTGATCATGAGTGCGCCTACGCTCGCCGCTGACGCCGCTGGCATCGAGGATCGTCTGGACCCGGTCGAATAGCTCTTGCGTGACGAGTGCTGGATGACGTCCGGGATACTCAGCTCCGTTGTACGTCACGATGCCGAGGTAGTACCGGTCACGCAGCATCGTGCCGAGCTTGGAGTCCGATACCGGCCCGGCCGGGTAACGGCCTGGTCGGGTGCGCAGGCCCCGCGTGGTCAGCTCGTCGGCTAGCCGCTCCAGGCTGTACTCGCCGGTGGCATACAGCTCGAACGCCAGCGTCACGAAGGGCGCTCGTTCCGGATCGATGGCCACCGTGCGCACCTCGTGGCCTTCGAATCGGTCGCGGATGTTTGTGTAGCCGAGTTTGGCCCGGCCGAGGGTGCCACCCCGCTTGGCCTTCTCGCCCATCTTGTACCGGATATCAGCCCCATCCTCGGCGGAGCGGTACTCGTTGAAGGCCGCCAGGATGCCGTGCATAAGCTGCCCGACCGGTGTTGCGTCGATGCTCTCCGTCGCTGACACCAGCGTGGCGTTGTACTTGCGCAGCCGCGTCAGCACGAAGGCGTCGTCGAGCCGGTTGCGGTTCATCCGGGACAGCTTGTAGACGATCACGTAGTTGACGTCGCGCTGCGTTCGTATCCGCTCCAGCATTGCCTGGAAGGCCGGGCGCTTGTCCATGCTGGTAGCGGTTCGCCCGGGCTCGATGTACTCGCCATCATCGAGCACTCGTACGCCCAACTGGCTGGCCTTACGCAGGCAGGCCTCGCGCTGAGCTGGGATAGAGATTCCCTCAGGGTCGTAGTCCGTCTTGACTTGACTGGGCGTGCTGACCCGCAGGTACAGCACCGCCGTGGGCTCACCGTCGTGCAGACTTGCCAGCGATTCGTCCATGATCAGCCCTCCTGTCGAGGCCACTTTGTCCATCACAGGGCTCCGACCGTCAGGCAGCGGGCTTCGGGGTCGATGAGCCCGATCTGCAGCAGCCGCACCTGCATGGCCTGTTTCGAGACGTCAAACTGCCGGGCCAGGGTGCGCGGCTCCTGGGTGCCGCGGGTCCAGGACCGCTTGACCCACGTGCGTGGCATGAGCAGGCAGGCAGCGAAGTAGTCACAGATCTGCTCGGCCCGTTCGGCTGGCGACATGCTGCCGGTGCGCGGGTAGAGCACGTCGATGAACGGGTTGTCGAGCACGTGCTTGAACTCGTGGGCCAGGCTGAAGCGCTGGCGTGCGGGGCGTTCCGCGCCGTTCAGCAGGATGAGCCAGCGACCCCGGCTCCACTGAGTCGCGCCGGAGGCGGGTGCCGGGATGATGCGCTCGACCTGCAGCTTGGGCAGCTCACAGATGATGGTGTCCGGGAACGGTGGTTCGGTCAGGTCGCTGAGTTCAAGGAGCTTGGTGGCTTGCAGCTCAGCGGTTCGTAGCGCTTCCACAAAGGTGAGCGGGCGGATAGGAATGATGTCGCGCACGGCGGTGATGATAGAACTCATAGAGTTTCTCCTTTCTTATCATGATACTTTTCGCTGATCAGCTCGAAATGGGCTTCCAACTGCAAGATGGCTTCAGCAGGCAGGTCATATTTAGCGCGCAGGTAAGGGCCGAACCCCGGCAGGCCGCGACCGTCTGAGTACCCGGCATCGAGATAGAGTTCTTCAACGTCGATCTCCAGTGCCTGTGCCAAGCGCCAGAGTGAGCGTGGGTCTGGTGAGGCATAGATGCCGTGCTCCAGGCGGGACAGCCAGGTGGCGTCAACCTGGGCCCTTGCAGCCAACCCGCGAACGCTCTGTTCCTTGATCTGGCGCAGATGGCGTACGTGTGCGCCCAGCCGAGCCGTCGCCTGTTCCACGTTTTTGGTATTAGTGTCATCAGTCATTTTTGGTAAATCCTTTCGTTTCTTCCGGTACATCAATTTTATTCTTCCCGTGGACGATGGTCGACGGTTCCTGGCCAATTATTTAAATGATTTTCGGACTTTGTCTTGGCAGATCTGATGAAGGTGACTTGGGTGCGGGGGAAAGAACGGCAGGTGCCGCCCTTTCCCCCGGATGGTGCAGCCGGGTGGCTACACGCTTGGCTCGTCGCTCTTGGAGCGAGCGCGGCCCTTGGGCGGGTCGGCTGCCGCGTCGGGCGGGCCGGCCGTGCCGAAGAGTGCCTCGATCGACTGGCGACGGGTGGCCGCCTCGCGGTCGATCTCTTCGAGCATGGCGGCGGCTCGGGCAGCGAAGTCGCCCTCGGCTCGCTTGCGCTCGATGAACTCCTCAATGGCTCGCCGGATGGCGTCGGTCAGCGTGAGTTCGTCGAGTTGGGCTACGAGACTGAGCTGTGCGTGCAGGTCGTCCGCGAGCCGGATGGCGAGCGTCTTGACGCTGCCGTTGCGTGGTTCGGGCATTGCTTCCTCCTCGGTGCGGGTGCGGCCGGTCATCCGGATGGATGGCTCCTGCGGCCGCACGACACCGACGAGGGCTCACGCCGCCGCCTCCGTCTCGGTTGGCTGCGATGTCGCGAGCCGGTCCTGGGCGAGTTCGACATAAGCGGGGTTAACCTCGATGCCGATCCAGTCGCGGCCCAGCCGTTGGGCGGCAAGGCCGACCGTGCCGCTGCCGAAGAACGGGTCCAGGACGACGCCAGGCCGCGCCTTGGCTCCGCACCCGCAGGGCGCGAGCGTCCCTTGGCCGATCTGAGCCTCTTCCCGCCAGGGCTGGCCGCAGGCGACGCAGACAGCCCGCGGGCAGGTGGCCAGGATCGGCTTCCGGACAAGTGCTTCAGGGAAGGTGGCAAAGTGCGCGCCGTGAAAGCCATGGGTGGCGATCTGCCAGACGTCACCGGGGTTCTTGCCCAACACGTGACCCGGCGTGCCCGCTGCCCGGGCTCGGCGCAGACCGCCCAGCGTCGCGGCCAGCGGCCCAGCCCAATCTGGCGTCAGGTTGAGCGGTGGGCGGGCCCGCTTAGCCGCGCTGGAGCGGTGCGGTTCGCGGATGGCATCCAGGTCGAAGAAGTACTTGGCGGACCTCACCAGGAAGTAGACGACCTCGTAGGTCAGGCTAAGCCGGTCAGTCACCGATGACGGCAGCGGGTTGGTCTTGGCCCAGATGACCTTGTTGCGCACGATCCAGCCATCGTCCGCCAGAGCTAGCACAAGCCGCTCAGGGGCGAGCAGCAGGCTCTTCGGGGGTGCGCCGTAGCGATGGCGTCGGGAGAAGCTGTCGCCCAGGTTGAGCCACAGCGCACCGGTCGGCTTGAGCACCCGGGCCACCTCAGCGAAGACGCGGTGTAGCGCCGCCACCCAGCCATCCACCTGGGGTTCCAGGCCGATCTGTCCAGCCGCCCCATAATCACGCAGCTGGAAGTACGGCGGTGATGTGATCACGCAGTCCACGCTGGCGCCCGGCAATTCGCGGAGCCGCCTAGCCGCATCACCGACCAAGATGGTGTTGCGGGGTAGCTCGGTCATTCGCCTGCTCCCCGGAGCAACCGCTGGACCGCATCATTGAACAGCGCGCTGGCAAACAGCGGCCAGGCCTCGGCCGGCTGCCGGCCGAGAACGTCCACCACCACGGCGTGACGACGCTCATCCGGCACAAGCCAGAGCACCTTGGGGAACACGCCCATACGTGCTTGTTCGACTCCCGCTTGCCAGTAGCGCCGGTACAGCTCGCACTTGCGCGCGATAGCCGTGCTCGACTCGGTGCCTCGGTCGACTTCCAGGAACCAGCGGTCCTCGTACTGTCCGAGCACCAGGCGCGCGGCCGCATCCGGCTTGAGCACGAGCCGGACACCACCCTGGCCGTGGAAGCGCCGCCAGCAGGTGGGCTCGGTCGAAAAGTCCGCTAGCCGCAGCCGTCCGTCGCGCTGCGCAAGGGCGAGCTGCACATAGACCTCGGTCACGGCCAAGCTGTGGTCCAGGAAGGCGCGGCCGACGCTCCAGGGCCGCTGCGACCGGTCGTGATCTGGGCGCATGAGGCGCTGGCCGGCCACGTCGAGCGTGTACACGTAGCCGGTCGAACCAGCCCGGACGCCGCCGACGACCCGGGGCAGCCGCGTGATCAGCCGACGATCAGCCAGCGACGCCAGACTCGCCCGGCCCTGACGACGCGTGACCCCCTCGAAGTGGAGCTGGTAGAGCTGGTGAGCCGTCGCTACCCGCACCCGCGCCAGGGTGGCCAGGACCTGGCGGTCTCGTTCGAACAGGGAGCGCTCCAAGCTCGTCAGCCGCCGCGCCGTCACGTAGCTGGGCCTCTTCGTTGCGACATCGGATGAGGTACAGGAGCCGTCTGCGAATTGGCCACTGCTGGTCGTCTTGACCTGCGTGGACGCGCCCGCCTTCGTCACGCGATCGGCAGAGCGACCGGAACCCGGGCCGCTCATGATCGCGCCTCCCGTCGTCCGACCGCACCACTGCCCGGGCGGCCTTCGTGGCGGGCTCGGATTTGGCGCTCGACAATTTGGCGGTCGATGCCGTAGCGCCTGCGCGAGACTTCGCGAGCGGCGGCGGCCTGACCGGTGCTCGGCGGAGGCGGCAACGTGATCCCAGTTACCGGCGGAGCCACTCGCGCGCCCGTGGACAGGCTGGCGACAACCTCGTAGGGGCCGAGTCCGCCAAGATCCGTCGCGGTCAGATGGGGAGCCAGTTCGCGGGCCAACGTCTGGGCATCGGCCGCCGAGAGCTGGAAGATGACCCGGCTGCGGGCATTGGCCAGCACCGCATCCCGCACCGCCGGAGGCAATTGCCCGAGATGCTGATGGGCCAACGTCAGCCCGAGGCCCAAGCCCCGGGCCTGTGTCAGGACGTCGGCGACGTTCGTCGGCAGATGCAGGTAATCCTGGAACTCATCGATGTAGGCGAATGTCAGCGGCCGACCGTCAGCCGACAGCGCAGCGCGGCGCTGGACGGCCTGCCAGAGTCGCGCGATTAGCAGTGAGCCAATCAACGCGGCGGCCTCATCGCCCAGGAGGCCCTTGGCCAGTGGCACGAGCAGAATCCGCCGTTCTGCCAAGGCCTGGTCCAGATCCAGCTTGGGTCGGGCCTGGCCGAGCACATTGCGCAGCCGCCGCGATAGCAGGAAGGCGCGGAGCTTGTTCATGACCGGCCCGATAGCCGCTGCTCGCTCACCTTCCGACAAGCCGTCGAACCAGCCCCAGAACGGCCCGAGCGCTATCGGGTCATCGATACGGCCGACCAGCCTCCTGCGAAAGGCCGGGTCGGTGAGCAACAGCGGCACTTCACACAGCGTCATCCCGGGCTCGTCAGCCAGCGTGAGCAGCGCCGAGCGCAGGATGTCAGCCGTCCGTGGCCCCCACGATGAGGCGTACAGCTGGTGGAAGATCCCGACCACCTGATCAGCCACCAGCTCAGGAGCAGCGGTCGCCCCGCTGAGCAGATTGAGGCCGACCGGGCGCTCCTCGTCCGTCGGATCGAGCAGACAGACATCTCCAACCCGACTCGGTGGTACTCGGTCGAGCACGTCGGCCACCAGGTCGCCCTTGGGGTCAACCACGACGATGCCACGGCCAGCCGCCATATCCTGAGCGGCGAGATTGAGCATCACCGTGGACTTCCCGGCCCCGGTCGGGGCGATGAGATGGAGATGTCGCAGCGAGTCAGTCAGCGATATGGCCAGCGGCCGTTCCGCGCCGGGGAAGGTGGCTTGAGCCACGATCCGTCCTCCGGAAGGGATGTCGGACGCCGGGGCGAGCTGCCGACTACCGCCCAGCCGCAGTCCCGGCAAGGTCACGTCGCCTAGTGGGAGTCCCGCCAGCGGGCCCAGCTCGGCCGCATTGAGGGTGCACGGATACGTCAGGAGCGGGAGCCGCCGCTCGTGCAGTGCTCGTACGACTATTCCGCTGGGCAGTCGCCGCCGGTATAGGCGCACGCTCGGGGCACTGGCCGAATGGAACGTGGCCAGGGTCCGGCCGAGCAGCAAGTGCGCGCGCTTCGGACTGGCACTTGCGACCCCGATTCGCCCCGAGCAGATGAAGACCGGGCTCGCCTGCTTGGCCCGAGCGGCCTTGACCGTCTCGGCGTTGTACTCGCGGGCGCTGAATGCATCCCACAGTTGGTCGAACCAGGTTTGCTTGGCGGGCCGCTTGACGGCCGCTAGCACCAGGGGCAGCGGGCCGACGGGGCGCGCCGACCATTGGACGATGACCTGCTCGCCGGGTTCGACCGGCTGGAGGCTTGCCAGGACATGAGAACTCACCACGCCTGGCTTGTCCACGCCCAGCGGTCGCCGGTGGTTAGACAAGCCGAGTTCAGTGGCCAACATCGGCCGCATCAGGCGGTAGTCGGGGGCTGGCGTCACCGCCACGCCGGGCAGAGCGGCGCGCAGAGCAGTCAGCACGATGTGGGAATCGGCCTGCGCGGTAATGAGATGGTGCTCGATCCCCTCGTGGGTGGCCGTCGTCTCCAGCACCACGGCCCGCACGATGAACGGCCGACGAGACTTCGGCACGGCAAGACCCGACAGCCCGCTCACGAAGGCGGTGACCGCTCCCGCGTCCAGGCCCCGTGGAAACTGCAACGCGTACGCGACCAGGTTGCCGCTCCACCGGGTCGCGCTGCGAACCCGTAGCAGCAAGAGCCCACCAGCCGGAGCACATCCGCAGACCAGCGTTATGAGGAGAAGTGCGAGATCCTTCACTGGCTGCTATCTCCGACTTGCTGACCCTCGGCTCTAGGCGGGCGAGCGGCTTGTTCGGCTTCGTTGAGCTGGCGGGCTAGTTCGATGAGGGCGAGCACGAACAGCCTGATCTCCGGTTCCTGCCTGTAAATCGCGGTAATCCGAATCCGTTTTGACATCACTCACCCCCTTGCCAGTTACATGTGGACCCCCAGCTACAACGCCGGGCATAAGAAACCCAGCCGCTGCAATGCGGGCATGTCTTAAGGTTGTTATATGTAGATGGAGGTCTACGAACTTCAGGTGACCTTCCAAAATTCCGCTCGACTTGTGAACGAAAACTTGGCGAATCTACAGGCGACGCCAAAGGCCGGAAGCCGTGGCGTAGACAATGACAAGCACCGCGCCGCTGATGAGGAGCGGCAGCAGGGGCGCGAGCAGACTGTAGATCATGTGCGCCCCGACCGCGATCCCCATCAGCAGGGCGAGCGCCCCAGCGGCATGCTTCATCCAGCCCTTCACGGGACACTCCCATCTGTGCAGAGCGGCAGTTGTCGCTCACTCGTCTTCCCAGTCGGGACGAGGCCGTGGATTACGTGGTGGGCTGCATATTTCGCAGCCTCGGCCGCCCACGTGGCACCCGTACTCACCCGCGCACTCGAGGCAGGCCCACTTGCGGCTGACCAGCCGCGCCGTGGCCGACCCGATCATCCGTGAGCGCTGCCCCACCGAACCTGATTGCTTCATGTGCCACCTCCGCCTCCGGCGGCACCAGTGGCCGCCTGGTCCGAGTTGACCTCCAGACGGCCTGCTGCCGGGAGGGCGCGAGATGGCAGCCAGGTGGCACTCTTGAATGCATGACCGAAGCAGTGCAACCGGCCCTCGACGACCTCGTGCCGGAGCTAGCCCTTGTTCGCGAGGCGGGCCTGGAGCCGCTCGAGGTCGAGCCGCTCATTCCGCGGTTGCCACGGCTTGCCGGTCTCGGTGTCGTGCGTCGTCGCACGCACACCGATACGGCACTCGCTGTCGCCGCGAGCATCTGCCACCTCACGCGCGAGGCCACCGAACGTCTCACCGACGACCATGACCATCCGGGTCCGCCGAGCCAGCCCACTCCCATCGCCAAGGCCCAGATGCTGCTCCGGGTTCACTACGCCACGAAGAGCCTGTCCGCAGCCGAAGCCCGCACTAAGACACGAGAAGCGAGCGGCGTTGGCGATCGCCAGTACCGCGCCCGTCATGAGGTCCGGCTCCTCCGCCTCGTTGCCCAGGCCCTCCTCGGTTTGGATCGTGAAGACGACCTGCACCAGTGGGGCCGCGCGCTCGAAGTCGGGGCCGACGTGCCGCAGACGGTCGCCTTGTACTGGCTAGAGCTGTTCCGCGACCACTACTTCCGCTTGGAGACGTCGGCCTACGCTCTCCAGGCTGATCTCATGACCGCGCACGTCCAGCTCGCAGGTGACCTGCCGTCCTGGAAGCTGTACCTCGCCACCGCCGTCTACTGGAACGTCGAGTTCAGCTACCTCCGCCACCGCTTCTTCCGGCGTCACGGACCCCTGTGGTTCGCTCCCACCGACGAGGGCTGCACCAGGCTCAATGATGCGGTAGAGCGCATCGAGTACCACGACCCGTTCCCCGACGAGTTCATGGCCCGGCTCCGCCGTATCTATGGATCAGCCGTCGACCCCGACCACGACACGTTCACCGAAAGCCTCGGCGCAGCGGGCCTTACTGACTTCACGCTCGCCAAGGCTGAAACATGGCTCCGACGCTGTACTTGCCCACGTGACGCGCATGCCGAGCGCTGTGAGGTTGGCCTGGTCATCGCTAGCTGCGACACGTTCGGCGAGACCGTCGAGACCGAGTTCGAACGCATCCAGACCTGGTACCGCACGCCGCGCTTCGCGGCCGACGAGTCGCTCAAGGACCTCATCACAAATTACCGAACCCCCAGTAAGGAGCGTGCTGAGGCTACAGAGAAACCCTCAGTAATGGAGCAATTAGGAGGCTAATTCGTTTCCGCCATTTCACAAAGCATTTTCATTTCGCTGTGCTATATTCTAAGGTGGCGCACTCAATCCGAGCCTTCGCTGATAAGAAATGAACAAAGGCTCGGGTTGGGAAGCGTAGTACCAATCCGGGAAGGGAGTCGTCGTGAATACGACGGCGGCAAGAAGGGTCAGGCGAACGCCTGTCGTCTTCGTGCTATTCCTAGGGCTGTTGTCGGCATGGCTCATCCTGAGCGGCGCCAAGCCTGCCCTCGCCGACACAAGCCTATGTTCTAACAACAGCTACAGCAACTGCACCGGCATCGGCTACACAGATCACGGCTACGGCGCGAACAATGGCAACATGTACTGGAGCGAGTTCTCCGGTCACAACTGTACGAACTACGCTGCGTACGTCGAGCAAGCCGTGAACGGTGCGTCCACGCCCACGCCGAACCACTTGGGCAACGCCTCTGAGTGGGATAACAACGCGACGGCGGACGGGACTACCGTAGACACCACTCCGGGTGTCGGATCGGTCGCGCAATGGGAAGCTGGATATCACGGAGCGGACTCCAGCGGCCACGTTGCATATGTGGAGGCCGTATCCAAGAACAGTGATGGATCGATCCAGTCAATCACTGTTTCTGAAGACAACTGGCAGTATGGCCCATTCGATTGGAGAACCATTACGCCCGGAGGTGGGTACTGGCCGAGCCATTTCATCCACTTCAAGGACCTTGCATCCGCGGGCACAGTCAACAGCATCGCCTTCGCGGTCACCTCCGACGGCACGTACCACCTCTTCAGTGGCATGTCCGACGGTACAGTCGATGAGTCGTACTGGACCCCCGGGAACTCGGTGACCACCGACAGCCTCGGGAACGTCGGTTCGGCCATCAAGAGCATCGCCTTCGCAGTCACCTCCGACGGCACGTACCACGTGTTCACGGGCACGTCGAGTGGAGCGATCTACGAGACGTACTGGGTTCCCGGGTCGGTCCCGCCGACCACCGACACGCTCGTGAGCTACGGATCATCCGTCAACAGCATCGCCTTCGCGGTGACGGGCAGCACCTATCACGTGTTCAGCGGAGCTGCGAACGGATATATCTACGAGACCTACTGGACCTCTGGAGGCTCACCGACTACCGCGACGCTGTACAACGTCGGTTCCGGATCGTCTGTCAACAGCATCGCGTTCGCCCTGACGGGCACCACGTACCACGTCTACAGCGGCCTGGCCAACGGGACGATCCACGAGACCTACTGGGTCCCCGGGTCCATCTCACCGACCGACAGCACGCTGGTCGGCTACGGCTCGTCCGTCAGCAGCATCGCATTCGCTCTGACGGGCGGCACATACCACGTGTTCAGCGGAGCTGCCAACGGATATGACTACGAGACCTACTGGGTTCCCAGGTCGAGCTCTCCGAACACAACCACGCTCGGTAATCCGGGCAATCAAATCAACAGCATCGCGTTCGGCCTGACCGGGAGCACATACCCCGTGTTCACCGGAATGAACAACGGAGCGATCGACGAGTCGTACTGGACACCTGGCAACTCAGTCACGACGTACCAGCTAGTGTCCTGAGTTGTTAATTCGCTGGCAGTAGGCGGCGAGGGTGTCGAGGATCTCGTCGGCGGTCTTGGTCCAGACGAAGGGCCTGGGGTTCCGGTTCCATTCGTTGGTCCATCTGCGGAGGTCGGCTTCGAGCTCGGTGACGCTGCGGTGGGCGGAGCGGCGGAGCTTGCGCCTGGTCAGCTCGGCGAACCACCGCTCGACCAGGTTCATCCACGAGGCGCTGGTCGGGGTGAAGCGCAGCTGGAACCGGGGGTGGCGCAGCAGCCATTTCCGGACCTCGGGTGTCTTGTGCGTGGCGTAGTTATCCAGGACCAGGTGCAGGTCCAGGTCCTTCGGGACGGCGCCGTCGATCAGCTTGAGGAACCGGATGAACTCCTGGTGCCGGTGCTGGCGGTACGGCTGGGCGATTACCGATCCGCTGCCGGTCTCGAAGGCGGCGAACAGGCTGGTGGTGCCGTTGCGCACGTAGTCATGAGTCCGCCGCGCCGGGGTCGTCGGCAGGATCGGCAGGCAGGGCGCCGTCCGGTTCAGCGCCTGAATCTGTGATTTCTCGTCGACGCACAGCACCAGCGCTTTCGCCGGCGGGTCGAGGTAGAGGCCGACGATGTCGCGGACCTTCTCGATGAACTTCGGGTCGGTGCTCAGCTTCCAGGTCTGGACTAAGTGCGGCTTAAGGCCGAAGGCCCGCCAGATCCGCGATACCGCCGTCTGCGACAGGCCCGTCGCCGCAGCCATCGACCGGGTCGACCAGTGCGTGTCCTGCCCCGGGCCCCGTTCTTCCAGGGTCCTGGTGATGACCAGCTCGACCTGCTCGTCGGTGACCGTCCGGGGCCGGCCCGGCCGCGGCTCATCAGATAGCCCTTCCAGCCGGTCGCGCAGGAACCGGCTCCGCCACTTCGACACCATGTTCCGGGACACGCCCAGCTCAGCGGCCACCGACGCGATCGACCCGCCCCCGGCACAGGCCAGCACGATCTGCGCCCGCGCGGTCGTGCGCCGCCGCACCCACCCGGTCAGCGTCCGCCGCTCGTCATCGGTCAGCACCAGCGGCACCAGTTTCGGACTCGGCACCCGCCAATCCTACTAGCTAACATAGAATTAATGACTCATAACACTAGCCAACGTGGGCTAGTCCTACAACGGCGAAACCGAGAGCGGATTCCCAAGTAGCCCCTAGCGAGAAGGCCCCCGGCCGCCGCGCCGGGGGCCTTCTCAATTTACTAATGCTACCAGGTTGGCATATGAATCAAAAATGAACTAAGGTGGTTAGGAATGAAGTTACGTTTTCTAGACGGGCTACGGGGATGGGCGGCACTTATTGTTGTTTTGAACCACTATATATTCGCGCTCCTGCCTTTTGCCATAAATGAGGGCGGGCAGTATCACAATGCTAATGAGCTCCTAATACACAATTCACCCCTTTACCTGTTCGTCGATGGCGACTTCTCGGTATGCATCTTCTTCATCCTAAGCGGCATCGTATTGAGCGCAAGCTTCTTTAGGCTCGGAAACAGAATAGAGATCGTAGGCAGCATCATTAAACGGTACTTCCGCCTAGCATTGCCAGCGGGTGGCTCCGTCTTGCTCGCCTATGTGTTATTGAAGACTGGTCACCTTCACAATCAACAAGCCGCCGCTCTCAGCGGGAGCCCATGGTGGAATGCCTTCTGGCAATTCCCTCCGCATTTCTTAACGGCCCTGCAACAGGGTTTCTGGCAAATACTTACCAGCGACACTGACACATACAATCCAGTGCTTTGGACGATGAAGCTCGAGTTCATAGGATCAATATTAATCTTCTGCGCTCTTGCCGCATTCGGCCGACTTCCAAGGCGTTGGTTCATCTACGCCGTACTCGTGCTGCTGTTATGGAAGACCTACTACGTCGATTTCGTGTTTGGCCTCGTGTTCTCGGATATCTATTTCCACGAGCTAGCCCAGCGCACACGGGCCATACTGGGTTGCTGGGTCTGGATGCCGTTGCTCGCAGCAGGGCTTCTACTAGGCAGTGTTCCTTACGGTCCGCTGCGTGACACGATGTTTGCCGGTATATCGAGCTGGCTGCCAGCGTACCAACTACAAACTACAGTTCACTCACTTGGCGCTTTGCTCGTGATGGTCGCTGTCATGACCAGCTCCCAGCTACAGCGTGGGCTTGCAGGCAAGCTCTCGCTATTCATGGGCCGGATATCATTCGCGCTATATCTCACGCATTTCCTCGTTCCGGGGAGCTACACCGGCTACCTCTTCATTGCGCTGAGGCATTCATTCGGCTACCGATCTAGCATCCTTCTCGCATTCGCGCCCAGTCTTGTCGTGTCAATCTGCGTCGCATTCCTATACGCAGTCTCCGTCGATGAACCGTCCACCCGCTTCGCGGGCTGGATCAAGGACCGAATTGCCGGTATTAAGATGCTTAGATTGCCAGCCAGAAGGCCCGTGGTCGCCGAACGGGATCCTTCTCCCGAAGTGGCGCATAGCGCAACTACTTGACGTGCTATTTGTGTGTGGCCAGAAGCTTCCTAACTGACCAGTCCACCTGCTGGGCGGTGCTCCTTACTTAGGTGCGGGGTCGTAGTACTCCCGCGCAGTACGAGTTGGCTCATTGGGCACTCCTTCTGAAATTCGGGGTTCCCCAAGGTAAATGTGCGTCGGGCGAATGCGTGTTGAGAACCGAGACTGCCGTTACAGAAGAGATCACTGATGATTCGAGTGTTTAGCGGGAAAAAAGTGAACTTGCGTGACCCATGGGAAATATATACCCGTGGTATCCTGTTTCTCCCTCGGATCGAGGAGGAATGCCATGGGGAATGCACCGAAAATCCTAGAAGAACTCCGCCAGACCAGGGACCAGCTCCGCGAAAGCGAGCGTCAGTGGTTCCTCGACACCACGACCGGCGAGCTTAAGCCAGAGGTTGAGCCCGGCGAGGACCCCGAGACTCGGCCGCAGCCGATCCGGGTGGCGCGCCAGACCTTCGATTGACCGAGCTGCCCGAGGACCGCGTCTACGCACGGCATCATCGCCGCCGGGGCGCGGTCCTCATTGTCGGTGCGGGGGCGGTCGGTGGCTTCCTGGCCGAGGAACTGGCGCGGATCGGCTGCAGCCCGCTGTGGCTCGTCGATCCCGACGTCCTGGCGGTTGAGAACATCGTCCGGCATCCGCTGGGTGCTCAGGCAATAGGCCAGCCAAAGGCCTCAGCCCTAGCCCAGAAGATCTGCCGTGACCTGCCGACGTGCGACGCCACCGGCCTTGATGCTGACTACCTGGAACTGCCCATAGATGAGCAGCTGCAGCTCGTTAACGCTGCTGACGTTGTCGTTGCTGCGACTGATTCCGCCGACTGCCAGCGCCGCGTCAACCAGAACTGCCTGGTTGCCGAGGTTCCTGCCGTGTACCCGGCCGTCTGGGTGGACCCGCGCGTCCGCGATGCCGAGGTTGGCGAGCTGCTCTGGGTCCTCCCTGGTCGCCACACGCCGTGCTACGAGTGTTGGGTGTCGTTCCGGCAGGCGTCGGCTGATGCCCAGGCGGCCAGAGGCGCCCGCGTCGACATCCAGCTCGTCGCCCTGGCCACCGCCCAGGTTGTAGCCGCCTTGCTCAATCCGGCAGACGAGCGCTCGGCCATCCTTGACCCGCAGCGCACCGCCATCTACGTTCACGGCCTGACGCCAACCTCGCCCGGCATCCGGGCCAGCTTCCCCAACACTGGGCTCTACAGCCGCAACGTTCGCGTTCCCTTTCCGCTCGCGCCTTGCCCAGCCTGTGGCGGCCAGGATCTGTCCGCAGCCGACCCGTCGCGAGTTGATGCGGAGACGTTGCCACAGCCGCACCCGCCGACTACCACGGCTCCGGCTGCCACAGGCCCATCGTGGGACAGCACAGGTCACCTGCGACGGCGTCGATTCGCCCAGATCTTTGCCGCCGTAGCCGCCTCTGCAGTCCTCCTTGTCCTGGCCGTCGCCTGGTTGGTCAGCGGACCCACTACGGCAGGGTCGCAGGCTGGTCCCTCGAACCAGCCTGCAGGGACGTCAGGCGCTGGTGGGGCGGCAACATCGTCAGCCCGGCCTGCGGCTGGGGCACCGATTCCACCGTCGCAGACCCGCCTGATCTGCGACCCGAGATACACCAGCAGCTATGCCAACGACGGCAGTGACTGCACGAGCGGGAACCTGTACAGCGGTGACCAGGTCGTGCTTGAAGTCAGCGGCCTCACCAAGAGCGTCGTGAGCGCTCTCTGCCAGCAGGGCTACCACGACGAGTGGTCGAGCCGGGGCGATCCCTGGTCAAAGAGCGCCAACGCTCAAGCGTACGGCGGTGCCTCTGGCATGTGCGTAGAACTGAGCAATGGCATGGGTTTCGGTGACGATGGCAACCTCGTAGCTTCTTTCGGCAACCCGAATAAGCTTGGCACTGACACCGTCACCTGGCGCCTGATCAGTCCAGCGGGCCGTACCGTGCTCATGGCCTCGTACAGTTTCCGCGTCCTGGAGACGCTCCTGCAGCCACTCCCGACACCACCGTCCTGATGCGCGGGCTACGAGCGAGGGTAGGTGGCAATAGCTTTGAGCCAGCTCTCTACCATTGGTCGTTCTGCCGCCGTCAGCCGGTACTGCCGAGCTTGACAGTAAGCGCGTGCACCCGGTGCGAACGTCGAGGTGGTCGCTATGACGCCGCGCGTGGCTGCTGCTTCGTTGATGTCGCTCCACAGCGCTTTCACGGTCTCGATGCCGACCTGGCGGTCATCAGCGAATCGTTTCGCCTGGATCAGGATGAGTTCTGGCCCAACTATCCCTCCACCACGTACAGCCCGCACGTCCACACCACCGTCACCGCTCGGCGGGGTCACGTGAACGTCGTAGCCGTTACGACGAAAGAACTCACCGACCAGGAACTCGAACTGCCGCCAGTGCATTCGCGACAGGTCTTCGGGCTGTGCGTGGAGGTAGTCGATAAACCGTTGGTCGATCAAGGCGGCCGAGGCTTGGTTGGCCGTGAGGCCAGCGCCGAGGTCGCCGAGGTGAAACAGCTCCCGCAACGGAATGCTGCCGTCCCACGAAACTCGCTCGGTCCGGAATATGAGATCGATGATCGAGCGATGCTTGAAGTCGGTCATCAACTCCCTCAGCTCAGGCGGCGTCTTCTTGGTAACTCTCCCGCTGCTGACGAGCCAGAAGAAGCGCACCCATGGCGTCACTGGCAAAGGGGACTCATCCTCGTCGGGCGATGGCGGGATGCTATCCACGATCTCCGGATGCTCTGAGGCAAATTTCCGGGCCAGCTGCATCTGGTTCCATGGGCTAGGTAGCGCTCCGACCGCGTAGAGCAGCCGCATGACCAACGACTCCAAGTCCTCGGCGCGGACCCGTACCCACTGCTGGGGTGCTCCGTGAATCCAACCGCCTGGCGAGTACCACCACTCTGACTCGTCCGAAGATGCGAGGTCTCGCTCCACCAGACGGACCACGTCGGCAGACGTGACGGCGAGACCAGACATCAGGCCGACGTAGTCACTGAGCTCATCGGTCAGCCCGGCGACGGTGGAGTTGATGTTCAAGCTACGCACACCTCCCATCAGGAAAGCTACCCGCGATGCCGGCACTCCTGACGCCTCGGTGATGGATCGTCCCCGACAGACGTGATCATCCCGCGCCCGTAGGGGAAGTCTTACCATCCAGCCACCTTGACGATTCGTCCCATCCTGGTCCAGGATCGACCCGAGGTCCGAGCAAATTCGGGCAAGATCACAACGGAAGGACGACCGATGCGGCTAACGTTCCTCGGCAAGGAGACACAAGGTGGGAACTCGCCGACCCTGTGGGAGACCGACGACGGCCAGTACGTTATCCAGGGGTTCACGCTCGACGCCGAAGCCCTGGGCCAGGTCGGAGCCGTACCCAACGGCGAGACAGTGATCCGAGTCCCGAAGCAGCTGATGCGCCACCTAGGGGAGGAGCATGGAGCCACTGAGCTATGAAGAGTTCAAAGCGCTCGCGCGTGCCAGTAGGCGCGCCTTCCACCTGGAGCTGAAGGACACCTACAACGTTGCGGCCGAGGATGAGGCCTTCGGCAGGTGGCAGCGCGGCCAGCCCGACGACTACGCCTGGCACCAGGACTGGCTGAGCTTCCTGCGGGAGGTCACCGCGGCTGGCGTGCAAGTTCAGCGCGTTAGGGTGGTGAGCTTGCCGCACACCGCCTACACCCGTTGGGGCCTGGATATCTCACGGCTCAACGTGGAAGCTGGCGAAGACATGCGGTACCTGCCGCGCCATCTGGCCGAAAACGTCGACTTCCCGAGCGAGGATTACTGGCTGCTTGACGAGAACACGCTCGTGCTGAGCGTGTTCTCGGAGGATGGCCGTACGGGCGGGTTTGCGCATGACGCCAGCCCGCAGCTCCTAGCCCAATGCTTGGCCGTTCGGGATCAGGTGTGGGACCGAGCCATTCCCTACGCGCGATACGTCGCATGAAGGCCCCCTTAGCGTGGCCACCTCCGCCGATCAGGCCCGAGCGTCCTTGGGGATCCGTCTGCGCGACATCCGCCGGGATGCGGGCCTGTCGGGTACGGAGCTAGCCCGGCGAAGCAGCTGGCTGTCATCCAAAGTCTCAAAGATCGAGCACGGCAAGCAGACGCCGACCGAGGAAGACCTGCGCATTTGGTGTGAGCACTGCCGAGCCTTGGACCAGCTCCCCGACCTCATCGCCGCAGTGCGCAGCATTGAGACCCAGTTCGCCGAGTGGCGGCGCATCATGCGCAGCGGCACCAAGCGCCGCCAGCAGGCCTCGGCGGCGGCGTATGAGCGCGCACGGCTGTTTCGGATCTTTGAGCCAGCCGTCATCCCTGGGCTGTTGCAGACCCACGACTACGCCATCGCTGTCCTCTCGACCTTCATTGACTTCCTCCGCGTTCCCGATGATGCCGAGGAGGGCGCGGTAGCCCGGCTCGAACGGCAGAGAGTGCTGACACACGGCGACCGCCATTTCCACATGGTTATCGCACAGCAGGCGCTGCACACCAACGTCGGAGGCCCCCAGGTCATGGCAGGCCAGCTCGAGCATCTGCTGGAAGTAATGAAGCTGCCTCGCCTGCGACTCGGGATCATCCCAGCGGATGCTCCCTACCGGGTACCGCTCAACAACGGGTTCTGGATCCTCGACGACGCGCTCGTCCAGTTCGACACCTACAGCGCCGAGCTATCGCTCGTCCGGCCCGACGAGATCGCCCTCTACGGGCGGGCCTTCGAACGTCTCGCCGCCCTGGCGGTCTATGGACCGGAGGCTAGAGGGATGATCACGGACGCCCGGGACAGGATGATCCACAAGATTTCTTGAAGCAAAACCGAGCAAATCCCTTGGCCGGATCGGTTCGCGTTCGTACTGTCCTGATCATGGAATGCGACCGCGTATGGCAACGTCCAGTCCGTTCATGGGCGCCATTGTCGGAACCCGCCATGCCCTGGCCCAGTCTCCCGAGCTACGCCCCGGTGCCGGTATTGCCTCTGCGCGGTGAGGGCGCAGGCCTGTCCGACGCGTGGCCGCTCCAAACCTTCCTTGAACTTGGGGCGCTGCCCAGTGCGGTGTCCTGTGCGCGGCTGCATGCATGTCACGTGCTTCGGGAATGGGAGCTGTTCGCCACGTTCGGGGAGACGGTCGAACTCATCGTCTCAGAGCTGGTGACCAACGCGGTACAAGCCTCAGTAGGCTTGACAGCTAGCCGATATGCCGGGCACTGGGCGCCAGGGGTGCCACCGGTCCGACTTTGGCTCTTCTCCGATCGAAGGCGCGTCCTTGTCCGAGTGTGGGACAGCGACCATCGGATGCCGAAACTGCAGAACGCAGAGCTGGACGCCGAGGGTGGCCGCGGACTGCTGTTGGTCGAGAGCCTGAGTACAGGTTGGGGCTCGTACCTGCCGGACAACTCAAGCGGCAAGGTCGTGTGGGCGCTTGTGGCCGAGGCCGCTGGCCTGTAACTGCTAATCACCAAGACAGCCGCTCATTGATCCTTAGCCGCCATGCGCTGCTAGCTCGATTATTGACAAAATCTACCATTAATGTTACAATGTTGAGCGTTCAATCAGTATGCCACTATTACTGGTTGACGTATTCTCACAGTCATATATAGGCAATCTAGGCCGGGTACGTGATCACTCGCAAAAGTGCGGTCACATACCCGGCCTAGCAATAGGTTCAGTGAGGTCTGGGTGCACCGCGCAACCAGCTCATGCGGGTCCCGTCCTTGGAGACGGCAATGCTGAACATCAAGTGGCTCTATCGCACGGCAGTTCTCGCCCTCATGGCATTGAGCTTCTTCGCGGGCACCAACTTCTCGACATCGTCGGCACCGAAGGCTGCGGCCATCGCGACGCTGCACCAGCAGCTCACCGCTGCTCAGTCCCACGAGATCGCCGCCCTGCGGGGGCTTCGTCAGGAGGCCAAGAACTACAACTGGACCATGACTCAGATGGCTCCGGGCAGCACGCTGCCGGCCCACCCGACCGTGGCCAACACCGCTTGGCCCGACACCGCCGCTGCCACCGTCAACGCAGACTCGATGAGCTGCGACGACATGATCGCGTTCTACAACGCGCTCGCACACTCGCTATCGCGCTCAGTCCTACTGAACGCCAACCTCCCGCAGCGTCTGTCGTTCGCGTCCTCCTGCCAGGCAGGAGGAAAGGCGCACTACGCTGCCGCCCTGGGGATCACGTACGCGCGGTTCGCACAGTAACGCCATCACGTCCTCCTCCTCCGCCGCCTATGGCTGAGAGTTCCCGCCGTGGCCACCCGGCCCGGCGGGAAACCTCCCCGAGCGCTCAATAGATACATTGAGCTTTCAGGTAGGACTTACGATTGACTTAGTACCTAAGTCTCGGCTGACAGGTTCTGTAGCTGCGACCTTGTTGCTCCTACCTGTAACATGCTGCGACGTGTCAGGTATGCGCAGTCACCAGTCAGATGCCAGGATTGGGCGGTGACCACCGTCAATCTGCAGCAGTGGCTGCGTGCGCAGTGCCAGGAGTACGTGTACGACCTGCGTGGCGTCTTCCGCACCGCGGGCAGTACGCACTGGCCCCTGACCGCTACGCATGCGGGTGACCTTGAAGCGCAGCTTCACGATCACGGGCATCTGCTGCCCCTACCGAAGGAACCGGCGGCTCTGGCCAACGTGCTCGAGGTCAGCATCGTTGACTTCCTGCTCGATCGGATCGCGGCCTCGGACGGCGCACTCACCGCGACGAGAGGCGGCGAGCGCTTCTATCCGGATCTTGAAGTCTCCGGGCCGGGTGTCGGCGATGCCTTCTACGCCGTTGACATCAAGATCGCTCAGCGTAAGGTCACCAAGAAAACTCCGCCCACCCAGACCCAGAGCCGGATCACGCTCTACACCGGCAACACCTACTTTGCCTACCCGACGCTGCACTGGCCGGGCACGTTCCGGCCCTTCGCTGACTATGTCCAGCACCTGGATGTCATCGGCATCTATACGCTGAACCGCGACAGCGCCTCCCGCGTCGATGACCTGGAGCTCATCGTCCAGGAGCCGTGGCGCATCGGCAGTCGCAAGCGCTCGTCTACCACCCGTGAGTACCTCGGTGCGGTGCTCGACCTGGAAGATCTTCGCCAGGGCCGGGGCGAGTTCAAGACGGCCGACGAGTTCTACAAGTTCTGGCGTGCCTACAACTTCCGCATCGGCGGTACCGTCCGCAACCAGCTCAACAAGCTCCTGGCCCAGCAGACCCAGACACCCCCCGGAGACTAGCCGGTCACCTTCGTCCCAATCGGTGCGTCACGGCCCCACTGTCACTAGGGCATGCGATCCTGGCTGGCATGGCAGACCAACCTGTGGCGATCTCGTTGTTCTCCGGGGCGGGCGGTCTCGATCTGGGCGTCGAGGCGGCCGGGTTCCGGGTGGCGGCAGCGGTCGAGCATGACGCCGACGCCGTTCTCACCATGGAGAAGAACTTCCATCACCTGGTCTCGCCGGTCATCCGCCAAGACATCCTCGACACGCCCACCGGGGAAATCTTGGAGAAGGCAGGCCTGGGCACCAGCGAACGCCCGGACTTGCTTGTCGGCGGGCCACCCTGCACCCCGTTCTCCAAGTCCGGGTTCTGGCTGGAATGGAAGCGCGCTGGGCTCGACCCCGGTGCCAGCTTGTTGCAGGCTTACACGCGCGTCCTGGCTGAGGCGAAACCTCGGGCCTTCATCCTGGAGAACGTCTACGCGCTCACCTACAACAACCAGGCCAGCCGACCTGCGTATAAGCGGCTGCTACGGGAGATCCACGAGGCGGGCTATAGCTTCGACGCCAAGGTCCTCAACGCGGCCGACTACGGCGTGCCCCAGGTGAGGCCGCGGCTGTTCATCGTTGGAGTACCCAAGGGGTGCCGTCTGCCTGAGCTGCCCGAGCCGAGCCACACGGGCATGTGGGAGCGTCGGATGTCAGGTGCTGGAACGACCCCACATGTCACGACCGGACAGGCGCTAGCTGGCCTCGACTGCGAGCCCGAACCCGGCGAGGTGCTGCGCGGGCAGTACGCGCATCTATTGCCAGACATCCCGCCTGGTGAGAACTACCTCCACTACACGGCCGAACGTGGCCATCCCGATCCACAGTTCAAGTGGCGTAGCCGGTATTGGTCATTCCTCCTGAAGCTCGACCCCGAGCGGCCGTCTCCAACGATCCAGGCCCAGCCTGGTCCGAACGTCGGGCCCTTCCACTGGGAGAACCGGCGGCTGCGTGTCGGCGAGATCAAGCGGCTGTTCACCTTTCCCGACGAGTTCGAATTGGTGGGCTCCCGCGCCAGCATCCAGGCGCAGCTCGGAAACTCCGTACCGCCGCTGCTGGCTGAGAAGGTCGCGAGGCAGGTTATCGAGGCAGCCAAATGACGAAATAAGAACACTATACCTAAAAGAACCACTTAGCTGCACGGCTACCAAAATTGGTTGGATCCCTCGACTAATGGGGGCTTAGAGCGTGGCATCAACAAAGGACGAGATTCGTAACGAGGCAAGTCGCATACTTGAATCTGCTACCTACGCGTCGGAGACACAGTTTGAGTACGCCAAGCGGTGGCGTCGTGTCGATCGCTGGATCGGAGGCGCCGCAGCCGCCTTGGCCGCGGTGGCCGGTATTGGTGGGCTTTCGCAGGTATTTTCGGCGAGATGGGCAGGGCTTGTCGCAGTCCTAGCCGCAGGGATAGGAGCCATTGCGGCTTCCATGGGGGCGCCCCAGACGAAGGAGAAGGCCTCAGGTTCCGCCACTGCCTATCGCGCACTACAGCAGGATGTGCGGATCTTCTTGAACATTGATCTGCCGAACCTAGTGGACAATGAAGCTCGGGATCAGCTCGGCCAGATCGTTCAGCGGCTGCAGCAACTTAATCAGGCGGCTGAGATCCCGTCGCCTGGCGCCTGGCATCGGGCCAGACGGTCGATCGAGCAGGGCGCACAGCATTATCAGGCAGACGAACACGGAGATGAGAGTAGTGGCTAAGACCGCTAACGAAGGGTTCGAGGCGTTCCTTAGCCGCATCACCCCGACCGATGCCGAACGTGCCAAGGCTGCGTCTCATCGTGTGGGGATAGAGGCAAAGCTCCACGCTAGGTTCGGGCTGTACCGCATTTTTGAGAGTGGATCGTTTCGACACGGAACCGGCGTCAGCGGCCATAGTGACGTCGACCTGTTTGCATCGCTCAAGTCGTCAAAGCCCGCATACGGATCAAGCGCACTTTCTGCAGTGCGTGACGCCCTGAAAGAACGCTACCCATCGACGTATATTCATGTAGCGAAACCTGCCGTCGTCCTTGATTTCGGTGCCGGATACGAGCGTGTAGAGGTTATACCAGCCTACTTGCTCCAGCAGGTTGGTGATAACATGAAGTACAACATCCCTGGGGTTACGACCGAATGGATGCAGTCTACACCTGAGGCACACCTTGATTATGTCAACGAGTCCAACACGATGCCGGTAAAAGGGAAGGCCAAAGCCCTGGCGCGACTCGTTAAGGCCTGGAAGTACTACCGGAACGTTCCCGTATCGTCGTTCTACCTAGAAATGCGGGCCGCCGCATACACTCGCCGTCAGAACGCTGTCGTCTACTGGATGGACATCTGTCTCCTGCTTGAGGAGTTGCAAGGGATCAAGCTCGCCTCGATGAATGACCCCACCGGCACAACTGGGCGGATTCATGCCTACTCTTCGGAGTCATTGAAACAGGATGCTTTGTCAAAGCTTGATACAGCCGTAAGCAGAGCCCGGAAAGCTTATGACGCTGCAGCCAAAGGCAACCTTAAAGCCGCCTTCGAGCAGTGGGTCTGCTCTTCGCTGGTCAGTTCCCAGCATATTACTGATGGATGGCACAATATGGCTCGGCCAAGCAATACATGCACACATCATAATCGCACGCTCCTTAACCCGTGGGAGTCGTTGCGTAAGTATGTGTGCAGTGACTGCTCGGCCGTCATGACCTGTTTGTGTGACCAGGACATCGCACTCTACGTCTCGCCACACCAGGCAATGACCGGCACTGACCAGCACACACGTGACGACGTGAGAGTGACGCATCCTCTCACGCCTGATGTATGTGACCAGTGCAGGGGTGAACAGCCGAAGGCCTATCCGAAGGCGGCTCATCGCGGATCTGCCAGCCTGATTCACAGATATTACTGGCATGAAATCTATCGAGACACAGCGCTTGAGTTTCTGGCCTGGTGTCGAGCGGAGGGGCTCCCGCTACTCGACGAGAGTGGCAAGGCTCAGTTCTTCGACTATCGACGAGAGCACGCAGAGAAGTACGCCGAGATCGAGTGCTCAGTCATCGAGCGTATAAAAGCTACCCATGCGCTGCATCCGAAGTATGACTTCACCAGGCCGTCAGATGCCGATGTCATCAAGACCAACGACGTGACCGTCGAGAGCGTTCCAGCTTGTTACCTAGTCCGCTCCGCTGGCCCCGCCCTGGTGCTCCCGCTCGACGTCGACGATCCGGCTCAAGGCGTCCAGGTCGAGGAGTTCGTTGCAAGGCAACTACGGGCGCAGGGCCGTGAAGTCATGTTCTGCGAGAGTCGGCCGCTTCAAACGCTGTTCGGCAACCTCATGTGGCTGTGGGTGCAGTCTCCAGACGACCCTCGTCTCAGGCCGAGCGGCTTCGGCGGACGCGACGGCGTAGGAACCGACGAGCACGGACTCATTTGGACGTTGCTGCCTCATGACTTCGGCAGCGCAGCGCATGCCCGTCGTCGCGGACAAGCACTGGACGCCCACATGGATATGCTGCCCAACGATACGGCTGAAATGCTGTGGGCTTACGATTATTGGCAAGAGCCATCGCGTCCTCTACGTCAGTACTTGTGGGCATACACCGAGGAGGACGAACAGCGCGCCCGTCAACTCATAACTGTGCTCGGTGCTCCACTCGTGAAGCTGATCTTGCGTTATCTGGCTGAGTCCTACTGGGAGCGCTTCCTCGGTTGGCCTGATCTGATGACGAGGCGTGATACTCCGGGCGGGCCGCAGGACGTTGAATTCATTGAGGTCAAGTCAAGTAGCGACAAGCTGAGCGATGACCAGCGGTCTTGGATCAAGGGCAATCATGAAATTCTTAAGCTACCGTTCCGAGTCGTCAAAGTTCATCGCACTCGACGACTTGATGTGGTCATCGAGGGAAAACCGTTAGATACGCTTGGAGTAGATTGAGCAGGACTGGTTGGGCTAGGCGCGGTATGACCGAGCTGCTCATCAGTGGGCCAGGACAACGGTGATCGTGGCCCCAACGACTTGAAGAGTTGAACCTTCAGGTCGTTCTTCATTATCAGCTACGAAATCCGAGCGGGAACCTGGGAGGGCAACCACTGAATAGTGGTGATAGCTCATTACCGTGGCAGCCGCCCGCCGCATGTCGGCCGCACCCGCAAACCGTGTTACCGTAGAACTCGCCACGCGGTATCGCCCTTGAGGCCAAGTTGCTCACCGATCCAGCAAACCAACCGATCCTGGGCATAGTAGGTAAGTAACCCCGTGCTATTGAGCTTACTATTGTATTCGTATTAACAATATGCTATAAATATACGGCTCATTGATAAATTGAGGGCAGCGCTCTGGTGAATTGACACTGGAGCGCCGCTCTCAAGTTATATCTGAGGCATAGCGCCAAATTCGTGGCGCATGCAGTGCGGTGGAATCGAGACCAACCGTGTCCACTGATAAGATCGTAGCCGAAGCTGACCGCCCTCCGGCGATTCAGCTCATCCCGGTCATCCCACCCAACGGCTCAGGCAGTCCATCAGTCCGAATGGAGTGGTGCGTCTCGCCTGAGGTCATCGCCAGGCTGGCGGAGCTCGGTGTGCTCCGTCCGTACATGCTGATCGTCGTCACACACGGCCAGGACGAGATGAGTCGTCAACTCTTCCCGCTCAAGCAGGGAGTGCGTTACGTTCGCTTCTTCACTCCTGGCAAGAACACCGTCCATGCCGCCATCGTCTGGCGCCAGAACGGCTCCAACCCAGGAGAGAAGATCTTCAAGCGGGACGACTACGGCGACTACCGGATGGGACTGGTCGAGCCGCGTCGCCCCGTTGAACTCTTCGGAATGCGTCGGCGACTGAGCAAGATCTTCGATGATCTCTGCTCCGCAGATAGAGACCTTTCATCAGCCGACGAGAAGCGCCTGCAAGGGGAGCGGCGGACGCTGCAAGCCCGCATTGCCGCCCTTGAGTCTGAGTTCCCAATGGGGATCCGGGCCGACTTCAGTTCCATCTCTCGCCTCCCCGAGGAAGCGGCTGTCGAACTCGACATCGACGAAGCCCACTTCGCGACTGCGGAGGACAACCACTGGATCACCCGCAAACTCGCGGGCCTGTACCCGTGGGACTCCAAGCCCGTCGATCCGTGCCGTGTCCGGGCCCGTGCCCTGTTCACGGCCTGCACTCTGCCCTTCGCCGCTGCGGTCTGCATCGGCATCGGCATACCTGTACTGGCCGTGGTCGCCGTGCTCAACCTGCTCATCGTGCTAGCCCTCTTGCTCGCGGGCATGCGCGGTATCTCGTACGAAGCTCTGCTCAGACCATGGGCGAAGCCGCCACGCGTGGCGTGGGAGAAGGCGACCACGTCCGTATGGCTTGTTCGCGAAGTCAAGGAGACCGGCCAATACGGGTACATGTCTACAAGAAGGGTTAGGAGACCATTTATTCAGTGGGCCCTCACGCCACCCCCGCTCCTCGTTGTCCTGGTAGCAGAGTTCCTGCTATTCGGGGGAATCACTCATCCAAAGACGGCGCTGGCTGCGGCGGGTATTGTACTCGGAATCTACGTCGTCGTGGTCCTAGTTCTCGGCACATTCCTGCTGGTCTGGAGCCACCGGCAGCAGGGTGCACGAAGCGAAGCCGCTGCCGAACACGACCGTCAGACCAAGCTCGAATCCGCTAGGCTCCGCAGCGCGAAGCTCACGCGGGAACTCAATCCCATCAATTGCACTACGCAGAGTAGTGGCCCGAGGCAATCGTTCGTCGTTCGCTTCGAGGGCCTCAAATCGGCCGTGTGCCAGCCGTTCGCCCGAAAGGTCTAACAAAAGCACGGCCGCGCGGAAGCCTCGAGCAATGGAAACCCGGGGAAGGACTTCATCGTCCTTGCCCGGGTTTCCGACTCAGCAATTATCTATGATTCTTATGGTGTTGGAGTCACGCCCAATCTTATTGGGTGTCGCTCTCACTTTGGCTTTGTCGCTTGACTTCGTGGGAACCATTACCGGATGCCACCGTGTACGTCTCGCATCCGTACACCATGCTTACGCAGTGCCAACCACACGGTGCCGCCGTTGAAGCCAAGCTCCCCGCCGACTCGGGCCACCGACCAGCCCTGGGCGTAGAGGTCGGCAGCCTGTTGCACCTGTTGCTCGTCCATGCTCTGACCGCGCATGGACACACCCTGACGGTGAAGATGCTCCGACACGGTTGTTCGATGGATCTTGAAACGGACGGCTAGCTCGCAGGTTGTCGCACCCGCCTGGTACAGCCTGACGAGTTTCGTCACTTCAGCGTCAGAGAGCTGCCGAGCCGTGCCAACCTTCCGAATCGGGCGTTCAACTCCATTACGCCGGTCTTGGCTGAGGCCCTCGATACGGTCTGTCCAATATGCCCAGTTTGAGTAACGTCCCAGGAGCTCCACACAGAGGTCTTCACGTTTCGCCAGGCTCCATGTTCACGTTTGGGTCTGACATTCTGGCTGAGGGTTCCTGGGCGTGCCTGCCGTCGCGGGGATGATCTTCGGGGTGGCTTGTCTGGGGCTAGCGGCTGGCTGCGGCCAGGGCCAGGTAGCCGTCGATCTGCGCCGCGGTATAGGGAGCCTTCGCGCGCTCGCGGGGCAGCGGCGCGTCCCGGGGGTGCAGCTGCGGGACCACCGCCCGGGCCAGGAACCGCAGGTTCGTCCGCGGCGTCCGCCGCGTCACCCCGGTCAGGCCCGGAGCGTGCGCGGTGAACCGCTCGATCACCGACGGGTGCAGCAGCACCCCCGGTGCCGGCTCCAGCCCCAGGCCGATCCCGTAATCAGCGAGCTTCCCCGCGGCCCACAGCAGGTTCTTCGCCCGCTCCCGGCCGTGCGGCCCGGCCGCCGTCACGACCTGCCGGGCGAACGACGACGCGCGCGGACTCACCGAGGAAGGCTGCCAGGACGCGGTATAGCCGGCCATCACGAGCTCAGTCATACAACACTTATACTGAAGGATGTGCCGGAAGCGGGGGACCCCAGATGCCACCATGAGAGCGTGTCGCCAACCAGGGGCCAGCAAGCACGAGCCGAGCGCATCGCCCGCCAGCTCGCCGGCATCGGCTTCGTCCTGCCCGGTACCCTCACCGAGCGGCTCACCCGGTGCGGCCGGGCCAACTGCCACTGCCACGCCGACCCGCCCGTGCTGCACGGCCCCTACCACCAGTGGACCCGCAAGGTCGCCGGCAAGACCGTCACCCGGCTGCTCACCGATGACCAGCTCGCCGACTACCAGCAGTGGTTCGACAACCAGCGGCGGCTCCGCGCCCTCATCACCGAGCTCGAAGCCCTCGGCCTGGCCATCGCCGACGCAGACCCCCGCTGGCAGCGCTAAACCACCCTGAAACGCCGCGGGCACAGCCCGCTTAACCCGCGGGCAAGCCCACCGGAAACCTGCATCGTCC
>DAHVDE010000083.1 GCA_027313705.1 Actinomycetota bacterium | reverse complement strand
CACCGAGTTCGGCCAGCAGCGCCTGGGCTACCACATGCCGGGGAATCCGCACCCCGACGGTCTTCTTGCCCGGATGCTGCAGCCGGCGCGGCACCTCCCTGGTCGCGGGCAGGATAAAGGTGTAGCTGCCCGGGGTAGCCGCCTTTACCTCGCGGAATACCTGGTTCCCTACCCGCGCGAACTGACCAAGCTGGGCGAAGTCGCGGCACACCAAAGTCAGGTGATGCCGTTCGTCGAGCTGGCGGATCGACCTGATCCTGGTGATGCCGTCCACGTTGCCGAGTTGGCAGCCGAGCGCGTAACAGGAATCGGTTGGGTAGGCGATCACGCCGCCGGCCCGGACGATCTCGGCGGCCTGGGCAATCAAGCGCGGCTGCGGGTCGGCTGGATGAAGGTCGAGATACCTAGCCATGTGACGAGCTTAGGCTGCTCTGGGACCTAACCAGGTAGCCTCAGTTGACTACCAGCCAGGTGCGGCCGTCGGTCAGTTCGCGGGCGGCGTCAAGGTGGCCGGCATGGCAGGCGGTTTCCCCGATCACGTGCAGCATGACCGCTTGCAGGTCCGCCAGCCGGAAGCTGCCGAAGAAATCCGGCCACCAGGCGGGTGAGGCATCGAGGCTGGTGGTGTTGATCACCGCGTCGGCCAGCGCTGCCTCACGCCGGTACGCCGCGAAAACCTCATCGGCGGTGACCGCGCCGTCCACCTGCCAGGCGTCAGGTCGCAGCGGCGCCGTGTCTTCAGGCTCGCCGGCCATGACATTGCGGAACCAGAATTGCTCTACGTCATAGGTAAGGTGCTGGACCATTCCCAGGCAATTCCAGCCAGAAGGCAATACCGGCTTTCTGAGCGCGTCTTCTGGCAGGCCTTCCAATATCCCGAGCACGTGTTCGCGCTGGTTATTCAGGCAGGACAGAAGCGAGCGGAGAGTGTCTGTCATCTGGTTCCTTCTGATCGCGGGGGCGTTAGTCACAGGTTAGCCCGTAAGGCGCCATCATGCCGGGGGCGGCACCCAGACGCAGGAACGCTGGCCTTACCTTCGGTACATGGCATGGATCAATCGCCTGGCCAGGCGACTTCGCGAGGCGGCGGGCGGGAATACTCAGGCGACCAGACATGGCGCAGGCCGGCGGACGAGTGAGCGACTGCGGCAGCCACAGCCGCTGCTGAGACAGCGGCTGCCATCCGGGCGGGGCGCGATGGAGCAGCCGAACATCACCAGCCAGGGTCACGGCATCTTGACCCCCAGGTTCTGGCTAGCGGTGGTCCTGGCGGGGGTGGCCGCCGGCCTGCTCGGCGCCTTGATGATGCTGCTGCTTTTCAACGTGCAGTACGTCGCCTTCGGCTACCACGAGGGCACCCTCCAGCACGGCGTCGATCAAGCCAGCGCGTTGCGAAGGGTCGCTTCCCTGCTGGTCGCGGGAGTGTTCGGCGGTGTCGCCTGGTTTCTGCTTCGCCGGTACACCCGCGGCGAGCCTTCTGAGATCGACGAGGCGATCTGGAGTGGTGACGGCCGGCTGTCGTTCCGGCGGTGCCTGGGCACTTCGGTGATCTCCGAGGTGGTCATCGGAATGGGTGCCTCGATCGGGCGCGAGGCTGCACCCAAACTGCTTGGCGGCGCAGCGGCGAGCGTGGTCGCCGGCTGGACAGGCCTGTCGGCTGATCAGCGACGGCTGCTCGTGGCCTGCGCAGGAGGTGCCGGGCTAGCCTCGGTGTACAACGTGCCGCTGGCCGGCGCACTGTTCACGGCCGAGATCCTCATCGGCAGCATCACCTTGCCCGTGATGCTGCCAGCCCTGGCCTGTTCTTGGATCGCCACCGCCACCGCCTGGGTCTACCTGCCAAACCGGGCGGTCTACCTCGGCATTCCCGATTACAAGTTCAGCGGCACCCTCATGACCTGGGCGCTGCTCGCCGGGCCAGTCATCGGACTTATCTCAGCCGCCTACATCCGGCTCATCGGCCTGGTGTCGCACCACAGGGCCATGGGAACCAGGGCGCTGTATGCCCCCGTGCTCGCTTTCGGAGTCCTCGGCGTTATCGGCATCTGGTATCCGCAGTTGTTCGGCAACGGACTCGATATGGCCCGCGACGCGTTCCTCGGCCTTAGCGGCTTCGGCCTGCTCATCGCGCTGGCTGCGCTCAAGCCAGTGGTCACCGCCATGTGCCTGGGCAGCGGGGCGTCCGGCGGGCTGTTCACCCCGACGCTCTCGACAGGCGCCGTTCTCGGCGGGGCGCTTGGCATTGCCTGGAGTCTGCTCTGGCCAGGCTCGCCGTCAGGAGCCTTCGCGATGGTCGGGGCGGCCGCCATGATCGGTGCCGCGATGCAGGCTCCGCTCTCCGGCCTGGCGCTCGTGCTCGAGCTCACCCACAGCGGCTTCGGCATCATGGTGCCGATGATGACGGCCACGGTGCTCGCGACGCTGGTGGCGTTCTACATCGACGGCTACTCGATCTACTCGGCGCGCCTTCCCGCCGCGGACGGCGCGCACGGTGGCCAGGCGGTGCCTGTCGCGCAGACCTAGCCGGAATCCGGCGTTCGGCAGCCTGGTTCGACCAGCATACCCAGGGGGGTATGCTGGTCGACATCCGGCGGCGCCGGCATTCAGAACGCAGACAGTCAAGGAGGCCTCATGTGCCAGCGGATCACCTGTCGTAGCTGCGGCAAGCCCAGTTACCGTGGCTGCGGCCAGCATGTCGAGCAGGTGCTTGCCGGCGTGCCACGTTCGCAGCGGTGCAGTTGCGACCAGTCCAAGTCACGCCCGTCGGGAGGCTTGCTCTCCAGGCTGCTCGGGCGGTAGTTCCCGCCCGAGCCTGGCCGGCGGGATCAGCTAGCTGCTTGGCGGCGGAACCGAAGTTGCCCGCCGCTCGACAGTAGGTACATGGCCCGAGCCTGATGCCCTGGCCGGCGGCACCGCAGGTCGTCATCTCGGCAGAGGATCAGGTGCTGGTCAGCATCGAGCACGGCCGTCTCGGCAGGGCACTGGCGGAGCGGCAAGGTGAGCCAGAGCCGGCGCACCGGCGGGAAGCCTGGGGGACTTCATGACCGGCCAAGGCTCCGTAGATGCGGTCTCTGCTGCCTGGGTTGTCGGAGCACGCGGACGCGGCCAGGCTGGCCCGCAACCGCGCCGCGCTGCTGGTGCGTCTCGCGCTACCTGGCCGAGGCCTGGTACGGCACTTGCTCAGCCGGTGCGGCATCCCCGACTACTTGCTCGTGCTTGCCGGGGTGGCTGCCGCGACTGTATTGAACCCTGGAGCGGCGGCTCTCACCGCGGGCACTTCCTGGGCGCTGCCCGCGCTGCTGCTGGCGGAGACGCGCGCTCCGCTCATGCTCGTGCGGTCGACCAGGCCGCGACGAGGACGGCGAGCGCGCACCAGGAAGGCGTGGCCGGCGCCCGGCCATGCCGCGTTTACCTGCCGATCAGCCAGGTGCGGATACGCTGGCTTGCACGCTCGCTGAGCGCGAGCACTCACTTTCCCCAGGAAAGGCAACCTATGACTGCCATCGAGTTGCAGGGCGCTTACAACGTCCGTGACCTCGGCGGCTTGCGCACCAAGGATGGGCGGATCACCAGGCCGGGTGTCGTCTACCGCGGTGACTCGCTTGACAACCTCACGCCAGGTGACGAGAAGATCCTCTTCGACAAGCTTGGCATCGGCACCGTAGTCGACCTGCGCACGCAAGCCGAGACCGAGCACAAGGACCTGCACTTTCCGGTGCCGCGCCGCCGGTTCTCGCTGCTCGTCGAGGGCAGGCTAGGGCACGAGCCCTTCCCTTCTGACGACCCGGTCGAACTCGGCAAGGTGTACCTGCAGAACCTGGAGACCGGCCGGGCGGCGGTCGACGGAACGTTCGACATCATCGCCGCCAACCTGCGGGCCGGGATGGCTACGTTGTTTCACTGCGCGGCCGGCCGGGACCGTACCGGGGTCATGTCGGCGCTGTTGCTCGGGCTGGTCGGCGTTACCGACGGCCAGATCGCCATGGACTATGTGCAGAGCAACAGGAACGCACGCCGCGTCACCAGAAAGCTTGCCGAGAACCCGCTTTACGCTAACCACGATCATGACCGGCCAGAGGTCATCTTGCTGCATGAACGCACGATCCTCAACTTCATGCGACTGCTCCGTGAGAAGTACACCGGGCCGGTGCAATTTTGCCGGGAATGCGGAGTTTCTGAAGTGACCATCTCGGTGATCGAGGAATATTTCGTGGTCGACCGGCTTGAAAGCTCGGTCGGCTAGTCGTCGGGCGGAGCGCCCCAGTCGATATTCACGGTCGCGGCGGCCCCGGGGTGGCGCTCGAGCCAGTCGCGGGCGAAGGGGCAAAGCGGCACGATGGTCAGCCGGTCCCTCGCCGCCCGTTCGACCGCGGCCGCCACTAGCTGGCCGCCGAGTCCCTGCCCGGCAAGCTCCCGCGGCACCGCGGTATGCACGAGCACTAGCCGGTCGGCTCGCCTGCGATAGACGAGCTCGGCGACCTGGCCGTCGGCCGCGATCTCGAACCGGGAGTCCGCGTGATCGTCAGTGACTTCGGCCGTTCCGCTCATGCCTTTATGGTCGCACCGCCCCGGCATATTGGCGAAATCAGTTTTCCGGCCCGGCGGTTAGCAGCACTTCCGTGCCAACCGGGACGAAACCGGCGGCCAGGAAAGGCCTGTACGCTCGCCGCGTTACGTGGAGTGATCTGCGCCCAGAGGTTGACCCGCGGGGGTGCGGGTCAGCTCATCCTGCCGCGCGGCATCGTGGCCGCACGCGGTCACCGGTAGGCGGAGATGCCGGTCAGCGCCTGGCCGATCGCCAGGGTGTGGATCTCCTCCGTGCCCTCGTAGGTCAGCACGGATTCAAGGTTGTTGGCGTGCCTGATGACCGGGTATTCGAGGGTCACGCCGTTCGCACCGAGTATGGTGCGGGCCTGCCTGGCGATGTCGATCGCGGTCCGGACGTTGCTCATTTTGCCTAGGCTGACCTGTTCTGGCGTGATCCGGCCGGCTTCCTTCAGCCGGCCAAGATGCAACGCAAGCAATTGTGCCCGCTGCAAGTCCGCCAGCATCCACGCCAGCTTGCCCTGTGTCAGCTGGAACCCGCCGATCTTCCTGCCGAACTGCTCCCGCGTGGTCGCGTAGTCAACCGCGGCTTCCAGGCAGGACCTGGCGGCACCTGTGACACCCCAGACGATGCCGAACCGTGCCTCTGACAGGCAGGAAAGCGGGCCCTTCAGGCCGGTCACGCCGGGAAGCACGGCGTCGGCGGGCAGCTTCACCTCGTCGAAGTGGAGCTCAGAGGTCACCGAGGCGCGGAGCGAGAGCTTCTTGTGTATGTTGCGGGCGGTAAATCCCCTGGTGCCGCGCGGTACCACGAAACCCCTGATGCCCTGCTCCGTGCCGGCCCATACCACGGCAACGTCGGCGACCGAGCCGTTGGTGATCCACATTTTCGTGCCTGAGATGGTCCAGTCTCCGCCAGCGTTCTGGACAGCGCGGGTTTTCATGCTCGACGGGTCGCTGCCGTGGTCTGGCTCGGTCAGGCCGAAGCAGCCGATCGCCTGCCCGGCTGCCATCCTCGGCAGCCACTCGTTTTTCTGCTCTTCAGAGCCGTATTTCCAGATCGGGAACATGGCGAGCGAACCCTGCACAGAGACCAGGCTGCGCAGCCCAGAGTCGGCGGCCTCCATCTCGCGGCAGGTCACGCCATAGGCGATCGGCCCCATCCCGGCGCAGCCGTAGCCCTTCAAGTGCATGCCGAGCAGGCCAAGCTGGCCAAGCTCGGGAACCAGATCGGTTGGCAAGATCCCCGCCTCGAACCAGTCGGCGATGTGGGGCATGATCCGGTCCGCCGCGAACTTGCGCACCGTGTCGCGGACCAGCCGCTCCTCGTCACTGAGCTCGTCGTCGATCCTGAGCAGGTCGCTGCCGACTGGTGCGGTGGAGCGCGGCATGGTTTCTTGTCCCTTCTCATCGCCTGCAACCAGCGTATTCCGGCCCGCCCGGCCAACCGAGGCGGGGCATCTGGGTAGCAACCGGGCGTCCTGCGTGTGGCCGCGTCAAGATGCGGAATGATAACGCTATGAGCAATATCAACGGCAGGAAGGTCCTGGTGCGCAAGATCGACAACCGCATCATCGCGGGTGTCTGCGCTGGCGTGGCCGACTACCTTGATGTCGACGTGAACATGGTCAGGCTCGTTGTCGCGCTCATCACGGTGATCACCGTCGGCGTGGGCATCGTCGGCTACCTGGTGGCGTGGGCGGTCATCCCTGAGGAAGGGCAGAAGACCTCGATCGCCGAGGACCTGATCAACAAGAACAAGTTCAACTGATCCGCTTATCCTGGGTTACTGTGAGCTTGCAGTGAGCTGCGGGAACTCGCTCCGGATAGGATGTGGTCAACGATCTTGCGATTCCGCTTTGCCGAAGGTGCCCAACTTCCCCTATGCTAAGGCGGTCCCCGACGGCGGGCGCCAAGGGCGAGACGGCGGGTGACCGCTAAGCCCCCATCGTCTAGCGGCCTAGGACACCGCCCTTTCAAGGCGGCGGCGCGGGTTCGAATCCCGTTGGGGGTACGGCTGGCGAAAGTCAGCAGCAGTACTGTGCATTGCGTATGATGCATTGCGCAGGTAAGTACAGCTTGGTCCTGTAGAGCAGCTCGGAGTGCTCGCCACCCTGTCAAGGTGGAGGTCGCGGGTTCAAATCCCGTCAGGACCGCTCCGGTCGGCGGGGCGACCCTTCCTCGCCAGTCGGGCACTTGGTCAGGTAGCTCAGTTGGTACGAGCGTCCGCCTGAAAAGCGGAAGGTCGGCGGTTCGACCCCGCCCCTGACCACCCCTTCTGAGCAGCGCGAACGTGGTGGCTGCGGGCTCCTCTTAGTCGCATTGACGACAGTTCTGACGACAACGGCGTCATCCGAGAGCGTCTCCGAGCTTGCGCAGAGCCTCGCGCTTGTCGTCAAGGGAGACGTGCGCGTAGATCGTCATCGTCACGTCGATGTCGGAGTGTCCGACGATCTCGCGGACGATGTGCGGCGGGACGCCGAGGTCGAGCAGGAGCGTCACGCAGGTATGTCTCAGGTCGTGGAAGCGCACGCCGTCGATGCTGGCCGCGTGCCTGATCGTGGCCCAGCTCCGGCGGAGGTTGTCAGGCTCCAGCGGCGTTCCCCGGCGGGAGGGGAAGACCAAGTCGTGATCCTCCCAGTCCGGCCACGCCCGGGACCGCTCGGCGAACTGGCGCTTGCGGTGCTCGCGTAGCGCGGCGGCGCAGAATGGCGGGAGCGGGACGGTGTGTGCGGAGTCCTCGGTCTTGGGCGGGACGAAGCGCAGCTGACCGCCGACGCGCTGAAGCGTGCGGACGACTTCGAGCTTCTCGCCGTCCAGGTCGATGTCTGCCCAGCACAGGCCGAGCAGCTCGCCGCATCGCAGGCCGAGGCAGAGGGCGAGGACGTAGAGCGCGTAGAGCTGGTGATCGGCGGCTGCCCGCAGGACGGCCCGGGCCTGGGCGGTCGTCAGTCCGCGGTTGACCTTGTACTTGGGCGTGCTGACCTTGACCAGCTTGGCGACGTTGCGCGGAATGGTTTCCTCGCGCACTGCGCATTCCAGCGCGTTCCTTAGCACGGCGTGGATGGACTGGACCATCCGGGTGGACAGGTGGGAATGGCAGCATTCGCGGGGTGTCTTCGCGCAGCACTGCGGTGTTCCGCGCTTGGCATCCTCGCCGTTCTTGCAGCACTGGCATTCCTGGCGGACCTGGGTGATGAACGCCCGGACCTCGCTGGCGGTGAGCTTGTCGAGCCGCTTCTTGCCGAGCCCGGGGACCAGGTGCAGCCGGACGACGCCCTCGTATCCCTGGTAGGTCTTGGGGCGCCGTTCCTCGCGGACGACGTGCTCTAGCCAGTAACTGAGGTACTGCGCCACCGTCCAGCTTGCCGACGCTACCGGGATGCCGTGGTCGGACTGGCTGAGCAGTTCGGTGAGCTTGCGTCGCGCTTCGTCGTGCGAGCGCGCGTAGGCCGACTTGCGCTCCATCCGGCCGGCGGTGGTCAGGACGAACGCCTTGACCTCGTACCGGCCGTCTTTGCGCAGGGTGATCGTGCCCTCGCCGTTCGCACGTCGGCGGCCGGTCTTTCTGCGGGACTCGCGAGCCGGCTCGCCAGAGGGCGGTGTCGCTGGACGGGACATCAGACGACTTCCTTTCCGAGCTGTTCCACGTACTCGTCAAGCGCGGCAGGCGGGACCAGGCGCCGGCGGCCGATCTTTACGGTGCGGAGCTGGTTGGCGCGGATCAGGTTGTAGACCATCCACCGGCTGACCCGGAGCCGAGCTGCCGCTTCATCGACTGTGTAGAGCGCTACGTCCATGACGACTCGCTTCCTGGCGGGCGGTCTAAGGGCAAGGCCCGAGGCGCGGGCGATTGGTAGCAGGGATGGCCGCGCCCCGCGAAGGCCCAGTGCGCGATGACGAGGGTGGTGTCGTCGGTCGGCTCGGGCATGAGACCGGGCGCTTGCTGCCGCTGGTAGGCGGTGCGGGCGTTGCGGAGGGCGGTGAGGGTGACGGAGTACCGGCGGCTCTTGGTGGAGAAGTGGCCGCGGAATCCGAGCATGTGCGCCCACTGGCCAAGGCGCAGGTCCTCGAGTCCGGCAATCTGGGCCAGGTGCAGGCAGGTTCGGATGAGGCGGCGGGGGTGCTCGCGTATGCGCAGCGCGGCGAGCTGGTCGGCGGGGGTGATCCGCCGGTCGAGGGTGCCGGTGATCTCGGCGGCCTTGGTGGCGTATCCCGCGACCTTGGTGTCGGTCAACTCCCCGTCGCAGCCCCTCCCTGGGCGGCGTGCGGGAAGGCGATGCCTGCTGCAACGGCGGTGACTTTCAGGGAGCGCCGCTCTAGCCGGCCGTGCCCGCGGTCCTGCTGGATGTCGGCGGAGGGGATCTGCCGCCACGGCAGCCCGGCGAGCTGGGCGTGCAGGCCGGGCTGGTTGCGCTTGACGGTGATCAGGTAGTGGGCGCGGCGCTGCCCGGCCAGGTACTGCACGTGCGCGCTCTGGGCGTGCAGCGCGTCGGCGGTGATGACCGCGCCGGCCAGGTCGATGCGGT
>DAHVDE010000079.1 GCA_027313705.1 Actinomycetota bacterium | reverse complement strand
GGGTGCGCACGTTGTGGCGTTGTGGGGGCTGGCCCCCGCGTTGTGGCGGTGCGGGTGCCAGGGTGCGCACGTTGTGGCGTTGTGGGGGCTGGCCCCCGCGTTGTGGCGTTGTGGGGGCTGGCACCCGAGTTGTGGCGGTGGGGGTGGCAGGGTGCGCACGTTGTGGCGGTGTGGGGGCCGGCGTGGGTGCGGGGGTGCGCACGTTGTGGCGGTGTGGGTGCGGGGGTGCGCGCGTTGTGGCGGTGTGGGGCCGGGGCGGGTGCGGGGGTGCGCACGTTGTGTGGGTGCGGGGGTGCGGGGGTGCGGGGGTGGGGTCTGGGGCGACGATCAGGTTACAAGGCGGTGAATGTGCGCGCGGACAGTGGGCCGGATCGGATATGGTAAAGCGTTCGCGAGAGGTAGTGGACCCTTCGCTTTGACGTTCATCGTTGGCGTTGGGTATTCTGGTTCTTCGTGCTCGTCTTTGCGGGCACGTGCGTCTGTGGCTGGTGACTTGGCCGCCGGTAGGCGGTCGGCTATCTGGACCGGGCGTGCGCGACTTCCCCTCCCTGCCAGGGCCTCCGCATGGCCCAGGGTGCACCGCGAGAGCGGTGACACACCCGAGCGCGGGGGTCGGAGCAAGCAGACCACCAGTCTGTGTGAGTACGGATGGCCGCGCCCTGAGCAGGGGCGCGATCGCCCGGGGCCACGCAGTGACGAGCCGAAGCCGGCGCCAGCCGGCTGGCAACCAGGCAGTACACGGCAGCACAACCGAGCAAGCAGGAAGACGGAGACGCGGTGCCCACGATCCAGCAGCTGGTCCGCAAGGGCCGCCAGGACAAGGTCGGCAAGAATAAGACCCCGGCGCTCAAGGGGAGCCCGCAGCGTCGCGGGGTCTGCACGCGCGTCTACACGACTACGCCAAAGAAGCCGAACTCGGCCCTGCGTAAGGTTGCCAGGGTCAGGCTGACGAGCCATGTCGAGGTGACCGCCTACATTCCGGGCGTCGGGCACAACCTGCAGGAGCACTCGATCGTGCTCGTGCGTGGTGGCCGCGTGCGCGACCTCCCTGGCGTCCGCTACAAGATTATTCGCGGCTCGCTCGACACCCAGGGCGTGCGTAACCGCAAGCAGGCTCGCAGCCGCTATGGCGCGAAGAAGGAGAAGAGCTGACATGCCGCGTAAGGGACCAGCGACGAAGCGGCAACTCGTCACCGACCCGGTGTACGGCTCGCCGCTTGTCACCGCGCTCGTGAACAAGGTGCTGCGCAATGGTAAGCGCTCCCTGGCCGAGCGCATCGTCTACGGTGCGCTCGAGGGCTGTCGTGACAAGACCGGGAATGACCCTGTGGTCACGCTCAAGCGCGCGCTCGACAACGTCAAGCCGACCCTTGAGGTCCGCAGCCGCCGGGTCGGCGGCGCGACCTACCAGGTGCCGGTCGAGGTCCGGGCCTCACGCAGCACCACGCTCGCGTTGCGCTGGCTGGTCTCCTACAGCAGGTCCCGCCGGGAGAAGACCATGACCGATCGGCTCATGAACGAGTTGCTCGACGCGAGCAACGGCCTGGGCGCGAGTGTCAAGCGGCGTGAGGACACGCACAAGATGGCCGAATCCAACAAGGCATTCGCCCACTACCGCTGGTAGCGGGACACCGCAACTTTCGAGCAGGAACGAGGGTAATTACAGTGGCCGCCATAAGTACCGCCACGGAACTGGCCAAGGTCCGGAACATCGGGATCATGGCTCATATCGACGCGGGCAAGACGACTACGACCGAGCGGATCCTGTTCTATACCGGTATCAATTACAAGATCGGGGAGGTCCATGAGGGCGCCGCCACCATGGACTGGATGGAACAGGAGCAGGAGCGGGGCATCACTATCACGTCGGCCGCGACGACGACGAGCTGGCGTGACCACACCATCAACATCATCGACACTCCCGGTCACGTGGACTTCACCGTCGAGGTGGAGCGCAGCCTGCGAGTGCTCGATGGTGCTGTTGCCGTATTCGACGGCGTAGCGGGCGTCGAGCCCCAGTCAGAGACGGTCTGGCGCCAGGCGAACAAGTACGGCGTGCCGAGAGTGTGCTTCGTCAACAAGATGGACAGGGTTGGCGCGGAGTTTCACCGCTGCGTGGAGATGATCAGGGACCGGCTTGGCGCTACCCCGCTTGTCATCCAGCTTCCCTGGGGTGTCGAGTCCGACTTCCGCGGCGTCATCGACCTGGTCCGCATGCAGGGTTTGCTCTGGAAGGGCGAGGGCAAGGGCGAGGCCTACGAGGTTACCGAGATCCCTGCGGATCACGTCGAGGCCGCTCGTGAGTGGCGTGACAACTTGCTCGAAGCCATCGCCGAGAACGACGAGGAGATGACCGAGCTTTACCTCGAGGGTGCCGAGCCGGACACCGAGCAGCTGGTCGCCGCGATCAGGCGGGCGACCGTCGCAAGCACGGTCACCCCGGTGCTCTGCGGCAGCGCGTTCAAGAACAAGGGCGTTCAGCCCATGCTCGACGCGATCGTGGACTTCCTGCCGAGCCCGGTGGACATTCCCGCCGTGCACGGGCACTCGGTCGGCCCGGATGCGGCGGAAGTCGTAAGGCACGCCGATCCGAGCGAGCCTTTCTCGGCGCTGGCATTCAAGATCATGTCTGACCAGCACCTCGGCAAGCTCACCTACCTGCGGATCTACTCCGGCTCGCTTACGGCGGGCACGCAGGTGCTCAACTCCACCAAGGACCGCAAAGAGCGGATCGGCAAGATCTACCAGATGCACGCGAACAAGCGCGAAGAGCGCCCGAGTGCGATGGCTGGCCAGATCGTTGCCGTGATGGGCCTGAAGGACACCACGACAGGCGACACGCTCTGCGATTCCGCCAAGCCGGTGATCCTTGAGTCGATGACCTTCCCCGCTCCGGTGATCAATGTGGCGATCGAGCCGAAGACGAAGGGTGACCAGGACAAACTGGGCATCGCGATTCAGCGGCTCGCGGAAGAGGACCCGACCTTCCAGGTCAGGACCGACGAGGAGACTGGGCAGACCATCATCGCGGGCATGGGCGAACTGCACCTTGAGGTGCTTGTGGACCGGATGCGGCGCGAGTTCAAGGTGGAAGCCAACATTGGCCGGCCACAGGTGGCCTACCGGGAGACCATTCGCAAGAAGGTCGAGAAGGTCGAGTACACCCACAAGAAGCAGACCGGTGGCTCAGGTCAGTTCGGCCGGGTCATCATCAACTTGGAGCCGACCGGCGGCGACGGCGGCGGCTATGAGTTCGAGAACAAGGTCACCGGCGGCCGGATCCCCAGAGAGTACATTCCCTCGGTAGACGCCGGCTGCCAGGAGGCCGCCGAATTCGGTGTCCTTGCCGGGTACCCGATGGTAGATGTGAAAGTCACGCTGACCGACGGTGCCTACCACGAGGTGGACTCCTCAGAACTGGCGTTCAAGATCGCCGGCTCGATGGCGTTCAAGAAAGCGGCGGCGCATGCCGATCCGGTCCTGCTCGAGCCCGTGATGGCGGTCGAGGTCAGGACTCCTGAGGACTATATGGGTGAGGTCATCGGCGACCTGAACAGTCGCCGCGGCCAGATCCAGGCCATGGAAGAGCGGGCAGGCGCGCGGGTGATAACCGCTCACGTGCCGCTGTCCGAGATGTTCGGCTACGTGGGGGATCTGCGGAGCCGGACCCAAGGCCGGGCGGACTACAGCATGCAGTTCGATTCGTATGCCGAAGTCCCGTCCAACATCTCGAAGGAAATTATCGCCAAAGCACGCGGCGAGTAACCGGCCAGTCAGCAACACCTAAGACAAGCAGCGAAGACAAGCAGCAACACCTACTGGCGCAGCACCGCGCGAGCGCCAGACCCCCACGAGGTGTGGGGGACGACCGCAACGAGGAGAGACCAGTGGCGAAGGCCAAGTTCCAGCGGACCAAGCCGCACGTCAACATAGGCACCATCGGGCACATCGACCACGGGAAGACCACGTTGACCGCGGCGATCACCAAGGTGCTTCACGACAAGTACCCGGACGTCAACCCCTTCTATGCCTTCGACCAGATCGACAACGCGAAGGAAGAGAAGGAGCGCGGGATCACGATCTCGATCTCGCACGTCGAGTACCAGACTGAAAAGCGCCACTACGCGCACGTTGACTGCCCAGGTCACGCGGACTACATCAAGAACATGATCACCGGTGCGGCGCAGATGGACGGCGCGATCCTGGTGGTCGCGGCGACCGACGGTCCGATGCCGCAGACGCGGGAGCACGTGCTGCTCGCCCGTCAGGTCGGCGTGCCTTACATCGTGGTCGCGCTCAACAAGGCCGACATGGTGGACGACGAGGAGATCCTCGAGCTGGTCGAGCTTGAGGTACGCGAACTGCTCTCCGCCTACGACTTCCCCGGCGACGACCTGCCGGTAGTCCGGGTGTCCGCGCTCAAGGCCCTTGAGGGTGACGCGGAGTGGGGCAACACGGTGCTCTCACTAATGGAGGCATGCGACGACTCCATCCCCGAGCCGGTCCGCGACACCGACAAGCCGTTCCTGATGCCGGTCGAGGACGTGTTCTCGATCACCGGCCGAGGCACGGTCGTCACCGGCCGGATTGAGCGCGGCACCATCCACACCGGCGACGAGGTGGAGATCATCGGCATCAAGGACAAGGCGACCAAGACCACGGTCACCGGCGTCGAGATGTTCCACAAGATCCTGGACGAGGGCCAGGCAGGCGACAACGCCGGCCTGCTGCTTCGCGGCACCAAGCGGGACGAGGTGGAGCGCGGCCAGGTCATCATCAAGCCGGGCACCAACACCCCGCACACCCAGTTCGACGCGCAGGTCTACATCCTGTCCAAGGACGAAGGCGGTCGGCACACGCCGTTCTTCAACAATTACCGTCCGCAGTTCTACTTCAGGACCACGGACGTGACCGGCGTGGTGCACCTGCCTGAGGGCACCGAGATGGTGCTGCCTGGTGACAACACGGAAATGAAGGTCGAGCTGATCCAGCCGATCGCCATGGAGGAAGGCCTGCGCTTCGCGATTCGCGAAGGCGGCCGTACCGTCGGCGCCGGCCGGGTCATCAAGATCGAGAAATAGCGCACTAGGTGCCGGGGGTCCAAGACCCCCGGCACCACTCATGCAAGGCTAAAGCAGCAGCGGAACTAGGGTTAAGGGGCGCGAGGGCGCGATGGCGGGAGAAAAGATCCGCATCCGGCTGAAGAGCTACGACCACGAGGTCATAGATAGCTCGGCGCGGAAGATAGTTGACACCGTCATGCGGACCGGTGCGAAGGTGGTCGGGCCAGTGCCGCTGCCAACGGAAAAGAACGTGTACTGCGTTATCAGGTCACCGCATAAGTACAAGGACTCGCGTGAGCATTTCGAGATGCGGACGCACAAGCGGCTGATCGACATTATTGACCCGACGCCGAAAACGGTTGACGCGCTCATGCGGCTCGATGTGCCGGCTGGCGTCGATATCCAGATCAAGCTATAGAGGACTGCACGGACATGACCAAGCAAGGCGATATCGCCAGAAATGTGCGGGGCGTGCTGGGCACGAAGCTCGGCATGACCCAGGTCTTCGGAGGCGACGGGAAGATCGTTCCTGTCACCGTTGTCGCCGCGGGTCCGTGCGTCGTTACCGCGGTACGCGACGCGGACACTGATGGCTATTCGGCTGTCCAGCTCGGCTATGGCGACATCGACCCGAGACGGGTCAACAAGCCCAAGGCCGGCGTCTTCGCGAAGGCCGGGGTGACGCCGCGCCGTTATCTGGTCGAGTTGCGCACCGACGACGCGGGCGAGTACACGATCGGCCAGGAAGTCACCACGGAGAAGTTCGAGGCTGGCGAGCTTGTCGACGTGACAGCGACGAGTAAGGGCAAGGGTTTCGCCGGCGTGGTGAAGCGCCACGGCTTCCGCGGCCTCAGCTCATCGCACGGTACCCAGCGCAAGCACAGGTCGCCAGGGTCGATCGGCGGCTGCGCGTTCCCTGGCCACGTGTTCAAGGGTCTTAAGATGGCCGGCCGGATGGGCGGCGAGCGCACCACGGTGCTGAATCTGACCCTGCACGGAGTGGACAACGACAAGGGACTTCTGCTGATCAAGGGCGCGGTTCCCGGCGCGGCCGGCAGCTTGGTCCTGGTACGGAGCGCGGTCAAGTCACCGGCCGCACGAGAGGCGGTAGTCAGATGAGCCCGGCGACTGTGCCAGATGGAGTGCCGGAGGACGCCAGCGCGGCGGCCGCTCAACCAACTGAGCCCGAGGTAACTGAGCCCGAGGTAGCGGACGAAGTGACTGAGATGGAAGAAACGCCACAGGCTGAGGCCGAGGAGCCTGCGGAGGAAACGGCCGAGGAGCCTGCGGAAGAAGAGGCGGAGCCTAAGCCAGCGCGACGCCGGACGGCCAAGGCCGCGCAGGCACAGGACGAGGCGCCTGCCAAGGCACCGAGCCGGTCGAGGAAGGCCGCGGCGAAGCCCAAGCGCGAGGAGCCCGAGGCCGCCTATGGCCTCGTGGTCGCGGACCTGCCTGCTGACATCTTCGAGGCGAAGGTGAACGTGCCGCTGATCCACCAGGTCGTGGTGGCGCAGCAGGCCGCCGCCAGGCAAGGCACGCACGCCACCAAGACCAGGGGTGACGTTAGCGGCGGGGGCAGGAAGCCTTACCGGCAAAAGGGCACCGGCCGGGCCAGGCAGGGCTCGACGCGGGCGCCGCAGTTCGCCGGCGGTGGCATCGTGCACGGTCCGGTACCCAGGTCCTATGCGCAGAAGACGCCGAAGAAGATGAAGGCGGCCGCGCTTCGCGGCGCGCTCTCTGACCGGGCCAGGCACGGCCTCGTCCAGGTAGTCGAGGGGTTCGTGGCCGGCTCTGAGCCCAAGACCAGGGACGCGCTAGCCGTGCTGAGACTGGCGGTGGCCGACACTTACAACCGCTCGGTGCTCGTCGTGGCCGAGGCCGCAGACCGGGTCACCTGGAAGAGCCTGCGGAACGCGCCAGGAGTGCACCTGATCGATCCAGGTCAGCTCAACACCTACGACGTGCTGGTCAGCGACCGCGTTGTATTCACGTCGAGCGCCCTCGCCTCGTTCGTGGCTCGCGCCGGAGCTGGCCGAGGGGACGCATAAGCGATGAGCAAGGTTTATAACCACAGGGACATCCTGATCCGACCGGTGATCTCGGAGAAGAGCTACGGGCTTCAGGACGAGTTCAACAAGTACACGTTCATCGTGGCACCGCATGCCAACAGGACGCAGATCCGCCAGGCGGTGGAGGCGATCTTCAACGTGAAGGTGACCGGGGTGAACACGCTCAACCGTCCGGGCAAGCGTCGCCGTTTCAGGTATGGCTACGGCACCCGTCCGGCGACCAAGCGGGCGATCGTGAGCATCGCCGCCGGCGACAGAATCGACGTCGGCACGCTGGGCGCCTAGCCGGCCGCGAACACGAGGAGCTTAACCAGACATGGCCATCAGAAGGTACAAGCCGACTACCCCGGGCAGGCGCGGGGCGAGCGGCTCTGACTTCTCCGAATTGACTCGGAGAAAGCCGGAAAAGTCGCTCGTCGAGCCGCTGACCGGACGTGGCGGCAGGAACGTACACGGCCGGGTCACCGCCAGGCACCAAGGCGGCGGTCACAAGCGGGCCTACCGGGTGATCGACTTCAGGCGGGCGGACAAAGACGGCGTTCCGGCCAAGGTCGCGCACATCGAATACGACCCCAACCGCACCGCGCGCATCGCGTTGCTTCACTACGCCGACGGTGAGAAGCGCTACATCCTGGCACCGGCCGGACTGAAGCAGGGCGACATGGTCGAGGCAGGTGCCAGCGCGGACATCAAGGCAGGTAACTGCCTGCCGTTGCGGTCCATTCCGACGGGCACCATCGTGCACGCGATCGAGATGCGGCCGGGTGGCGGTGCGAAGATCGCCAGGTCAGCCGGCTCGGGCGTCCAGTTGCTCGCCAAGGAAGGCAAGCACGCTCAGTTGCGCATGCCTTCGGGTGAAATGCGGCTGGTCGACGCCAACTGCCGTGCCACCGTGGGAGAGGTCAGCAACGCCGAGCAGGGCAACATCAAGCTCGGCAAGGCGGGCCGTAACCGCTGGAAGGGCAAGCGGCCAAGCGTTCGCGGCGTCGCGATGAACCCGATCGACCACCCGATGGGCGGCGGCGAGGGCAAGACCTCAGGCGGCAGGCACCCGGTGAGCCCGTGGGGCAAGCCAGAAGGCCGCACCCGCCGTGCGCACCGGCCAAGCGACAAGCTCATCACCCGGCGTCGGTCGAAGAAAAAGCGATAAACAATGACACCGACGTTTTCGAGGGTAACTGCGGCAAGGAGTACCGGCGATGCCTCGTAGTCTTAAGAAGGGTCCCTTCGTCGACGACCACCTGATCAAAAAGGTGGACGTGCAAAACGCTAAGGGCACCAAGAACGTGATCAAGACCTGGTCTCGGCGGTCGATGATCGTGCCCGCGATGCTCGGTCACACCATCGCGGTCCACGACGGGCGCAAGCACGTGCCTGTGTTCGTCACCGAATCGATGGTCGGGCACAAGCTCGGTGAATTTGCTCCGACCCGGACCTTCCGCAGCCATGTGAAGGATGATCGGCGCAGTCGCCGCTAGCTGGTGAGTTACGCCGTGATTTCTGGCAGAAAAATTCTTTAAAAGATCGAGAGAGCGAGGCAGTACCGATGGAAGCGAGGGCAAAGGCGCGCTATGTGCGCGTCACGCCGCGTAAGGCCCGCCGGGTGGTGGACCTTATTCGCGGGCTGCCTGCTGAGCAGGCGCGGGCAGTGCTCGCCTTCGCGCCGCAATCGGCAAGCGACCCGGTGGGCAAGGTCCTGGCGAGTGCCATCGCCAACGCCGAGTACACCGGGCGAGCGACCGCATCCTCGCTCGTGGTCAGCGGCGCCTGGGTGGATGAAGGCCCGACATTGCGCCGGTTCAGGCCGCGCGCCCAGGGCCGCGGTTACCGGATCAACAAGCGGACCAGCCATATCACGGTGGTGGTCAGCGACGGCATCGAGCCGACTCGGCGGGTCGCACCCGAGCAGTCGAGCACGGCAAGCCGTACGGGTACCCGCGGCAGACCAGCCCGAGGTATTTCAGGACGCAGCAGTGAGAGGACCGGCTAGTGGGCCAGAAGGTGAACCCGCACGGGTTCAGGCTAGGCATCACCACCGACTTCAAGAGCCGGTGGTTCGCCGACGAGATGTACAAGGACTATGTCGCCGAGGATGTTGCCATCCGGCGGATGCTGCAGCGCGGCATGGAGCGGGCCGGCATCTCCAAGGTCGAGATCGAGCGCCAGGACAAGGACAAGGTCAAGGTGTGGATTCACACCGCCCGCCCTGGCATCGTCATCGGCAGGCGTGGCGCAGAGGCCGACCGGATCAGGGGAGATCTTGAAAAGCTCACCGGCCGCCGGATCGAGCTGAACATTCTCGAGGTCAAGAACCCCGAGATAGACGCTCAGCTAGTCGCCCAGGGCGTAGCCGAGCAGTTGTCGAGCCGGGTTTCTTTCAGGCGCGCCATGCGCAAGGCGATGCAGACCGCCATGAAAGGCGGCGCCAAGGGCATCAGGGTGCAGTGCGCCGGCCGTCTCGGCGGAGCTGAGATGTCGCGGTCGGAGTTCTACCGCGAGGGGCGGGTACCGCTGCACACCCTGCGCGCCGACATCGATTACGGCTTCTATGAGGCCCGCACGACCTTCGGCCGGATCGGAGTGAAGGTCTGGATCTACCGCGGCGACGCGGCGGCAACCCGTGCCGAGCGCGAGCAGGCGGCGGCCAGCATCCGGGCCGGCCAGCGTCCTGGCGGTCCAGGGCGTCCGCCGGCCGGCGGCGGAGCGGCACGGCGTGGTGGCCGTCGGCCAGGTTCAGGTGACGGGGCTGAGCGTGGCGGGCGCGCCGCGGACGAGTCGCGGACCAGGGCGGCAGAGCCTGCCGCTGGTGCCGCGGCCGGCTCAGGTGCCGGGGCCACGACGAGCAAGGAGAGCTGAGCCATGCTGATACCGCGGCGTACCAAGCACCGCAAGCAGCACAGGCCCGACCGCAGCGGTGTGGCCAAGGGTGGCACCAAGGTCAGCTTCGGCGAGTACGGCATCCAGGCGATGGAGCACTCGTACGTGACCAATCGGCAGATCGAGGCTGCTCGTATCGCCATGACCAGGCACATCCGCCGTGGCGGAAAGGTCTGGATCACGATCTACCCTGACCGGCCGCTGACCAAGAAGCCCGCCGAGACCCGGATGGGCTCAGGCAAGGGCGCGCCAGAGTGGTGGATCGCCAACGTCAAGCCTGGACGGGTGATGTTCGAGTTGTCCGGGGTGCCTGAACCGATAGCCAGGGAAGCGCTGCGCCGGGCGATGCACAAGCTTCCCATGAAGTGCAAGTTCGTGAAGCGCGAAGTCGGTGAGGCGTGATGGCAAAGGGGACAGTGGCCGCCGACCTGCGGATGTCGAGCGAGGAAGAGCTTGAGAACAAGCTGGCCGAGGCCAAAATCGAGCTGTTCAACCTGCGTTTCCAGGCTGCGACCGGTCAGCTTGAGAGCCATGGAAGGCTCAGGGCGGTCCGCAGGGACATCGCCAAGATCTACACGGTCATGCGGGAACGCGAGCTCGGCATCGTGACGCTCGAGCAGGAAGGCGAGTTCGATGAGTGAGGCTGTGTCAAGTTCGGCCGCGCAGGCAACGGCGGGCGCCGAGCAGGCGGGCGGCCATGTTGGCCGCGGCTACCGTAAGGTCCGCGAAGGCCTGGTCGTCAGCGACAAGATGGACAAGACCGTCATCGTGATGGTCGAGGACCGAGTCAAGCACCCGAAGTACGGCAAGGTCATCCGCCGCACCCGCAAGTACGTCGCGCACGACGAGGAGAACGCCTGCGGCGTCGGCGACCGGGTCGTGCTGACCGAGACCAGGCCACTTTCGGCCACCAAACGGTGGCGTGTGGCGCAGATCGTTGAGAAGGCCAAGTAGTCGAGGCAGGCCGGCCATAGCGGCTGGTAATAGCTAGCAGGAGTTGACGTGATCCAGCAGGAGTCGCGGCTCAAGGTCGCCGACAACACCGGTGCCAAGGAGCTCTTGTGCATCCGCGTGCTCGGCGGCTCAAGCCGGCGGTACGCGGGCATCGGCGACGTCATCGTGGCCACCGTCAAGGACGCCCTGCCTGGTGCGGGCGTCAAGAAGGGCGACGTGGTCAAGGCCGTCGTGGTGCGCACTCGTAAGGAACGTCGTCGCGGCGATGGTTCTTACATCAAATTTGACGAGAACGCGGCGGTGCTGATCAGGGACGGCGGTGACCCTCGGGGCACGCGCATCTTCGGCCCGGTCGGCCGCGAACTGCGCGAGAAGCGCTTCATGCGAATCATCTCGCTCGCGCCGGAGGTGCTGTGATGGCTGGCAAGGCCAAGGGGATGAAGATCAAGAAGGGCGACCACGTCATCGTGATCACCGGCAAGGACAAGGGCAGAGAAGGCACTGTCGTCAAGACTGATCCGCAGACCCAGCGCGTCCTCGTGCAGGGCGTGAGCATGATCAAAAAGAATACGAAGGTCAATTACCAGGGTCAGCGCGGCGCCAAGGAAGGCGGCATCGTGCACCAGGAGGCGTTCATCCACGTGAGCAATGTCGCCCTGATCGATCCTGAGACCAAGAAGCCAGCGCGGGCCGGATACCGGATCGACGGCGAGAAGAAGGTCCGGGTTGCCCGGCCAAGCGGTAAGGACGTCTGATGGCTGCGAGTAAGTCGAGCAAGTCCGGCGGCTCAGCCGGCAAGGCCGGTGCAGCAAAGGGTGCGAGCAAGGGCGTCCGGCCGCCGAACACGGCGGTCGCACCTGGCCGCGGCCGGGTCGCGGTCAACCTCGACCTGGGCAACTCCGGTGCCGGGGCGGTCGCGCTCGCCGAGGCGCCGCCGCCGCGGCTGAAGGAGCGCTACAAGGCCGAGATCGCACCCGCGCTGCGGGAGGAATTCGGCCTGGCCAACGTGATGCAAATCCCGACCCTCACCAAGATCGTGGTGAACATGGGAGTCGGTGAAGCTGCCCGTGACGCCAAGCTGATCGAGGGCGCGGTGCGTGACCTCACGCTTATCACCGGTCAGCGGCCCTCCGTGGCTCGCGCGCGCAAGTCGATCGCACAGTTCAAGTTGCGTGAGGGCATGCCGATCGGCGTGCACGTGACGTTGCGCGGCACCAGGATGTGGGAGTTTTGCGACCGGTTGCTCTCGATCGCGCTGCCCCGCATCCGTGACTTCCGCGGCCTTTCTGACCGCCAGTTCGACGGGCGCGGCAACTACACCTTCGGTCTCACCGAACAGCTCATGTTCCACGAGATCAATCCTGACCAGGTGGACAGGCAGCGCGGCATGGACGTGACCCTGGTCACCACGGCGACCACGGACGAGCAGGGACGCTCGCTGCTTCGGCAGCTCGGCTTCCCGTTCAGGGAGAACTGACGATGGCGAAAAAGAGCATGATCGCCAAGGCGAAGCGCAAGCCGAAGTTCGAGGTGCGCGCTTACACCAGGTGCTCAAGGTGCGGACGGCCGCGTGCCGTCTACCGCAAGTTCGGCCTGTGCCGTATCTGCTTCCGTACCCTGGCGCACCGCGGTGAGCTGCCAGGCATCACCAAGTCAAGCTGGTAAACAAGCTACGTCGAAGGTCCGTTCTGTGCTGTTCCAGGGAGGATTCCATGGAACACCGTGCAGGGACGGAAACCGTGACGAGGGAGGGCCAAACAAGGCCATGACAATGACCGACCCGGTCGCGGACATGCTGACCAGGCTACGTAACGCCAACTCGGCGTACCACGACGCGGTGACGATGCCGCATTCCAAGATCAAGGTGCACATCGCCGAGATCCTCATGCAAGAGGGCTACATCGCGGGCTGGCGCGTTGAGGCCGCCGAGGTCGGCAAGAACTTGGTGGTCGCGCTGAAGTACGGCCCGTCGCGTGAGCGCTCTATCGCGGGCATCAAGCGCGTCTCCAAGCCTGGCCTTCGCGTTTACGCGCGCAAGGACAACTTGCCCAGGGTACTAGGCGGTCTAGGCGTCGCGATCATCTCAACATCAGCTGGTCTGATGACGGACCGTCAGGCCAACAAGAAGGGCGTAGGCGGGGAAGTCCTCGCTTACGTCTGGTAGGGAGGCAGACGATGTCGAGAATCGGACGGATGCCGGTCGTCGTGCCTTCAGGCGTCGATGTCACCGTCGACGGACGCGATGTGACGGTGAAGGGCCCGAAGGGAAGCCTGCGCCTCGCGGTCGCTTCTCCGATCGAGGTGCACAAGAACGACGGTGTCATCACCGTGACCAGGCCTTCTGACGAAGGAGAAGTCCGGGCGCTGCACGGGCTGTCCAGGTCGCTTATCGCGAACATGGTGACCGGTGTAACCGCGGGATACGCCAAGACGATGGAGATCGTCGGAGTCGGCTACCGCGTTACCGCCAAGGGCAAGGATCTTGAGTTCGCGCTCGGCTTCAGCCACCCTGTGCTCGTCACACCGCCAGAGGGAATCAGCTTCCGCGTCGAATCGCCCACCAGGTTCGTGGTCGAGGGCATCGACAAGCAGCAGGTAGGCGAGGTGGCCGCCAACATTCGCAAGATACGCAAGCCAGATCCCTACAAGGGAAAGGGCGTGCGTTACGCAGGCGAGGTCGTTCGCCGCAAGGCCGGGAAGGCTGGTAAGTAAGACATGGCTGGCACCAGGACCACGGCACACGTGCACAGCAGGAGCCGCACGTCGGCTAGGGCCGCCGCACGCAAGCGGCGTCATCTGCGGGTAAGGAAGAAGGTTCAGGGCAGCCCGGTCCGCCCGAGGCTGGTCGTCACCCGCTCGTCTCGTAACGTCTTCGTTCAGCTGATCGACGACGTGGCCGGTCACACACTGGCGTCGGCGTCCACGCTCGAGGCGGGCGTGCGGCAGTCCGAGGGCGACAAGACCGCCAAGTCGCGACAGGTCGGCAACCTCCTCGCGGAGCGGGCGCTGGCGGCAGGCGTGAGCGCGGCCGTGCTCGACCGGGCCGGCTTCGCCTATCACGGGCGGATAGCGGCGGTCGCCGACGGAGCGCGGGAAGGCGGGCTGTCGCTGTGAAGACAGTGAGCACCATGAGCATCGAGAAAAGGACAGTCTGATGGCAGCAGCTCCGCGGCGCGGCGGCGGGCAAGGCAGCGGCAGCGGTAGCGGCGGCGGTGAGCGGCGCGAGCGCCGGGACGACCGCCGCGGCGGTGCCGCAGAGAAGGGCACCGCTTACCTTGAGCGGGTCGTCACCATTAACCGAGTGGCCAAGGTCGTCTCAGGAGGCCGCCGCTTCAGCTTCACCGCGCTTGTCGTGGTCGGTGACGGCAACGGCATGGTCGGAGTGGGCTATGGCAAGGCCAAGGAGGTGCCTGCGGCGATCGCCAAAGGCGTAGACGCGGCTAAGAAGTCGTTCTTCAAGGTGCCGAGGATCGGCGGAACGATTCCGCACATGGTGACCGGCGAGGACACTGCGGGAGTGGTGCTGCTCAAGCCGGCCAGCCCGGGAACCGGCGTGATCGCCGGAGGCCCGGTGCGTGCCGTACTCGAATGTGCCGGGGTGCACGACGTGCTGTCACGCTCGCTTGGCTCATCTAACCCGATCAACGTGGTGCATGCGACCGTCGCCGCCCTGAAGAGCCTGGCCAGGCCAGAAGAGATCGCGGCACGGCGTGGCCTGCCGATCGAGCACGTGGCTCCGGCCGCGATGCTCAGGGCGCGGGCCGCGGCCGCCTCGGCGGCGTCCGAGGCTTCTAACTAGCGGGGTTCAGACATGGCAGACCTCAGGATTACCCAGACCAAATCGAAGATCGGCGGCACCAAGCCGCAGCGCGATTCGCTCCGCTCGCTTGGGCTGCACCGGATCGGTGAAAGCGTCATTAAGGCCGACAGGCCAGAGATCCGCGGCATGATTCAGGCGGTTCGGCACCTGGTCGCGGTTGAGGAGGTGCACGCAGGTGGCTAAGGATGAAAGCGCTGGCGCGCCAGGCGGGCAGGCGGGACTTAAGATCCACCATCTGCGTCCCGCTCCTGGTGCTCACACCAAGCGCACCAGGGTCGGCCGCGGCGAGGCGTCGAAAGGCAAGACAGCCGGCCGCGGTACCAAGGGAAGCAAGGCTCGGACGACCATCTCTCCCGCTTTCGAAGGCGGGCAGATGCCGTTGCATCGCCGGCTGCCCAAGCTGGACGGTTTCTCGAACTCGCTGTTCAAGATCAGCTATCAGGTGGTCAACCTGGGTCGCCTCGGCAAGCTCTATCCCGACGGCGGGGACGTGACGCCTGAAGACCTCGCCGATCGTGGCGCGGTCAGGCGGGGCGAACTGGTGAAGATACTCGGCACCGGCGAGGCGGTGAGCGGTCTTCGGGTCACCGCGCACGCGTTCTCCGCTGCGGCGATCGAGAAGATCACAGCCGCCGGAGGCACGGCGACTCAGCTCTGACCCTGGCAGCTACGCGAGATGCGTTGTCTTCAGGTTCACAGGATCTGCCGTGGCGCAGGTACCATTGCGGCAGGCTGCCTGAGTCTTGCGAGCACGTTAGACTTCGGCGTGCCTGCCGCGCTTGGTCAGGCTGCGGCCGGACTCCTGACCCGGCCGTAAGCGACGAGGAGCGGCAGATGACACGGCGCCTACAGACACTAGGCCTACTAACAGGGGATCGCGCATGCTGACCGCTTTCTACCAGGCGTTCCGTACGCCGGACCTGCGTAAGAAGCTGTTGTTCACGCTGTTCATCATCGTGATCTTCAGGCTGGGCGCATCGTTGCCAACCCCCGGGGTCAACGAGGCCGCCGTGCACGCGTGCATCTCAGGAGCCTCAGGCAAGACCAGCATTGTCGACCTGGTCAATCTGCTGAGCGGCGGCGCGCTGCTCAAGCTGACCGTGTTCGCGCTCGGAATCATGCCTTACATCACGGCCAGCATCATCTTGCAGTTGCTCGCGGTGGTAATCCCGCGACTTGAGGCGCTGCGCCAGGAGGGCCCGTCAGGAACGGCTAAGATCACTCAGTACACGAGGTACCTGACCATTGGCCTCGCGATCTTGCAGTCGACCGCGATCGTGGCGCTGGCCGAAAACTCAAGCCAGTTGTTCGGCGCCACTAGCGCCAGTTGCCCGTCCAGCCTGCTGACCAACGAGAAGGTCTTCACCCTCGCGACCATGGTGATCTGCCTGACCGCGGGAACCGCCGTGATCATGTGGCTTGGTGAACTGATCACCGACCGCGGCGTCGGCAATGGCATGTCGCTGATGATCTTCACGCAGGTCATCGCGGTGGTCCCCGGTCAGCTCGACACCATCTTGCAGAGCGAGGGCACGCTGATCTTCCTGCTCGTGCTCGCGGTTGGCGTGCTGATCGTGGCTGCGGTCGCGTACATGGAGCAGGCGCAGCGCCGTATCCCCGTGCAGTACGCCAAGCGAATGGTCGGAAGGAAGATGTACGGCGGTTCTTCGACCTATATACCGCTGAAGGTCAACCAGGCCGGCGTCATCCCCGTCATTTTCGCCTCGTCGCTGCTCACCATCCCGGTGCTGGCAGCTAATCTCTTCGGCCATCAGAATTCAACAGGGACCCCGTCTGGCTGGGCCGGCTGGGTAGACAACACGCTGGTACGCGGCGATGATCCGATCTACATGATCAGCTTCTTCGTCCTGATCATCTTGTTTACCTTCTTCTACGTCTCAATCACGTTCAACCCGGACGAGGTCGCAGACAACATGAAGAAGTCGGGCGGCTTCATTCCCGGCATCAGACCTGGCGGTCCGACGGCCGGCTATCTGCGATACGTGCTCAACCGCCTGACCGCGCCAGGTTCTGTGTACCTGGCCATCGTCGCGCTGATTCCGATGGTGGCTATAGCGGCCGTCCATGCTGGCAACCAATTCCCGCTCGGCGGCACCAGCATCATGATCGCGGTGGGGGTTGGGCTGGATACGGTCAAGCAGATCGAAAGCCAGCTGCAACAGCGCAACTACGAGGGTTTCCTCAGGTAGTGCGAGTCGTCCTCGTAGGGCCTCCCGGCGCGGGCAAGGGGACACAGGCCCAGTTCATAGCCTCGCACCTGGCGATACCGAAAGTGTCGACAGGCGACATCTTCCGGTACAACGTCAGTGCCGGCACCGAGCTAGGCCAGCAGGCCAAGGCATTCATGGATCGCGGTGACCTGGTTCCCGACGAGGTTACCGTTGCCATGGTCAAGAGCCGGCTGGCCGAGGATGACGCTCAGTCCGGCTTCCTGCTTGACGGCTTCCCGCGCAACGTACCGCAGGCTGAGACACTGAAGAAGATTCTCGCCGACTGGGGCCTGAAGCTTGAGCTGGTGCTTGAGCTCGTGGTCGACCACGACGAGGTCATCAGGCGGCTGTCCGGCCGGCGAACGTGCCGGAAGTGCGGGAGAAACTGGCACATCGCCTTCGATCCGCCTTCTGTCGCCGACAAGTGCGACGAATGCGGTGGTGAGCTATTCCAGCGCGACGATGACCGCGAGGAGACGATCAGGCACCGGCTTGAGGTCTATCAGGAGCAGACCCAGCCGCTGATTTCCTACTATGCCGGCGAGGGCATCCTGCTCGGCATAGACGCGACCGGCCCGGTAGACGACGTGACCGAGCGGGCGTTGCTCGCACTGCGGCGATTCGTCCGCTAGCGGCGGCGGTCAATCCGCTGATAGTGCCTGTCCTGTTCTGGCGGTACCTTGGAAGTGGGAGGCACACAGACAATGCGGCGTAATCGGGCACCGGAAATCGAGATCAAGACCCCGGCGCAGCTCGAGCTCATGCGGGAGGCTGGGCTAGTGGTGGCGCAGATGCTGCGAGCCACGTCGGAGGCGGCCGGCCCCGGAGTGAGCACGGCGGATCTCGACGCTGTCGCCCGCCAGGTTCTTCGAGATGCAGGCGCGAAGTCGTCGTTTCTCGGCTATCACGGCTATCCGGCGACGATCTGCACGTCGGTCAACTGCCAGATCGTGCACGGCATCCCTGATGCTGGGGTCAAACTCGCCGCCGGGGACCTGCTTTCGATCGATGCCGGCGCGATAGTCGGCGGCTGGCATGGCGACGCAGCCGTGACGATCGCGATCGGTGCGGCCAGCGACTCCGCCCTGGCATTGCTTGCGGCCTGTGAGCTGGCTCTGTGGCGTGGTATCGCTGCGGCCAGGCTCGGGGCGAGGCTCACTGACGTCTCACGTGCCGTGGAGGAAAGCGCGGAGTCCAGCGGCGAGTACGGCGTCGTGCGCGAGTACACCGGGCACTTCATCGGCTCGGCCATGCACATGGACCCGCCGGTACCCAACTACGGACGACCTAGCCGAGGCCCGGCTCTCCTCACCGGAATGGCCATGGCGATCGAGCCCATGCTGACCCTCGGCGACAGGCGCACGAGGCTGCTCGACGATGAGTGGACGGTCGAGACCCAAGACGGCAGCCTGGCCGCGCACTTCGAGCACACGGTAGCGATCACCGAAGAGGGCCCATGGGTGCTGACGGCCGTCGACGGCGGCGCTGCTGGCCTGCGCCAGATGTCCGAGCTGACGCGAGAACCCGTCGCGAGGGGCGCATGATGGCATCCAACCCGAGCATCAGGGCATCTGACCAGGATCGGGACCGCGCTGCCCGGTTGCTGAGCGAGCATCATGCGGCCGGAAGGCTCGACGCTGGCGAATTCGCCGAGCGGCTCGACCGGGTTTATACCGCGAAAACCATAGCTGACCTCGACGAACTGACCGCCGACTTGCCGGCGATCGATCTGTACCCGCTGCCGTCAGCGTCGCTGCCGAAGAACCGGCGCTTCTCCAGCGAGTTGCCCGCCGCCTCCGTGGTCAGCCGGGCCGACGGCAGGCTGCGGCGGCTGCCGCCTGGCTGGGCGATCGCGAGCGGTACCTGGTCGCTGGTCATGCTCGTCTGCCTTACGCTCTGGGCGGTCAGCGGCAATCCGTGGCCGCTGCTCTTGGCCGGCGCGGCCGGTGTCGTCGTCGCCGGGCAGTGGGCGGCCAGGCGAGCACTGGGCTCTGGTGGCTCAAGGCGACAGATAGACCGGGTGCCGCCAGGGTCGGTCGACGAGGGTAACGGCGACACCTGAACGCGTTGCCCTGGCCAGTTCGCGTTGCGGCTTACAGTGAAGTAGACTGTCTCCGGCCCTGGAAGCCGCTTGCCGTCATGGCTATCGCCAAGCGCTGGTCGGCTTTCCAGTAGGATCGCCCGGGTCAGGCGTGGATGCAATGCGTCCTTCGCTGAGCTTGGAAAGCCATCCCACTGAGTTCGTGGTACGCCGTTGCGGCTGACGGCGCGCGCGAGCTGACCGAACGACGGCTGGCGGCACGCTAGCTGGTAACACCAGTAGGCAAGACAAGTCAGTAAGACAAGTCAGTAAGACAACAGCGAAGCGCGGAGGACATGCCCAAGAAAGACGGTGCCATCGAGATCGAGGGTACGGTTGTCGAATCGCTCCCTAACGCCTTCTTCAGGGTCGAACTCGACAATGGGCATAAGGTTCTTGCTCACATCAGCGGCAAGATGCGGATGCACTACATCAGGATCTTGCCGGACGACCGGGTGGTTGTCGAGCTGAGTCCCTATGACCTAAGTCGCGGCCGGATTGTTTACCGATACAAATAACGAACAGCTAGGTACGCTGGGCGTCGCGGGTGCCGGGAATGAGAAGTACCGGCGCACGGTTGTTATTGCGTCCTTGCGAACCTAAGGAGACTTTGCGATGAAGGTCAAGCCGAGTGTGAAGAAGATCTGCAGCAAATGCCGGATCATCCGCCGGCATGGTCGGGTGATGGTCATCTGCTCGGACCCGCGGCACAAGCAGCGGCAAGGCTAGGACTCGTCAACTCGATGCGGTAATACACGTGCCGCGTTCCGCGCGCCCCGACGGGCGCGCGGAAGACCCCCGGAGGAGGCCGGGGCCGTGACTACTCAAGTCACGGGGCGGTGCGCAGGACCTCCAGATGAAAAGGAGTTGCCTAGATGGCACGCCTAGTGGGTGTCGACCTGCCGCGCGACAAGCGGCTGGAAGTCGCCCTCACCTACATTTACGGCATTGGTCGTACCCGCGCGATCGAGACCTTGAGCGGGACAGGGATCAGTGCCGACACCCGCGTGCACCAGGTCACCGATGACGAGCTTGTCCAGCTGCGAGACTGGATCGAAGCGAACTACAAGGTCGAAGGTGACTTGCGCCGCGAGGTGCAATCGGACATCAGGCGGAAGATCGAGATCGGCTGCTACCAGGGCATCAGGCACCGCCGAGGGCTGCCTGTGCACGGCCAGCGCACTCAGACCAACGCTCGTACCCGCAAGGGCAAGCCCAAGACCGTGGCCGGCAAGAAGAAGGTCGGCAAGAAGTAGTCCTCGAAGGTCAAGCCGTCTAGGACCGATCACCTCCGGAGTGGAAAGCCAGGATGCCTCCTAAGAGCCGTACCGGCGTCAAGAAAGTGCGCCGCAAGGAAAGAAAAAACATCGCGCACGGACATGCTCACATCAAGAGCACGTTCAATAACACGATCGTGTCCATCACCGATCCGGCAGGAAGCGTCATCTCCTGGGCATCGTCAGGACAGGTCGGTTTCAAGGGATCGAGGAAGTCGACGCCGTTCGCCGCGCAGATGGCCGCTGAGTCTGCCGCCCGCCGGGCCATGGAGCACGGAATGCGCAAGGTGGACGTGTTTGTCAAGGGCCCTGGCTCTGGCCGGGAGACCGCGATCAGGTCGCTCCAGGCGACTGGCCTTGAGGTCGGTTCCATCCAGGACGTGACGCCGGTTCCGCACAATGGCTGCCGCCCGCCTAAGCGGCGCCGGGTCTGAGGGGTTAAACGTGGCTCGATACACCGGTGCGGACTGCAAGCGCTGCCGCCGCGAAAAGACCAAGCTGTACCTGAAGGGCGCTAAGTGCGACTCGCCTAAGTGCCCGATCGAGATCCGGCCCTACCCGCCGGGTGAGCACGGCCGTAACCGGCCAAAGGAGAGCGAGTACCTGCTTCAGGTACGGGAGAAGCAGAAGGCCCGCCGCATCTACGGAGTGCTCGAGAAGCAGTTCGCCAACTACTACGAGGAAGCCACCAAGACCAGGGGCAAGACCGGTGAGGCTCTGCTCCAGATCCTGGAGAGCCGCCTCGATAACGTGATCTACCGCGCGGGCTTCGCCAAGAGCCGTGACATGGCAAGGCAAGTGGTCAGGCACGGTCATGTGCTCGTGAACGGCAAGAAGGTCGACATTCCTTCCTTCCGGGTCAGCGAGCGTGACATCGTGGAGATCGCCGAGAAGTCGCGGTCGCTTACTCCGTTCATCGTCGCGCAGGCCGAGGCTGGCGAGCGCACCCTGCCCGCCTGGCTGGAAGTCGTTCCGGCCAAGCTGCGAATCCTGATCCACACGCTGCCCTCACGTGCTCAGATCGACACGCTCGTCCAAGAGCAGTTGATCGTCGAGTACTACTCGAAGTAAAAAGCTCCTTCGGCCGGCCGGAAACCACGCGCGGTACTGTCGGCCGGAGGTACCTGGTGGTGTGGCGCCACCAGACCTAGTCGCCTGTCAAATAGCGGGCAGGCGGAAAGGAACACCAAAATGCTCATCGCGCAACGTCCCACCCTCACCGAGGAGCAGGTAAGCGAGTACCGCTCGAAGTTCACCATCGAGCCGCTCGAGCCTGGCTTCGGCTACACCATTGGCAACTCCCTGCGCCGTACGCTGCTCTCGTCTATCCCCGGTGCTGCCGTGACCAGCATCAGGATCGAGGGCGTGCTGCACGAGTTTTCCACCGTGCCAGGAGTTTCCGAGGACGTCACCGACATCATCTTGAACCTCAAGGAACTCGTCGTTTCCTCTGAGCACGACGAGCCGGTGCATATGTACCTGCGCAAGCAGGGTCCTGGTGTCGTCACGGCCGCGGACATCGCACCACCCGCAGGGATGGAAGTGCACAACCCTGAGTTGCACATCGCCACCCTCAATGCCAAGGGCAAGCTGGAGATGGAACTGACCGTCGAGCGCGGTCGCGGCTACATCTCCGCTTCCCAGAACAAGCAGCCTGGTCAGGAGATCGGCCGGATCCCGATCGACTCGATCTACTCGCCGGTTCTCCGGGTGACTTACAAGGTCGAGGCGACCCGGGTCGAGCAGCGCACCGACTTCGACCGGCTGATCCTGGACGTGGAGACCAAGCCGTGCATGCGGCCAAGGGACGCCGTGGCCAGCGCAGGCATGACCCTGGTCGAATTGTTCGGGCTGGCCAGAGAGCTGAACCTGGAGGCTGAGGGCATCGACATCGGCCCGTCGCCAACCGACGCCGCGCTGGCGGCCGACCTGGCGCTGCCGATCGAGGAGCTGAACCTCACGGTCCGCTCGTACAACTGCCTGAAGCGCGAGGGCATCCACACCGTTGGCGAGCTAGTCGCGCGCAGCGAGCAGGATCTGCTCGACATTCGCAACTTCGGCGCCAAGTCGATCGAGGAAGTCAAGCAGAAGCTGATCGACATGGGCCTGGCACTTAAGGACTCCCCGCCAGGATTTGATCCGGGCACGGCGGCGGACAGCTACGGCGCCGACGACGATGACAGCTATGTCGAAACCGAGGAGTATTGACTGGCCGGGATATCCGGATAGTCAGTAACGCTTAGTCAAGGAGAGTCTCAGGATGCCCACGCCCACCAAGGGTCGCCGAATGGGCGGCAGCGCAGCGCATCAGCAGCATATGCTGGCGAATCTGGCCACCGCGCTGTTCGAGCACGGCAAGATCACCACCACCGAGGCCCGAGCCCGGCGGCTGCGACCGGTCGCCGAGCGGCTGATCACCTTTGCCAAGCGGGGCGATCTGCATTCCAGGCGCCAGGTGCTGACAGTGGTGACCGACAAGACCGTGGTCAAGACGCTCTTCGATGACATCGGTCCGGGTTACGCGACGCGTCAGGGCGGCTACACGCGAATCACCAAGATCGGTCCGCGCAAGGGCGACAACGCGCCGATGGCGGTCATCGAACTGATCACCGAGGCCACCGAGGCGAAGTCCCAGCGGCGCCGCGCTCGCCGGCCTGTTCCCGCCGGGCGACCAGCGGTCACCACGGCTGCGGTGCCTGAAGAGACGACCGCCGAGGAGCCGGCCGCCGAAGACGCCGCAATGGCTGCTGGTGAGCCACAGGCTGACGCCGAGCAGGCTGACGCCGAGCAGGCTGACGGAGAGTAGCGACGGATGACTCGGTAGGCCAGGTCAGGCTTAGGCTTGACCTGGCCTACGACGGTGGTGACTTTCACGGCTGGGCGGCTCAGCCTGGCACGCGAACCGTTCAAGGCGTCCTGGCAGACGCTCTCGCCTTGGTGCTGAAGCTCCCGCCGCCAGTGGAGTTCACCGTCGCGGGTCGCACTGACGCAGGCGTTCATGCCCGCGGCCAGGTCGCTCATGTTGACATTCCGGCACAAATCTGGGAACTAGTCGCTGATCGTGCGCTCAGGCGGCTCAACCGGATGCTTCCCGACGACGTACGGCTGATGACCATCCGCCAGGCTCCGGCCGGATTCGACGCCAGGTTCTCCGCGCTAAGCCGCCGCTACTCCTATCGGGTCTGTGACGACCCCGCTCGTGCCGATCCGCTGCGCAGGCGTGACACGCTCTGGCACCGCGCCGGCCTTGACCCCGCCAGGATGAACGACGCCGCGCTGAGCTGTGTCGGCGAGCATGACTTCGCCGCCTTCTGCCGCCGGCGGCCCGGTGCCAGCACAATCAGGTCCGTGCGGCGGCTCGACTGGCATCGTACCGAGTCCGGAATACTGACCGGTACCTTCGTCGCCGACGCCTTCTGCCACAACATGGTCAGGTCGCTCACCGGGGCGCTGCTCTCGGTCGGCGAGGGCACGAGACCGCCAAGCTGGGTCGCCGGCCTTCTCGCGGCCGGCGTCAGGGACCCGTCAGTCCGGGTCGCCGCGCCCCACCCGCTCTGCCTTGAAGAAGTTAGCTACCCCCCAGATCACGAGCTAGCCGCTCGGGCGGAACAGACCAGGCGGGTGAGGCCGGCGCCCGACTTCCGCTGCCCGCCTGACTGCCAGCCGCCGTCCGGCTGCTAGCAGCTCCCCCGTCGTCCCGCTATCCAGCCGCCGCGGCGGTCTGCGGCTTGCCGTCCACCATGCGATAGCTGAGGCTGGAGTTGATCGTCGAGTCGATCAGCGTGTACATGAAGCTGGTCAAGTGCGACCGCTGCCAGTTGGTTCTCGGCGACTTCAAGTTGATGAACTCGGCCCAGACAAGGACCAGATAGTGACCTTTGACCACGGCTATCTCAAGACCGGTGCCCTGGCCGAGCTTGCTGGTCACGCCGTTCTTGGAAGAAAGCTGGGCGACGAACTGCGCGCGGCCGGCGTGGGTAGCGGCGAGGTTAGCGGCGGTGGCGTCGGTGAGGTTGAATACGCCGATGGTCGCCATGGCGTTCTCGACCCTGGAGGCGTAGCTGGCGCGCAGCTCCTGGGAGCACCCGGCCTTGCGGACGGCTGTCTGGAGTGCTGGGCCAATCAGCGCCGCACGGCAGTTGTGGCCCTTGCGCTCGTCAGTCAGGTGATAGTAGACGCTTGACGCGTAGAAGCTGGCAGGAAATAGCTCGCGCAGCGAAAGCGGCATCGGGTCGGTAGCCCGGCTGCCGATGTACTCCCATTTGCCCGGCGGCGCGGCCGGCGTCGACTTCGTGGTCCGGGGCGGACTGGTCGCCTTGTTCCCCGCCGTGGTTGAGCCACCGCCAGGTGAGGTAGCTACCAGGACCACGATGACCGCGACCACGATGACTGCGGCCGCGCCGATCGCCAGCCAGACGGACTGGTGCTTCGACTTGGCACGGCCGGGCCGCCCGCGGGAGGGCCGGCCGCGGGCGTGACGTTCCGCCCGACCGCCACTGGCGCGCGCCGCCGCGACGGCCGCTGCGCGGTTCGGACCGCCTGCGCCCGTACCCGGTTTGGTGCCAGATCTGCCCGTCGGTGAGCCGCCGTTGCCCGGATATACCGGAACGGGATCCTTGATCGCGGGCAGCGAGTAATCGGTATCGAACTCGTCAGGAGTAATAGTCGCGGCATTAACCAGATGCGAGGAGTCGCGTCGCGAACCGTAGTCGTCGAAAGCCTGGCGCGCGGACTCCTGACTCTCTTCCTTGCCGCGGTTCCAGGCGGCGAACGGCCCTGGCGGGTAGACGGGCAGCGGCTCGTCTGGCAGCGGCGGGAAGCCGCGAATGGCATTGCCTGTGCCTGCCGTGCCGGTGCTTGAGAACGGCCAGCCGAGGCCGTCGCCTGGATCGTCGGTCATCCAGCTATACCCGCTGCCTGGCAGATCACTATCTGACCAGGCGTTTTCCCTGTCGTTATAGGTGGCTTGCCGGTACCCGGATGAGCCTTGGTCATCGGCAGACCACGGGTAACCTCCGGCCGGCGACTCGGTTCCCGCGCCGTAACCAGCTCCGCGCGATCCCGCACCGCTCGGAACCGCAGCCGCGTGTCGCACCCGGTACGCGGGAGTAAACAGCGAAGCACCACCGTTGCCCGCCGGCCGCGATGTTGCCGCCTGAGTCGCCGCCCGGCGCCTGCCTGCTCCGCCGCCCGGCGTACCTTCACCCGCATTCCGCATGCCGTGAGCGTACCGTCCTGGCGCCCTTAGCGAGTCCGGTAGGGTTGATTGCGTCCGTTCTGCCGGGCTAGTCGGTTACCGGCGAAGGCATTGCCGCCGGCTGACCGCTTTCCTGTATCGGCTTTTGACCTTAGCGCGGACAAGCCGGTATACTCAACCGGCGTCCATCTGCGCTGACAGGCACGCTCGAACTGCACTACCTGAGCCACGCTGCCGCCGGTGCTCGGATATCCCACGTCAGGCTCTTGGCTTGACGCGGGCGCCAACTATCAGGACTCACACGCGAAGGCTTATGACTGTGCGCACTTTCAGCCCGAAGGCTGCCGACGTCCAGCGACAGTGGCATGTCATCGACGCGTCTGACGTTGTCCTAGGCCGGCTGGCAAGCCAGGCGGCGACGTTGCTGCGCGGAAAGCACAAGCCGATTTTCGCGCCGCACGTGGACACCGGAGATTTCGTCATCATCGTGAACGCCTCTAAGGTGGCGCTGAGCGGGAACAAGCTCGTCGACAAGCGCGCCTACCGGCACTCTGGCTACCCTGGCGGCCTGCGCTCCATGGCTTACGGCGAGCTGATGGCCACCTCTCCGGAGCGCGCCGTCGCCAAGGCGGTCCGCGGCATGCTGCCGAAGAACACCCTTGGCAGGCAGATGCTGCGCAAGCTGAAGGTCTACGCCGGCCCAGAGCACCCGCACCAGGCGCAGAAGCCGGTCCCATTCGAGATCACCCAGGTTTCGCAGCAGGCCGCAAGCTAACCAGGAAGCAAGACCGAGGAAGTACGAGGAAGACACTGTGGCTGAGCCCACTGCCGCGCCTGCTGGCGCGGTCGATGAGATCGAACAAGACGGCGAGTACCTGTCCGAGTACACCACCGAGACGCAGGAAGCGGTTACGCCGGGCAAGCCGGCTGCCCGCAAGCCCGTGATCACCGGCCATGCTCTGGGTACCGGCCGCCGCAAGGAGGCAGTGGCCCGTGTCAGGGTTATGCCAGGCACCGGGCAGTGGCTAATCAACGGCCGCACCATGGACGTGTACTTCCCCAACAAGGTCCACCAGCAGTTGATCAGTGAGCCGCTTGTCACTCTTGGTGCCGACGGTCAGTTCGACGTGGTCGCCAGGATCAGCGGCGGCGGCGTCACCGGCCAGGCTGGCGCGCTGAGGCTCGGCGTGGCAAGGGCGCTGATACTTGTCGACCCGTCGAGTCGGCCGGCGCTCAAGCGGCTTGGCTTCCTCACCAGGGACGCGAGGATCAAGGAGCGCAAGAAGGCCGGCCTTAAGAAGGCGCGCAAGGCACCGCAGTACTCCAAGCGCTAACCCGCCTTCCGCGGCTTGCCTGTGTCCAAGGCTGGCGCTGGTCGCGTCGGCTAGGCACTACCCTGGCCTGCGGCAAGCGTCCTATTCGTTACTGCGGGGGTGCGGAGCTTGGGTCGGCTGTTCGGAACGGACGGGGTGCGCGGAGTCGCTGGACGCGATCTTGACGCGCGCCTGGCGATGCGGGTCGGGGCGGCTGCCGCTTCCGTGCTCGGATACGGCGGCGCTGATGTGGCCGACGCAGCGAACGACGCACACCGCCCGCTAGCGCTTGTCGGCCGTGACCCCCGTGCTTCTGGCGAGTTCCTGGAAGCGGCCGTTGTGGCCGGGCTAGCGGGTTCTGGCGTTGACGTGATGAGGCTTGGCGTCATCCCGACGCCTGGCGTTGCATATCTCACTGATGTTCTCGGCGCCGACTTCGGCGTGATGCTCTCCGCCAGCCACAATCCGGCCCGGGACAACGGCATTAAGTTCTTCGCCGCAGGCGGCGTGAAGCTGCCTGACGAGGTCGAGGACGCGATCGAGGCCAAGCTGGCGGCATACACCGGGACCGGTGACTTCCAGGGAATCCCCGCAGCCGGGTTCGGCCGGGTCAAAGACTCGGCTGGAGAAGCCGAGCTCTACCTGGCGCACCTGCTCACCACGGTCGGGGTCACGGTCGGCGGCGAGGCCGGCGGGGCGGCATCCAAGCCACTCACCGGCTGGCGGGTCGTCGTCGACTGCGCTCACGGGGCGGCGTATCAGCTAGGCCCGAGGCTGCTTACCCTGGCCGGCGCCGACGTGATCGCGATCGGCGTGGAACCAGACGGCACCAACATCAACGAAGGCTGTGGCTCGACCAGCCTAGGTGCGCTCCGCGAGGCCGTGACCAGCCACGCCGCGGACGCCGGCATTGCCTACGACGGCGACGCCGATCGCTGCCTGGCCGTCGACGCGGGCGGCGATGTCATAGACGGCGATCAGATACTCGCCATACTTGCGCTCGCGCTGAACGAGTCGGGCCGGCTTGCGGGCGGAACGGTCGTGGCCACGGTCATGGCCAATCTGGGTTTCCGCCGTGCGATGGCGAATGCGGGCATCGACCTGATAGAGACCCCGGTCGGTGACAGGTACCTGATCGCAGCCATGCTCGAAGGCAAGTACGTACTCGGCGGCGAGCAATCTGGTCACATCATCATGTTCGACCACGCCAGTACCGGTGACGGCATGCTGACGAGCATCCAGTTGCTCGCTACCGCGGCAGCCGGCGGTCGCTCGCTGGCTGAACTAGCAAAGGTAATGACAAGGTACCCCCAGGTGCTTGTCAATGTGCACGGGGTAGACAAGGCCAAGGCCGCGGGTTCGGCGGAGCTCACGAGCGCGGTAGCCGCCGCGGCGGCAGAACTCGGTGACTCTGGCCGGATCCTGGTCCGCCCGAGTGGCACGGAGCCTGCGGTAAGAGTGATGGTCGAGGCCGTTGACGGCGGCCAGGCCACTGCGCTTGCCGACCGTTTGGCCAAGGTCGTCAAAGACGCGGGCTGAGGCAAAGTTCTCACGGCCGCCTGACTGAGCACTTCGGCCAGGTAATAGCCTGGCAGTCATGTGCGGAATCGTGGGTTACGCGGGTGACCGGCAAGCGCTCGGGGTCGTGCTCGAAGGCTTGAGCCGGCTCGAATACCGAGGCTATGACTCGGCCGGAGTCGCGGTGCTGACCGAAGGCAAGATCGCGTGGGCCAAGCGAGCAGGCAAGCTCGGTAACCTCACGTCCGCGCTGAAGGAAAGCCCGCCGCTGCCCGGCACGGTCGGTCTTGGCCATACGAGATGGGCCACGCACGGAGCGCCGACCGACCCGAACGCGCATCCGCACACAGACTGCGACGGAAATCTGGCCGTCGTGCATAACGGAATCATCGAGAATTTCGCCGAGTTGCGCGACGAGCTCAAGGCCGGAGGTCACCTCATGACCTCAGAGACCGACACGGAACTCGTCGCGCACCTGCTTGAGGACGAGATGGCCGCCGGGCCGGCCGAAGACGGCTCGCTTGCCACGGCCATGCGCTCGGTCTGCCAGCGACTAGACGGTACGTTCACCCTCGTCGCGGTGGATGTCAGGGACCCTGGCGTGGTGGTAGGCGCCCGCAGGAACTCACCGCTGGTGGTCGGCCGCGGGGACGGTGAAAACTTCCTGGCCAGTGACGTAGCGGCGTTTATCTCCTTCACTAAGGACGCCACTGAGATCGGCCAGAATCAGGTCGCCGAGATCCGGGCGGGAGAAGTCACGGTCACCAACTTCGACGGCTCACCCGGCGCGGTCAGGGACTTCACCGTGGACTGGGACGCCGAGGCTGCGGAGAAGGCGGGCTTCAAGTGGTTCATGGCGAAGGAGATCGCCGAGCAGCCGAGAGCGGTGGCCGAAGCTCTCGTCGGCCGGGTGGGCAAGGATGGGCGGCTCGTGCTCGACGAGATGCGCCTGTCGGACGAGGAGCTTCGCAGCGTTGACCGGATTGTCGTGCTTGGCTGCGGCACCGCGTACCACGCAGGCATGATCGCCAAGTACGCGATTGAGCACTGGGCCAAGATCCCCTGTGAGGTGGCGCTCGCCAGCGAGTTCAGGTACTCAGACCCGATCTTGACCAAATCCACGCTGGTGATCGCGATCTCGCAGTCAGGTGAGACTCTTGACACCTTGATGGCGATCAGGCACGCGAGTGAACAGCACTCCCGCGTGCTTTCGATCTGCAATGTGAAAGGCTCGTCGATCCCGAGGGAAAGTGACGGGGTCGTGTACCTGCACGCGGGACCTGAGATCGCCGTCGCCTCGACCAAGGCCTTCCTTACCCAGCTCATCGCCTGCTACGTGCTCGCGCTCTATCTGGCCCAGGTCAGGGGCAGCATGTACCCGGACGAGATCGCCATGGCGCTCGATCATCTCCGCGCCATGCCGAACGCGGTAGAAGAGGTGCTCGAGCGGATGGGTCCGGTCCGCGCCATGGCCAGGGAACTGGCAGGCGAGCGCTGCGTGCTGTTCCTCGGCCGCCACGTCGGCTTCCCTGTGGCGCTCGAAGGGGCGCTGAAGCTCAAGGAACTCGCCTACATGCACGCCGAGGGCTTCGCCGCAGGCGAGCTCAAGCACGGCCCGATCGCGCTCATAGAACCCGGCCTTCCCGTGGTGATCGTCACCCCGCCACCAGCCGACATGCCGGTACTGCACGACAAGATCGTTTCCAATATCCAAGAAATCCGCGCGCGCGGTGCCCGCACGATCGTGCTTGCCGAACGGGGCGACGAGAAGGTCGCGCCCTACGCGGACACCCTCATCGAACTGCCTCCCGTCCCGCCGCTGCTCCAGCCGCTGGTCGCGGCGGTCCCGCTGCAGGTGTTCGCCTGCGAGGTGGCCGATATCCAGGGTCACGATGTGGACCAGCCACGCAACCTGGCCAAGTCGGTAACTGTCGAGTAACGGCGATGCGGGAAGCGCATTCGGTAGATCATGTCAGGGCGGCCGAGTGCGCCCTCATGGCAACCGTGCCTGACGGCGCGCTTATGCGGCGGGCCGCCGCGGGCCTGGCCGCCATCTGCTCGAGGTTGCTCGGCCGGGTCTACGGCGCGCGAGTCGTGGTGCTTGCGGGTACCGGGGATAACGGCGGCGACGCCTTGCATGCCGCGGCTAGATTGGCACAGCGGGGTGCGAGCGTCGTGGTGGTGCGTGCTGGCAGCCGGCTACATGAATCAGGAGCGCTGGCCCTGCGGCAGGCAGGCGGGCGGGTCATAACGGCCGGTGACGCAATCGTGGACGACGTCATCGCCGAGGCGGATCTCATTCTCGACGGCGTACTCGGCATCGGCGGACACGGCGGACTGCGCGAGCCTGCCGCGACCATCGCCGGATACGTCGCTGACGCGGCGGCCGCCGGCGCGATCGTAGTGGCCGTTGACCTGCCGAGCGGCGTGAACGCCGACACCGGCGTCGTCGAGGGGGCAGCGATTCGCGCGGACGTCACGGTGACTTTCGGCACGATCAAGCCAGGCCTCCTCGTTGCTCCTGGCGCCAGCTATGCGGGCACCGTCGAGCTGGCCGATATCGGGCTTGATCCGTATTTGTCCAGCGCTCCGGCGGTAGTCGCTCTCCAGGCGGCTGACGTCGCCGCGTTGCTGCCTGAACCGGCCGCGGAATCGAACAAGTACCGCAGAGGCGTGCTCGGCATCCTGGCAGGCAGCGAGAAGTACACCGGCGCAGCGGTCCTGAGCGTCGGCGGCGCCATCCGCGCGGGTGCGGGCATGGTCAGGTTCGTGTCCGCCCAGGCGGCGGTCGAGGCCGTTCGCGCCCACTGGCCTGAGGCGGTACTCACGCTCGTAGACCCAGCCGACCCGCCCGCCGCCGTCGAGTCGGCTGGACGCGTGCAGGCATGGGTGGCTGGCCCGGGTCTTGGCACCGGCGCGGAGGCCGCCGCACTGCTTCGCGCGGTCCTGGCGACGCCGGTGCCCGTCTTGATCGACGCCGACGGACTGACCGTGCTCGCCGCTCACCGGGACCTTCTCTCGCTGCGGCCGGCCAAAGCTGAGACGGTCATCACCCCGCACGCCGGCGAGCTAGCCAGGTTCACTTCCGGCAATCCGGACACCATAGAGGCGCGCAGGCTTGAGTCGGCGCGCGCCGCGGCCGCCGACCTCGGTGTCACCGTCTTGCTGAAAGGCTCGACCACAGTCATCGCGACCAGGGACCTGGCCGACCCTGTGCTCGTCAACCCCACGGGTACTCCCTGGCTGGCGACCGCGGGTTCAGGTGACGTGCTCTCCGGAATCGTCGGCGCGCTGCTAGCCCAAGGCACCGAGCCAGTTCAATACGCCGCTGCGGCCGGTGCCTTCCTGCACGGCATCGCCGCCCGCCTGGCTGCCAGAGAGGCCCCGATCGGCGCGGCCGATCTGCTCGCCACCCTTCCCGACGCGTTCAGGCTCATGCACCAGCCCTGACCTGCGGTTCGCAGCGGCACACGGATGCCAGCGCGCCATCTGCGAGCATAGTGCGGCTAAGCGAGGGCATACGTCAGGACCGCCACCTCGCCGGCCCGGCCTACATCTACCAGTCTCGCTGGCCGCGACGGGTTCCAGGGAAAGCATCCGTCTCCGGTGAACCGCGGCGCCCGTGAGTCACCGATAAAGATCGGCGCAATTGCGAGACGAAGCTCGTCCGCAAGACCGCCGGCCAGGAACCCGGTCAGAACACGGGTCCCGCCTTCGACCATCAGCCGCTTGATCCCGCGGTCGGCCAGATCCGCGAGAACACCGGCGAAGTCAACCGGGCTGCCCCCGTCGGTGACGTCAGCGACCGACCCGAGTTGATCCCGCGCCGGTGCCACCTGCCCTGACGACACATAGACCAGGGGCGGTCGCGGGCCGGTCGAGAAGATCCTTGCTCCTGGATCCAGACGCCCGCTGCTGGTGATCACCACGCGCAGGGGATCAGGTGCCGCGCCTCGCGCGACCCTGGAGTCTCGCCGTCCGGAAGACCGCAACAGCAACCGGGGATTGTCCGCCCGAACGGTTCCTGCCCCGACGAGGATGGCGTCACACGACGCCCGCAACTCATCCACCCTGTCGAGATCAGCCTCGCCGGAAAGCACGAGCCTGCGCTGCCCAGCGTCATCAATGTACCCATCGAGCGACATCGCGCAGCTAAGCACAACGTACGGCCGCCCCATAGCCCGCAAGCCTACGGTCACCCCACCTCGCCCCGCCAGTCGCCCCGCCACCGCTCCCCGCAAAGCCCGGCGCATGCCGGTGGTGCTGGGGGAGCAGGGGATCGTCCCCCGCGTGACCAAGGTCACGAAACCGCAACAATGCTCGGATCGTTTTTCTATAATGGAGACCTAATCCTGGGGAAGACATTACGCGAAATGCGCAATAGATGCCGGCTGGAACGCCGCTGTGTGTCCCATCGTCGAACGGAGTGATTGATGCGCTCGAGGCGGCATCGCCCGCGCCATGCGGGTCGGGGGTCCAGCCATTCACGAGCAGGTGTGCCAGGGTCTCAGCTGGTGACCTTCGCGGCGGCGGTCGGCGTGGCCGCGGTTGGCCTGGTCGCTGGGGTGGCGGTGGCCAAGGTTGCGGCCGGCCCGGGTGGCGGTTCTGCTGGCTTGCCGTCGGCGATCGGTGGCGCGGGGCGTACCACCGCCCCGGTCAGGGCGGTGGCGCCTGGCTCCTCCGCTACGAAGGTTCGTCACTCTACGGAAGTCGCACACGTGACAAGTACGCACACGTCATGCCGGTCGGTGGCCCATATCGGCGACTCAACCTCGGTCGACCTGGTGTCGGCTGAGGATATTCCCGATCCGGCGCAGCGCCTCGCCGCCCAGTACTCGGACGTCGGGGTCAAGGACCTGAAGATCGACGCCTCTGGCGGCCGTTCGATCGTGGAGACGCTGCCAGGGCAGGTTAACGGTTACAACGTCGCGCTCAACTGGAAGGACCAGGGTTACCGCGGCTGCTGGGTGTTCGCGCTCGGCACCAATGATGCCGCCAACATCTCAATTGGCTCGCCGGTGGATGCTGCGGCGCGTATCAACGAGATGATGTCCGTGGCCGGCGGCGAGCCGGTGATGTGGGTGAACGTGAAAACCATGCTCACCGGTGGTGCCTGGTCGAACGCCAATGAGCAGGCGTGGAATGCCGCCTTGGTGCAGGCGCTGCACAGGTACCCGAACATGAGGATTTTCGACTGGGCTGCGGTGGCGCAGCCCGGCTGGTTCCTGTCCGACGGCGTGCACTACAACTCGGCCGGGTGCGTCATGCGCGCGAAACTCATCGCGAAGGCACTCGCCAAGGCGTTTCCGCTGAACGGCCGCAGCAACGGCCAGATTGTCCGATGACGGCTTCCTTAACTTTGCCATCGACGATACGTAGCCATTAATTCACTCGGGGTAGTTCTATCCTGCTCGCGGACCGTAGGTCTCCCATCACGGCGAGACGGCGGATGACAGGGGGGGAACATGCCGAGGCCCGTTGATTCTGGTCAGCGTTACCTGCCCGGCCTTGACGGGCTGCGCGCCATCGCGGTCCTCGCGGTTATCGCTTATCACGAGGGGTTTGGCTGGGCGCCGGGCGGCCTGCTCGGCGTCGGCGTGTTCTTCACCCTGAGTGGCTTCCTGATTACCAGCCTGCTGATCGAACAGTGGGCGGCTTCTGGGCGGGCGGCGCTTTTTGGGCGGGCGGCGGCTTCTGACAGGAAGGGCGGGCAGGCGGGCCGGATCAACCTCGGCGACTTCTGGCTGCGCCGTGCCAGGCGCCTGCTGCCTGCTTTGTTCGTCATGCTGGCCGTCGTCACGGCCTGGGTTACGCTGGCCGACAGGGCGAGGCTGGCGAGCTTGCGCGGCGCGGTGGGAGCCGCCGCCGGGTACTTCAGCAACTGGTACTACATCGCGGCGAGCCAGTCCTACTTTTCCAGGTTCGCGCCGCCGCAGCCGCTCGATCATCTATGGTCACTCGCGGTCGAGGAGCAGTTCTACCTGGTCTGGCCGATCTTGCTGATGGCGGGGCTCTTCCTCCTGCGCCGCCGGGGCAAGGCGGCACCACGCTGGCTGATGTTGCCCACGGCGGCCCTGACCGCGATCTCGGTCTTCTTGATGATCCACCTGTACCAGCCAGGTCTCGACCCGACCAGGGTCTACGAGGGGACAGATACCCGCGCCTTCGGCCTCCTCATCGGCGCGATGCTTGCCCTGGCCTGGCCGGTCGGCCGCACGGTGATCGCAGGAAGGGCGGCCCGGGCTGCCCTGGACGTCGCCGGCTTCGCCGGGCTCGCGATCATCGCCATCATGATCTGGCGGGTTGGCGAGTACTCGCCGTTCGCATACCGAGGCGGCCTCGCCTTGCTTTCCTGCGCGACGGCAGCGGTAGTGGCCGCGACCGCAGTGCCAGGTACGAGGGTCGGGCTCGCGCTCGGCTGGAAGCCGCTGCGCTGGATCGGTGCCAGGTCCTATGGCATCTACCTTTGGCATTATCCGGTGATTGTCCTCACGACGCCGGTCAACGCCAGGTTCAACTTGCTAAGGGTCGTGCTTCAGATCGCCGCCGCGATCGGCATAGCCGCGTTGTCGTGGCGGTTCGTCGAAGAGCCGATCAGGCACGGTGCGATCGGCAAGCTCTGGGCGCAGCTCCGCGCCGCAGGATCGTGGACCAGGCCCGCAGGTACCGGCTATACCAGCCAGCTCACCAGCTTCAGTGGCCTAGGAGCCACCGCGAGCGGCGTGGCGGTCCTGGTGGTGGCATGCGCGGGCCTCTCAGGCGCGGTGCACGGGCCAGCCGCGAGCAGCGGCGCGAGCTCGGTGCTCGCGTCTGGAGGCAATCTTCAGCTTCCGGTCACCAAGTCGGTGGCCAAGCCCGCGAGTCATGGCCAGGGCGGCAACGGGCAGGGCGGCAACGGGCAGGGCGGCAACAGGCAGGGCGGCAAGGGCAAGGCGTCGCCCTGGCCGACCGCCGCACCTCCGCTGCGCACGTCCTGCAAGGCGGTGGCCCATATCGGCGACTCGACCTCTGACGGCCTGGTGTCGGCCAGCTACCTGCCGAACCCCAGGCAGCGCATCATCGCCAGGTACGAGGACGTGGGTGTCCAGACTGTGGTGACCGATGTATCCGGCGCCCGTTCCGTCGTGGAGGTACTTCCGGGCCAGGTTAACGGCTATGACGCGGCCAAGAACATCATCAAGGGCGGATTCCGCGGCTGCTGGGTGCTTGCGCTTGGCACCAACGACACGGCGGACGTGGCGGCCGGCTCGAACTACACCCTCATGTACCGGATCAAGCAGATGATGGCCGCCGCCGACGGCATGCCGGTGATGTGGGTGAACGTCATCTCGCTGCTGAACAGCGGCCCTTACGCGGAGGCGAACATGGTCAAGTGGAACCGCACGCTGCTGCGGGCATGCGCGATGTACCCGAACATGCGCGTATACAACTGGGCCGCGGTGGCCAAGGCGAAATGGTTCATCAGCGACGGCATTCACTACACCTCGCTCGGCTATGAGCACCGCGCGCTCGGCATCGCCGATGCCCTGGCCAGAGCCTTTCCCGCGATCGGCCACAGCCAGGGCTGCGTCGTCTCAAGCTAGCTATTCTTCTACGCGTCCGCCGAGGTAGCGAGCAAGGAACTTCTCGGCGGCGGCGTAGAAGATCATGCGATTCTCCGGTTTCGCGAAACCGTGGCCCTCGTCGGGAAACAGCAGGTACTCATGCTCGATCCCGGCCGCCTTCATCGCCGCGACGATCTGCTCCGACTCGGCCTGCTTCACCCGCGGGTCGTTGGCGCCCTGAGCGATCAGCATCGGGATCTTGATCTGATCCGCGCGGGAAAGCGGTGACCTTGACCAGAGAAACTCTGCGTCCTTGGCCGGATCCCCGACTCGCCGGTGGAACTGGGCGGCCATCGGCGCCCAGTAGGGCGGGATCGTCTCGATGAGCGTCTTCAGGTTGGAGGGCCCGACCAGGTCTACCGCGCACCGGTAGAGGTCAGGAGTGAACGTCGCGCCGGCCAGCGCGGCGTAGCCGCCGTAAGAGCCGCCGAAGATTGCGATCCGCTTCGGGTCAGACCAGCCCTGGCCGACGGCGTGCGCGACGGCGTCGGTGAGGTCGTCTTGCATCTTGGCGCCCCACTCGCGGTCGCCGGCGTTGATGAACGCCTTGCCGTACCCGGTCGAGCCACGGTAGTTGACCATCAGGCACAGATAGCCTCGGTTGGCGAACCACTGCGCGCTCGCGTTGTAACCCCAGGCGTCCCGCGCCCACGGCCCGCCGTGCACGTAGAGCACGGTGGGGAGCCCGGTGCGCGGCCCGTCGGCTGGGAAGGTGGCGTAGCCGTGAATGGTCAGGCCGTCCCTGGCCCGGTACTCGAACGGCTCCAGGTGCGACAACTGGTACCTGGCCAGTTCCGGCTGGTGCTCGAACAAGAACGCTCCGGTCAGGCTCGCCCGGTCGTACGCGTAATAGTGCACGGGACCGTCGTCGTTGGAAAAGGCGACCAGCCAGTTCTCGTCCGCGTCATCCCCGCTGGTAAACATCGGGTCGCCGGGGCTGAGCGCCCTGATCGCGGCCAGGTCGTCGACGGCGGAAGGGTCGAGTACCAGGTAGTCAGACCTGTCCTTGTTGAAAGTCACTATCTGCGGCTGCTTGGTGACCGGGCTGATCCGCACATCGCTCACGTCAGATACCGGATCGGCGGCAAGCACCTCTCGCTCGCCGCTCGCCAGGTCGATGCTGACCAGCCTGGCCGTCTCCGCGTCGAGTGACGTGATCATCACGATCGACTTGCCGTCCGCGCTGAATCCGACCGCGTCGGTGGTCAGCGCGTCGTCGGCAGGCACTTCAAGCAGCACCCGCCACTTGTCTCCCGCGTCGTCCCGCACAAGCACCCGCAGCGACCCATCGGGCGCGGGCTCGAACGCGGCCCGCACCACGAGCCTGGAGTCCGCGACCCAGCCCAGGTAGCCGGGGTTCTCGACTTCCTTGGTCAGCTTTCCTGTCACCAGGTCGAGCCGGTAGACATCGTGCAGTTCCTTGTTGTCCTTGTTCAGCCCGATCAGCAACTCGGCGGGAAATTCGGGCTCCATGGCCACGAGCTGGGTCTGGACGCCGTCGAAAGGCGTCAGGTCCCTCCGCTCCATGGTTTCAAGATCAACGTCATATAGCCGCCAATTTTCGTCGCCCCCAGTGTCCTGCAGGTAGAGAAGATGCCGGTTATCGTGCGCCCAGGCGAAGGTCCTTATGCCGCGGTCGGTGTCATCGGTCACGACCTCCGCTGCGCGCAGGTCGATGCCGCCGCCAGGGCCTATCGCGGTAAGCCACACATTCAGTACCCCGTTATGCGGCGCGATCCAGGCCAGCCTGCTGCCATCGGGCGAAAGCCGCGGCGCCGCTCGCTCTGGGTTACCGAACAGGACCTGACGCGGGATGAGATCAGCCATGCCTGTACCTAACCACGCCAGGCGGCGTCTTGCGCAACCTGATTGGTCAGTTGGCCCTCCTGCCGCCTGCCGGGGATGCCGCGCGGAGGAAAAATCCGGGCAGCTCACCCGGCAGCCGTCGTCCCCTGCCGCGCTGGACCGATGGCGGCGCGCTCGGGCCGCGGAGATTGGCTGGTTAGCCATTGGGTCCTGGCGGTAGCCCGCTGCTGGCAGACTTGGACGGCATGGACGGTCACTCAGAGGCGATCGTCGACCTGACCGCGATCAGGGCCAACGTGGCCGCGCTGGCGAAGCACGCCGGGCCCGCCGCGGTCATGGCAGTGGTCAAGTCAGACGGCTACGGGCACGGACTGCTGCCTACGGCCGCCGCCGCCCTGGCGGGCGGTGCGACGTGGCTCGGCGTCGGCCAGATCAGCGAGGCCATCGCCCTGCGTGCAGCCGGGGTGTCCGCGCCGGTGCTCTGCCTGCTCGCCGCGCCCGACGCGGCGCACAAGGAAGCGATCGAGCTCGGAGTCGATCTCAGCGCGGGGACGGCCAGCCTGGTGCGCCAGATCGGCGCGGCCGCGGTACGTGCGGGCAGGCCAGCCCGGCTGCACCTGAAGGTGGATACCGGCATGAGCCGTGGCGGCGCCACCATGCGCGAGTGGCCAGGCCTGCTCGCCGCGACCCTGGCCGAGCAGGCGGAAGGCCGTTGCCGCATTGTCGGCATCTGGTCGCACCTGGCCTGCGCTGACCTGCCTGGCCACCCTTCTGTCGGCCACCAGCTCGCCGCGTTCTGCGCGGCGCTCGAACAGGCGCAGCGGCTCGGTATCAGGCCGGAGGTGCGGCACCTGGCGAATACCCCGGCCCTGCTTACCCGCCCGGACACCTGGTTCGACCTGGTTCGCCCCGGCGGCGGGGTCACCGGGCTCAGTACGTTGCCTGGCGGCCCGCCGCCGTGGCTGCGGCCGGCCATGACCGTCCGCACTCACCTGGTTCAGGCCAAACTGGTTCCGGCCGGAACCGGGGTGTCCTACGGCCACAGGTACGTGACCGCCGCCACGACCACGCTGGGGCTCATACCGCTTGGGTATAACGAGGGGATTCCGCGCTCGGCGAGGAACGTTGCCGAGGTATTCATTCGCGGTCGCCGGATGACGATAAGCGGCACCGTATGCATGAACCAGTGCGTCGTTGATGCCTGCGGCGTGCCGGTGCAGGCGGGCGACGAGGTCATCTTGTTCGGGCCAGGTGATCAGGGCGAGCCGACCGCTCAGGATTGGGCAGACTCGCTCGATACGCTGTCTTATGACATTGTCAGCCGGTTTACCGGGAAGATCCCCAGAAGCTACTCTGGAGTAACTGAGGCCGAGGCCGTGACGGTTCAGGCAACCACGGCCGGAGCCTTCGCCGCCAGCCAGCCAGCCGGTGCGGATCGGACGGAGGCGGATATAGCAGGGGGACTGGAGGTTTGATGGTCAACTGGCGGCGCCTTTATGGCGTGACCGGTCTCGCAGCAGGTGCGGTCGCGGCCGGGGCGGGCGCCGTGGTCATCGCGGAAAAGGTCGCGGTAGGCAGGATCAGGCTCGGACCAGACCCGGCAGCCGATGAGGCGTTCGGCAGTCAACTCGGCACGGAGTTCGCGGTACTGGCCGATGACGGCCTGCCGCTGCACGTGCAGGTCGCCGGGCCAGTCAACGCCCCGGTCACGCTCGTCTTCAGCCACGGTTACGCGCTCAACTCCGATGTCTGGTATTACCAGTGCGCTGGCCTGGCGGAGCGTTACCGGTGCGTGTTTTATGACCAGCGCAGCCATGGCAGGTCCGGTCGCAGTGACCCTGAACTTGTCAGCATCGATCAGCTTGGCGCTGACCTGCACGCGGTGATAGATGCCGTGGCGCCTGAGGACCAGCCCGTTGTGCTAGTTGGTCATTCGATGGGCGGCATGACCATCATGGCCCTCGCTGATCAGCAGCCGGAAATGTTCGGTACCAAGATCATCGGCGCGGTGCTGATCGCCACGGCGGCCGGGCTGGTAGACCCGCTTCCCTGGCTGCCCGCGGTGCTTCGGCCTGCCGTGCGAATGGCGGTGCCATCGATGATGACAGGGGCGAAGGGCCGTCTGGCCGAGGTTCTCGAGCGAAGCAGGCACTCGGCCAGTGACATCTCGTTCCTTGGCACCAGGCACCTGGCCTTCGGTGACCCCAGGGTGAGCCCTACGGTCGTCGACTTTCTCGAGCGCGTCATACGGTCGACTCCCATTGACGTCATCGCCGATTTCTACGAAGCCCTGATCGGCCACGAAAAGCGACACGCGCTTAAGGTTCTCGGCGGCATTCCCGTCCTCGTGCTTGTCGGCGACAAGGATCGCATCGTCGACCCCGCAATGTCAGAGGAGATCGCCGCCTCGATCAAGGACGCCGAACTGATCAAGGTCCGCGGTGCCGGGCACGTGGTGATACTCGAGCGCCCAGCTGAAGTCAACGCGGCGGTGGCAGGCCTGGTCGCCAGGGCGCTGACCAAGCACTTTCGCGATGGCTGAGCCGGCCGGCCAGGTACAGGCAAGCGTTCTCGGGCCGACGCAGATGCGTGACCTCGGGACCAGGCTGGCGACGTTGCTCAGGGCGGGCGACCTCGTGGTGCTTTCCGGGCCGCTCGGGGCGGGGAAGACCACTCTGGTCCAGGGGATCGGCGCCGGGCTTGGAGTCCGAGGTCCCGTGACCTCCCCGACGTTCGTGATCGCGCGGGTGCACCCGTCCTTGGTCGGCGGGCCCGATCTGGTGCACGCCGACGCGTACCGCATCGGCAGCCGGCTTGAGGTGGACGATCTCGACCTGGATACCGACGCTGATCGCTGCGTGACCGTGGTCGAGTGGGGCGAGGGCCTCGTCGAGCCTCTCGCTGCGGGCTACCTGCGCGTCACGATCACCGTGCCCTGGCCAGCGGCACGGGAAGCCGGCCGAGATGACGAGCCAAGATTGGTGACCTTCGCTGGATATGGCGGTCGCTGGCCGGCCATGACCGGGGAACTTGGCCGGCTAATCGGGCGGTCGCCGCGCTAGCGTGCGGTCGCGCGCTTGACGGAAAGCGAATCCGCGCCCAATTGTTCTGATCTGTTACTCATGGCCTTGGCTGGCGAGACTAAACTGCGGTATTCAGCAAGCTCGCCCCGGTGATGCGCGCCGGACGCCTGGCAGGAGGCGCAGTGACTGAGCAGGGTTACCCGCCACGCCAGCCTGATTACCCTGGCCGGGTCAAGCCGAGGTCGCAGAATCAGCCGAGGAATAGCGACTGGCAGTCGCTCGACGCCTTCGAGCCTGACTTCGGCCAGGATGACGAGGCCGTGCCGCCCTGGGCTGGCCCGGTAGGCATTGACCCGATCAGGCCGGCCCGCCGCGCCAGAGTCGCCGAACCGCACGGGCAAGCCTCTTCCGCCACGCCAGAATTCTCCGGGGAGCCCGATCAGGACAGGCAAGCACCTGCGGTGCCGCCCAAGCGGCGCAGCCGCGCGGCGGAGACTCGCCGCAGGCGATCCAAGCGAAGACTGGTGACCTGGGGAGTCACGGCGGTGGTCGTGATCATCCTGGCCGGAGCCGGCTATTACGTGAGCAGGCCAAGCCCGCCGCCGCAGCGTTATGTCACGGCGCTGGAGCAGGGTGAGTACAGCCAGGTGCCTAACGCGTGCAAGGTAGTCTCCGGGCCAGCGCTTCGTCAGTACCTCGGCGGTAACCCTTCGAAAGGCTTCCAGTCTTCAAGCGGCGGCGGCAAGAGCGAGTGCACGTATCAGTTCGACGCCAAGCCGACTTTCCGGGTGCTTGACATCACCGTCGCCGCCTACACCCCGAGCCTGATCGCTCCTGGTAACGGCAGCGCGACCAGTTACGCGGCCTACACGTTCGCTCAGACGAGGCAGGTGCTCATTCAGCCGCCGAAGCACACGCCTGAGCCGCCCGCCAAGGTTGTCTCGATCGCCTTGGGCAATGAAGCGCTGAGCGCCGCGCAGGTCTACCACGTCGGGCCGGTGCAAGACCGTGCCACTGTCGTGGTCAGGTGGCACAACGTGCTGATTACCACCAGCCTGTGGGCCACGGCCAGCGGCGGTTACGGCCCGGTCTCGATGAGCGGCCTGCTCGCGGAGGCCGTTGCCGCCGCGCGGTCAGCCCTCACCGTGGTGAAGGCACAGCCTGCGGTCAGCTGAGCCGTCAGGGATCCATGTCGCGCAACTGTCCTGGAGACTCGCGGCAGGTGGCTAGGCTGATACATCGTGCTAATCCTCGCCTTCGACACCGCGACGCCCGCGGTGACCGTCGCACTGCATGACGGCACTCGCGCGATCGCGGCCGAGTCGGTGGTCGACTCCCGCAGGCACGGCGAACTGCTTGCCAGCGCGATCACGAAGGTGCTTGCCCGCGGCGGCGCTGCGGTCGGCGACCTGACCGCCATCGGCGTCGGGGCAGGACCTGGCCCGTACACCGGTTTGCGGGCAGGCGTCGTGACCGCCCAGGTACTCGGCAGCGCACTTGGCCTGCGCGTCGACGGCGTCTGCACCCTCGACGTGATCGCCGTCCAGGCGTGCAAGGGGGTGGCGGGCGAGTTCATCGTCGCGACGGACGCGAGGCGCAGGGAGGTCTACTGGGCACGGTATTCGATGTCAGGCGAGCGCCTGTCAGGACCCGCCGTGAGCCTGCCTGCGGACCTGCCGGCCGGATACCCGATGGCCGGAGAAGGCGCGGCGCTCTACGGCGGGACCGGTGGTCTTCATGGGCCTCAAGGCGAGGTCACGCTGATCGAGCCCAGGTATCCCGACGCGGCCGTGCTCGCTTCGATGGTCGCGGGCCGGATCGCCGCTGGCCTCGACCCTGGCCCGCCTGAGCCCCTCTACCTGCGCCGGCCGGATGCCAGGGAGCCGGGAAGGCCCAAGCGGGTCACGCCGGCCGCCGCCGCGGAGCGGGTGATAACCAGATGAGCGTGACGTTGCGCCAGATGACGCCCGCTGACCTCGCCGAAGTCGTCGAGCTTGAGCGCTCAGTCTTCGGCGAAGAGGCGTGGACGAATGAGATGCTGCGCAGCGAACTCGAGCAGCAGCCAGCCAGCAGGCACTACCTGGTCGCTTACGACGACGGCGAGATCGTGGGTTACGCAGGCCTGCTCGGCGCAGGCGGCCAGGCCGACGTGGTGACCGTCGCCGTTGCGGCCGCGCACTGGGGCCAGGGCATCGGCTCTACCTTGCTTGAAGCCCTGATCGCCGAGGCGGGAAGGCGTGGCTGCACAGAGGTTTTCCTTGAGGTTCGCACCGACAACGCCAGGGCGCAGGACCTTTACCGCCGTTACGGCTTCACCAAGATCGGCATCAGGCGCGGCTATTACCAGCCATCGGGTGCCGACGCCCTGGTCATGCGCCTGATCCTGAGCAAGCCTGGCAGGCGGTCGTGAGCCGGCCAGGCAGCGGCCTGGTGCTCGGCATCGAGTCCTCGTGCGACGAGACCGGTGCAGGCCTGGTACGCGGACACGAACTGCTGGCCGACGCGGTCGCGTCAAGCGTCGCCGAGCATGCGCGGTTCGGCGGGGTGGTGCCCGAGGTAGCCAGCCGAGCGCATCTCGAGGCAATGGTGCCGGCCGTGGACCGCGCGCTCGCCATGGCCGGCGTTACGCTTCGCCAGGTCGACGCGATCGCGGTCACCGCTGGCCCTGGCCTGGCCGGGGCACTGCTTGTCGGGGTATGCGCCGCCAAGGCTTACGCGCTTGCCCTGGGCAAGCCGCTTTACGGCGTCAATCACCTGGCCGCGCACGTCGCCGTCGATCAGCTTGAGCACGGGCCGCTGCCAGCGCCTGCCGTGGCGCTGCTGGTTTCTGGCGGTCATTCCTCGCTGCTGCTTGTCCGTGATCTGACCGGTGACCTGACCCAGCTCGGATCGACCATCGACGACGCCGCCGGCGAAGCCTACGACAAGGTGGCCAGGCTGCTCGGGCTGCCGTTCCCTGGCGGACCGCCCATCGACGCCGCCGCCAGGGAAGGCAACGCTCAGGCGATCAGGTTCCCGCGCTCGAAGTACGCCGACGGAACGGCGGACTTCTCTTTCTCCGGGCTGAAGACCGCCGTGGCCAGGTGGGTCGAGGCGCGGGAGGCCGCCGGGCTCGCGGTGCCGGTCGCCGACGTCGCGGCGTCGTTCCAGGAGGCCGTGGCCGACGTGCTGACCAGGAAGGCGGTCGACGCATGCCTGGCCAGTGGCGTCGATCACCTGGTGATCAGCGGCGGCGTTGGCGCCAACTCCAGGCTCAGGGACCTGGCCGCCCGCCGCTGCGAAGCCGCTGGCATCAGGCTGCGGGTGCCAAGACCGGGACTTTGCACCGACAACGGTGCCATGGTCGCGACGCTCGGATCAGACCTGCTCGCAGCGGGCGTTCCGCCCTCGCCGATTGGGTTCGCCGCCGACTCGGGGCTGCCGGTGACTGAAGTACTGGCGGCCTGAACGAACTTAAAGGCGGATCGACCTGATGGCAATGGTGGTCATGGGCAGCTGAAACTCGCCGTCGGCGGTCTCAGGCGTGCTCGCCAGGTAATCGCGCACGGTGCCGAGCAGGGCCGCGCGCTCGGCGGGAGGCATGATCAGGAAGGCCGAGTGGGTAGCGAGCGTCGCCACCAGGGAGTCGGCCGTCCTGGTCTGGCTGTGCGGGAACTCCGCGTCCTCGGCTGGCATGAACAGGCCATGGCCGGCCCGGTTGAGCCAGCCGGTCATACCTTCGTCGTCTCGGCCGTTGCCGCCGATGGGCACGACGGTGCGCCGCCCGCTGGCCTCGTGCAGCCCGGCTACCCAGGTCACGCGGTTGTCGTCGGCATTCCACAGGCCGCCGAGCACCCCGCCTGGCCGCAGTACCCGCGCCATCTCGGGGATCGCGCGGTCAAGGTCGAACCAGTGTGCGGCCTGCCCGGCGAACACCGCGTCGACCGAGGCATCAGGCAGCGGTATCTCCTCGGCCCGGCCAGGCAGGGCGGTCACGGCGGGCAGTTGACGGCGCAGTTCGGCCAGCATGTCAGGGTCAGGCTCGACCGCGATCACGACCGGCAGGCCGCTTGGCAGGTGCAGCCAGGCAAGCTGGGCGGTCAGCTTGCCTGTGCCGGCGCCGACGTCAAGCACATCGATAACCTGGTCAGCGGCAGTCCGCTCCACGACAGGGGCGAGCACCCACGTGATGGCGCCGAGGGCGTAGTCGGGCCGGTGCCGCGCGTACTCGCTCGCCGCCGCACCGAAAGACCTGGCGCGCAGCGCGAATTGGCCGGCCGCCACGACCTCGTCAGCGGAATGCTGCCCGGTAGTCTGGTTCGCGTCATCCATGCGACGCACATTAGCCGCAGCCAGCATCCGGGGGCCGTCCCCCGTGCCAGTACAGTTTCTGCGGGGGCAGGATGCAGAGCTGGCACTCGATGGTGTAGAGTGCTAACGCGACGAGGTTGGTCTGGCACCCGCGACGGCAGGCCCCATGGTCGCCTCTCTAGTAACCAAAGCTAGTAGCCAAAGCTAGGAAACCAAGCTAGCCCTTACGTAAGGGGGAGGTCAGATCGTGACGACCGCCACCAAGGTTGTTATCAAGCCGCTTGAAGACCGGATCGTTGTGCGTCCGCTCGACGCCGAGCAGACCACTGCGTCCGGGCTGGTTATCCCGGACACCGCCAAGGAAAAGCCGCAGGAGGGCGAGGTCATCGCCGTTGGACCAGGCCGGTTCGACGACGCTGGCAGCAAGCGCGTTCCGATGGACGTCAAAGTTGGCGATGTCGTGCTTTACAGCAAGTACGGCGGAACGGAAGTGAAGTACGCGGGCGAGGAGTACCTGGTCCTCTCCGCCCGTGACGTTCTCGCGGTCATCGAGAAGTAAGCGAGTTCGTTTCGCTGACGCCGCCCCGCCTGGCTCCTGTTTTCCGACGACATGACGTACATGCCGGAAGGGGCCGGCGGGGCGGCGTCATGACCAGCCAGTAACGCATTAACCATCATCAAAGCTAGCAACTGAGGTGCTGCATGGCCAAGATCCTGGAATTCGATGAGGAGGCGCGACGGGCGCTTGAGCGTGGTGTGGACAAGCTCGCCGACGCCGTCAAGGTGACACTCGGTCCCAAGGGACGCAACGTTGTCATCGACAAGAAGTGGGGCGCCCCCACGATCACCAACGACGGCGTCACCGTCGCCCGTGAGATAGAGCTTGAGGACGCTCAGGAGAACCTGGGCGCACAGCTCGCGAAGGAAGTCGCCACCAAGACCAACGACGTGGCCGGTGACGGCACCACTACGGCCACCGTGCTGGCGCAGGCAATGGTCCATGAAGGACTGCGCAGCGTCACTGCGGGCGCCAACCCGATGGCGCTCAAGCGCGGGATCGACGCCGCTGCCGCTGCCGTGTCCGAGAGCCTGCTCAAGAGCGCGCGCGAAGTCGAGGAGCGGGCCGATATTGCCAATGTGGCCACGATCTCCGCGCAGGACGCGAAGGTTGGCGAGATCATCGCCGAAGCCTTCGACAAGGTTGGCAAGGACGGCGTGATCACCGTCGACGAGTCCCCGACCATGGGACTCGAGCTTGAGTTCACCGAAGGCTTGCAGTTCGACAAGGGCTACATTTCCGCCTACTTCATTACCGACCAGGACCGGATGGAGGCGGTGCTAGACGACGCCTACGTCCTGCTGCACAACAGCAAGATCTCGAACATGGTCGACCTGCTGCCGCTGCTCGAGAAGGTGGCGCAGGTACGGAAGCCGATGCTCATCATCGCCGAGGACGTGGACGGCGAGGCGCTTTCCACCTTGGTCGTCAACAAGATCCGCGGCCTGCTCAACGTGGTCGCGGTGAAGGCGCCCGGGTTCGGCGACCGGCGCAAGGCCATGCTTGAGGACATGGCGATCCTGACCGGTGGCCAGGTTGTGGCCGAGGAGATCGGCCTGAAGCTCGATCTCGCCGAACTTGACGTACTCGGCAAGGCACGGCGGATCGTCGTCACCAAGGACACGACCACGATCATCGACGGTGCCGGTGACCAGGGCGCCATCAGCGACCGGATCAAGCAGCTCAAGGCCGAGATCGAGAACTCCACGTCGGACTGGGATAAGGAGAAGCTCCAGGAGCGCGTCGCCAAGCTGTCCGGTGGCGTCGCCGTGCTGCGGGCAGGTGCCGCGACCGAGGTCGAGCTCAAGGAAAAGAAGCACCGCCTTGAGGACGCTATCTCGGCCACGAGGGCGGCGATCGAGGAAGGCATCATCCCGGGTGGCGGCAGCGCGCTCGTCCACGCCTCGGCCGCGCTTGGCGATCTGGGCCTGCACGGTGACGAGGCCACCGGAGTCGGCGTGGTCAGGCGGGCGCTGCTCGAGCCGGCCCGCTGGATCGCGTTCAACGCCGGCGCGGAAGGCGGCGTGGTCATCGCCGCGATCGCCGAAATGCCGCCTGGCCACGGCTACAACGCGGACAGCGGTGAGTACGGCGACCTGATGGCGCAGGGCGTCATTGACCCGGTCAAGGTCACCAGGTCGGCGGTCCAGAATGCCGCGTCGATCGCCGGCATGCTGCTCACCACCGAGGCTCTGGTGACCGACAAGCCGGAGAAGGAAGCCGCCGAGGCCGGTCACGGCCACAGCCACGGCGGTCACGGCCACAGCCACTAGACGCGCCTGCTCTTGCGGGCTGGTCTTGCGGGCTCATCTTCTGGGCTGGGACGCGCGTGCTGAGTCCCAGCCCAGAAGATGCCGCCGGCTCTAATGCCTGACCAAGCTCACGCTGCCGTCGGCAAGCAGCGGCCAGCCCGGATTGTGCGCGATCTCCCAGGGATGCCCGTCCGGGTCGATGAAAACCCCGGAGTACCCGCCCCAGAAGGTGCCGGTCGGCTCCCTGCCGATCGTCGCGCCCGCCTTCCTGGCTTCCTCGATGACCGCGTCGACCTCGGCCGGAGAACGGACGTTGTGCGCGAGCGTGACGCCTCCCCAGCCGCCGCTGTCGGTGACCACGCTGTCTTCCGCCAGCATGGCCCGGTCCCAAAGCGCCACGACCATTCCTCCGGCCTGGAAGAAGATGACTTCTTCGTCGTCACCTTCCGCGGGCTTCCAGCCCAGTGCGTGGTAAAACCGATTTGCTCGGTCAAGATCCCTGACTCCGAGCGTGACTACGCTCACTCTCTGCTCCATTTCACGGACACTACCCGCGGCCGGTGACAGCGTGTTTTTGCTAGGTCATGGCCCTAGCGTTTCCGGTAAATACCTATTCGTGCGGCTATGGTGACGGAAAACGGCTCAGGGAGCTTGCCGATCGCGGATGTGAGCCTTTCCTGGTCGGTATGCCAGAAGCTCGGGCCCATGCCGGCCAGGGCGGCCAGTGACTCGCGGCCGAGAGACAGGGTGGCTGAGTAGTCAATCCCTGAGGTTCGCGAGAAGTAGGGTGCGAGCTTGCTTGCCAGCCTTTCTTCTTTTCTGGCGTCTACGCTGAGCAGGCCCAGTGGTCCGGCAAGCTCACCTAGGTGCGCCGGCGCCGGGGTCACGACGATGAGCCGCCCCATGCGCCGCAGGATCCGGTGTGCCTGCGCACCGGCCCGAGGCGCGAAGACGTTGAGCACGAGATCGGCCGCCGCGTCCCTGACTGGCAGAGGGCGCCAGGCATCCGCTCCGATGGCAACGGCCCGCGGATGGGCGCGGGCGGCGACGCGCAAGGCGTTCTTGGAGATGTCAAGCGCAAGCCCCGCTCGCGAAGGCAGCCGGTCAAGTACGGCGGCCAGGTAATAACCCGTGCCCGCGCCAAGGTCGACGACGCAGCCGGGAACTTCGGCTGGCGGCCAGGCGGCGGTGGTCGCGGCATCGGCCAGCGCTGCCGCGAGGCCGGCAAAGTGCCCGGCGCGCAGGAAGAACTGACGGGCAGCGACCATCGTGCTCGTGTCGCCGGTGTTCTTGGCTGCGCCGGACGGCAGCAGGCTCACGTAGCCGGCCCTGGCGATGTCGAAGGAGTGGCCGGCTAGGCAGCGCAACGCACCGTCAGAACGGAATAGCCTGCCGTCTTCGGCGCATTGCGGGCAGCGCAAGAAGCCGAGCACGTCCTCGATCATGGCGCGGCTCCTCGCAATCGGGACGGGCGGCAGGCCGCACGCCAGGCACTTACTAAGATGTAACGCATCAATGGGCTGAGCAGGCACGGAGAGACATGTTCGACGACGTTAAGTTCGGACCACCCGCACTGACCTTCGACGACGTACTGTTGTTGCCAGCTCACTCAGAGCTACTGCCGAGCGAGGCCGACACCACCACCAGGCTGACCAAGGGCGGCATCACGCTGCGCATACCGCTGCTTTCCTCGGCCATGGACACGGTAACCGAGGCCACGATGGCGGTCGCGATGGCGCGGCAGGGCGGCGTCGGCGTGCTGCACCGGAACATGTCGGTCGAGGACCAGGCCAGGCAGGTGGACATCGTCAAGCGTTCCGAGGCCGGCATGATCACCAACCCGGTGACCTGCGGTCCTGACACCACGATCGGCGAGGTCGAGGAGCTTTGCGGCCGGTATCGCATCTCGGGCGTACCGGTGATTTCTGACGCCGGCTTGCTTCTCGGCATTATCACGAACAGGGATATCAGGTTCGAGCAGGACCACAGCAGGCGCGCGGGCGAGCTCATGACCGCGATGCCGCTGGTCACCGCTCCGGTCGGGGTATCGCGTGAGCAGGCACTCAAGCTGCTGTCGGCTAACAAGGTCGAGAAACTGCCGCTGGTCGACGCTCAGGGGCTGCTGCGCGGGCTGATCACGGTCAAGGACTTCACCAAGAGCGAGAAGTTCCCCAACGCCACCAAGGACGAGCACGGCAGGCTGATGACCGGTGCCGCCGTCGGAGTTGGCGCCGACGCCAAACGGCGGGCTCAGGCACTGGTCGACGCCGGGGCCGATTTCCTGGTAGTCGACACCGCGCATGGCCACTCCCAGGCCGTTCTCGACATGATCGCCCAGCTTCAAGCCAACACGAGAATCGAGATCATCGGCGGCAACGTCGCGACCCGTTCCGGCGCGCAGGCGCTCATCGATGCTGGTGCCGACGCGATCAAGGTGGGGGTCGGTCCCGGCTCGATCTGCACCACCCGGGTCGTCGCCGGGGTGGGCGTTCCGCAGGTGACCGCGATCTACGAGGCTTCGCTCGCGGCCCGGCCAGCAGGCATCCCGGTAATCGGGGATGGCGGGATTCAGTTCTCAGGCGACATCGCCAAGGCAATCGGCGCCGGGGCTGACACCGTGATGCTCGGCGGGTTGCTGGCTGGCTGTGAGGAAGCGCCGGGCGAGATGGTCATGATCGGCGGCGAGCAGTTCAAGCTCTACCGCGGCATGGGCTCGCTTGGTGCCATGCGCAACCGTGAGCGTGGCCAGTCTTACTCCAAGGACAGGTACTTCCAAGACGACGTGTTGCGTGAGGACAAGCTGGTGCCTGAAGGCATCGAGGGCCGAGTGCCTTATCGTGGCTCCCTCGCCGCGGTGGCGAGTCAACTCATCGGCGGTCTGCGCGCCGCGATGGGGTACTGCGGCGCCAGGACGATCGCCGACCTCAAGGAAGCCAGATTCATCCAGATAACGAGCGCAGGACTGATGGAAAGCCATCCCCACGACATCCACATGGTCACCGAGGCCCCCAACTACAGCATACGCAGGCCGTGAGCGAGGCGGGCGTCAGCCGCCGGTGCCTGCTGGCAGACTGAAGAAGTGACCCAAGTGGAGATCGGCCGCGGCAAGAGCGGTCGCCGTGCATACGCGCTCGATGAGATCGGCATAGTTCCCTCCCGGCGTACCAGGCGCCCGGAAGATGTCTCGATCGCCTGGCAAATCGATGCCTACCGGTTCGAGTTGCCGCTGGTGACCGCGCCCATGGACAGCGTGGTCTCGCCCGCGACGGCCATCACGATCGGCAAGCTAGGCGGCCTCGCCGTGCTCGACCTCGAGGGCCTGTGGACCCGGTTCGAGGACCCGGAGCCGCTCCTGCGGGAAGTGGCGGAACTGGGCGAAGAAGCCGCCACCAGGCGGCTGCAGGAGATCTACGCCGAGCCGATCAGGGAAGAGCTGATCGGCCGCCGCATCGAGGAGATCAGCCGGGCCGGCGTGATCACCGCCGCCCGGCTGTCGCCGCAGCGCACCGCCCGGTACTACAAGGCCGTTGTGGACGCGGGGGCGGACATCTTCGTGATCAGGGGCACCACGGTCAGCGCGGAGCACGTCTCCGGCCGCGCCGAGCCGCTGAACCTCAAGCAGTTCATCTACGAGCTCGACATCCCGGTCATCGTCGGGGGCTGCGCCACGTACACGGCCGCGCTGCACCTCATGCGGACCGGCGCGGCCGGGGTGCTCGTCGGCTTCGGCGGCGGCAGCGGCCACACCACCGCCGCGGTGCTCGGCGTCGCGGTGCCGATGGCGACCGCGGTCGCGGACGTCGCGGCCGCCCGCCGCGACTACCTCGACGAGTCCGGTGGACGGTACGTGCACGTGATCGCCGACGGCTCGATGACCCGCAGCGGCGACATCGCCAAGGCCCTCGCGCTGGGCAGCGACGCGGTCATGGTCGGCTCGCCGCTGGCCAGGGCCGAGCAGGCGCCCGGCCACGGCTACCACTGGGGGAGCGAGGCCAACCACCCGGAGTTGCCGCGCGGTGCTCGCGTCAACGTCGGCACGATCGGCACCATGGAGCAGATCCTGCACGGCCCGTCCACCGTGCCCGACGGCTCGATGAACCTGATGGGAGCGCTCCGCCGCACGATGGCGACCGCCGGGTACACCGACCTGAAGGAGTTCCAGCGGGTCGAGGTTGTCGTCACTCCGCCAGCCACGAGGCCCCGTTAGACTTCGTGCCCATGGGTTCACGTCGCGTCTTCTCCAGCATCCAGCCGACCGCCGATTCGTTCCACCTCGGCAACTACCTCGGCGCCGTCCGCCAGTGGGTGGATCTGCTGGAGACCCGTGACGCCATCTACTGCGTCGTGGACCTGCACGCGATCACGGTCCCCTACGACCCGGCGACGCTGCGCCGCCGCACGCGGGTGGCCGCCGCCCAGCTGATCGCCGCGGGCCTGGATCCGGAGCGGTGCATCCTGTTCGTGCAGAGCCAGGCGCCCGAGCACGCCGAGCTCAACTGGGTGCTCGGCTGCCTCACCGGCTTCGGCGAGGCGAACCGGATGACCCAGTTCAAGGACAAGTCCGCGCGCGGCGGCGCCGACCAGGCCTCTGTCGGGCTGTTCACCTACCCGGTCCTGCAGGCCGCCGACATCCTGCTGTACCAGGCCGACGAGGTGCCGGTGGGCGAGGACCAGCGGCAGCACCTGGAGCTGTCCAGGACGCTCGCGCAGCGGTTCAACCACCGCTTCGGCGAGACCTTCACCGTGCCCGCGCCGTACATCCTGCCCGCGGTGGCGAAGATCACCGACCTGCAGGACCCGAC
>DAHVDE010000010.1 GCA_027313705.1 Actinomycetota bacterium | reverse complement strand
CCGGTTGGTTGCGGCCCGGTCACAATCGGGCAACGTCAGCGTTCGGCCGCCGCTAGCGCTACCATGCTTAGCATTGCGGAGCAGATCCGCCGGGCCGATGAGATGCGACGAGGGTGCCTCTAATCAGCGCTTTTTAGGTTTCGGGAAGCGCAAGTGTTATCAGCAAGCGCGGTAGTGGCTGCATGTTTGCTGTGCCTGCGGGCAGGTGACCGCTGGTAACGCCCGTAAGCCCAGTGGGATCAGGTGATTCGCGTTGCCGATTGTGCGTTGCTCGCGATCACCTGAGATCCAGCCCGTGAGCGCAGCACCGCAGCCGCCAGGCCGCGATACGACGGCTTGAAGGACCGAATGGACTCGCTGCGGACATGTGCGACGGGTGCCCGGATAATCCCGGTGCCCGATAGCGGTAACCAAGGCGTCACCGGGGAGGCGACGGATGGTTGAGCATGATCTGACAGGTGAGCTCGACGCGTTTCTGGCTGAGCGTGAGCCCGAGCTCATCGATTTCCGGCGTGACCTCCATATGCACCCAGAGGTCGGCTACGCCGAGCACCGCACCACCGGCAGGATCGCGCTGCGCCTTGAGGGCGCGGGCCTGCATCCGGTGATCTTGCCCAAGGGCACCGGGCTCATCGCCGACGTGGGCGGCGAGCCAGACGAGAACCCCGTCGTCGCCCTGCGTGCCGACATCGACGCTTTGCCGATTACGGACGAAAAGAATGTCAGTTACCGCTCGCGCAATCCCGGCGCCTGCCATGCCTGCGGGCACGACGTGCACACCACGATCCTGCTCGGCGCCGGCCTGTTCCTGGCTCGCGCTGCGGCCTCTGGTGCGCTGCCAGGCAAGGTCCGGCTGATATTCCAGCCCGCGGAGGAAGTACCCGGCGGTGCGCTCGACGTGCTTGCGGCCGGCGGCATTTCCTCGGTAGACCGGGTGTTCGCGTTGCACTGCGATCCCAAGCTCGACGTCGGCAAGATCGGCACCAGGGTCGGCCCGATCACCGCCGCCTGCGACAAGATCAAGGTGCAGATCAGCGGGCCAGGCGGCCACACCGCCAGGCCGCACCTGACTGCTGACCTGGTGTTCGCGCTAGCCAAAGTGATTACAGAACTGCCCGCCGCGCTGTCCAGGCGGATCGACCCCCGCTGGGGTCTCAGCCTGGTCTGGGGGAAGGTGAGCGCCGGTTCGGCACCGAATGCCATCCCAGACACCGGCCTCGTGGAGGGCACCGTACGGTGCCTTGACGACCAGGCATGGCACGCGGCGCCCGACTTGCTCAAGTCGCTGGTCGAGTCGGTTACCAGCGCCTACGGCGTCAGCTATGACCTCAGCTACCAGCGCAACGTGCCACCCGCAGTCAACGACGCGCTGAGCACCTCGATGATCGCGGCGGCGGCGGACCGGGTGCTCGGGCCCGACTCGCTGGTAACCGCCCCGCAGAGCCTCGGCGGCGAGGACTTCGCCTGGTACCTGGAATCCATTCCGGGCAGCCTGATGCGGCTTGGCACGCGCCGGCCCGGCTCCGCCGACGACTTCGACATCCATCAGCCCATGTTCGACGTGGACGAGCGCTGCATAGGCGTCGGCGTCAAGGTGCTGGCCGCGACGGCGATGACCGCGATCGGCGGCGGGTGCGGTGGTCACCAGGCGATCGAGTCGATCGATCAGGAGGTGAGCCAGGCTCGCGCCTGCGTCGAGGACGTGACCGCCGAGGACGTAACGCTGGCCGGTCCGTTATTTGCCGCCGGCGCACGGACTGGGCGGCTGCCGGCTGGTTAGCTAATGGCTCAGATGCGCATAAGGTGGATGCAAGCCAAGATAGCTGCCTACTGGAGTGCTGGCGAAAGTGTCCGTACCTAACGACCGGGCTAGCGTCACGCAGACGCCGCCCACCACGGCTAGTCGCGTGCGCGCCGACGGCAAGCGGATCTTCCGCATGGGCACGCCCCAGGTGATCTGGTGGATCTGGGTGGCGCTCGGTGTCATCAGCCTCGCCGACTATGTGGTACAGGCGCGTGCCTTCGTCTCGCCTGAGTTCTTTTCCGGCTGGCTCGCCATTACCGGCCTGGTGTACGCGTGCGCTGAGTGGCCGATGGTGATCGCCGACGAGCGCGGCATCGAGGTGCGTAACCCGATCAGGCGGTACCTTGTCCCCTGGGTGGCGGTGCGCGGGATCTACCTCGCCGACTCGGTCGAGGTGGAATGCGTGCGGCAGGCTCAGAAGAAGAGCAAGACCATTTACAGTTGGGCGCTGTCGTCGCCGCGTCGTGCCAGGGCCAGGGCTCAGCTGCGCGGCTGGCAGTGGGATCAGGGCAAGCGCAACAAGCCAAGCGGTTACAGCAGCCTGCCCGACCAGGCTAAGTCGCTCGCGAAGATGACCACGGCCGAGGTCATGGCCAGGGAACTCGCGACGATGTCGGAGGAGGCCAGGTTCAGGTCGGTCATGGGAGATGTCGACCTCGACGCCGGGCTGCCTGAGCAGTCGGTTGCGCCCGTGCCTTCGGATGAGGGCGGGCAAGGGACCGAACAGCCGCCGGCCGCCGAGCCTGACGCGAGCCAGTCCGGCGGGGAGGGTGCCGAGGTGCTGTCGGCGACTTGGTCCTGGCCGGCGATCCTCGCCTTCGTGGTGCCCGCGGCCGGTTTCTGCGTGACCCTGCTGGTCAAGTAGCAGGGGTTAGCGGCCCACCGTGCGGCAAGGCCTGGTTCTCAGCCAGCCGACGTAATCTTCGGGCGCACCAGCCGCCTCGGCGGCGTCGGCCATGATGCCAAGGTAACGCGCGGAGGGCAGCCCGCCCTCGTAGTCGTTCAGCACGTAGAGCCAGGCCACCACGTCGCCGTCAAGGGCCGCGACCCTGACCTTGAGCTTGCTGTAGACGCCGAGGGTGGCGCCATCCCACCGGTCAAGTGCCCGCTCGTCGATCTCTGGCACCTCATAGAGCACCACGAACACCCGCGCCCCGGACTCCTCGACGATGGTGGCGAGTGCCCCTTCCCAGCCAAGGTCTTCGCCGCCGAAGGTCAGCCGCCATCCCTCGAGCCAGCCGACTCCGGCCTGGGGTGAATGCGGGCAGCGCTCGAGCATCTGCGCCGGATCCATGTTGCTGCCGTATGCCGCGTACAACGCCACGATTGCTAAGCGTATTTAAGGTCAGGACGCTGTGTACGGGGGTTGGCTGGTACAGCCGGGCGCGGGGTGCGACAGAATGGGAGTTCGTGAACACGCGAGGGCGCATTGCCATCATCGGAGGCGGTCCAGGAGGCTATGAGGCCGCCTTGGTGGCCGCGCAGCTTGACGCGCAGGTTACGGTCATCGAGGACAGCGGGCTCGGCGGCGCGTGCGTCCTCACGGACTGCGTGCCGTCCAAGACGCTCATCGCCACGTCGAGCATGATGGCGGCGCTGGAGAACACGCGAGATCTTGGCATCAGGTTCGAAGGCTCGCGGCCAGGAGTTTCGCAGGCCAGGGCGGACGCTCCGCAGGTCAATGCGAGGATCAGGGACCTGGCCCGCGCCCAGTCCGCCGATGTCGCGGCCAGGCTGGCGGCCGAGGGCGTGAACGTGATCGCCGGGCGAGGCCGGCTGGTGCGTCCAGGCGTGGTGGCGGTCCGCGACCAGGAGATCGAGGCCGACACGGTGCTGATCGCGACTGGCGCTGAGCCTCGCATGCTCGAAGATGGAGTGCCAGATGGCGAACGGCTGCTCACCAGTCGTCAGATCTACGACCTCGACGAACTGCCGAGGGAGCTCATCGTGGTCGGCTCTGGTGTCACCGGCGCGGAGTTCGCAAGCGCGTTCACCGCGCTCGGCTCACAGGTCACGCTGGTGTCTTCGCGCGAGCATGTGCTGCCCAACGAAGACGAAGACGCGGCAATGGTCGTCGAGGAAGTGTTCCGCAGGCGGGGGATGACGGTGCTTGGCCGGTCTCGTGCCACCTCTGCGCGCCGCACCGCTAACGGGGTCGAGGTCGGCCTGGCCGACGGTCGCTCACTGCGCGGCTCGCACTGCCTGCTGACCGTCGGCATGCGGCCGCTGACCCGCGATATCGGGCTCGATCAGGTCAAGGTCGAGACCGACGCCCGCGGGTTCGTGACGGTCGACCGGGTCTCGCGGACCTCGGCACCCGGCGTGTACGCGGCGGGCGACTGCACCGGGATCTTGATGCTCGCCTCGGTAGCTGCCATGCAGGGCAGGATCGCGATGTGGCACGCCCTTGGCGAGGCGGTGCAGCCGCTGCGGCTTGGGCACGTGGCTGCCACCATCTTCACCGATCCGGAGATCGCGACAGTCGGTGTCAGCCAGGCGGATGTGGACAGCGGCGCGGTTGGCGCCCGGGTAGTCAAGCTGCCGCTGGCGACCAACGCGCGGGCCAAGATGGACGGCTTCAACGACGGCTTCGTCAAGCTGTTCGCCAGGCGCAACAGCGGAATCGTGCTCGGCGGCGTGATCGTGGCGCCGCACGCAAGCGAGCTGATACTTGGCGTATCACTCGCGGTCGAGCAGCAGCTTACGGTCGACCAGATCGCCCATACCTTCGCCGTCTACCCCTCGCTGACCGGCAGCGTCACCGAAGCGGCTCGTCAGCTCATGCAGCCGGCCGAGTAGCCGGCGGTTAGTGCGCGGGGCGACCGAGGTCGGGATCGTCCGGCGGTTCGAAGCCATGCTGCCGCAGCCGGTTCACCCTGATGTCGTCGGCGTAGGCAATGACGGTGAACACGCTGCCGATGAGGATAAGCGCGATCATCATCAGCGCCAGCCAGAGCGGTGCCGGAATCCATACCAGCAGTATCACGGCCACGACCACGCAGACAGGCACGATCACCGCCAGGTGCCGCACCACTGCCCTGGCCCGCCAGCCCGCATCGGTGAGTTCATGCCTGACCCAGTCGGCGTTCTCTTCTGGCAGTTTGCCGCCAATTGCGAACAGCATCCAGCGGACCGGCCCAGGATCACCGGGCAGCCTGGCCATGGCTCAGTCCGCTAGCCGGCAGATAACGTGGCCAGCCGGCACCGTCTGCCCGACCTCGACGGCCAGGTCCGCGACGGTCCCTGCCTTGTGCGCGGTCAGCGGTTGCTCCATCTTCATCGCTTCAAGTACCACAATCGCATCCCCAGGCTGAACTTGCCTGCCGTCCTCGGCGACGATCTTGACGATCGTGCCCTGCATGGGACTCACTAGCTGGTCGGCGTCAGCCGTCGCCGCGCCTTGACCGCGGCTTGCCCGCGTCGCCCTGGCCGGTCTTGCCCGGCCAGGGCGGGTGACTGCCCCCTCGCCAGGGCCAGCGGCTGGCGTGCGCCAAGACGCGGGAACGACGACTTCGAGCCGCTTGCCGCCTACTTCGACGATAATTCGCTCACGCTCGCCGCCCGCACCCCGGTCGGCGGTCCCGCCGTCGGCCCTTGCCTGCGGCGGCAGGTTGCCGGTGAACTCGGTCTCTATCCACCTGGTATGAACGCTGAACGGCTCGCCGGCGAAGGCAGGATCGTCGACGACGGCACGGTGAAATGGCAGGACAGTTGGCATGCCGGACACCTCGAACTCGGCCAGTGCCCGTCTCGCCCTCGCCAGCGCCTGGTTGCGGTCCGCGCCGGTCACTATCAGCTTCGCGATCAGCGAGTCGTAAAGCTGAGGCACGGTCATGCCCGCGACGTACCCGGAATCTACTCTGACCCCAGGTCCGGACGGCGGCACCCATGTGCTCAGCGTCCCCGGCGCGGGCAAGAAGTTAAGGCCAGGGTCCTCGGCGTTGATACGGAACTCGATCGAGTGCCCGCGCAGCGGCGGGTCGTCGAACGTCAGCGCCTGTCCTTCGGCGATCGCGAACATCGCGAGGACCAGGTCGATCCCGCTGACTTCCTCGGTTACCGGATGCTCTACCTGGAGCCTGGTGTTGACCTCGAGGAAAGACACGGTGCCGTCTTGCCCGACGAGGAACTCGCAGGTCCCCGCACCGACGTAGCCGGCCTCGCGCAAGATCGCCTTCGATGACTCGCGCAGCTGCCGTTCCTGCCCTGCGGTCAGGAACGGAGCGGGCGCTTCCTCGACGAGCTTTTGATGCCGCCGCTGGAGCGAGCAGTCCCTGGTCGAGACCACCACGACGTTGCCGTGGCTGTCGGCCAGGCACTGCGTCTCGACGTGTCTTGGCTTGTCAAGGTAACGCTCGACGAAACACTCACCACGCCCGAAGGCAGCCAGGGCCTCCCGCACGGCCGACTCGAACTGAGGAGCGATCTCCGCCATGGTCCTGGCGACCTTGAGTCCGCGCCCGCCGCCGCCGTAGGCGGCCTTGATGGCGATAGGAAGTCCGTAGCTGGCGGCGAAGTCCATTGCCTGCGCCGGCCCGTCGATCGGCCCGGCCGACCCAGGGGCCAGGGGCGCGCCTACCAGGCGCGCGATGGCCCGTGCGGCGGTCTTGTCGCCGAGTGCGTCGATCGCGGCGGGCGGCGGTCCGATCCAGGTCAGGCCTGCGGCGATGACTTCGCGCGCGAACTGGGCGTTCTCGGCAAGGAACCCGTAGCCGGGGTGCACGGCGTCTGAGCCTGACTCCAATGCGACCTTGAGGATCTTGGTGATATCCAGGTAGCTTTCTGCCGCCGTCGAGCCGTCAAGCGCATAGGCCTCGTCGGCCACTCGCACATGCAGCGCGTCAAGATCAGGCTCGGAATACACGGCGACGCTAGCCAGTCCGGCGTCGCGGCAGGCGCGAGCCACGCGGACGGCGATCTCGCCACGATTGGCGATGAGGACCTTGCGCACGAAACGGCTCCTTTTCGACTGCCAGGAGTCTAGTGAGATGTGTTAGCGCCGTGGCGGGCACCCTGAGAGCCTTGGCACCGATCCCGTAGGGCGGCCCGGATTCCGCCGCAGGGCCCGCCCGTCAGCGGACGGCCAGGCGCCAGGTGCCGTGTCCGGCGTCGAAGGGCCGGCGAAGTGACCTTGACCGGTCCGCCCAGGCGGAGCGACTGCGGCTCACCTGAACGCGTCCCTGCTCCGGCTGGGCCGGTCGCGCCTGCGCCCGGGCGGCGATGACCGCAATCACGGCGGCGAGTTCGTCGTCGGACGGCTCACCGCGCACCACCGTGAGGACCGTCACCTGGACTTCCCTACCCCGACGCCGAACTGCCTGTGCACACGCGCCCAGAAGGCGTCCCTCAGCCACTCGCGGGCTTCCTGATAGGAGCGCAGCGAAAGCCCGAGTTCCTTTTCCGCGTCGACCAGGAGTTCCTTGTCGATGACCGGCGGCAGGATGGGTCCGGGCAGCAGGTCCCTGATATTGTCCTCGCCCCTGGTCAGGATCCACTTCTGCGCGACATGCTCGCCGGCCTCCTCGACCCGTTCCCTCGACGGGCCGAGCCTGGCGGCGGCGAGGTGCGCGGCGCTGAGGTGAATCGAGGTCTTGGAGTGCGACTTGAACGGATTACGGTCGCCGAACAACTGGGCGGGCGAGGGCGCGACTGGACTGGCCTGGATGCCGGGCACGGCGGCGGCTTGATCGGTCCTGGCCGGCAGTATGCCCGCAGGAGCGGCGGGCACCGTTTCCGCTGTCGGCTGGGGAGCGAAGTAGGGCTCGATGAAGGAACGCTCGAGCACTTCAACGGTGTCCGACTCCCACACGAGCCGCTCGGCCTGATTGGTGCCGTACGGCGGCTCGACCCCCCACAGGTGCACGCGGACGCCAAACGCCTGCGCCGCCTCTACCGCAGGCACCATGTCCTCGTCGCCAGCTACCAAGATCGCGTCTGTGATCGCCCGGTGCCTGGCCAGGGCTTCCATGTCGGCGCGGATCTGAGCGTCGACGCCCTTTTGCTGCCCGCGCGCGTTCAGGTTGCCCAGCCTGAGCTTCACGAGCGGCATCTGAGCGATGACTCGCTGGTCGAAGGTGGGAACCCGGTCTCGCGCGGCGTCATACCAGTAGACCCGGAGCAACTGTCCCCTGACCTGATCGTCGGCCTGCTTGATCAGCGACTGGATCAGCTTGTCAGCGTCCACGCGGTACTCGCGCCGCGAGGACGCGCCGAACAGCAACTCTCCAGCGGACGCGTAGATATACCCGACATCGACCATGATGGCGTAGCGGGAAAGCAACGGCAGCGATACTTCTGACTCAGTCATATGCCTTCGACTTTAGTCGGCACTGGACGGGGTGTCGCGCAGGCGGAGCAATCGCCGGTGCTCTGGCCCATTTTCGCAACGTTCGGTAACGCCACTTGCGCCCAAGGTAGCAGCCGGCCCAGGCGTCCGAGCGGGTAAGGGGTACTGCCATCGGTAGCCACGGGTCTACAGCGGGATGTTGCCGTGCTTCTTGGGCGGCAGCGCCTGTCGTTTGGTGCGCAACGTGCGAAGCGCCTTGATCACGGCGGGTCGTGTCTCCGCGGGTCTGATCACCGCATCCACATAGCCGCGCTCGGCGGCGATGTAAGGGTTGGCCAGGGTGTCCTCGTATTCCGTCGCCTTCGCTGCCCTGATCGCGGCCTGCTCCTGTTCGCCAGCCGCGCCCGCGAGTTCACGTCGGTACAAGATGTTGACCGCCCCCTGCGCGCCCATGACGGCAATCTGCGCGGTCGGCCAGGCCAGGTTGATGTCGCCGCCGAGGTGCTTGGAGCCCATGACGTCGTAAGCGCCGCCATAGGCTTTCCTGGTAATCACGGTGATCTTCGGCACGGTCGCCTCGGCGTAGGCATAGATCAGCTTCGCCCCGCGCCTGATGATGCCGCCCCACTCCTGGCCGGCTCCCGGCAGGAACCCTGGCACGTCCACGAAGGTGAGCACGGGAACGTTGAACGCGTCGCAGGTACGGACGAATCTGGCCGCCTTTTCCGAGGCGTCGATGTCCAGGCAGCCAGCGAAATGCATCGGCTGATTGGCGACCACGCCTACCGGAGCCCCCTCCACCCGGCCGAATCCGACGATGATGTTTCTGGCGAATTCTGAATGGATCTCACAGAAGTCGCCTTCGTCGAGTATATGCTCGATGACCACATGCATGTCATACGGCTGGTTCGCTGAGTCGGGTATGACCGTGTCAAGCTCGGTGTCGTGCTCGGTCAGCTCGCAGATATTCTCTGGTCCAAGGCTCGCGGGCAGGAGCGGCGGGTCGTCGACGTTATTGGATGGCAGGAAGGAAAGCAGTTCCCTGGCGAAGTCGAGGCAGTCCTGCTCGTCGCTGGCCTGGTAGTGGGCCACGCCCGACTTGACGTTATGCGCGTGCGCGCCGCCTAGGTCCTCGAAGCTCACCTCCTCGCCGGTCACCGTTTTGATCACGTCTGGTCCCGTGATGAACATGTGCGAGGTCTGGTCGACCATCAAGGTGAAGTCGGTGATGGCGGGGGAGTAGACCGCGCCGCCGGCACACGGGCCCATGATCAGGGAGATCTGGGGGATCACGCCAGACGACATCACATTGCGGTAGAAGATCTCGGCATACAAGCCGAGCGCGACCACGCCTTCCTGTATCCGCGCGCCGCCGCTGTCGTTGATGCCGATGACGGGACAGCCGGTCTTCAGCGCGTGGTCCATCACTTTGACGATCTTCGTGCCGAAAACCTCGCCGAGAGAGCCGCCGAATATCGTGAAATCCTGACTGAACACGCACACGGGCCGGCCATCCACAGTTCCGTAGCCAGTGACCACGCCGTCTCCGTACGGCCTGGTGCTCGCCATGCCGAAGTCATGGTTGCGGTGCCTGGCCAGTTCGTCGAACTCGACAAAGGATCCTGGATCCAGCAGGTAGTCGATTCGCTCCCGCGCGGTCATCTTGCCTTTGGCGTGCTGCCGTTCCACGGCGTGCTCCGAGCCGGCATGCACTGCCTCGATCCGGCGTTTCTCCAGGTCAGCGATCTTTCCGGCAGTTGTATGGATATCAGTAGCTTCGCCATCAGCGGCCAGGTTCCGCGCGGTGTCGGTGCTCATGCTCGCAAAGATAGGCCACAAGTAAACACCAGCTACCCCCCCACCCCGCGCCCCCCACCCCGCGCCCCGCGCCTGCGTTGTGGCGTTGTGGGTGCGGGGGTGCGCACGTTGCGGAGTTGCGGGGGTTGGGCGTCTGCGGGGTGCGCACGTTGTGAAGTTGCGGGGGTGCCTGCGTGGCGGGGTGGGGTCTATGTGGCGGGGTGTTCGCCGATTTCGGTTACGGCTAGCTGGGAGGTGTCGCCGTCGCGCCTGCGGTCGGTTGGCGGGTAAGGAATCAGTACGACAGTGATGTTGTCGCTGCCGCCTGCCTCATTGGCGAAGTCCACCAGTGCCGCGGCCGTGCCGAGCGGGTCGGTGAGCGCGCCAGGCAGCGCCATCCCTGCGAGTCCGGCAACGTCAGGCTGGTAGTTCCACAAGCCGTCAGAGCAGAGCAGCACCGCACCAGGCCCGTCCGGCTCGAAGCTGGTCACGTGCGGTGTGGCCTGGCCGGCGTCGGCGCCGATCCAGCCGGTCACGACGTGCCCCTGCGGCGAGGCGAGCGCTTCGGCTTCTGAAAGCACGCCGCGCGATATTAGCTCCTGGGCTATCGAGTCGTCCACGGTCAGACGCCTTGACCCGACGGCGCCTGAGGCGTCCATCCAGTATGCGCGGCTGTCGCCGAGCCAGCAGATGGTGATCTTGCCCGCCATGACGACGGCGGCGACAAAGGTCGCCGACGGTGCGTTGAACCGTGAACCCGCCGTGTCGGCCAGCTCGTCCAGCGCCTCCTGCGCGGCGCGCACGGCACGGACGGACGCCTCGGAAAGGTCGCTGCCGTTCCGCACCGCGGCGAGCAGCACCTGGAGCGCCGACTGGGAGGCAGCCTGGGATGCTTCGTCGGGGTTGCTCGAACTTGACACCCCGTCGCAGACGACGGCGAGGGCCACGGGGCCGCCTGCGGCGACTGCGCTGGCCAGAGCCATCGCGTCCTCGTTGCGCGGGTGGCGCAGGCCGCGGTCGGTAACACCCGCCACTAGGTCGAGCGTCAGCTCGACGTGATCGTTACCTGATGGCACTTTGAGTCCGCAATTCTCGCGAGATCCTTCCTGGCAGATCGTGGCGTTCCTGTAAGTCTTAACACTGATCGGTCTTAACACCGATCGGTCTTAACACTGCCCGGCCTGCCCGGTCGCGGTGGTGGCGCCGCGCCCGTGGCGCAGTGCCAGGTTCGCCGTTGCCGGCGTGGGCGCAAGCGTACGCCATGCGACCGGGAGGCGGAATTGCGGAATTAGCTGCGCGGGTGCCGCTAGGACCGCTGGTCTGGCAGGTGAGGACAATAGGGCGGGTGCGCAATGCTGACTCACTCATGGCCGCGTCGGTCAAGGCCGCCGTCGCTGCGGGCAAAGGCCCGTGGACACTGGCCGAGTTCGTCGCCACTACCGGCTCGACCAACGCCGACCTGCTAGCGCGCGCACGCGACGGCGAGCAAGAGGGCCTGATCCTGGTGGCGCGGGAACAGACCTGCGGCCGAGGCAGGCAGGGCCGCATCTGGCAGAGCAGGCCGGGTGCCGCGCTGACGTTCTCCGTGCTGCTCAGGCCGCGTCAGGTACCGCCGCCGGCCAGGGGCTGGCTGCCGTTGCTCGCCGGGGTCGCCGCCGTGACCGCCGTCCGCGCGGTGACCGGAGTCGCGGCCAGCCTGAAGTGGCCTAATGACGTGCTCGTAGGGGATGGCAAGCTCGCGGGCATCCTGGCCGAGCAGTCAGGCGACGCGATCGTGGTCGGGATCGGCCTCAACGTGCTCGGCCTGACCGGGGACCTGCCGGTCCCGAGCGCGACCTCGCTCGAGCAGCACGGTGCGGGCGACCGCGACCGCGCCGATCTCCTGATCGAGATTCTGGCTCAGTTCGCCGGATGGTACCTGCCCTGGTCAGGGCAGTGGCGCGGGGACCCTGACCGCGGCCTTCGCCAGGCGTACCTGGAACTCTGCGCCACACTCGGGCGTGAGGTGACGGTCGAACTGCCCGGCGGCAAGTCGCTGCGCGGCGAGGCGATAGACGTGGACCTGGCCGGGCGGCTAGTGGTCAGGCCTGAGCGCGGACCGCGGGTCGAGGTCAGCGCCGGGGACGTCGTCCATGTCAGGTGACGTCAGGGTTACCGTCCGCCTCGTGCGGTCGCCGGTTGCCTGGCGAAGTGCCATTATGGGGATGTGGCGCCTAACGACGGGTTGGCACCCGGTGAACAGCTTGTCCTTCGGCTGCACCCGCACGGGAAGACACTGGTCAGGCCGGCTCTGCTGCTCTTGCTCGTGATCGCGGTGGTGGTCGCGGCGATCTTCTTCCTGCCGGCCAGCATCGCCAATTCCGGGCTGATCAGGCTGGTGATCGGAGTCATCGGCCTGGCCGGGGCGATCGCCTGGTTCGGGATACCTTTCCTGCGCTGGCGCACCACAATCTATGAGCTGACCAACCGGCGCCTGCGGCTGCGATTCGGCGTGATCAGCAGAACCGGCCGCGATTTCCCTTTGAACCGGATCAGCGACGTGTCGTTCAGGCAGGGCCTGATCGACAGGCTGTTCGGCTGCGGGACGCTTGTCGTCGAATCGCCGGGAGATCAAGGGCGGCTGGAGCTAGCCGAGATCCCCGAGGTAAGGCAGGTGCAGGGCGTCTTGTTCGAGATGGTCGGCGAGGAGACGGCGAGAGCGGGCGTGCCGCAAGCGGCGCAGGGGCAGGGACCGGCCTGGCCTGACCTGCCCGAACAGCGCCGCAGGCGCCGGCGCTAGTCCAGGGAAGTTGCCGCGGGCCAGATCACGGTGAACCTGGTGAGGCCGGGGCAGTTCGTCAACGTGACCCGGCCGCCGTGCGCGGTCCTCACCGCATCTGCGATGGCCAGGCCAGGTCCGGTGCTGCCGCCGCCCGACCTGGCCTGGCTGCCTCCGAAGCACCGCTCGAACAGCCTGGACTGCGGGCGGCCCGCGTCAAGCCCGGCGAGCACATCCTTCGAATCGGCCATGAACGTGACGTCGCCTGGCTTGGCGGCGAGGGCCGGGCGTACTGTGCGGCCATGAGCGGTTCTCAAGGCGGCAGCGTGCGGATTGCTCGCCATGCGGCGGCGGCAGGCGAGATCGCCCAGGTGGTACTCGACCGGCCGGAGGCGATGAACGCGCTGGACACGGCCACGCTCGCCGAGCTCGACGAGCACTTCACCGAACTCGCGGGTGACCGTTCCGTACTCGCCGTGGTGCTCACCTCGGCAGGCGAGCGGGCCTTTTGCGCCGGGGCCGACCTGAAGGAGCGGGCCGCGATGACTGACGCCCAGATCATGGCTCAGCGGCCGGTGTTCAGGTCCGCGTTCGGCTCGCTGCTGGCCTTGCCGCAGCCGGTCATCGCCGCCGTGCACGGGTTTGCGCTCGGCGGCGGCTGTGAGCTCGCATTGAGCTGTGACGTCATAGTCGCCGACAGCACAGCCGTGTTCGGCCTGCCGGAGACCTCGGTTGGCCTGGTACCAGGCTGTGGCGGCACTCAGCTGGCCGCCAGGCGGATCGGGCCTGGCCGGGCCGCCGAGCTGATCTTTACCGGGCGCAGGATCGACGCACCGCTCGCTCATGCGATCGGGCTTGTCGACTTGCTTTTCATGGTGGGCGAGGCCGCAGACCACGCACTTGAGATCGCCGGGCAGATCGCGGCCAACTCGCCGGTCGCGGTCAGGGCGGCCAAGCGGGCGCTGCGCAACGGGGCCGGACTGAGCCTGGCCGCCGCGCTCGACGTCGAGGACGCGGCATGGCGGACGGCGGCCGGCAGCGCCGACCGGCAGGAGGGGATCGCGGCTTTCGCGCAAAAGCGCCAGCCAGCCTGGCCGTCGGCGACGGGCGGCTTAGACTCCACCTGACGGGCTGGTTCCGCCGGGAGTACCAGGCCGGCCAAGGGACGGGGAAGCACATTGTCTGACATTCCTGACCGGATCTCGGTGCGTGAGGTGGGACCGCGCGACGGGCTGCAGAACGAGAAGCCGGTACCGACGCAGGACAAGATCGAACTGATCGACCGGCTCTCGGCGACGGGTATACGCAGGATCGAGGCCGTCTCGTTCGTCAGGCCGCAGGCCATACCGCAGATGGCCGACGCGGACGAGGTCTGGCACGGCATCGAGAGGCCGGACCGGGTCAGGTACTCGGCCCTGGTGCCCAACCTGCGAGGTGCCAGGCGCGCCCTTGACGCGGGCCTGCCGGAGATCGAGGTCGTGGTATCGGCCTCTGACACGCACAACCGCAAGAACGTCAACCGGTCGACCGAGGAGTCGCTCGACGACATCGCCTCGGTCATTGACGAGGCGCATCAGCGCGGTGTGACCTGCCAGGTGATCGTCGCCACGGCCTGGGGCTGTCCCTACGAGGGTGACGTGCCGGTGAGCAGGGTCGTCGGCGTCGCACGCCGGGCGGTGGCAGACGGCGCCGACTCGATCTCGTTCGGTGACACGACGGGAATGGCCACGCCAGGGCGGGTATGGTCGCTCGTCGGGGAATTCAGGTCTGCCTATCCTGATATGCCGCTCAACCTGCACTTCCACAACACCAGGGGTGCCGGGCTGGCCAATGTGCTTGCCGCGCTCGAACTTGGCGTGACCGATTTCGATGCTTCTGTCGGCGGCCTTGGCGGTTGCCCGTACGCCCCCGGCGCGTCAGGCAATATTGCCACCGAAGAACTCGTCCACATGGTGGCAGACATGGGCATCGAGACCGGGGTAGAGCTAGATGCCCTGATCGATGCCGCGGCCGACGCCGAGCGGATCGTGGGCAGGGAACTGCCGTCGCAAGTGCTCAGGGCGGGGCCGAGGACCAGGACCGTGCACTAGGTACGCTCACCTTTGTGAGCGCTGCACCAGACCAGACAGAATCCGTTCAGGCCGGCCAGCCGGGCCAGGCCCACGCCGAGTTGCCGGGCATTCGCGCCAGAGTCGGCGCGGGCGGAGCGGCAAGATATCACCAGGCAGCGGCCGCCAGCGGCAAGCTGTTCGCCAGGGAAAGGATCGCGCTGCTCGCCGACGCGGGCAGTTTCAGCGAGGACGGCATCTTCGCCAACGTGCTTGCCGACGGCCTGCCAGCAGACGGTGTGATCACCGGCACGGCACTGGTCGCGGGTCGGCCGGTCGCGCTGATGGCCAACGATTCCACTGTCAAGGCGGGTTCGTGGGGCGCCAGGACCGTGGAGAAGATCATCAGGATCATCGAGAAGGCCTACGCCAGCGGGCTTCCGATGGTCTACCTGATCGACTCGGCCGGCGCGCGGATCACCGACCAGGTCGAGATGTTCCCTGGCCGCCGGGGCGCGGGCAAGATCTTCCACACGCAGGTCCGGGCGTCGGGCGCGATCCCCCAGGTCTGCGCCCTGTTCGGTCCTTCCGCGGCAGGCGGTGCCTACATTCCCGCGTTCTGCGACTACGTCGCCATGGTCGAAGGCAACGCGTCGATGTACCTGGGCAGTCCCCGCATGGTCGAGATGGTGGTCAAGGAGCAGACCACGCTCGAAGAAATGGGCGGCGCCAGGATGCACTGCACGGTTTCCGGTTGCGGGCACTATCTGGCACCGGCCGAGGCCGACGCGATCGAGGCCGTGCGGCGCTATTTGTCTTATTTGCCAGCCAACTGGCAAGAAGATCCGCCGCCCGCTCCGCCGGCTGATCCCGAGCCGGTCGACCTGCGCAAGCTCGTGCCTGTCAGCGAACGGCAGGCATTTGACATGCGCAGGTACGTGCGCGGGATCGTCGACGCGGGTTCCCTGTTCGAGATACACCAGCTGTGGGCTAAGGAGCTGGTCACCGGCTTCGCCAGGCTCGACGGCCAGGTGATCGGCATCGTCGCCAACAACCCGATGTTCAAGGGCGGCGTCTTGTTCGTCGACTCGGCAGACAAGGCGACCAGGTTCATTCAGGCGTGCGACGCCTTCAATGTTCCCCTGCTCTTCCTGGCTGACGTCCCCGGCTTCATGGTCGGCACGGCGGTGGAAAAGCAGGGCATTATCCGGCACGGTGCGAAGATGATCAGCGCGGTGTCAGAAGCGACCGTGCCCAAGATCTGCGTCGTGGTGCGCAAGGCCTATGGGGCCGGCCTTTACGCCATGGCCGGGCCAGGGTTCGAGCCTGACGCCACGCTGGCCCTGCCGACGGCGAAGATCGCCGTGATGGGGGCCGAAGCCGCAGTCAACGCCGTCTACTACAACAAGCTCACCGCCATCGCTGACCCGCAGGAAAGAGAACTGGAAACCCAGAAACTCCGTGATGTCTACGAGGCCGACATAGACATACTCCGGCTGGCGGGCGAACTGGTCATAGACGACATCGTGGAACCTGAGGCACTCAGGTCGGACCTGATCCGCCGCTTCGCGGCGGCTCGCGGCAAAGACCGGTCCTTCTCCCGTCGCCGCCACGGCGTTACCCCGGTCTGATGAAAGGCCCTGGCGGGCTCTTAAGCCAGCGCAACTTCCTGCTGCTCTGGATCGGGGAGACGGTCAGTCAGGTCGGCAACGCGATGGCCGTAGTCGGGGTACCGCTTGTCGCCGTGATCGCGCTGCATGCCAGCACTTTCGCCGTCGGGGTGCTTACCGCCGCCGCCTGGCTGCCCTGGCTGGCGATCGGGCTGCCCGCCGGGGCATGGGCAGACCGGCTGCCGGTGCGTCCGGTGATGATCACGGCGGATGTGGCCTCCGCGCTGCTCTATGCGGCCGTGCCGGTCGCCGCGTGGACCGGGATGCTTTCCTCCGGCCTGCTCGTGGCCGTCGCGCTGGCGGCCGGGGCGGCCAGCGTGGTGTTCATGACCGGCTACCAGGTGTACCTGCCGTCCGTGGTCGATGCCGCCGACCTGATCGAGGGCAACACCAAGATGCAGGGCAGTGCGTCAGCGGCGGCCTTCGCCGGGCCCGGCCTGGCCGGTCTTGTCGCCCAGGCGCTCGGTCCTGTCGCCGCCCTGACCGGCAACGCGGTGAGCTTCCTCGTGTCGGCCGGCTGCCTGCTCGGCGCCAGGTCGCAGTCCCACGCTGACACGAAGAGGGTGTCCTGGTCCCCACGTTGCGGCGTTGCAGGGGTTCGGCCGGCCAGGTCACTGCGGCGGGAAGTCGCGGCGGGGGTGCTGCTGCTGGTGCGCGATCCCTATTTGCGGCCGATGACGGCATTCTGGGCGGCGGCCAATCTCGCGCTGACCGGATACACGGCGCTTATCGTGGTGTTTCTTGTCCGGGTGGCAGGGCTTCCCGCCTGGTCCGTCGGATTGCTGACGGCCGTGCCTGGCCTTGGCGGGGTACTAGGGGCGGTGCTCACGCAACGGGTCACTGCCAGGTGGGGAACAGCCAGGAGCCTGGTGCTCACGACCTGGCTGGCGCTGCCGGCTACCTTGCTCATCCCGCTCACCGAACCTGGCGCCGGACTGGCCTGGTATCTCGCCGGTGCGCTGATCGCCTCTACCGGGATGGCGGTGGGCAACATCATCATCGCGGCGTTCAGGCAGGCGTACTCCCCGCCAGGGATGTGCGGCCGGGTCACCGCCACGCAGCGGTTCTTCATCTTCGCGACCAGTCCGGCCGGCGCGCTCCTGGCCGGATGGCTGGGGACCTGGCTCGGCGTCAGGGCCGCCCTGTGGGTCATGCTTGGCCTTGCCACCATCTCTGGTGCGCTCCTTTGCACCCGCGCGCTGATGGCGAACCGTGATCTTCCCGGTCACGGCGACGGGGAAAGCCCGGAGCCGGCCGGTCATGTTCTGGTAGATCTAAAATGATTTTAGATTTTCGTCATATCCCTTTTGCGCCAGCGATCTTGACCAAATGATTGCCGGTATTTGGGAGCGCCGCGCCAGCTTAATTGGGACTGTTCGCCTTATCATTTCAGCATGACTAGCGTATTGCTTGCTGAGGATGACCCATCTATTTCCGAGCCGCTGGCGCGAGCTTTGCGGCGCGAAGGCTATGAGGTGGGCGTCTCAGCCGATGGACCGGGAACCTTCGAGGTCGCGCGGGCTGGCGGAATTGACCTGATCGTCCTCGACATCGGGCTGCCGAGGATGGACGGACTTGAAGTCTGCCGGCGGTTGCGGCTGGCCGGGCATTCGACCCCCGTCCTCATCCTGACCGCGCGGGTCGAGGAAGTCGACACGGTCATCGGGCTCGATGCCGGGGCCGATGACTACGTGGCGAAGCCCTTCCGGCTGGCCGAGTTGCTCGCCAGGGTGCGGGCACTGCTGCGGCGCGGCGCATCGCCCGCGCAGATCGTGCAGGGAGTAAGGATCGACACCGACGCCAGGCGGGCCTGGCTCGGCACCGCCGAGCTTGATCTCACCTCGAAGGAGTTCGACCTGCTCAACCTGCTGGTGACCGAGGCAGGCAAGGTGGTCACCAGAGACCAGATTATGCGGCAGGTATGGGACAGCAAGTGGTGGGGTTCGACGAAGACACTTGACATGCACGTGTCCTGGCTGCGCCGCAAGCTCGGCGACGATGCTCACAACCCGCACTTCATCACCACCGTTCGCGGAGTCGGGTTCAGGTTCGAGCGAGGAGACTGAAGCTTCATGCGGCGCCGGCTGCTGACGTCGACATTCGGGGTGACGCTGGCCGCTGTACTGGCGTTCGCGGCCGGAGTCGCCATCGCGGTCGGGTCGCAGCCGGTCCGGTTGTCCGCGGTCAGGTTCGCCCTGCTCGGACTTGGCGCGCTCGCCATCGCCGCCGGGCTGGCCTTCGCGCAGGCAAGGCGGCTGGCCCGGCCAGTGCAAGATCTGGCGAAGGCCGCGGATCGGATCGGCACCGGCGATGCCAGGCCGGTCGGCCGCAGGTACGGTATCGCCGAGCTTGACCGGATAGCCGAAGGCATGGACAACGCGGTGCAGCGGGTCGCCGACTTCATCTCGGCCGAGCAGGACTTCGCGGTTGACGCGTCGCATCAGCTGCGCACGCCGCTGACCGCGCTTTCGATGCGCCTAGAGGAGATGGTCTCGGCGGCCGACGACCCGGCCATCGTGCGCGAAGAAGGCGCGGCGGCGCTGGCCCAGACCGACCGGCTAGCGCAGGTGGTCGGGCAGTTGCTCGGACGGGCGAGGCGGTCCTCTTCCGGCGCGCCCGCGCTTTCCTGCCTTAACGACATCATCGCCCAGCAAGTGACCGAGTGGGAGCCAGCGTTCCGTAACGCGGGCAGGAAGCTCGAGGTGCTCGGCGATGCCGGCTTGCGTGCGTACGTCAGCGTCGGCGGAGTGTCACAGGTAGTGGCTACACTGCTGGACAACGCGCTGGTGCATGGCGGCGGAACGGTCAGCATCAGGACTTCGCAGACTCCTCGTTCTGTGGTGATCGAGGTGAAGGACGAAGGGCGGGGAGTGCCGCCTGACCTGGTGCACAGGATCTTCGAGCGCAGCGTGAGCGGTGCCGGAGGCACCGGGCTCGGGCTGGCGCTGGCCAAATCCATCGCGGCTTCCGATGGCGGGCAGCTGGTGCTTGTCAAGCCGAGGCCGGCCACGTTCGCGGTGATCTTCCCGCAGCCCGCCGGGGAGCGGATGGACGAGCCTGCCGTGGCCGGGCCAGCCTGACCGGATCGGCGGTGCAGGCGCGGTGCCGAGGTGCTCGTCGTCGGCATCCGGTTCCGCTAGTTAGGCTACGACGGGTGAGCGAACACAAAAGGGCACGCGAGGCTCGCTTCCCTGTCGTCGGGATGGTCGGCGCGGGCCAGCTGGCGAGGATGACCGCCCAGGCTGCGGTGGGACTCGGGATCGAGTTTCGGGTGCTTGCCGCCAGTCCCGGCGAGAGCGCCGCCCAGGTCTGCCCTGGCACCGTGATAGGCGATTTCAGGTCGGCGGGTGACCTGCTCGGCTTCGGCATCGGCTGCGACGTGGTGACCTTTGACCACGAGCACGTGCCAGGCGCGCAGCTGGCCGTGCTTTCCGAGGTGACAGCGGTCAGGCCAGGCCGCGAGGCCCTGGCCTTCGCTCAGGACAAGCTGGCGATGCGGAACCGGCTGAGCTCGATGCTGAAGCGGGACACGGCGCTCGCGGAGTCCGGCATCAGGTGCCCGCGGTTCCGGCCGGTCGAGACCCTCACGGACGTGCTGGCCTTCGTGGCCGACGAGCAGGCCGGGGCCGGGCGGCCGGAATGGCCGGTGGTGCTCAAGGCGGCCTCAGGCGGCTACGACGGCAAGGGGGTCTGGCTGTGCGATGGCAAGGAAGCGGTCGCCGAGGTGCTCTCCCATGGCCTTCGGATGCTTGCCGAGGAGTACGTGCCCTTCGACCGTGAGCTTGCCGTGCTGGCGGCCAGGTCGCCTAAGGGCCAGGGGGCGGCCTACCCGGTCGTGCAGACGGTGCAGCGGGACGGCATCTGCCGCGAGGTGCTCGCGCCTGCGCCAGGCCTTTGCGCCGAGGTGGCGGAGCGGGCGCAGTGGCTGGCGCTGCGCGTGGCGGCCGAGCTCGGTGTCACCGGGCTGCTGGCGATCGAGCTTTTCCAGTGCGGCGACGAGCTGCTGATCAACGAGCTGGCGATGCGCCCGCACAATTCCGGCCACTGGACCGCGGACGCCTCGGTGACATCGCAGTTCGAACAGCACTTGCGGGCCGTGCTCGATCTCCCGCTCGGCGCTACGGGGTGCACTTTCGGCGCGGCGGTGATGGTCAACGTGCTCGGCGGCGATGATCCCGACCTGTACTCGCGGTTCATCCATGTCATGGCGGCCGACCCAGGGGTCAAGGTCCACTTGTACGGCAAGCAGGTGCGGCCGGGGCGGAAAGTCGGCCATGTGACCGTGGCTGGTGCCGCGGCTGACGTCGAGCGACTGCGTGACCGGGCGTGGCGCGCGGCCAGTTACCTGAGCCTCGGCACGGAGGAATCGCCGCTATGACCGCAGTTCCCTTGGCAGGCGTCGTTATGGGAAGTGACTCAGACTGGCCCGTCATGGCGGCTGCCGCGTCGGTGCTCGACGAGTTCGGGGTACCCTACGAGGCCGACGTGGTCTCGGCCCACCGGATGCCGCACGAGATGATCGCTTACGGCTCGGCGGCGGCAGGGCGCGGGCTGCGAGTGATCATCGCAGGGGCGGGCGGTGCCGCACACCTGCCAGGCATGCTGGCGGCGGTCACGCCGCTGCCGGTGATCGGGGTGCCTGTGCCGCTCGCGCATCTGGATGGGCTTGACTCGCTGCTGTCGATCGTCCAGATGCCCGCCGGGATCCCGGTCGCGGCGGTCGCGGTCGGCGGTGCCAGGAACGCCGGGCTGCTTGCCGTCCGGATTCTGGCGGCCGGAGACCTGGAATTGCAGCGAAAGATGAGCGCCTTCCAAGATCAGCTACGTGAAACCGCGCAAGCCAAGGGGGCGGCGCTTCGCGCGAGGCTAGCTTGACATAACCGGAAAGTTAGGGAGTCCGGCGCGGCCTTGACGGCTTATCGTCACCAGATCATCATGCGCTGGAAGCCCGCAACAAGGCGGGCCAGGCAGAAAGAGTGCAAGCGCATGAGCTGGAAGCGACTAGGAGTATTAGGAACCGGGGTCACGTTCGCGGTCGCGATGGCCGTGTCCGCCGGCGGCGCTGCCGCCTTCGCCGCCCAGACGGCGCCCGCCGCGCCGGCCGCGCCGGCCGCCTTGTCCGTGAATCATCCGACGTTCATCGTCCACCGCATCGGCACTGCGGCCAACGGCACGCCGCTCGTTACCAGCGCTTCGCCCACCGGACTGCCGCCGAGCGCGATCAAGTCCGTCTACGGCCTGTCCGGGCTGTCGCCGGGTTCTGGTGCAGGTGATGGCCAGATCATCGCGATCGTCGACGCCTACAACGACCCGCACGCACTCGCTGACCTCAACGTCTTCAACAAGGAGTACGGCTACGCCAAGCTGGTGACTTGCACGTCGCTCAGCCAGCCAGGGCCATGTTTCAAGGTGGCAAAGCCTTCAGGCAAGCCCGCCACTAACAGCGACTGGGCACTGGAGGAGTCCCTGGACATCGAGTGGGCGCACGCCGAAGCTCCGGCAGCCAAGATCGTGCTGGTCGAGGCCAAGACGGCGAGCAACGCTCACTTGTACGCGGCAGTCGACTATGCCAACACCACGCTCGACGCCAACGTCGTGTCGATGAGCTGGGGCGGCGGCGAGAGCAGCTCAGAAACCAGCAGCGACAGGAACTTCACCCATCCTGGCACCCTGTACACCGCGTCGTCAGGCGACAGCGGCCACGGCGTGATCTACCCTTCCGCTTCCCCTGACGTCATCGCGGTCGGCGGCACCACGCTCAACGGCTGCAGCGGCACCTCATGTGCCGGCTTCACCAGCGAGACCGCATGGCCGGGCAGTGGCGGAGGAATCTCCGCCTACGAGAACATCCCCGCGTACCAGGCCGGCTATGCAGGAGCCGTGCACGGTGCGACCACGATCAGCTCCCTGACCGGCGGCCTGCGCGGCGTCCCCGACGTGTCCTTCGTCGGCGACCCGAACACCGGTGTCTCCGTCTACGACAGCACCCTCTACGCGGGGCAGTCCGGCTGGTGGACCATCGGCGGCACCAGCGTCGGCGCCCCGAACTGGGCCGGCATTCTCGCGGCAGGCAATGCCGCGGGCAAGACCGCGCTCCAGGGCGACGCCGCGATCTACGGCGGCGGCTATTTGACTAATCTCCGTGACATCATCAGCGGCAGCAACGGCAGTTGCGGCACCGATTGCGGCGCGGGCACCGGCTATGACCTGGTGACCGGTCTCGGCAGCCCGGTCAACTATCCCTGATCTGTTTCAAGGCCCGGCCTCCCTTGCGCTTGCGCATCTGGGGCGGCCGGGCCGTCAGGAGTGACAGGGACGCAAATCAGGCCCCAGGGCCGGTCGGACACTCGCGTCAGCACGATGACCGCGGCGCCTGGCCCGCGCAGCCCCAGTCTGCGGTGAATCTGAGCCACGTCCCCGGCAAGTCCCCGCCGCCTGATGTCCGCGGTGCCGATCCCCAGGTCGCGCAGCCTGGCCCCGAACCTCTTCTCATGCCAGGGCGCCGACTCGATGACCCGCAGCGTCCGCGCGAACGGCGTGAACTTCGGCTCGTTCGCAGACAAGAACGCGATCATCGGATCGATCTGCCAGGCGCCGAGCAGCCCGGCCAGCTTGGTGACCAGCCCGGCCCTGGTCACGGCGGGGTTCGGGTCGAACAGGTACTCACCTGGCGGTGCCGGCGCCGGCGCCGTGCTGCGCGCGGCTGGGTCAGCGCAGGTCAGCGTGTCACCGGCGGGCAGCACGGTCGCTGTGGTTTGGGTGCGCGCCAGGTCAGGCGACCACAGCATGGCTTCCTTGAGCTCCCGCCCGACCGCGACGAACTCGATCTCCCAGCCGGGCGGCACGAGTTCCTTCCGCAGCCCTGGCGCGGCCTTGATACCAACCCTGGGCACAGTCGCGGTGAGGTCGAGGCACCACTGGAGTGCAGGCAGGTAACGCCCCGTCGGCAGCCGTCCCTTCGCGTCTCGCCGCGCCGGGTCGACGAACACGGCATCCACCCGGTTCAACCGGACCGTCCTGACGTCCGCGCACGCGAACCCGAGCCGGGCACCAGGCGCGAGCACCGCGGCGTTGTGCCTGGCGAACCCCAAGCTCGCCGGGTCGCTGTCGACGCCGATGGTCACACCGCCAGGACGGGCATCGGCCAGCGCGGTCAGGTTTCCGCCGATGCCGCAGCACAGGTCGGCCACTATGAGCGCGCCCGCGAATCGCCCGGCCGCGTGCCGTGCGGTCTGCTCGGAAGACGCTTGCTCAAGCCCGGACCTGGTGAACAGCATCTGATCGGCCCGGCTGAACTTGGCCGTCGCTGCGACCCGCAGTGCCTGCTGCGTCAGCGCCGCCGCGACTAGTTCCGCGGGATACTCCTGGCGCAGTGACTGCGCCAGGGCCAGCACGCGGTCCGGGCTTACGTCAGCGCCGGCGAGCCGGCCAAGCAACTCCCGTCCCGTCGCCGACAGCAATTTCGCACCCGCCGAAGTTCGCTCATCTGCTGCGCACACTGAACACATTTACCAGGTGCAGGAGGTCATGAGCGGCTGATGCCGCCTGCGGTGGCTCGCGGCCAGGCTGAGGTTACTATCGGGTACATGAACTCAGAGTTCACCGTCTATGCGCTGTCGCAGGAGCAGGAAGCGCTCAGGGAGTCGGTCAGGCGGCTGGCCGACGATCAGATCGCGCCTTTTGCGGCTGAGGTCGACAGGGAGTCCAGGTTCCCGCAAGAGGCGCATGACGCGCTGGTCAAGGCGGACCTGCACGCGGTCCACATTCCCGAGGCTTACGGCGGGGCCGGAGCCGACGCCCTCTCCACAGTGATCGTCATCGAAGAGGTGGCGCGAGCTTGCGCGTCAAGCTCGCTCATTCCCGCCGTGAACAAGCTGGGCACGGTTCCTTTGCTGCTATCGGCCAGTGAAGACATCAAGCGGAGATACCTTCCGCCGGTTGCGAGCGGCGCGGCGATGTTCTCCTACGCGCTCTCCGAGCCCGATGCCGGTTCCGATGCGGCGGCCATGCGTACGCGGGCGGTCCGCGACGGTGACAGCTACGTGCTGAACGGGACCAAGCGCTGGATCACCAACGCGGGGATCTCCAGGTTCTACACCGTGATGGCGGTCACCGAGCCGGGCGTCGGCGCGCGCGGTATCTCGGCCTTCGTGGTCGAGCAGGGCGACGAAGGATTCTCAGTCGGCGCGCCAGAGCACAAACTAGGCATCAAGGGATCACCGACCAGGGAGCTTTACTTCGACAACTGCGTGATCCCGGCCGGCCGGCTGGTCGGCGATGAGGGAAGCGGGTTCAAGACCGCCCTCGCGACCCTCGACCACACCAGGATCACGATCGCGGCGCAGGCGCTAGGCATCGCGCAGGGCGCGCTCGACTACGCGGCCGGCTACATCAAGGAGCGCAAGCAGTTCGGCAAGGCCATCGCAGAATTCCAGGGCCTTCAGTTCATGCTGGCTGACATGGCCATGAAAATAGAGGCTGCTCGCCAGCTCACCTATGCGGCCGCCGCCAGGTCCGACCAGGCAATGGCCGGCGCGACCGTCCCTGACCTCACCTTCATCTCTTCTGCCTGCAAGTGCTTCGCCTCTGACATGGCGATGGAGGTCACAACCGACGCCGTCCAGTTGCTCGGCGGCTACGGCTATGTCAACGACTACCCCGTCGAGCGCATGATGCGCGATGCGAAAATCACCCAGATCTACGAGGGGACGAACCAGATTCAGCGCATGGTGATGGCCCGGCAGCTGCTCAAGGGGTGAAATAAGGGCGCTGACCTGCGAATTCTCGGATTCTTCTGGCTGGGAAGCGGGCCGTCCGGCGCCGAGTTGGGCGGCCAGTTCTCATGTCTTGATTGTCCGGTTGATGCCGGTTGTTTCCCGTCGTTTCCGGACCCGGTGCTGAATCCGTGCTGACCCCTGCGGGTTATCCCCGGCACGATCTATGCGGTCGTGGGCAGGGTCGATGCGGTAGCAGATGCGCGTCGGGTACAAGGCGGGTATACGCCAGGTAGAACCGAGGTACATCGTTCTTCCGTCGGCTTAGGCGTACCCGTCCTGCAGATACCGCGCCCGACCACTCCCCAGCGCTTCCAGCGCGGAGCTTGCCCTGCGCCAGACGTAGGGGCGGAGGCGTTCCTTGGCCTGGCCTTCGTCGCAGAACTCGAAGGCGCGTAGTTCGCTGTCGACGAGCCGCAGGCCGGCGATCTCGCTGTCGTTGAGGGTTCCGCCGTCGAAGATGAAGTTGAGGAGGTCGTCCCAGGGGCCGTGGGGGGAGACCCAGTCGACGCAGAGCAGGTCTCCGACCTGGATGTCGAGCCCCAGTTCTTCGCGCAGTTCCCGGCGCACCGCGTCGGCAGGCGGCTCGTTGGCCTCGGCCATGCCACCGGGCAGGTCCCAGTCGGGCTTGTAGGTGGGATCGACCAGGAGGATGCGGCCGGATTCGTCGCGGACGATGGCATCGGCGCTGACGCGCTTGCGGGCCTGCTTGGCGTTGCCCTCGGCCAGGTAGGCGTTCCACGCCTCCGGGTCGCGCTCGTACAGCTCGCCGTCAGTGCTCACGGTCGCTCCCTAGCCTCGTGCGGATGCTCGCCTTCGGCGGTCAGCTGATAGAACGCCAGCCGGTCGCGAACGGCATCTTGCAGGCAGTCTAGGAAGTCGGCGACGACCACGGTGCCCGCGTACGGCTCTAGCTGCCGCTGGAGCTGGATCAGCTGGCTGATGACCAGGTAGGAGCCGAGTGACTGGGTGGCGTTGAGCACGTCTGCGGCAATCCCGACGGCCTGATCTGGTTCTCGCTGGGCGATCAGGACGCTAGCAAGAGCGAGTTGGCCGAACGCGCGGCTACGGGTGCGATGGCTGGGGCGCAGGCTGATGATGCGCTCGGCCTGCTGGCGGGCTTGCTCGAGGTCGCCGAGCTGGCGCAGGCAGCGGGTCGTCTCGCTGGCCAGCGAGCCTTCGTCGAAGTGGCTCACCCACGTTGAGGCCGGTGCGGCGGGGGTGTCTTCGAGTGCCTGTTCGGCGCGGAGCAGCAGCCGGGCGCATTCGGCGGGGTCGGCCGGGTCCTTGCCCGCGACTCCCCGGGCTTCGAGTGCGAACATGCGCGCTTCGAGAGCTGGGTTGGCTGGTCCGGCGCGCAGGGCGGTTCTTCCCTGCCGGGCCAGGGAAATGGCTTCGTTAGGAGCGCCGAGGTAGCTGGCGAGGTGGCTCATGCTGCCCAGGATGTGCGCGCTGAGCTGGTGGTCGCCGCCGACTTGGACTAGGGCCAGCGCCCGGCCAAAATGCCGCTGGGCGCCGTTGCCAGCGGCACGGTCCATACAGCAGATCGTTTTTCCCGCCATCCACGGTGTCGATGGCAGCGCCCCGCCTGAACGCCCGAGTGCCCGTCCACGGCGGCTCGCTGCGCCGCCCCGGCCCCCGTCCTCCCGGACCGGGCGCCCGCCGCGCACGGCCGGCGTGTCCGGGCCGGACAGGGGCAAGCCCGCCGACGGCCAGCCCCCGTCATTCTGCCGCCCGCGGCATCCTAGGACGCCGTGCCTGGCCAGGCAGACCACAGGCCATTGCCATCGACTTGACATCGCGGATGGAGCCGGCGCTGGATATCGCCAGTCCCGGGCGGCAGGCCAGCCCGTGCTGCTCCCCGGCCCGCACAGGAGCCGGGTCACTGGGAGGAACCAGCACGGCGCCGACGGCCGCCGTCCGGGAACCCCGCTCTTGGCCCGCGCCACACCGAAACGCGACACCCGTCGTGGGCGGAGGCTGCCGTGACCGCCGCCCAGCGCAACCGCGAACTTGACGACGTGGCCGCAGGTGAGCGTGCATCCGTCCGGCACCGGGCTGCCCAGCGCACGGCTCCCATGGGCGGCTCGAACCGGCTCCTGTCCGTCGAGGAGCTCGCTGCCTACCTGGGTGTGCCGAAGAAGACCGTCTACGGCTGCTGGCGGCAATGGGGCCTGCGGGGGTACCGGGTCGGCCGGTACCTGCGGTTCCGCGAGCGGCACGTGGAGGAATGGCTCCAGACCCGGGAGACATGACCGTGGCCAAGATCTTCAAGCGCTGCAGCTGCCACGACTGGAACTGCTGCCCGCACCCGTGGGTGGTCCGCTGCCGCACAATCGGCGGCCGTTCGAGTCGGCAGCGTGAGCAGTCCTTCGGCGACGACCTGCGCGAGGCCGAGGACTTCGCGCTAAAGGTCGAGCACGACAAGCGCGCCCGCACCTTCGTCGACCCGAAAGCGGGGCGGGAGCTGTTCCACGACGCAGCCGAGACCTGGCTTGAGCAGCACCTCGGCGCAGACTCCAGCATTGCCACCTACAGGTCAGTGCTCCGCGCTCACATCGACCCGGCCATCGGCGGCAAGCCGATCGGTGCTATCCGCCGCGAGGACATCAAGGCGCTGATCGCCACCATGCATCGCAAGGGCCTATCCGCGAGCCGGATCGGCTGTGCGCACCTAGTCGTCAGCGCGGTGCTTGCCGAGGCCGTGCGGGACAAGAAGCTTACCGAGTCTCCCTGCAGCAGCGTCCAGATACCCGCCGTTGTCACCGCCGCAGATTTCATCCTCCCCGCTGACGCGCAGATAGAGGCGGTCGCGGCTGGGTTGCCGCCGGACTGGGCGGCCACCGTGTGGCTGATGCACGGCTGCGGACTGCGGATCGGCGAGGCGCTCGCAGTCAGCCTGCGCTGCCGGATCAACCGAGGCGAGACCCTGCGTGTAAGGGAGCAGGTCAACCCGGTAGCGCAACTGAGACCGCTGAAGTTCCGCCAGGAGGGTGAGTTCCGCGACATCCCGCTGCCGCATTACGTCAGCGAAGCGATCGACAAGCACATCGCCGAGCACGGCACTACCAGTGACGGGTATCTCTTCCAGGGGCGGAAGTACAAGCTTGTCGTCCGCCGCAGCTATCAGGAAGATTTTCAGCGCGCCGCCGCCAAGGCCGGGCTGCCGCCGGAGTTCATCCCGCACTCGCTCCGCCACCTGTATGCCTCCACCGCGCTGGCCGAAGGCATCCCGATCACCGAGGTCTCCCGCTGGCTCGGCCACAACAGCATCGAGGTCACTCACCAGATCTACGGCCACCTCGTGCCCAGCTCCTTCGACCGCGCCCGCACCGCCCTCGACACCGCCTACCACAAGAGCCGTCGCCAGCCGCACCGGAGCGCTGAGAGCTGAGGCGACACGCCCACCGGGACGGACTCGACGGTCAGAAGGCCGCCGGTTAACTGTGCGGTTAAAGACCCTGACCAGTCCGGCAACCTATAATTCCTTCATGCCTTCGATGACTGAGGCGGAAGAACGTGAGATCCGTGAGTACGTTACTTCTCAGACACCACCGGAATCTGGAGACCAGGTGACACTGGTCCAGAAGGTTGGGCGGCGAAGGGTTGCCGGCCGGCCCCATGATCTCTACGACGTCTGGATGTCAAGTGGACATAGATGGTGGGTAATAACCGATATGACCAATCTGTACTCGCAGGAGGACTTTAAGGATCTCGACCAAGTATTTACCTACCATCTCGGTCTCAACCTTGTCCTTCAGGAACAGTTCAACGTCCAGCCTGACGACGACCAGACGGAATACGTTAGCAAACCTTGGCGCCGGTATGCGGGAGCCGTAGAAGCAATGGTTCACGCGGAGGAGGCGGAGGACTTCCAGGCTGTAGGGATTCGTTGCCGTGAAGTCCTACTGGCACTGGTCCGCGAGTACATGAACGCCGGCTGGGTTCGTGTCAACGGTGAGCGCCCGCAGGAAGCGAACGCCAAGGCGTGGCTAGGTGCCTTCGCGAACAGTCTTACTGCTAATAGCAAGCCTCGAGCATATCTGAAAGCCATTGCCGAGAAAACTTGGGACCTGGCCGTATGGCTGCAGCACTACGTCGATGCCTCAGAACTGGATGCTGAGATCGTGCTCGGTGCAACCCAGCAGCTCTTGCGGATTTTTACTCTCCTGCTCGTGCGCCACAACCAACCCGCAATGGAACGTTGCCCGAACTGCGATTCCTATCAGGTGGTCGAGGAAAGTGGCGAACTCGTGGAGCTTGATGGTCGTTTTGGAACGTACTCGCACGATGAATGCGTGCAATGCGGATGGAAGTCGGAGCCTGAGTTCGATCCGTGGTCGCGGGAGCAGTTGCAGCGACTGATTGATTACAAGACCGGAGCATGGAGCCCACCCAAGAAGTCGATGGAAGATCTTGAGGTGGGAGATGAGACCGAGCTGCGGAGCTTGCCCCCGCCCAGACGGTTGTCCATCTCCCGGTAGGAGTGCGTCAGCTCGCGGATCGCGTCGATGTCAGCGCGCCCCACCTTGCGTATTCCGGAGGCGGCCGGGGCGGCTGCGGGCGGGCTGGTGAGCCAGCGCAGCGCGGAGGCAGACAGCGCGGCGGAGGTGAAGACCGCGTTGACCAGGAATCGCCTGCGCTGCACGTCGGCCCTCCAAAGGGCGGTTGAGGTGGCTATGGTTTCCGTCCAGCCGGTAGGGAGCTGCAGGCCGAGGTCGCCGGGCAGGTCGCTGGGCGTCATGCCCAGTTCAGTCTCGGCGACCTTCCGGCCGAGGGCATCGCCGAGGACGATGGCGGCCAGTTCGGGGACCGGCGGGCGCGGCTGCTCGCCCGCCAACCAGCGCAGGACCGACGTGTGGTCGCACCGCACGTTCTTGACTCCCCGGACTGCTGCAACGTCAACGATCCTGCGGGCCAGGCCCTTGTTGGACATCGGCCCGGCCGCCCAGCAGCGGCGAAGGCCGCCTGCGGGCCAGCTTGGCGACCACGTGCCGGGCGAGGGCGGCGTACTCCTCGTCGAGCAGGTCAGCGCACACCTGGTCCGTCAGCGTGATGATCTGTTCCGCGGTCGGCCGCAGCGCGACCGGAATGCGTAGTTCTCCCTGCTGTGCCAGGAGAAGGAACTATGCCACGGCAGGACGGCGGAACGGGAGTTTCTGGGTCGCGCCTGGGTGCTGTTTGCCAAGAACTTTGGTGTACATTATCCTGTACGTATGGAGGTTGGGCTATGAAGGTGATGTCGATGTCGGAGTCCCGGGCCAACTACGCGGCCACGCTTGATTCGGTGGTCAACGACCAGGAAGAGGTCGTCATCACCCGGCCTGGCGGCGAGAACGTCGTGATGCTTCCCCAGCGGGAGTACGAGTCCATGCGGGAGACCCTCTACCTCATGGCCAGCCCGGTGAACCGGCAGCGAATTTCCCGCGCCATCCAGCAGCTGGATGACGGGCGTGGTCAGGTCCGCGAGCTCATCGACGCTGACGAGGGCGACGGGTGAAGATCACCTTCTCCGCTGACGGATGGGAAGACTACCTTTACTGGCAGGCAGAGGACCGGAAGATCCTCAAGCGGATCAACCAGCTCATCGAGGACATCTCCCGGAACGGGAACGAGGGGATCGGCAAGCCCGAGCCCTTGCGTCATGAGTGGGCTGGATGGTGGTCGCGCAGGATCACGCAAGAGCACCGCCTCGTTTACCGGGCGGTCGGCGACAGCGTCGAGATCGCGGTTTGCCGGTTCCACTACGGAAGGTAGAGCCGTCGGCGCTGGCAGTGCCCGTGATGAACGACACGCGATTAATGACAGTTTCGGGCTCGCCAGGCCAACGGACGCGGGAGGATCGGCGCGTAGTAGCGGAGGAGGCCAGATGCTCCTCGCGCGGGATCCCAGGAGGCGAAGGTGGACACCGAGCTGGTGCAGCGGGTGGCGGAACTCCGGCAAGAGGGCCGCTCCCCGAAGGAGGTCGCCCGCGCGCTGGGCCTGCGGCCTGCCGATGTGCTGCCCGTGATCAGGGCGGTCGCTGCGCAGGCCCCCAAACGCGAGGCGCCGGTGGCTGGCTGCTGGGTGACCGGGCACTGGGCCGGCAATCTCAGTGTGACCGGGCACCCTGACTGGCCCGGCCTGCCAGCCGGGGAGCCGGAGTCAGGAGAGCCGGGCCTGGCGGGGGTGCTCGTGGCCCGCGACACCGGCAGCACGGTCGTGGCATGCGGGTTCCTGGTCGATGTCTTCTGCCTGGGCGTGAAGAACACGAACGGCCCGAAGACGATGGACCGGCGCAAGCTCCCGGACTTCACCCGGACGTTCTTCAGTGCCTGGCCCAGCCAATCCCCCGTCGCGGCGCCGCTGGAACTGGCCCGGCACATCGTGTTCGGAGCGGTGGACTACGCCCGGGGCCTGGGCTTCGAACCGCATCCCGACTTCGCCAGGGGCGCCGCGCTGCTCGGCGACTGGGAGAAGGGCAGCAGCGACATAACATTCGGCCGCGACGGCAAGCCGTTCTATGTCAACGGCCCGCGTGACGACGCCTACGGCACCCTGGCGAAACTGCGGCAGACGGCCGGCGACGGAAAGTTCGACTACCTCATCCAGTTCCCCGGCCCTGGTTACTA
>DAHVDE010000061.1 GCA_027313705.1 Actinomycetota bacterium | reverse complement strand
CGGCAGGCCCGCGCGCATCGCGGCGGCTTTTGTCATGACGCGATATGGTCTACCGGTGACCGAGACCGAACCAGCCGTTCCCGCGCCATTCGACACCGGGCAGCCCAACATCGCCAGGGTCTATGACTACCTGCTTGGCGGCAAGGACAACTACGCGGCTGACCGGGAACTTGCCGAGGAACTGCTCTCCCAGCAGCCTGGAATCAAGGCCAGCGCCAGGGCTAACCGCGCCTTCATGCAGCGGGCCGTGCGGTTCTTGGCCGATGCCGGGATCGACCAGTTCCTCGACGTCGGCACCGGGCTGCCGACCGGGGAAAACGTCCATCAGATCGCCCAGTCGGTCAACCCGTCCGCGCGCGTTGTCTACGTGGACAACGACGAGGTCGTCGCCGCGCACTCGCGCGCCCTGCTCATGCCGGACCACGGCGTCGAATTCGTGCTTGCCGACCTGCGGGAACCCGCCGAGATCCTCGCCAGTGCGCAAGAGCAGCTTGACCTCCGCCGCCCGGTCGCGGTGCTGCTCATCAGCATGCTGCACTTCGTTCCCGACGACACCCAGGCGAGCGCGATCGTGCGGACGCTGACCGGACCGCTGGCCGCCGGCAGCTATCTGGTGGTATCGCACTACCAGTACCTCCCTGCCGATGAGGAACTTGCCAGGAAATACTCGGGCTCCGTGCACGCCATCGCCAGGCGGAGCCGCGAGCAGATCGGCGCCCTGCTGCCGTCCGACCTGACCGTGGTCGAACCCGGCCTGGTACCCGTCACGGCCTGGCGGCCACCGCCGGGCGCGCTTGCCGGTCCTGAGACCATCCAGTTCGTCGGCATGGTCGCGCGCAAGCCGTAACGAATCCGCGAGCGAGCCGGTTATGGCTCAGGCGCGGGCGCCAGGGTGTCGACCCAGAAGCCGCCTGTCCAGGTGTTGCCAGCGCCCTTGAGCAGGGCGGCGGTGGCGGGCCAGCGCAGCCCGGCGGCGCGGACCAGCCGCGTTAGGGTGACAGCCTGGCCCTCGGGGACCTAGCAGTAGTGAAAGGCCAGGTCACCGGTCCCGGCGGCGCTTGTCCTTCAGCAGCCGGCTGACCGCCGATCAGGTAAGCGGAATTGGGCCGCGCATGGCATGCCAGAACACGGCGGCGGCGGCTGCGGGCAATATGCCATGCCCGATTGCGGTCCGCAGGTAGGTTGCAAGAAAATGCGCGGGTGAATTAGTTTCGATGCCTCTCGATACCGAATAAGAACCAGGTCTTAATGGATCCAGGCTGGACTTTTGCGACTTTGAAAGACGTTAAAAGGACCCGGCTGGCAAGCTCGCCGGGCTGGCCGGGGCAAGCGCACGCAACCGAACGACTCGTGTCGCTGTCATATACATCGTTGTGGTTCACGCAGGTTGCCACGATCTGCCTGGTCACCACCGACCTGCCGCCGAGTTGTTAGGGAGTTGTTAAGGAATGGAGGCGATGAGACGCATGGTTCCCGCCCGCCGCGCCTCCTGCCCGCGGCCCGGAGCGTTCCTTGTCATGTGCGCCGCCATGTGCGCCCTCGCGCTCGGCATGGCCGCCTGCGATCCGGCCAGCGCCCAGCGGCCCGCCGCATCTGGCCCGATCATGATCAGGTTCCGGCCGCCTGGCCAGGCCACCTCCGTGCTGTCGGGCCCGCCGGACAGCGTCGCCGCGCAGACCGCGCGTGACCTGTTCGCCGCGGCCCCGGTCGTGATCGTGGCCAACGACGGCAGCAGCCTTGCCATGGCTGAGGCGGTGCGCGACGCCAGCCTCCTGCACGCGCCGTTGCTGCTCGCATCGAAGTCAGGCACCAGGACGCTGACGCTCGGCCAGGCCGCACGGGCCGAGATCAAGCGGCTCAGGGCCGTCGCGGTGCTCGCGGTCGGGATATCGCCCGCCATGGTCATGCCGCGACTGCACGGCGTCCAGGTTGTCACCGCTATGTCCGCCCTCCCTGCCACCAGGGCGGCAGCGCCGCTGCACAAGGTAGCCGTGCTGGTGCGGCGGGGCAGCAAGAGCGCCGCCGACCTGGCCGCGGCCGCCACCGCGCGCGCAGCGGGCGCCAGGGTAATTTTCGTACCTGATGCCGACCCGCGCACGGCCCCGAAGGTCATCGCCGTCCTCGCGGCGGCGCGGCCGGGGCACGTGATCGGCATCGGCCGCGCCTTCGGCCCGGTCTGGCGACTCGCGGCGCGGGTCGCGGTCGCCGAGACCGGTGTGCAACTGCCTGGCGGCGGACAGGTGCTGTTCCCGATGCGCCGGCTGGTCGCCCTGTACGGCCATCCCTACTCCGCGGCGCTCGGCGCGCTCGGCCAGCAAGGTCTCAGCGCCAGCATTACCCGGGTCAAGAGGCTGGCCGCGCTCTACCGCTCGCTGAGCAAGGTTCCCGTCGTCCCCGCGTTCGAGATCATCGCAAGCGTGGCGCAGGGAGCCAGCCAGCCGGAGGGCGGCACCTATTCCTACCTCACCCCGGCTGACCAGCTGCGGCCGTGGGTCACGGCCGCGACGGCGGCGGGCATCTACGTCGTGCTCGACCTTCAGGCCGGCCGTGCCAGCCTGCTTGACCAGGCCAGGCAATACCAGGGCTTGCTCGAGCGGCCCAACGTCGGCCTGGCCATCGATCCGGAATGGAAACTCCTTCCTGGCGAGCTTCCGCTTCAGCAGATCGGCAGCGTGAGCAGCGCACAGGTCAACGCCGTCATCAACTGACTGGCCAAGCTCACGGCAGCGCATCACCTGCCGCAGAAACTGCTGGTCCTGCATCAGTTCAGGTTGTCGATGATCACCGGTGAGCGAAGCATCGACACCAGGCACGATGACCTCGCGATCGTCATTCACATGGACGGCCAGGGCACTCCGAGCGAAAAGGAGCAAACCTGGCGCGCCGTGATCGGCGCTGCACCCCACGGGATCTACCTGGGCTGGAAGAACTTCTTCGTCAAGGACCACCCGATGCTGACACCGAAGGAAACCATGGACAGAAGGCCGCAGCCCGTCATGATTTCCTACCAGTAGCGATGCAGATCGCGAATGTTCTGACAACATGCGAGACCCGGGCGGAGTAACCTAAGCACGCCCTAAGACGAGCGAAAGGTCATGCCGTCGGCGGCTCGCCCGCGCATACGCAAAGCGCGGGATACATCGGGACCCATTCAGCTATCCAGCAGAAGGAGCAGCGCATACCCATGGCCGCCACCCTCGCCGAGATCCTGCTCCCCCCCGCCGTCCAGCCCCAGGTGGTCAGCGACTGCCTGAAACTGATCAACGACGAGGTCGCGGAAAAGTCAGGAGTCTCAGGTGCCGCGATCAAGCTGGCCTACCGGACGGCCAAGACCTTCGCCCCTACCTACTTGCACACCACGATGGAGGCGGTGCTGCCTGACATCGCGGAGAAACTTCAGCCGTTCTGGGCCGACTTCAACGCGGCCGGCGGATCGGACTTCGGCGACTACCTGACTAAGCGCGGCGAAGAGGTGTCTGAAGCACTGCTGGAAATGGCCGATCACCGGGCCACGCTGTCCGAGCGCCCCGTGATCGTCAAGGCCTATCAAGCCGTGCGCTCAAGCGCCGCCAAGCACATCGAGGCCGCGCTGCCCCAGGTCGGCCAGCTCGTCATGAGGTACGCCGCTAGCTACACCGGCTGAGTTAAGCACCCCCGTCGCGAGCTATCGCAACTCGGCGGGGGTGCACCTCTAGGCCAGGTGGACGTACTCGAAGTCAAACGGCCTGCCGTTGATACCGTGCCTGGGCGGCGCGATCCAGGCGGCGATCTTCCCTCGCTCGCGCACGGGCCGCATCAGTGACCTGACATGTGTCTTGTCCACGTCAGTTGGCAGCCACTCCCCCTGCCGCCGCTCCCACTCCCCGGCCGGCAGCAGCGCGCCGTCCGGCGTGGCCTCGATCCCAGCGAACGCGCCGACCTTTCTGTTGAACGCCACGTGCGGCAGCTTGAGCCGCTGCGGCAGCCCCGCCTGCGCCAGGATCTTGTTCCAGCGGCTCACCCCGCCCTGGCAGTCGGCGATGTACTCGCGGCGCAGGTCGGAGTTCAGCCCGGTCAGGGCGGGGACCTCGGTCTGCGCCAGTTCCCCGTCGACCAGCGCGTCTACCCAGATGCCGTCGTCGGTGAGCTTGTGGTCGTCGGCGCGCCGGTCCTCCATCCAGCGGCCCTTCAGCCCGGCTGTGTAGTAGTTCGCCACGTTGGTGGAAGTCTCGCCGCCGAACAGGTCGAGCGACACGCTGTAATGGAAGTTCAGGTACTTCTGGATTACGAAGAGCGGTATCGCACCGTATGGCCCGGCGTCGTCGGTGTCGTGTTCCACCATGAGCGCGGCGGTGCGCTCGACGATCCTGTCCACCCCCGTCGTGCCCACCATCATGTGGTGCGCCTCTTCTTTGAGCATGAACTCGCAGGTACGCGAGAGCGGGTCGAACGCCGACTCCTTCAAGGTGCCAAGCTGATACTTGCCGTCCCTGTCGGTGAAGTAGGTAAACATGAAGAAGGACAGCCAGTCGGGCGTTTCCTCGTTGAACGCCCCGAGTATCCGCGGTGACTCGGCGCTGCCCGAGTTGCGCCGCAGCAAGTCGTCGGCCTCTTCCCTGCCTTCCCGCCCGAAATAGGCGTGCAGCAGGTAGACCATGGCCCACAGGTGCCTGCCCTCTTCCACGTTCACCTGGAACAGGTTGCGCAGGTCGTACAGGCTGGGAGCGGTCGCGCCGAGGTTTCGCTGCTGCTCGACCGAGGCGGGCTCGGTGTCCCCCTGCACCACGAGAAGCCGCCGCAGCTCAGAGCGGTACTCACCGGGCACCTTGGTCCAGGCCGGCTCGCCTTTGTGCTCACCGAACCCGATGACCCGCCCCGGATCACGCTCGGCCAGGAAGATCCCCCACCGGTAGTCCCGCATCGCCACGTGCCCGAACTGCGCCCAGCCTTCGCGCCCGACGTTGACCGCCGTCCGCAAGTAGACATCCCGGGCGGGCAGCGCCGGCCCCATCGAGTCCCACCAGTTCAAGAAGTTCGGCTGCCAGGACTCGAGCGCCCGCTGCAGCCGGAGATCCTCCTGCAGGCCGACGTTGTTGGGGATCTTGTCGGCGTAGTCAGCTGCGGTCGGCATTTTCTCTCACACCCGATTCCGGTCAAAATCGGCTCGCTGGCCGGTCCCGTATTTCCTGAGCGCGCCGTCAGGGCCGACGGCATTCGGCCGGTTGAAGATCCAGTTCTGCCACGCGGTGAGCCGCCCGAAAATCTTCGTCTCCATCGTCTCTGGTCCTGCGAACCGGTAGTTCGCTTCCATGCCGGTCAGCGCGTCAGGGCTGAAGCTGGCGCGCTCCTCGATCGCGATCCTGACTTCCTCGTCCCAGTCCAGGGCGTCTGGCGTGAACGTCACAAGTCCGAGCCCGGCCGCCGCACGCGCCGTCAGCGCCGTGCCGACCTGACCGATCACCAGGTCAAGAGCCTTTTTATCGCCAAAAAACCGGGTGGCAAGCCTGGACAACCCGTTACCCATCGGCAGCAGCCCGGTGTTCAGGCCGGTCACCGTGATCGCGGCGGGCCCGGCCACGTGGCCGGTGCCGGTGAACACCCCGTCGAGCTGGAAACTGCGATCCGCGGCGAGCGCAAGCTCGAGCAGCAGCCCGGCGAAGCAGCTACCTGGCTCGATCAGCGCGATCAGGCTCCGGCTGGTGACATCGAGCCGCTTCAGCGTCCGCTTGGCATAGAGCAAGACCTCCTTGACCAGCCAGTTCTCCCGGTACTCGAGCAGCAGCTTGTCATAGGCAAGCACCAGGGCAAGGTCACCTTGCGTCCGCAGCGTCCAGATTCCCAGGCCGGTCTCGTTCGTGCGCAGGTCGAGGATCAGGTCGTCGAGTTCCCTGGTCATCGCGAGCGGCCAGAAGTCCGCGTCGATCCCTTCCGGCCCGGCAGGCGGTTCCCGGTCGGGGCCGCGCACCGTGATCGCCGCCGCCCTGCGGTCGTGGTCGAGTTCCGCCCGCACGTACCGGTAGGAGATCGCGTCGTCGGTGCGTTCCTTGCACAGCGGGGTGAGCTTGACCCCGGTCGCGTCCGCCGGGCGCGCGGAACCGGCCGCAAGCTCGGCCGCCCTGGCGGCCACGGCCTCGTCCCACTTCGACCGCGGCACTACCTCGTCGACGAGCTTCCACGCGGCGGCCCGCGCCCCGCCGACCCCTTCTGACTTGGTCGAGAAGTAATCGGCCAGGTCCTTGCGCACGTGCCGCTTGTCGGTAACCCTCGTCAGCCCGCCGGTGCCAGGCAGCACCCCGAGCAGCGGAAGCTCAGGCAGCGACACCATCGAGGACCTGTCGTCGACAAGCATGAGGTAGTCGCAGGCCAGCGCCAGCTCGTACCCGCCGCCCGACGCCGGCCCGTTGAGCGCGGCCAGGTACGCCTGCCCGCCGTGCTCGCTGGCATCTTCGATGCCGTTCCTGGTCTCGTTGGTAAATTTGCAGAAATTAACCTTCCAGGAATGCGGGGACGAGGCAAGCATCTTGATGTTGGCACCCGCGCAGAAGACCTTGTCCTTGGCGCTCGTGAGCACCACCGTGCGCACTGCCGGGTGCTCGAACCGCAGCCGCTGGACGGCGTCATGCAACTCGATGTCGACGCCGAGGTCATAAGAATTCAGCTTGAGCTCGTAACCCGCGCGCAGCCCGCCGTCTTCGGCGACGTCCATCGCGAGCGTCGCCACTTCGCCGTCGACCCGCAGGCGCCAGTGCCGGTATTGCTCAGGGCAGGTCTGAAAGCTGACCCGTTCGCCGTCGTCGCCCATATGGTCATTCTACAGAGGCCACCTCCAATCGCAAGATTCAAGTAGAATATAGACGTGGACGGGCGGACGGAGCCCCCCGCGCTGTCACGACGGCATTCGGCGGGGGCGGAGAGTGCGCGGGGGCTGCTGTTCACCGTTCTCGGCGAGTTCGTGCTGCCGACCGGAGGCTCGGCCTGGACCGCTGCCTTCATCGAGGTCTTCGCGAGGCTCGGGGTAGAGGAAAAGGCGATTCGCCAGGCCCTGGCCAGGACGGCGGCCGATGGCTGGATCGGGGCGGAACGCGTCGGCCGCCGCACCAGATGGCATCTCACCAAGGCGGGCGACCGCCTGCTTACCGAGGGCACCGAGCGGATCTATGCCTTCGCCAGCTCGCAGCCTGACTGGGACGGCCGCTGGCTGCTTGTGCTCGCCAGGCCGCAGGAGAGCGACCGGGCCGCGCGCCATCTGCTGCGGACACGGCTGGGCTGGGCCGGGTTCGGCAGCCCGGCCCCCGGAGTGTGGGTGAGCACGCACGCCGAACGCCAGCATGAGGTTGAGCACGTGCTGCATCAGGCCGGCGTCGCAGGCAGTCAGGTCTTCATCGCCGAGCACGGCTCGGGGGAACTGCCCGACCTGACAGCTCAGTCGTGGGACCTGCCTGCCATCGCACGGCAGTACGAGCAGTTCCTCGCCGGCTTCTCCTCGCCGGCCGTCGGCGACCCGCTGGTAAGGCTCACCGAACTCGTGCACGCATGGCGCAGGTTCCCTGCCATCGATCCAGGCCTGCCTGCCGAATTGCTGCCGGCCGGATGGACCGGCGCGAAAGCCGCCGACCTGTTCGCGACCAGGCACGCCGACTGGTCCCATCAGGCGGTAAGGCACTGGCGGGAGCTGAACGGCGATCAGGAACTCTCGCCCGCTGGCGCGGCCTGATCCGGCGGCCAATATATTCGGCGCAGTACTCACTACCCGCCGTACTCACTACCGGACGGAGCGGCCATGCGGATCGGTGCGGGGCTTGACGCGCGACTCGGGCTGAAGTTCGACGAGCTTCGCGAAGCCGGCCGGGAGGCGGCCAGACTCGGGTTCGAGAGCCTGTGGACGCCGGCGGGCGGCGTTCCTGACGCCTTCCATGTCTGCGCGGCCTGGCTATCAGACTCCCCGGTGCGGGCCGGGATCTCTGTGGTGCCCGCGCCGCGGCTGTGGACACCGGTCGCGCTCGCGATCCAGGCGGCGACTGTGGGACAGATCTCGGACGGCAGGTTCACCCTCGGCATCGGGACCGGCGGTTACGGCCAGGGGTTCTGGCGGTCGGCCGGGCTGCCCGACCGGCCGATCGCGGTCATGCGCGACTACCTGACCATCCTGCGCGGGCTGCTTGCCGGGGACACGGTGACCCACGATGGCCTGGTGAGCGTGCATGGCGCCGCGCTCGGCGTGACCGGCTTGCCGCCCGTTCCCGTGCAACTCGGGGCGCTAGGACCGCAGATGGTGCGGCTGGCAGGCGAGTGCTCGGACGGCGCGCTGCTCAACTGGGCGACGCCGGAGCGGATCGCGGAAAGCCGCAGGCTCGTCGCCGAGGGAGCGGCCAGGGCGGGTCGCGATCCTGGCGAGTGCCCGCTGGTCATGTACATCAGGGTGTGCGTGGACGCCGACGTCGCTGCCGCCAGGCGGGCGCTGGGCAGGCAGGTGCTCGGTTATGCCATGGCCAAGCCGGGAACCCCGCTGACCTCCGGGTACCGCGGCATGTTCGCGCAGATGGGCTTCGGCGAAGTGCTCCTTGATCTCGAGCGGCGTCAGGCGGCGGGCGAGAAACTCGACGCGCTAGTCGACGACGCGCCCGATGACCTGTTCAGCGCCGTCGGGTACTTCGGCCAGGCGGCAGGTGCGGCGCGAGCCTTCGCCCGGCTGTCAGCCGGCCTGGACGAGGCGATGGTCAGAGTGGTGACCGCACGGCCTGGTCTCGAACCGGTAATAATGACGCTTGAAGCACTTAACCCGGCCAGTATCCGGCAGGCATGATGGTTGCGATGGCACCCGTGCTGCAATTTTCACCGGGCGATGCCTTAATATTATTGACATAGTGTTCAAACCAGCTTTTAGGTAAGTAAAGTAACTCCTTTGCGATCTAGCGAATATATGCCGCCTGAGTGATGGTGGAAATAGCAGCACCGCGAGGGAGAAGAATATGACTTCCATGATGACGCCGTCCGGGCCGGGCAACTCCACCACCGTTGCCGCGCCCATCAGCCTGTACGAGTCGATCGGCGGCCACGCCGCGGTCACTGCCGCCGTCGACTTGTTCTATGCCAAGATGCTTGCCGACGCCGAACTCAACAGGTACTTTCCTGGCGGAGTCGGGCCTGTCCATCGCGCTCACATCGCCACGGTGCTTTGCGAGGCACTCGGAGGCCCGGAGCGCTATCACGGACCAGACCTGGCGCAGGCGCACAGAAAGCACGCCATTTCTGACGCTCATTTTGATATGACCGCCGGCCACCTCGCGGCTACCCTGACCGAACTTGGCATTCCGGAAAACATGGTGAGCCAGATCATCGGGATCGTCGCTGGCCTGCGGCCGATTGTCGTCACGGCGTGACTGCGGCGGCTAGCGGCCGGGCTCAGCGGCCAGGCTCAGCGGCCCATCAGGTAGAACTCGGGGTTGGGCCGCAGCGCGGTAAGGTGCGCCAGGCGGTTCGAGGCGGCGAACAATGCCGTGATCGAGCCTACGTCCCAGATCTCGTCGTCGGTAAGCCCGGCCGCGCGCGCCTTGTCCAGGTCGGCCTGACCGAATAGCTCGGGCTTTCTGGCCAGCGCCAGCGCCAGGTCGGTGATGGCCCGGCGGCGCGGATCAAGGTCCGCCTGCCACGGATCGGTCGCTACCTGGTCGGCCAGGTGCGGGTCCTTGGACCTGATCCGCAGGATGGCGCCGTGGGCCACGACGCAGTAGGTGCAGTGGTTCGCCCCGGAGGTCGCTACCACGACGAGTTCACGCTCGGCCTTGCTCAGGCCGTCCTGCCTGTCCATGAGCGCGTCGTGATAGTCGAGAAAGGCCCGCAACTCGGCGGGCCGGTGCCCGAGCGCACGGAAGATGTTTGCCACGAATCCAGACTTCTGCGCTATTATCCCTACTCGTTCCCGCAGGTCGTCCGGTAGCTCCTCAAGCTCAGTCACCCAGAACCTGCTGTCCGCCATGACCACCTCCGCACGCTGTCCTTGACCAATCTTCCCCCATCGCGAGCAAGATTTCGTCAACCGCTGCATTCCAGCGCGGATCACAGCGGATCGCACGTAACGCAATCAGATCGCTCGGTAGAGTGCGACAGGTACAACTGCGCCGGCCCAGGTGGCCGGGCTATGCGGTGAGCGTCACATGCGCCATCGGGGAGGACGGATCCGTTGGAACTGAAGTCGGTCCGCATTCAGAACTACCGGAGCATCGACGACTCCGGCGTGGTGCCGATCGCGGACATCACCTGCCTGGTCGGCAAGAACGAGTCGGGAAAGACGGCGTTCCTCCATGCCCTCCACCTGCTCAACCCGCTGAACCCGATCGGCGGCAAGACCAGGTTCGACGACGTCATGGATTTCCCGAGCAAGCGGTTCTCCGCCTACCGCAAGGTCAGGGAAACCTCCCCGGCCGACGTCGTGACCGCGGTTTTCGAACTCAGCGACAACGAACTGAAGGTCATCGAGGAAGACCTCGGCCAGGGCGTCCTCAAGAGCCGCGAGGTCACCGTGGTCAAGGGCTACGACGGCCGTCGCAGGTACATCTCCTCCTACGCCGTCGAGAAGACCGTCGGGCACCTGACGGCGGGCCTGGAACTGCCGGCGACCGACAAGCAGGCGGTCCAGGGCGCCGCGACCATACCTGAGCTGATCGTCGCCCTGACCGCCATCATCGGGCCGCACCCCTCGGTCACCGAGCTGCTCGGCAGGCTCGACACCTGGCGCGATCACTCACTGGGCGTCTACCTGGTGGACAACTACCTGGACGGGTGGCTGCCCAGGTTCTTCTACTTCTCCGACTACAGCACCATGCGCGGCCGGGTGTCGCTGCCTGACCTGAAGGCGAAAGAGGCCGCGGGCCTGACCGACGAGGCCGACCGTACCTTCCTGTCCCTGCTCGAGACCGTGGACGCCGACCTGACCGAGTTCGAGGAACTGGACTTCGAGGCGCTGACCCGCGATCTCGAGGGCGTCGCCAACGGCATCACCAAGGACGTCTTCAGCTACTGGCGCCAGAACCCAGGACTGCGCGTCACCTTCCAGATGTCGCCAGGCAACCCGGCGGCCGACCCGCCGCTCAACCGCGGGCCCGTCGTCAACCTGCGCATCTACAACCCCAAGCACTCGGTGACGGTGCCGTTCGACGAACGGTCACGCGGGTTCGTGTGGTTCTTCTCCTTCTATTCCTATTTCAGCAACATCCCGCAGGATCCGCGGCGGAACACCATCTTGCTGCTTGACGAGCCAGGGCTGAGCCTGCACGCGACCGCCCAGGCGGACGTGCTCGCCTTCATCGAGCACAAGCTGGCACCGAAGCACCAGGTCGTCTATACGACGCATTCGCCTTTCCTGATCGACCCGCAGCGCATCGACCGGGTCAGGACCGTGCAAGACGTCGACGACCAGGGCACGCTGATCAGCGCGGACAACTACAAGCGGGACAGCGAGACCTTGTTCCCCCTGCAGGCGGCGCTCAGCTATGAGCTGGCCCAGCCGCTGGTCACCGGCCCGAACTGCCTGCTTGTCGGCTGGCCGTCAGACTTGATCTACCTGCAGCTGCTTAACCAGGCATGCCTGGAGGCTGGCCTCGCCACGCTCGACCCGAACTGGGTGATCACGCCGGTCGGCGGCGCCGACAAGGTGTCGGCATTCGTCAGCCTGACCGGCTCTCCTAGCCTGAACGTGGCCGTGCTGGTCGACGGCAGCGCGAGTGACCAGCAGCGGATCAGTGCCCTCACCGAGAACGGGCACATCGAGACCAAGGCGCTGATCCAGCTCAGCGAGTTCACCACCGGCAAGGAAGCCGACATCGAGGACCTGCTCGATACGGCTTGCTATTGCGCGCTGGTTTCCGGCGTCTACGGCAAGCACCTGCCGCTCGGCACGCTGAAGCCGTCGGACATCAGGTCACGCGGTCCGCGCGTCGTCGCCAGGGTCGATCAGTACCTGAAGGACAGCGACATCCCGCTGGCCGCGATCGACAGGTACCAGCTCGCCGCCTATTTCCTGCGCGAGCAGCAGGCATTGCTGCCCAAACTCACCAGTGCCTCCCTCGAGCGCGCAGCGAAGCTGTTCGAGCGCATTAATAGCTGCCTCCCCTAGCCTGGCGCGGGCCAGATGTCCGTTGGCTGTGTGGGTAATGTCGGGGGGACGTCGGGGCGCTGTCGCTGGCTGGCCGCGCTGGTTCACGGAAGCATGGGCGAAACCAGCGAGCCCTCCGAGGAAAACCCATAATGCATCCGACGATAATCACCTCACCTGACCCGGCCAGCGAGCCGGCCGACCTCGCGTCACTCATAACGACGAGGCTGCGCGAATTCGCGGTAACAAAAGCGGCACTGCTCGCCGAGATCAGTGCGCGGCTCGGGCCGTTTGGCAGCTCCCTGACTGAGATCTCCGGGCAGGGCTCCGCACGGCCGGTGTCCGCGTTCTGCTACTGGGGCTGGCGGGCGGCCGGCGGTGACGCCGGAGACGAGCGCATCGTCACCGCGGCCACCGCTCTTGAGCTCATGCACGCCGGGGCGCTGATCCACGACGACCAGTTGACCTCAGGCGCCGCCGACCCCGCCGCGATCCTGCTCGGGGACCTGCACCTGACCTGGTGCGCGGAGATGTTCTACGGCTGCGGCCTGCCCGCGCGCCGGCTGAGCGTGGCCGCCCGGCCCTTTCACCTGATGCATGCCGAAGTGCTGGCCGGGATTTACCTTGGCCTGGTTGAGCGGGCGCCTGACGCCGAAGCTGCCGAACTGGCCAGGCTGGTGGTGCGCTGCAAGTCCGCCGGATTCAGCGCGCAGCGTCCGATGCAGGTCGGAGCCGCACTGGCCGGGGCCGGCCAGGAATTGCTCGGCCAGTACGGCGCCTTCGCGCTGGCGCTCGGCGAAGCCGTGCGGCTTCGGTCCGAGGTGCTCGGGGTCTTCGGTGACGGCGCTGGCCGCCCCGCAGCCGACAATCTTCGGCTGGGCAAGGCTGCCATCCTCACCGCCCTGGCTCGCCAGCGCGGCAACCCCGGCCAGCGCGCCGAGATCCAGGCGCTTTACGGCGACAGGGAACTGAGTGAAGACGGCGCTGACCGGCTCCGTGCGATCATCACCGACACCAGGGCACTGGCCGCCACCGAGGAACTGATCGTGCGCCGGGCCAACGAGGCGCTCGGCGCGATTCACCGCCTGCCGGCCGGCCAGGACGTAAAAGAGGCGCTCACCGGCCTCGCGGTCGCGACAGCGGACGGCACCGCGTGATGACGAAGCCATGACATCGCCTGCGGCTACGGCCAGGTTCCGGGCCGGCCTGCGAGTCCCGACCGCCGGGCTGGCCAGCGGTTACGCCCAGGCCAACTCGCGCACCCCGACTTCGGCGATCAGGCCGTGTCAGAGCCTGGCGACGTGCCGGCCGGCGCGGTCACCGATCCGCCGGCCGAGGTCTTGGCGTGCGGCCCGATCTCCATTTCCTCGGCCCTGTGCTCAGGCACTGGCTTTCCGACGATGCGGTACACCTCGGCGCCGTCCACGGTCTCGTACTCCAGCAGCAGGCTGACGAGTTGCGCGAGCTCTGGCCGGTGCGCGCGGATCAGCCCGACGGCCGTCTGCTCCGCATCCCGCAGCAGCCTGGCCACGTCGGCGTCGATCTTGGCCTGGGTGGCTTCGGCGAACGGGCGGCTGGAAAAGCCCTGGCCGCCACCGCCGCCGAGGAACACAGAACCGCCTTCCGGGTAGCCGACCGGGCCGAGGTCGGCGGACAGCCCGTACTCCCGCACCATCTTGGTCGCCAGCTCGGTGGCGCTGGCCAGGTCGTTGGCCGCGCCGGTGGAGCCCTGGCCGACCTCGACAAGCTCGGCGGCGCGGCCGCCGAGCCGCACGGCGAGCGAGTCGCGCAGATAGTCTTCCCTGTACAGGTGCCGCTCGTCGAGTGGCAGCTGCTCGGTGGCGCCGAGCGTCTGCCCGGCGGGCAAGATCGTGATCTTCGCTACCGGATCGGCATGCCCAGAAAGCGCGGCGACCAGCGCGTGCCCGGACTCGTGTACCGCCACCTCATGCTTCTCCTCTGGCAGCAGCACGTTCGAGCCCTCGCGGCGGCCGAGGATGATCCGGTCCCTGGCCGCCTCGAAGTCGCCGGCTTTCAGTACGTCCCTGTTCTCCCTTACCGCCACGATGGCGGCCTCGTTGGCCAGGTTAGCCAGGTCAGCACCGGAAAACCCCGGAGTACCCCGCGCCACGGCCCGCAGGTCGACGTCGGCGCCGAGTTTCTTGTCCAGGCAGTGCACGCCGAGTATCGCCGTCCGCTCGGAGAGCGTCGGCAGCGGGATCGTAACCTGACGGTCGAACCGGCCAGGCCGCAGCAGCGCCGGGTCGAGCACCTCAGGCCGGTTCGTGGCGCCGAGCACGACAATTCCCTCTGCCACGTCAAAGCCGTCCATCTCGGCCAGAAGCTGGTTAAGAGTCTGCTCCCGCTCGTCGTTGGCGACCGCCGCGCCTGACCCCGACCTGCGCTGGCCGATGCCGTCGAGCTCGTCTATGAAGATGATGGTAGGCGCGCGCTTGCGGGCCTCGTTGAAAAGGTCACGCACCCGAGCCGCGCCGACGCCCACGAACAGCTCGACGAAGCTCGACCCCGTAACCGAGAAGAACGGCACGGAAGCTTCCCCGGCCAGTGCCCTGGCCAGCAGCGTCTTGCCGGTACCCGGCGGTCCGATCATCAGCATGCCGCGCGGCGCGGTCGCGCCAGCCCGCTGGTAGCGGCCAGGGTTCCGCAGGAAATCGACGACCTCGCCGATCTCCGCCTTGACGCCCTCGTACCCGGCCACGTCCTTGAATTTCGTCTGCGGCCGCTCGGCGTCGAACACCCGGGCACGGCTCTTGCCCACGCCAAGCGCGCTCTGCAGGCCACCGCCGCCTGCGCCGCCTCTGGCAACCCGTCTGATCAGCCAGAAGACCACCACGATCGGCAGTAGCAGCAGCAGCCAGTAGAGCAGGTCGGTGCCAAGCCCCGAACTCGGTGCCTGCGCCGTCACTGACTTCACGCCGTCTGCGGTCAGTTCGGCGCTGAGCGTCGCGTTCGGCTGGCCTGGTATGACCGTGGTGTATGACTTGCCGTTGCTCAGCTGGCCGGTCGCGGTGGTGTTCGAGCCGCTTGACCCGTTGCCGAAGGTGACGGTCTTGATCTGGTGCTGGCTGGCGCGGGAGATGAACTGCGAGTAGCTGAGATTGACCGGGGTGTTGATGCGGATGCCAGGAAGGAAGATGTAAAGCAGCAGTACCCCGAGCAGCGCGAGCGCCCAGAGCCAGAACCGCCACGCCGGCGGCGGCGGCGGTGCCGAACCGCCAGGTTTGTCCCCAGGTGGAGGCGATTTCGGTTGCTTGCTCATCACCCAGGTGTTACCCAGGCCCTCAACCGCGAATCTGCGACCCTGACGGCCAGGCCGGCTAGCCGCCTGACCGGAGGAAGTCGCCTTGCAAGGCCGCGCAGTCGATCTTGCGGTCGGGTGGCACCGGCCAGTGCACGATGACGGAGTAGCCCTGATAAGCGGGCACCAAGTGGAAAATCCCCGTCAGCTGCCTGACTATCTCCTCCTTGCCGCAGGTCGAGAGCGCGACGCTGCCCTGTGCCCTCTTCAGCGCCCGCGCCTCGGCGAGAGCGAGTTCTGGTGCCGTATTGACCGAAACCACCGGCAAGTGGAACAAGGACCCGACAAAACCGCTGATTCCAGTGGCAAGGGCGGTAATCGGCCCTTCTTTTTCCTGCACTCCGTTGACCGCGGAAATGTAGGTCGTGTTTTTCCCGACTTCCGGGTCAGGCAGCGAAAGCATGATCGTTCTCAACTGGCGGTTCACCGTCGCGGCCTTGGCATCTATCGTCGCGAAATTTATCAGGCCGTAGACCGCCACCTGCGTGTTCACGTCGGTGGTCTTGTGCACCAGGTAACTGGTGATGTGGCCGAGGAACCCTGGCACCTTCAGCGCCGCGGTCAGGCTGACCTGGGTGCTATAGACCAGCGCGTTCGTGCGCAGCCCGTCATGACCGACCTCGAGACCGACCTGGCTGATCGTGTTGAGCCTGACCGTCTCGATACGAGTGCGCAGGAAAAACAGCGATCCGAGGAAGAACGCACCGGTCAGCACGAACACGAGGGCCGGGGCGAGAACGTGTTTCCTTGGTTTCCTGGCCAGCCGGAAGACGATGGCGGCCAGTGCGACCAGGGCCAGGGCCGCGAAAACATACAAGGCCCATTCCGCCACGGTGTAGGCATCAGCTAGCACGCAAGTCCGCTCCCCGCCATAGCTCACCATCGTCGCGCATAACTGCTCTAACGGCACTTTTCCCTGATACGCCGCGGTAAACCCCGGGACTGGTTACGTCCTGACCGCTCGGCGGTCCTGGCGGGACGGGCCGCAAGCCGCTCCTGCTCGCCGCACCGCCACGTCCATCGCGGCTGCCGTTCACGCCGCGACCTCGACTCGACTCGGCTCGAGGGGCTAGCGGCCGGCCGCTGTGATTCCTTAACCAGGCAACCGGCTGATCTCGGCCAGCCACGCCATGGCTTCGGCGAACCCGTGAACGGGGTTGATCTCGAAAGCGGCAGCTTCGATGCCGCTGATCGACCAGCCGCTGGCGAACGCGGCGCGCAACTCGCCCTCGCTTACCCGGCGCGGCCCGAAGTCGCCAGGCTGGCGGTCGCTGAAGCACATCACATAGCACCTGCCGCCCGGCCTGAGCGCTGCGGCGAGCCCGGTCACGTACCTGGCCCTGTCCTCGTCACCGAACACGTGGAACAGGCCGCTATCGATGACCACGTCGTAGCGCTCGCCAGGGTCGGCCGTACTCGCCGCGACGCCATTGCTGGCCAGGCTTAGCAGGTCGGCCACCACGAACCTGGCCAGCACGCCGCGGGCTTGCGCCTTGGCGCGGGCCTTCCTGATCGCCTCCGCCGAGATGTCCATTCCGGTCGCCTCGGCGCCCGACGCGGCGGCGAGTATCGTGTGCTCACCGCTGCCGCACCCCGCATCCAGGACGCGCCCGGCAAACTTACCCTCGTCGGCGAGCCGCACGAATGCCTGCTGCGGGCGGCCGATGTCCCAGGGCGCAGGCTCGGCAGAAAGATAAGAGTCGTTCCATTCCGAGTGCGGCTCAGTCATGTCCCCGACAATAACTCCAGACCCGGGTACCTCGCCTCGTCAAGCACCGCCTCCGCCTGCACCGTACTGCACCCCGCATGTCTTGCAGATCGGCAGGCCTGCTTCCATGATCCAGATATCAGCTAGCCAGAGGTGAGATCCGCGAGGGCATGAGCACCGCAACTGAGCACCAGGAGTTCGAGCGCGAGGTCACCGTCAGGTGGCGGGACACGGACGCGCTTGGTCATGTCAACCACGCCGTGTTCCTTACCTACCTCGAGGAAGGCCGAGACGCCTTCTTCGCCCAAGTGATCGGCAGCGATCCGGTCTACGTCGTGGCCAGGATCGAAGCCGACCTGCGCGCGGAGGTGCGTCATGGCCAGGGCAAGGTCACTGTGCGGATCGCCGTCGAGCGGCTAGGTACGACCAGCCTGACCACGCGGGAGACGATCATCTCGCCGGCCGGTGAAGTCGTGGCGCAGGCGCGGGTGGTCACGGTCCGCTGGGATGCGGAACGCCGGGTTCCCGTCCCGTTCACTGACGCCGAGCGGGCCAGGCTGAACCCGCCGTCCGGGCAGTGAGATCGGGACGACCGCCAGATATCCTGAGGAGGCGATGGATCAAGCGGCCAACGGCGAGGAGCCATGACCGAGCGTAAACCGCCGGTGATGACCTTCACTTCCTGGATTGACCAGCAGATCAACGAGGCCGCCGAACGCGGCGCCTTCGACAACCTGCCGGGCGCGGGAAAGCCACTGCCGTGCTGCGGCGACTCCGGCGGCGATGGCTGGGTGGCCGACGCCGCATGCCGCGTGGCCCGCCGATCTTCGTGCCGTTGGTCGACGAAGCCGACATGGTCGGCCGCTGGCATGCGGCCAGGACAGCCGCCGAGGTACCGCACGCATCGCCGCCAGGCGAGCAATCGCCGAACCATCCCAAGCGCCGCCCCGCCGACCAGCACGACGCCGCCTCCGATGGCGCCGTAATCCCGAATAACCCGCCGCCCCGATGGTTTTAACCGCAACTGCCGTATTGCGCATCGTTCGGTGACGGACCGAGCATGTACTGTCCGCTGTAATCGTCCAGATATAGCGTGACAGAACTCCAGTAGGTGCAAGTCGCGCCGTTCGCGCTCTGTGAAACGCGCTGGTGGCTGGTGAAGCTCACGTCGACCCCGGTCACGCCAGAACTGACGGTCCAGATGCTTCTTATCGTGGCGCCAGAATCGTGTGTGGAGCCGAAGCCTTTGTTGAAGAGTGCTTGCGTCACGTCTTGCGCAGCTGACGGAGACAGGATTTGCCGGTATTGCTGGTAGCTGTGCTCGTTGATAGCCGTGAAATAGGCAGTCAGAAACGACCTGACCCCGGCCACTCGCGGGTCACCCGCGGCCCCCGCACCAACGGTCACAAGGCCAGCGCCTGACCCGCCCGTCGTCGGCGGCGAACTGGTCGGTACCGACGACGGCGGCGAAGTAGCCGGCGGCTGACTGTACTGAGTTTGCGGCGCCGTCGTGCTGGATGACGTGGCCAGCGGTGTCGTAAGCGACCGCGAAGAATGCGACCGGCTACCGTCGGCCTGGGCTGCTGGCGCGCCTGAACTCGATGGCCTGTTCACGAGCAGCCAGGTAGCCACTCCAGCTCCAAGCGCCAGCACGACGACCACCGTAACGAACGTGGCAAGCGCGCCTGACCGCCGCTGCGCGGGAAATGACGTCGGCGGCACGCTCGGGGAGGGCGAGTAAGGCAGGAACTGAACGGGGGCCGGAGGCGGAAACTGCGGCGGAACCCCCGGCGCGAACTGCGGAGGATGCTGAGCAGCCGGCGGGGCAGGGGCAGCATCCGGCGAGGCTGGGGCGAGATGCTGCCTGGTAGCCGGCTCCCCACCCTGGCCAGCCGCAGATTGCTCAGAGGCCGAGGCCGGTACCGAGGGTGGCCTCGCGACCATGGTGATCGGGGCATAGACGGTGGCGACAGGGTTCGTCGCGGCGGACGGCGGCTCCGGCTCAGGTGATTCAGATCCGACCGCAAGTTCAGGGCTGACATCTCCCCCGCCTATTGCCCGCTCGGGCGCGGGGGCCGGCTCAGGCGGGGTCTTCTGCGCCTGGGCGGGCACCGTTGACGGCGCACCCTCTTCGGCTACGGTCGCTGCCGACCCGCAATGGTCGCAGGCCGGATTGGAGTCATGCCTGCGCTGACCGCACACAGTGCAGAAGTTCATTCCCGCACCTTCAATCACGATAACCGGCAGCCGCCGGCCCTCTCCGCCGAATCATGGCAACACTGTCCGCCAGTCGCACCTGACCGACCTCATCACACGATGGGTTTACGGCGGAGAACGTCCGCCTGCCATTCTAGGCCGAATCAAAACCGGCTCGACAGGCGCGATCTCGGGGTTCGAGTGGCTCGGGGTCTCAGGCCTTCAGGCCCCAGTCGCCGAGTCGGGCGTCGGCCTTGAGCCGACCCTGGGTTTCCCGCATCAGGAAACCGGCAAATATTCTCATAGCAGGCGGCGTGGGGTAGGTAATCCGTGCAGGCGTCGGGTCTGGAGTGACCCTGTACGGGTTTGCTTCGCCCGGCATGAGCCGGCAATTCGCACGATGGCTGCGGACCGGACCGCCGGAAAACAACTGCGGCTGGCTCTCTAGGTTGTGGTCATTTATGGCGAGGAAAGATTTCCTGGCAAAAGACAGAATCGCATGAGCGCGCGGGTCGGCGCTGCCCGGTAGCAGTTCGCACGCCAGACGGTGCAGCACACGTGGCAACCGCTCCTGATGATGCCAGAGGCCGGTCTTGCCTGGAGGCAGTTCCACGGGCTGGCATCAGCGCTGGCATTGCGCCACGGCTGGCATTGTCAGCTATTTGTCATCTTCAGAGCCGGTTCCTTGATTCTGGCAGGATATATGCCTGGTCCCCTGATCCGCTATTTCGGCTAATATCAAACGCGAGAGGATCTGAGGGGATGCCTTGATAGTTGCTCCGCCCGCCGCGTGGCCTGCGCAATCGTTCCTCGGGTACCTGTCACCTGACGCGCGGAATGCGTTGCTCGCCCTCGGCACGCACCGCGAGCACCCCGTGGCCGGCCCGCTCGCGGTGGCGGGCGATCCTTGCACCGATGTGCTCGTCCTTGTCGACGGCCATGCCAAGGTGATCGGCTCGGCAGCCGACGGCAGGCAGGCATTGCTCGCGCTGCATTTGCGCGGCGACCTGGTGGGAGCGCAGGACGCACTCGATGACCGGCCGCGTTCGGTCAGCGTGGTCAGCACGGGTCCGGCGGTCGTGCGCACGATCGGCAAGCCGCTCTTCGTGCGCTATTTGCTTGACTGGCCTGAGGCGGGCGTAGCGATCAGCCGGGCGCTATGCGTCAGGCTGCGCTGGGCGACCAGTCGTCAGCTTGACCTCAGCGGGCTTCCCGTTCTGGCGCGACTCGCCAGCGTGCTGAGTGACCTGGCTGAACTGGACCTTGGTTCCACCCACGCACTTACCCAGCCGGAGTTGGCGGCGATGATCGGCGCGTCAGAACCATCGGTGCACAAGGCCATGCGGCAACTTCGTGCCGACGGGGTCATCGAGACTGGTTACCGCAAGATCGTGATCCGTGATCTCGCCGCACTCGACGCAGTCGCGAACGCGGCGTTCGGGGCCAGGCCGATCAGGGCGCGTACGGAGGTTCGTCCCGCCAGGGGAACCAGCCGGGAAGATCCTTGCTCGGGGCCAGCGACCAGCGGGCTGGCCGCTTTTCAAGGAACGCGGTCACTCCTTCTGCCGCATCGGCCATCCGCCCGGTCTCGAAGATCGCCAGAGAATCCAGCCGGTGTGCTTCCATCCGGTGACTTGCGCCGAGCATCTGCCGGATTAGCTACCTAGTGAGCACCGCGGTGGTAAGAGGGCGTCACGGTACCGCGTCAAGCTTGCACCGAGACTTGGAACAGAACGGTTAGCCAGGTACGATCCGGGCGTGAGCGCACGTGAACCCCGGCTGGGAATTGACATTGGCGGGGTAATTATCAACGGTCCCGCTCATCCGGACGGCGGTGACACCGCCTTCTTCGAGGGTGACGAGGCCACTATGCTCGCGACCCCGGAAGTGGACGGCGCGGCCGAGGCCATCAACCGCCTAATGGCATTGTTCAGCGGGCGGGTCTGGCTGGTCTCTAAGTGCGGCCCCCGTGTACAGGCCCGCACCTTGCGCTGGCTGGAAGGACACGACTTCTACCGCCGCACCGGATTGCCAGCAAAGCATGTCAGGTTCTGCCTTGCCCGGCCCGACAAGCGGTTCCACTGCGCGGAACTCGAACTGACCCACTTCGTAGACGATCATCCAGAGGTGCATGCCGCGATCTTCGGCACCGTCGATCATCACTACTTCTTCGGGCCGCAAGCCGCACCCGTGCCCGATTACGGCACGCAGGTATCGAGCTGGGCGGAAGCCGAGGAATACGTCAGGAAGTCGCTCGGCGAATACCCGGAAGCCAGTTAACCGCCTGAGCACAGGCGAGATACGCAAGGCTCGACGTGCCGGCACCGGCCGGACCGCCGAAAAGGACTGCCCTGCCGCCAGCGTGATCAGCATCAGCGCGAGCAGGACAGCGATGGCCAGCGGCGCATAGCGGTGGCCGGCCAGTCGCCCGGCCGCGCTTGCCCGCGACTTGCCCCGTTCGCCCGCCAGTCCCACGTCTCACATTGTCGCCGCTGGCCAAAGCGGTCGTGTCCCCCGTGCTGCGCCTGCGAGACGCCTGAAAGACGCATGAGGGACGCTCGAGGACCCAACCGGACCAGGACTCACTCGAACCGCGCATTCTCAGTCCCGGTGAGCCGGCCGAGCAGCGGCAGCGCGGCCAGGGTGACCAGCAGCGCGACGAGGAGACCGCCGCCGACGGTCAGGTAGTACACGTGGCCGAGCCCAGGCGCCGGAGTGCCGGCCGGCGCCATCTTGGCTACGGTGAGCGCCGACATGCCGTAGGCGACGCCGGCCGCGATCACGGTGGCTGCCACGAGCGGGAGCATGGCCTCGGTGAGCACGACCTTGTCCAGCGTGCGCACCGGGGTCCCGCTCACGCGCAGCATCGTGAACGGCCGCTTCCGCTCGACCAGCCCGCCGCCGACCGCGACCGCGAGGCTGCATCCGGCCACGATCAGCGTCAGGTCCACCGCGATGTCGATCAGCCGCTGCGCGGTCGCCGCCACGGCGAGCCTGGCCTGGACGGCCTGCAGGTAGAGCCGGGAAGTGCCGCCAGCGGCCACAGGGTCGGCGGCGGTCACGATCGCCTGGCTGGTAAACAGCGGATTGTCGCCGTAAAGGCTTTGCGAGTTAGCCTGCGCGTACCGTTCGCCAGGGCCCGCAAATCCCGAGCGCCCGGATCACCGCCATGGCGGCACAGTCGACCACCGCGGTGTACTGGCCAGGGCCAGGCGACTGGCCAGGGCCAGGCGACTGGCCTGCGCTGGCATCGGCGGGCAGCGACCAGATCGGCGCTACCGTAATGCCGCGGAACGCCGCCAGGCCGGCCAGGAGCTTCGCGCTCGCCGCCGGCGGCAGGCCCTCCATCTCGGTCGCCACCAGCTTGGCCGGCCCGACGCCCTGCCGGTTGCCCTGACCAGGGCCAATCATCGGCTAGCCGCCGTGCGGCGTGCGACCCGGTCGGCTCGTCGGCGAACAGCGCCTGCGGCCTGGCGACCAGGGCACGGCCGATGGCGACTGCCCGAACTGGAACACGAAGCCGAACGCAGTCCGCCGTAGCTGTGAGCGTTTCTTGTCGGTCAACTGGTCAAC